>NZ_JBIUVD010000074.1:0-1008 GCF_044742785.1 Streptomyces sp. NPDC087844 | reverse complement strand
ACGCACCCCAAGCCGCGGCACACCCCCCACACGAAACGCGTGATACGCCTCCAACACCTCCCCCAACACAATCGGCACACTCCACCCGTCCAGCAGCAAATGGTGATAACTCCACACCAGCTGATACCGGTCCACCGCCAACCTCACCAACGCCAGCCGCACCAACGTCGGCGCCGAAAAATCAGCACCCCGCGCCCAGTCAGCAGCCAGGAAATCATCCACCCGACCACGCACACCCTCACCCACCAGCGAAAAATCCACCACCTCCCACGGCAGGGACACCGACCGCGACACCACCGCCAACGGCTGCGGAACCCCCTCCCACACCACCCCACTGCGCAACACCTCATGCCGCGCGAACACCAACTCCCACGCCCGCCTCAAAGCCCCCACATCAAGCTCACCCTCCAGCAGCAGACCGTTCTGCACCCAATACATCCCCGCATCCGACGACAACTGACTGTGAAACACCATCCCCTGCTGCAACGCCGTCAACGGATAAACATCCTCAAGCACAGTCCCAAAACGCCCCGCCACACCATCCAGAGCAACCTGATCCAAACCCGCCAACGGGAAGTCCGACGGCGTGCAACCACCCACCCCAGCACGGCAGCAGAACTCGATCACCTCAGCAAGAACATCAACGTACCGATGCGCGAGCCGCTCAATGGTCGCCCCGTCATGCACCCCACCCCCATACGTCCACACCATCTCCAAACGACCATCGACAACCTGGCTGTTCACCTCAAGCAGATGTGGACGTTCGCCCTCGGACGACTGCGACGCGCCCAGGTCCCTGCCGGACGGCCGGAACCGATGGTCGTTTCGGCCCTCACCGGTGTCGACCGCGTCCGGTCGTCGGCCGGACTGACCGAGGTAGTTGAAGGAGACCTCGGCACCGGACCCCTTGGCGGGCGTCCAGTCGGTCAGGTGTCGCAGCAGGCCGTATCCCAGGCCCTTGCGCGGCACCGCCCGCAGACCCTCCTTCGTACGCCGCAGCAACGCACC
>NZ_JBIUVD010000073.1:0-1010 GCF_044742785.1 Streptomyces sp. NPDC087844 | reverse complement strand
TATGTCAGCATTCGCACTTCTGATACCTCCAGCAACCCTCACAGGCCACCTTCAACGGCTTACAGAACGCTCCCCTACCCAACAACGCCTAAGCGTCGCTGCCGCAGCTTCGGTGCATAGTTTAGCCCCGTTACATCTTCCGCGCAGGCCGACTCGACCAGTGAGCTATTACGCTTTCTTTAAATGATGGCTGCTTCTAAGCCAACATCCTGGCTGTCTGAGCCTTCCCACTTCGTTTCCCACTTAACTATGACTTTGGGACCTTAGCTGTGGGTCTGGGTTGTTTCCCTCTTCACGACGGACGTTAGCACCCGCCGTGTGTCTCCCGTGATAACATTCTTCGGTATTCGTAGTTTGCATCGAGTTGGTAAGTCGGGATGACCCCCTAGCCGAAACAGTGCTCTACCCCCGAAGATGAGTTCACGAGGCGCTACCTAAATAGCTTTCGGGGAGAACCAGCTATCTCCCGGTTTGATTGGCCTTTCACCCCCAGCCACAAGTCATCCGCTAATTTTTCAACATTAGTCGGTTCGGTCCTCCAGTTAGTGTTACCCAACCTTCAACCTGCCCATGGCTAGATCACCGGGTTTCGGGTCTATACCCTGCAACTTATCGCCCAGTTAAGACTCGGTTTCCCTACGGCTCCCCTATACGGTTAACCTTGCTACAGAATATAAGTCGCTGACCCATTATACAAAAGGTACGCAGTCACACCACGAAGGTGCTCCCACTGCTTGTACGTACACGGTTTCAGGTTCTATTTCACTCCCCTCGCCGGGGTTCTTTTCGCCTTTCCCTCACGGTACTGGTTCACTATCGGTCAGTCAGGAGTATTTAGCCTTGGAGGATGGTCCCCCCATATTCAGACAGGATAACACGTGTCCCGCCCTACTCGTCGAGTTCACAACACTAACACCTTCGGATACGGGGCTATCACCCTTTACTGCCAGCCTTTCCAGACTGTTCTCCTGATGCTAATGCTGATTAAGACTCTGGGCTGCTCCCCGTTC
>NZ_JBIUVD010000072.1:0-1095 GCF_044742785.1 Streptomyces sp. NPDC087844 | reverse complement strand
ACACGGTTCTGGTGGTCGTGAACCTCGACCCCCACCACACCCAGGAAGCCACGGTCTCGTTGGACATGCCACGACTCGGGCTCGACCGGCACGCGTCGGTGCCGGTGCGCGACGAGCTCTCCGGCGAGATCTACCCCTGGGGCAGGACCAACTACGTACGCCTGACGCCCGGTCACCGGGCCGCGCACGTGTTCACCGTCCTGCGACCGTCCTCACCGCCCACCGGAGGGTCACCCACATGATCGTCAACGAACCCGTCGAAGACAAGTTCGAGGACACCCCCGCCAAGGACCGCGACCCCGAATGGTTCAAACGCGCCGTCTTCTACGAAGTCCTCGTCCGCTCCTTCCAGGACAGCAACGGCGACGGCATCGGCGACCTCAAAGGCCTCACCGCCAAACTCGACTACCTCCAATGGCTCGGCGTCGACTGCCTGTGGCTGCCCCCCTTCTTCCAGTCCCCCCTGCGCGACGGCGGCTACGACGTCTCCGACTACACCTCCGTCCTGCCCGAATTCGGCGACCTCGCCGACTTCGTCGAATTCACCGACGCCGCCCACCAGCGCGGCATGCGCGTCATCATCGACTTCGTCATGAACCACACCAGCGACCAGCACCCCTGGTTCCAGGCCTCCCGCAACGACCCCGACGGCCCCTACGGCGACTACTACATGTGGGCCGACAACGACCGGCAATACGCCGACGCCCGCATCATCTTCGTCGACACCGAAGCCTCCAACTGGACCTTCGACCCCATCCGCAAGCAGTACTACTTCCACCGCTTCTTCTCCCACCAGCCCGACCTCAACTTCGAAAACCCCGCCGTCGTCGAAGAAATCATCTCCGCCCTCCGCTTCTGGCTCGACCTCGGCATCGACGGCTTCCGCCTCGACGCCGTCCCCTACCTCTTCGCCGAAGAAGGCACCGACTGCGAAAACCTCCCCGCCACCCACCAGGTCCTCAAACAGGTCCGCGCCGAGATCGACGCCCACTACCCCGACACCGTCCTGCTCGCCGAAGCCAACCAATGGCCCGAAGACGTCGTCGACTACTTCGGCGACTACACCGCCGGCGGCGACGAATGCCACATGGCCTT
>NZ_JBIUVD010000071.1:0-1174 GCF_044742785.1 Streptomyces sp. NPDC087844 | reverse complement strand
GAGTGCGCCATGGAAGCGCCTTGATGTATTCCCGGCTGAGCTGGGAGGAATTCGGAGAGTATTCCTGGGCTGAATGACTTACCTGGAGCCGAAAGGCGAAGGGGACCGTAGCATGTCAGGAAAGCGGCGGCCGGGTCCAGGTATCAGGGACGGTGCGCCGCGAGGCCCGCGCGATACGGCGAAAGCTGGATTGCCTGAACCCCAATCTCCAGTCGGTTAAAACACGGACCCGTCGGCACGATACCTGGAGCCGACGCCGTTTCCTGCATCGGCCATTTCTGCCAGCCGAAGCAACTCCGGGAGGCGGGGCGATTCCCAGCGAGGGAATGCAAGGAGATGAGTGGGGCGCCTAAGTCGCGCTAGATACGTACATCAAGACGAACCATGGGATCACCTAAAGGGCGCGAGCCCCATGGTGACGGAGTGCCCGTAGTAGTCGCAGGAGTAACGACCTGTCTGGGAGGGCGGGAAAGCCGTCCACAGGGCCAAGGGGCACAGGTGATACGGATCGACAGGACCGGGAGGTATGCGTAATGCAGAGCGCCGAAGCGGTACTTGACATCCTTCGTGAACGAGGTAGGCGTAACCTGCCGTGCAACAAGCTCTATCGACAGATGTTCAACCCGCAGTTGTATCTACTGGCCCATGGCCGCATCTACTCCAACAAGGGGGCGATGACGCCAGGGGTCTCAGGGGAAACCGCAGACGGCATGTCGCTGGAAAAGATCGGACGCATCATCGATGCGTTACGCCACGAGCGATTCCGATTCCAGCCGGTCAAGCGTGTCTTCATCCCGAAGAAGAACGGGAAAAGGAGACCGCTGGGCGTGCCGCCATGGAGGGACAAGCTGGTGGGCGAGGTGATGCGCCTCCTCCTGGAGGCCTACTTCGAACCCGGCTTCTCCGGCCATTCACACGGTTTCCGTCCCCGAAGAGGCTGTCACACCGCGTTGAGCGAGGTGGCGCATACCTGGACCGGGACGACATGGTTCATCGAGGGTGATATCGCCAAGTGTTTCGACTCGCTTGACCATCAAGTGATGCTCGACATCCTGGGCGAGAAAATCCACGACAACCGGTTCCTGCGGCTCGTGCGCAACATGCTCCGAGCCGGATACTTGGAAGACTGGACCTGGAACGCGACGCTCAGCGGCGCGCCGCAAGGCGGGGTCCT
>NZ_JBIUVD010000070.1:0-1274 GCF_044742785.1 Streptomyces sp. NPDC087844 | reverse complement strand
GCACGTTGTGTCGACGCGGATCCGCGCGTGGGATCTCGACCGCCGGGAACGACGAACCCCCCGAGGTTTGCAGCCGCTCTCGGGGGGTCTCGAACGCCGATTCAGGGTCCCGCATCAGCGCCCATGGGTGCGCTCGTGCGGCGTGTTCTGCTGTCAGCCTGGCAGGGACCACCGACGGTTAACAGCCCCCCGATGTGGGGAGGCTCGTGCGGCCCTCTGAGCGCGCCTCCCGCCGCCCGCTGGACACCACGTACGAGCGCGGAGCGCAGCGCCCGAACCGCAGGCGCGCCAGCGCCGAGGACGGACGCCCGGACCCGCACTCGCACGGAGGCTCCCCGGACGCAGGAACGCCCCTCAGCGGCCATTGAGCGGCTACTGAGGGGCGTTTACCCACTTACGCCCGAGATGTGTGTCGGAGGCCCAATCTCGATTCTCACGACACGCCATTTCGGGAATCGCTGTCGTCCCTTTCGGTCCGATAGCTTCAAGTCGGCGAACTCGATAGCGCGATCGTACCGCGTGGCTATGTACGACAGAAGTGGGGCACGCCCACCAGGCAGACAGAACCTGACAACTCCGCGGCCCCTCACCCGGGCGTGTTCCGGCCGTTAGAGGGTGTCGGATCCTCCTCGAGCACTCGCAGTCGCGCTGGTTAAGGCGCAATCGAGCAGCCACGTTCGCCGCGGCCGAGTGCATGTCCCTTTCGTGGCCGTCCCCGTGACGGCGCGGGTCCAGCGACGTCCTACCGACCGACCGGGCGACCCGTTCCTCCTGAGCCCCTCACCGGGCCAGCAGGGGCGGAGCTCTGCCCACACTCCCTCCCGGGTGACCTGTTCCGCAGAGGGTGCCCCGTCGAGCAGACAGCGCGCGGAGCGCTCCGCTAGGCCCTGCTCGTGACCGTCTAGAGGGCCGCAGGCCCCTGGGTAGTACGCACTTTGTGTCAACGTTGGCCGAAATGAGGACACAGCCTGTACCCCGACCAGCCCCGATCCGCATGTACAAGCCGATCGTGAGTGACTAGTACCAGCGCTAGAACGGCCCAGACACCCCTAGACGCGCCCCGAGTGAACCTCCGGCAACCGGAGCGCAGCGTAGGGCGGCAGCCTCGATGTGGGCGCCGGCTACGCGCTGCAGGTGGTGGCGATCGCGCTGCCGGCCGCCGCTGGGATCTGCAGCAGCGCACGTTGTGTCGACGCGGATCCGCGCGTGGGATCTCGACCGCCGGGAACGACGAACCCCCCGAGGTTTGCAGCCGCTCTCGGGGGGTCTCGAAC
>NZ_JBIUVD010000069.1:0-1318 GCF_044742785.1 Streptomyces sp. NPDC087844 | reverse complement strand
CGATGACGGCCTGGACGTGTTTGCAGCCCTCGCCGCGCTTCTTGAGGTAGAAGTCCCGGTTCGGTCCTTCGCGGATGATGCTGGTCTGCGCGGACATGTAGAATACCCTGCGCAGGCGGCGGCTGTAGCGCTTGGGCCGGTGCAGGTTGCCGGTGCGGCGTCCGGAGTCACGCGGGACGGGCACGAGCCCAGCCGCCGAGGCCAGGTGGCCGGCGTCCGTGTAGGCGGACAGGTCGCCGGCCGCGACGACGAACTCGGCCCCGAGTATCGGGCCCATGCCAGGCATCGACTCGATGATCTCCGCCTGCGGATGGCTGCGGAACGTCTCGCGGATTTGCTTGTCGATCCGCTTCAGCCGGTCGTCCAGGGCCAGGATCTGCGCGGCCAGGTCGGCGACGATCTGCGCGGCGACATCCTCACCGGGCAGCGCGCTCTGTTGGGCTTGAGCGGCTTCCAGCGCTATCGCGGCGACCGCGTCGGCGCTCCGGACGCCGCGGTTGGCCAGCCAGGCCGTCAGCCGGGCCCGGCCGCGGCGGCGTATGGCGAGCGGGGTCTGGTAGCCGGTCAGCAGGATCAGCGCGCCTTTGTGTGCCGAGTAGTCGAAGGCCCGCTCCAGCGCGGGGAAGACGCCGGTCAGTACGTCACGCAGGCGGTTGATCATTCGCACCCGGTCGGCCACCAGGTCGGCGCGGTGGGCGGTCAGCAGGGCGAGGTCGGCGGCCAGCTGGGCGGGCACGTCGATGGCGGCGAAGTCCCGGCGCTGGCGGGAGGTTTCGGCGATGACGTAGGCGTCGCGGGCGTCGGTCTTCGCCTCGCCCCGATAGGCGCCGGACATGCGGTTGACCGTGCGACCGGGTACGTAGACGGCCTGCTGGCCGTGGGCTGCCAGCAGGGCCAGCAGCAGCGCGGAGGACGTCCCGGAGATGTCCACCGCCCAGTGGACCTGGTCCGCCAGGTCGAGGATCTCGCCGAGCGCGGTCAGGATCGCCGACTCGTCGTTGTCGACCTTCTTCGACCACAGCGTTACGCCGGTCTCGTCGACCACGGCCGCCCAGTGGTGGCCCTTACCGGCATCGACACCGGCCCAGACCTGGGCTTTCCGTTCATTCACTCGCCCCTCCTCGTTCCGCACGGCATGCCGTCGGCCCGAGGAACACCCCGCTGTCATCTCCGTAATCAGCGACCGCACGAAGCGCGCACATCTCAATCAGCAGCCAGGGCGCCCCGGAGAGCCGGGCGGCCACTCCTTCGAAGCCACTGAAGGCAAGAACCCATAAGCCACACCCGGCCCTCCCGGGCCGCCTAACAACTTACGGAG
>NZ_JBIUVD010000068.1:0-1323 GCF_044742785.1 Streptomyces sp. NPDC087844 | reverse complement strand
TGAGGTTCCCCCGAGATGCGGAGTGTGTTGACAGAGGGTCAGATGGTTCTCATGAGAGGAACATCGACCATGGCCGCCCCCAGGAAGTACTCGCTGGAGTTGCGTGAGCGTGCGGTGCGGATGTATCGCACCTCCGATCCCAAGCCGCAGATCAAGAAGCTCGCGGTCGATCTCGGCGTGCACCCCGAGGCCCTGCGTGGCTGGATCCGCCAGGCCGAGGCGGACGCCGGCGAGCGCGACGACCGGCTGACCACCGACGAGCGAGCGGAGCTCGCCGCGCTGCGCAAGGAAAACGTCCAGCTCAAGCGGGCGAACGAGGTCCTGCGGACGGCTTCGGCGTTTTTCGCGGCGCAGCTCGACCCGACCCGGCCCAGGTGACGGCGCTCGTTGACGAGCACCCACACCTGGGGGTCGAGTGCGTACTCCGGGAACTTTCCATCGCCTCCTCGACGTACTACCGCTGGCGTCGTGCCGAGCGCGAGCCGTGCGAACGCCGATGCCGGGACGTGGAACTGACCGAGCAGATCAAGGAGATCCACGCCGACTCGGGCGGGATCTACGGCTCGCCGCGCGTGCACGCCGTGCTCAAGCGCGAGGGCGTCCACGTGGGCCGCAAACGGGTCGAGCGCCTGATGCGCGAGGCCGACATCGCGGGCGTCAGCCCACGTCGCAAGGGCTTCACGCGCCGCGACCCGAAGGCCACCCTGGCCCCGGACCTGGTCGAGCGCGACTTCACAGCGCCCGCGCCGAACCGGCTGTGGGTCACTGACCTGACGATGATCGCGACCGGCGAGGGGCCGTTGTGGCTGTCCGCGATCCGGGATGCGTTCTCGCGACGGGTGGTGGCCTGGGAAACCTCCGCCCGCGCGGACGCCGACCTGGTCCTCACCACCCTCGAGTACGCGCTGGCCTCGCGCGAGGTCGAGCCCGGACAGCTCATTCATCATGCCGACCACGGCTGTCAGTACACGTCCGTGAAGCTGACAACTCGCCTCCTGCGAGCGGGAATTCAGGCATCCATGGGCTCGGTCGGGGACTCGTACGATAACGCTCTCGCGGAGAATCTGTGGATGCTCATCAAGACCGAGTGCATCCGCGGGCGCACCTTCGCCACGAGGGCCGAGGCGAACCTCGCGCTCTTCGAGTACATCGACGGTTTCTATAACTCCCGCCGCATCCAGGAACGGCTCGGATTCCTCAGCCCGATCGAGTTCGAGGAGAAACACTACGCCGAGCGGGCGACGGCCGAACCAACGAACCTGAACACCCGTCAACCCCTCCTGACCAGCTGATCAGCATCTCTCGCGCAGCGGGGGAACCTCA
>NZ_JBIUVD010000067.1:0-1337 GCF_044742785.1 Streptomyces sp. NPDC087844 | reverse complement strand
GGGGGGGGGGGGGTTTTTTTTTTGGGGGTGGTGGGGTTCCCCGGGCCACCGCCCTTCTTTACCCGCCAAACAAATTCCCCCCTCCGGTGGGGGGGGGGGGGGGGGGCGCCCCCCCCCCCCCCCGCCCCGCTGTCTCGGCCCTACCGTGTCGGCCCCGCCGTCTCAGCTGGTGCGGCGCGCTGACTGCGGGGCCGGGTAGGAGACGTCCAGCTCCTCGATGGCTCGCATGGTGCCGCCGAGCATCTTCACCAGCAGCTCGCGCATCAGATCGCGCGACAGGCCGCGGTGGTCGATCCAGTCGAGGGTGGCCCCCTCCACACTGCACAGCCAGCCCAGCAGCGCCGTGCGCGGCAGCGGGCCCACCTTCCGCCGCCCGTACGCCCCTTCGGCGATGGTCTCGACGATGACCTCCCGGACGCCGTCGCGGATGGCGTGCACCTCGGCATCGAACCCGACACCGCCGCTGATGATGGTCCGGTACGCGGCCTGGTTGTGCTCGGCGTAGCGCAGATAGCCGTCGATGGTGCGGTGCACCCGTTCTTCCGGGGGCAGTTCGCGACCACTGGCCGCCCGGGAGACCAGCTCGGCCACCGAGTCCTCGACGATCGCCAGGTAGTAGCCGCGCTTGGAGCGGAAGTAGTAGTAGATCAGTCCCTTGGCGACATGCGCCTGCTTGGCGATGTCGTCCATCGACAGGGCGTCGTAGGACGTGTCGGCGAACAACTTCCGCCCGATGACGATGAGTTCGGCACGGCGCGCCAGGGAACGTTCGGTGCCGCGCGCTCCGGGGCGGTCGGCACCGCGCTGTGGACTGTCAGTCAATTGCGGACCTGGTCTCCAACCGCGAGCGGGACTTTCGCAGTATGGCAGAGCTGTACGAGCAGCCTGTTCGAGTCTCTTCGACCGGCCGGCGAGATCCCGGCGTCAGACCAGGCCGAGCTGCGTCACGAACATCGCGAGCACCAGCACGAAGGTCCAGCCCACGACGTGCTCAAGGATCTTCGGGCCGTCGTCATCGGGGCCGCCCGTCCGGGCGCGGACGTGTCCGGCGGTGGCAGAGGTCGTGGTCATGGCGGCTCACTCACGGTCGGCTTGCGATGGACTCCCCCGCCGGTTCGGACGGACTTGTCCCACCGGTTCGTCCACCTTGCCATCGGATCGGGCTTTTGCGGGGGAGAGCTTGGTCACGCGCGACCGACCGGTGTGGCACGCACCACAGGGGTGGGGGCGCCCGGGGGGGGGCCCCCCCTGGTCTTATGGGGCCCGGGTGCGTGGGCGCCCCCCCCCCCCCCGGGCCGGGGCGGGGGGGGCGGGGGGGGGGGGGGGGGGGGGGGGTG
>NZ_JBIUVD010000066.1:0-1459 GCF_044742785.1 Streptomyces sp. NPDC087844 | reverse complement strand
CCGCAGGCGTGCGGGATTCGTAGAAGGTGCCGTCGCGGAGCATGGCGAACAGGACGCTGATGCGTTGGCGGGCGAGGCGGAGGAGGGCCTGGGTGTGGGTTTTGCCGCGGGCGCGTTGCTTGTCGTAGTAGGTGCGGGAGGCGGGATCGGCGTTCATGCAGGCGAAGGCGGAGAGGAACATGGCGCGCTTGAGCTGGCGGTTGCCGCCTCGGGGCGCGTGTTCGCCATGGATCGAGGTCCCCGACGACCTTGTGGTCGGGGCGAGTCCGGCGTAGGAGGCCAGGTGGGCGGCGCTGGGGAAGCTGGTGCCGTCGCCGACGGTGACCAGCAGGACGGCGGCGGTCCTGACGCCGACACCGGGCATCGACGTCAGGACCTTGGAAAGAGGGTGGGCCTCCAGCAGGCTGTTGATCTGGGCTTCCATCGCCCGGCGCTGGGTGTGGACGGCGGCGAGCTGGCCGGCCAGGGAAGGGATCACGATGTCCAGGGTGCCGGTGCCGGGGACGACGACGGTCTGCTCGTCCAGGGCGTCGAAGATGTCGTCGATCAGCCGGGTGGCCATGCGCGGGGCCTTCGGGCGGATCAGTTCGACGAGTCTGCGGCGTCCGGCTTTGCGCAGTGCGGCCGGGGAGCCATAGCGTTCCAGCAGCCAGGTCACGGCCTGGTGGTCGAGGCGCGGTCCGAGGACGCGTTCCAGGCTGGGGTGGAACTGGGTGAGCAGGCCGCGTATCCGGTTGGAGGTGCGGGTGGCCTCGGCGGCGAGGTCCTGGTCGAAGCCGGTCAGCACGGTCAGCTCGGCGGTGATCTCGTCGGTGAGTTCCAGCGAGCGCAGGGTGTGCGGCATCGTCCGCGCGGCGTCCGCGATGACGGCCGCGTCCTTGGCGTCGGTCTTGGCCTCGCCGGGGTAGAGGTCGGCGATCCGGCGCATGGCCAGGCCGGGCAGGTAGGCGACGCGGCAGCCGGCGTCGCGGGCGACGGTCAGGGGCAGGGCGCCGATGGAGGCGGGCTGGTCCACGATGACCAGGACGGTGCCGAACTTTGCGGTCAGCTTGTCGAAGACGGCCCGCAGTTTCGGTTCGCTGTTGGGCAGCGGCTTGTCGAAGACCTTCTTCCCGGCCGGGGTCAGTCCGTGGCCGTGGTGAGCGGACTTGCCGACGTCCAGGCCGAGGAACACGCCCACGTCTTCGATCTCGAACATCGTGCCCTTTCAGGGGTGTTGGCGGTGCCGGCCTCGGCTCGGGTGTCGTGCTCGCGCATCCACGTTATGCAGACCTGCCGCCCGCGAACCGTCCGGCATTGCGCCGGACCGGACGGTGGCCGGACCTCTGATCAGCGTCTCCGACGAACACCCCCGGACCCGGTGACACCACCCCCCAGGTCATGCCTTCGACAGGGGGACACAGTCATGCCGGACCCGGAGGCCAGCGGCCCCGTTGCGGAACCGCAGAAAACATAACGG
>NZ_JBIUVD010000065.1:0-1668 GCF_044742785.1 Streptomyces sp. NPDC087844 | reverse complement strand
GAGGAGTTGCTGGCCGGGGTGTGGGCGCAGCTTCTGGGTGTGGAGCGGGTGGGCGCCACCGACAACTTCTTCGAACTCGGCGGGCACTCCCTGCTCGCCACGCAGGTGATCTCCCGCGTTCGGGACGTGTTCGGAGCCGACGTACCCGTCGCGACGATGTTCGACCATCCGACCGTGCGGGAACTGGCCGATATGGTGGAGGGCGCCGCGCGGGGTCTGGTGGTACCGCCTGTACGTGCTGTCGGTCGCGACCGGGTGCTGCCCCTGTCGTTCGCCCAGCAACGGCTCTGGTTCCTGGACCATTTGGAGCCCGGCTCGACCGAGTACAACCTGCCGTTGCCCATCCGGCTGGACGGGGTGCTCGACGTCGCTGCGCTCGGAGCGGCCCTGGACGCTGTGGTGGTGCGGCACGAGGTGCTGCGCACCCGACTCTCCGACGACGTCGATGGAGTGGCTTACCAGGTGATCGATCCGCCCTCGGGAATCCCGATGCCGGTGGTCGACGTGTCCGGTGACCCCGATCCGCTGAGCGCGGCCGAACGGCTGGTCGCACAGGACACCACAGCGCCCTTCGACCTGGCGACCGGGCCCCTCATCCGGGCCGCGCTCGTCCGACTGGCCGCTGACGAACACGTTCTGGCCCTGACCATGCACCACGTCGTCTTCGACGAGTGGTCGGGCAGGGTCCTTCGACGCGAACTGGCCGCTCTGTACGAGGCGTTCCAGGCCTGCCGACCCGATCCGCTGCCGCCGCTGCCCACGCAGTACGCGGACTTCGCCGTGTGGCAGCGCGAGTGGCTGGCCGGAGAAGCCCTGGACAGCCAACTCCGCTATTGGGAGAACAAGCTGGAAGCGCTGCCGGTGCTTGAGCTGCCGACCGATCGCCCCCGGCCGCAGACGCGCTCCTCCGAAGGAGGGGCGACCCGTTTCACGGTGCCGGCGGAGACCGCGGACGCGCTGAGGGCGCTGTCACGTGCCGGTGGCGCCACGATGTTCATGACGCTGCTCGCCGCCTTCGACGTGGTGCTCGGCCGCTACTGCGGAGCGGACGACGTCGTCGTGGGCACCCCCGTGGCGAACCGGAACCGGGCCGAGACAGAGGATCTGATCGGCTTCTTCGTCAACACCCTGGTGCTGCGCACCGATCTGTCCGGCGACCCGACCTTCAGTGAACTCCTCGACCGGGTACGGCGAACCGCGCTGGACGCCTATGCCCACCAGGACGTTCCCTTCGAGCAGTTGGTGGACGCGCTGGTGAGCGAGCGGGACCGCTCCCGTACACCGCTCTTCCAGGTCTTCTTCAACTACGCCATGGAGGACCCGCGGGACAGCACGAACCTGCTGGAACAGGGCGACGGCCGCTCCAGGGGCGAGGTGCGGATCAAGGACGCGGACACGGCACCGCGGGGCACCCTGTTCGACCTGACGCTCAGGCTCGGCGACGCCGGGGAAGGCGCGCTCTCGGGCGAGATCGAGTACAGCACCGCACTCTTCGACCCCGCGACGGCGGAGCGACTGGCCCGGAGCCTGGCCGCCGTACTCGATGCCGTCGCCGACGACGCGGAACAGCGGGTGGGTGATGTGTCGGTCATGTCGGTGGGTGAGGTTGAGGGGTTGGTGCGGGGTGGGTGTGGTGTGGAGTTGGCTCTGCCGGGTGTGGGTGGGGTG
>NZ_JBIUVD010000064.1:0-1787 GCF_044742785.1 Streptomyces sp. NPDC087844 | reverse complement strand
AACATCGCCAGCGGAAGATGCGCGGTCGCCCGGTGCAGATGATGAACAGCAGCCGCCTTCGGCCGCCACACCCGCAACAACCGCTCCCGCGACAACGCCGGAACCACACCATCATCCACCACGCCCGCCGCATGAACGACACCCGTCAGCGGATACGCCGGATCAACACCCTCCACCAGCCCAGTCACCGCCCCCAGATCACCCACATCAGCGGCCACCACCTCAACCCGCGCACCCAGACCCTCAAGACGCTCCACCAACGCCCCCACCCCCGGCGCATCCCCACCCCGCCGGCCCACCAGCACCAGACGACGCGCACGCCCGGTAACCACCAGATGCTCCGCCACCAGAGCACCCAGAGCACCCGTGCCACCCGTCACCAACACCGTGCCCCGCGGATCCAGCACCACCGGCGGCTCCAGAACAACCTTCCCCACATGCCGCGCATGACTGACGAACCGCAACGCCTCCCGCGCCCGCAACAACGGCCACACCCGCACCGGAGCCGGCACAAGCACACCCGCCTCAAACAGCCCCCGCAACCCCTCCAGCATCCCGCCCACCCGCTCCGGACCGGCATCCGCCACCAGATCAAAAGCACGATAGACAACCCCCGGAAACTCACCCCCCACCCGCTCCGGATCCCGCACATCCGTCTTGCCCATCTCCACGAACCGGCCACCCCCGGCCACCAGCCGCAACGAGGCATCCGTGAACTCCCCCGCCAGACTGTTCAGCACCACATCCACACCCCGGCCCCCCGTCACCCCCCGGAAAGCACCCTCGAACTCCAGATCCCGCGAAGACCCACGATGCGCCGCATCAACCCCCATCTCCTCCAGAACCCCCTGCTTACCAGGACCCGCCGTCGCAAAAACCTCCGCACCCACATGACGCGCGATCTGCACCGCCGCCATCCCCACCCCACCCGTCGCCGCATGAATCAACACCGACCCACCCGCCCGCAAACCCCCCAACTCCACCAACCCATACCAAGCCGTCAAAAACGCAATAGACACCGACGCCGACTCACGCCACCCCCACCCCTGCGGAACCCGCACCACCATCCGCGCATCAGCCACCGCCACCGAACCAAAAGCACCCTCGAACAAACCCATCACCCGATCCCCCGGCACCACCCCCACCACACCAGAACCCACACCCAACACCACACCCGCACCCTCACTCCCCCCGAACAACCCCTCCGCACCCGGATACACACCCAACGCAATCAACACATCCCGAAAATTCACCCCCGCCGCACGAACCCCCACCCGCACCTCACCCACCCCCAACGGCCCCCACACCCCCGGACAAGCCACCACCCCCACACCCTCCACCGACCCCACACCCTCCACACCCAACCGCCACGCCCCCACACCCGACGGAACAGCCAACACACCACCACCCACCCCCACCACACCCGGCACCCACCACCCACCACCCCTCACCACAAACTGCGACTCCCCCCCAACCCCAACCCGACCCACCACACGACCCAACCCAACACCCAACCCACCACCAACACCCGCACCATCAACATCCACATCCACATCCACATCCACCAGCACAAACCGGCCCGGATTCTCCACCTGCGCACTCCGCACCAACCCCCACACCGCCCCACCCACCACATCCACACCATCCGAGCCAGTAACACCACCCGACCCACCCACACCCACACCGTCCACGCCATCCACCACCACCGCACCCCGCGTCACCACCACCAACCGCACCCCCACCAACCCCGGCTCAGCCAGCCACACCCGCAACAACCCAAGAACACG
>NZ_JBIUVD010000063.1:0-2234 GCF_044742785.1 Streptomyces sp. NPDC087844 | reverse complement strand
CGAGTACTTCCTGGGGGCGGCCATGGTCGATGTTCCTCTCATGAGAACCATCTGACCCTCTGTCAACACACTCCGCATCTCGGGGGAACCTCAGTTCTCCCTGACGACCCCCGCCTGGCGCGTGGCCTACCAGGCCGACTACGACACCAAGGGCCTGGTCTACCGGCCCCGCGAGCAGGACGCCGTCATCATGGGCAGCAGTCCGACTGCCCAGCCGCAGCCGCTGGAGGAATGGCTCAACGCGCACCGGCCCGACCTGTTCCTGGAGGGCGACCGCCTCATCGACGACGAGGGCAAACTCATCGCCCCGCGCTACACCCGCCGCCCCTACGACCCGGCCCTGCTCACGCCGCTGGAGTGGCAGGGAGTGGACCTCAGCAAGGAGTCACAGAGGCCGGAGCGCCGCACCGACTCCATCCAGTACTACATGTCCGCCCATCTGCAGGCCACCAGCTCCTTCGATGTCCTCCTCGACGACGACGGCTCCGGCGAGGCTGCCGACCTGGTCGGCCTCAAGGTCGACGGCCGCTACCTGGACGTAACGCTCGTGCACTGCAAGTACTCCTCCAAACCCGCTCCCGGCACACGGGTCGGCGACCTGTACGAGGTGTGCGGCCAAGCCATGCGCAGCGCCAAGTGGCGGCGCCAGAACTCCCTGCCCCTGCTGGATCATCTCCACAGCCGGGCCGTGCAGTACGCCCGACGCACCGGCGGCATCTCACCTTACGAAGTCGGAGGGGCCAAGGAGCTGTTCACCATTCGTGACCAGGCACGCCTGCTGCGGCCCCGCTTCCACACAATCATCGTCCAGCCCGGCCTTCAGGCCCGTAAGGCCACCGACGAGCAACTCCTGCTCCTCGCGGGCGCGGAGAAGTTCGTCCGGGACACCAGCGCAGGCGACTTCACCGTCTACTGCAGTGCCTAGACCCACGGTTGGGAGGGCTGACGCTGTCGTCCGGACAGCCCCTGGGCGACGAACTCTGCAGGACTGCTGCCGTGCTTTGGATTGGCGTCCTGTTCCAGCAATGGGGTAATGGCTGCTCAATGTGCGAATTGTGCTAAGAACTCGTAACACGATCTTGCAGGCGTGCAGCGGCTGGTCGGGGTGCTGCACAGTAGGGTGCCGCTGCCTCTGCCAAGGTTCACAGGCTTCGCCGAAGTCATGCAGGGATGAAGCTCGGCCACCAAGGTGGGACGTTGCCCGGGCACAACGGTGCGGGGTAGGAGTCCGGCATGCCGAGCCATGTGACAAGGAACCAGGTGAGCCACAGGGTGAAGATGAGCCCTGCAGTCAGGGCGGTCCTGCGATGACGTCTTCCGATGGTGCTGTGCAGGATCACCCACGAAACCGCAGCGGCGATCCATATGAGAGGGACAAGAAACAGCAAGGTCATGCCATTGGTTACGCCGTTGCCGATGTCACATACAGCCCATGCATTCCCAATGGCAGCAGTGGACACCACTGCGGTCAGTCCACCGAAGAGGACCCCAAAGCCAGTTCCTCTGAACCAGCGGCTCGGAGGACTCGACGGCTCTGCTCCCACGATCATCTCCCCTCCTCGCCGTAGATGCGGAGAGTACCAACGCGCTGAAGCGGCCTGCTGGCGTCCTGGACTGCCCTGAGACCGGTCAGTCGTTCTTGGGCTTTCGAAGCCGTCGCCAGCAGATGAGGCTGCAGGCGAGGGAGACGAAGGCGTCGTGAAGTTCGGTGCGGCGTTCCCATCGCACGGCAAGGCGTTTGAAGTGGTGGAGCAGGGCGAAGGTCTGCTCCACGACGTAGCGGAGTTTGCCCAGGCCCTGGACGTTCGGTGCTCCTCTGCGGGGGATGACGGGCAGGATCCGGCGCTTGCGCAGTTCGAGGCGGTTGGCCTTGGAGTCGTAGCCCTTGTCGCCGAGCAGGGCGTCGGGGCGACGGCGTGGTCTGCCGGGACGGCCTGCGACGGGCGGGATGCCGTCGACGAGGGCGAGGGTCTGGGTGATGTCGTTGACGTTGGCCGCGGTGGTGATGACTTTGAGTGGGGTGCCGCGTCCGTCGCAGATCAGGTGGTGTTTGCTGCCCGTTTTCCGCCGGTCGACCGGCGACGGGCCGGTGTCGGGGCCCCCTTACTCGCGCGGATGTGGGAGCCATCCAAACACGCTCTAGGGCCTGTGTGATGTCGTGATCAGTCAGTTGCCTTCAGCAGGTCGTTGATCCAGATCATGGAGGCGCGGAGGTGGAGGCCTGCGAGGTAGCT
>NZ_JBIUVD010000062.1:0-4062 GCF_044742785.1 Streptomyces sp. NPDC087844 | reverse complement strand
GATCATCCAGCCACACCACAGCCCCTACGACACCCTCCAGCCCCAAACCCCCAGCCACACCCCGATGCCCCACCAACACATCCGCACCACTGTCAGCGAGCATGAACTCCAACCGCCCAGCCGGATACTCCGGATCCAACGACACATACGCCGCCCCCGCGACCCACACCCCCACCACCGCAACCACCAGATCCACACCACGCTCAAGACACAACCCCACCACCGACTCCGCCCCCACCCCCAACCCCACAAGATGACGCGCCAACCGATTCGCCCGCACCATCAACCCGCCATACGTCAACACCTCACCACCCACAACCACCGCCACCGCATCCGGCGAAACAACCGCCCGCGCAGCAATCAACTCATGCACCCCACCCACACCCGGCAGAGCCAACTCCACACCACACCCACCCCGCACCAACCCCTCAACCTCACCCACCGACATGACCGACACATCACCCAGAAGCCGGGCGGGGTCCTCGGTGAAGGCCTCCAGGACCCGGGCCAGATGGCCGGCCATGCGGTCCATCGCCTCCGCCTCGAACTTGGAGCGGTCGTAGGAGAAGGTGATGGTGAGTTCGCGTCCGGAACTGGCAGTCACGCTGAGGGGGTAGTTGGCCTGCTCACGGCCGTAGTTGGCACCGGCCCTCAGGCCGTCCGCCACGGAGTCCCGCTGCCGCGTTTCGAGTTCCTGGGCGGGAAAGTTCTCGAAGACGAAGAGGCTGTCGAACAGTGCCCTGCCGGGCGGCAGTTCGCTGCACGCCGCAATCGTGACGAGCGGCGTCTGCTCGAACTGCCGTGCCCTTACCTGCTCTTCCTGGAGCCCGGCGAGCCAGGCCGCCACGGGCCGATCGCGGTCGAGGCGGATTCTCACAGGTGTGGTGTTGAGCAGCATGCCCACCATGGAGTCCACGCCGTCGAGCCGGCCGTCGCGGCCCGAGGACGTCACCCCGAAGACGACGTCATCGCTGCCGGAGTACAGACCCATCACCACAGCCCATGCTGCCTGCACCACGGTGTTCAGCGTGAGCCGGTGGCGACGCGCGAAGTCCGCGAGTCCCGCTCCGGCCGTGTCGGCCGACAGCGGCACCCTGGATTCGCCGGGACCCTGCTCACCAGTGGCACGTTCGATCCCCAGGGAGGTCGGCTCGGTGATCCCCGCGAGGCGTCGGCGCCAGTACGCGCGTGCCTCGTCCATGTCCTGAGCGGCGAACCAGGCGACGAAGTCCCGGAAGGGCCTGCGCACCGGGAGCCGCGGTGCGTCTCCAGTGCGGAACGCGTCGTAGGCCTGCAGCAGTTCCCCGATGACGATCGGGGCACTCCATCCGTCCAGCAGCAGGTGGTGGTAGCTCCACACGAGTTGGTGACGGTCCGCCGCCAGCCGGATCACCGCTATGCGTGCCAGGGTCGGGGCTGTGAAGTCGGCGCCCTGCTCCCAGTCGGACGTGAGGTAGTCGTCGACCTCCGTACGCCGACTGGCCTCGTCCAGGTGCGACAGGTCCAGTACCCGCAGGGGCAGGGGAACCGACCGGGAGACCACCGCCAGCGGCTCGGCGACCCCGTCCCGTACAACGGTGGTTCGCAGCACCTCGTGCCGGTCGAACATCAGCTCCCACGCCCGGCGCAGGGCCTCCAGGTCGAGTTCGCCCTCCATCAGCAGCCCGTCCTGGACCCAGTACATCCCGGGTTCGGCGGCCAGCTCGGTGTGGAACAGCATGCCCTGCTGCAACGCGGTCAGCGGATAGATGTTCTCGATCGCCCGGCCGCCGAGTCCGCGGCCCGCACCTTTGCCCGCCCGGCCCTGCCGGTCGGCCGCCGCGTCGAATGCCGTCATGATGCTCCTCCGAAATCGCCGAGCCCACCGGGTGGTTCGGGTGAGTCGAAGCGCTGCTGAATGCGGTCGAGAAGGTCCTGATCCAGGTCGGCCAGGGGGAAGTCGGAAGGCGTGTAGCCGCCGATGCCGGAGCGGCAGCAGTACTCGATCAGGTCTCCGAGGACCTTGATGTAGCGCTGCGCGAGCCGGCGCACCGTCGCTTCCTCGTGCACCTCGTCGCTGTATGTCCAGACCAGCTCAAGGCGGCCCAGGGCGATCTGGCTGTTGATCTCGATCAGATGTGTGCGGCGTCCCTGTACGGACTGGGGGGTGCCCAGCGCTCGGCCGGTCGGGGTGAAGCGCCCTCCGGATCCGCTGCCGGCCCCGACGGCCTGTCCCGTCTGCCCCAGGTAGTTGAAGGCCACCTCAGCGCCCGCGCCCGGCGCCGGGTCCCGGTCCGCCAAGTAGCGCAACAGACCGTAGCCCTGTCCCTTGCGCGGTACGGCGCGCAGATACTCCTTCGTACGACGCAGTGCCTCGCCCGGGTCGCCTCCCGACGCCCCGCCGCCCAGGACCACCGGATACACGCTGGTGAACCAGCCCACCGTCCGCGACACATCGATGTCGTCGCCCACGTCCTCACGACCGTGGCCTTCGAGGTCCACCAGGACCGTCGGGGTGCGGCACCATTCCGTGAACACTGCACCGAGCACGCTCAGCAGTACGTCGTTGATCTGCGTGCCGAAAGCGCTCGGGACGTCCCGTAGCAGTTGTTCGGTCTGTTCCTCGCCGAGTGCGACGGACACCTGCCTGGCGGAGGTGATGCTGTTCGGCCCGTCCAGGTCCCGGGGCAGGGGGCGGGCACCGGCCTCGGCCGCACGCCAGTGCTCCGCCTCGGCCATCAGCTCCGTCGAACCTGCCAGCTCGGTCAGCCGTTGCGACCAGCGCATGTACGAGGTCGTCTTCGTCGGCAGTTTCACGGCGGCCCCGCGTTCGACCTGCCCGTAGGCGACCGCCAGGTCCTCCAGCAGTACGGGCCACGACACCGCGTCCACCACCATGTGGTGCGCCACGACGAACAGCAGCTGCTCCCGTTCTCCTGACCGGCCCTGGTTGCCGGTCCGGCCCCGGTCGAAGACGACCAGCCTCAGCAAGGGCCCGTCCGCCAGGTCGAGGCTGGTCTGCGCCTCCTGGCCGCGAGCCTCAAGAAACGCCCACTCGTCGTGGTCGTCCAGGCCGGTGGTCTCGAAGACCCGCACCAGATCGTCCGGCTCGGCAGCCATCAGCCGGCCGGTCCATCCGTCCGCCTCACGGACGAACCGCGACCGCAGCGCGTCGTGCTGTTCGAGCAGCGAGACCATGGCCACGCGCAGCAGATCGGGCTCAAGGCGTCCGGTGACCTCAAGCAGCATCGACTGGTTGAAGTGTGCGGGCTCCTGCAGTTCCTGTTCGAAGAACCAGTGCTGGATCGGGGACAAGGGGAAGTCGCCGATGACCAGGCCTTGCTCGGCATCGGCCGTGCTCCGGCTCGCCGCCACGGTGGCAAGTCCGGCGACCGTCTGGTGGTCGAACAACTGGGCCACGGTGACGTGGATCCCGGACTCCCGAGCCCGGGCGACCACCTGGATGCTGATGATCGAGTCACCCCCGAGTTCGAAGAAGTTGTCGTGGATGCCGACCCGGTCGACGCCGAGGACCTGGGCCCAGATGCCGGCGAGCAGTTCCTCGGTGGCGGTGGCGGGAGGCAGGAACCCGTCGAGGTCCGGGCGCAGACCGTCGGGTTCGGGCAGCGCGGCCCGGTCCACCTTCCCGTTCGGCGTGAGAGGCAGCGCGGCCAGCTCCGTGAAGACGGCCGGGACCATGAAGTCCGGCAGAGTCCGCTTCAGGTGCTCCCGCAGCTCTCCCACCGCCGGAACACCCGCGGCCAGGTCCGTCGGCACCAGGTAGGCCGCCAGTCGACGGTCGGTGACCTGGCCGAACACGTTCACCACAGCGGCGCGCACTCCCGGATGAGCCACCAGCGCGGTCTCGATCTCGCCGGGTTCGATGCGGTAACCGCGGACCTTGACCTGCTCATCCACCCGCCCCAGAAACTCCAGCTCCCCATCCGCCAGCCACCGCACCCGGTCCCCCGACCGATACATCCGCGACCCGTCCCCCGCGAACGGATCCGCCACGAACCGCTCCGCCGTCAACCCCGCCCGACCCCCATAACCCCGCGCCAACTGCCCACCCGCAATACACAA
>NZ_JBIUVD010000061.1:1603-4805 GCF_044742785.1 Streptomyces sp. NPDC087844 | reverse complement strand
ACACAGTGGACGCGAGCAACTGAGGACAAGCCCTCGGCCTATTAGTACCGGTCAGCTTCACCCTTTACAGGGCTTCCACATCCGGCCTATCAACCCAGTCGTCTACTGGGAGCCTTAACCAATCTAGTTGGTGGGAATACTCATCTCGAAGCAGGCTTCCCGCTTAGATGCTTTCAGCGGTTATCCCTCCCGAACGTAGCCAACCAGCCATGCCCTTGGCAGGACAACTGGCACACCAGAGGTTCGTCCGTCCCGGTCCTCTCGTACTAGGGACAGCCCTTCTCAATATTCCTACGCGCACAGCGGATAGGGACCGAACTGTCTCACGACGTTCTAAACCCAGCTCGCGTACCGCTTTAATGGGCGAACAGCCCAACCCTTGGGACCGACTCCAGCCCCAGGATGCGACGAGCCGACATCGAGGTGCCAAACCATCCCGTCGATATGGACTCTTGGGGAAGATCAGCCTGTTATCCCCGGGGTACCTTTTATCCGTTGAGCGACGGCGCTTCCACAAGCCACCGCCGGATCACTAGTCCCGACTTTCGTCCCTGCTCGACCCGTCGGTCTCACAGTCAAGCTCCCTTGTGCACTTACACTCAACACCTGATTGCCAACCAGGCTGAGGGAACCTTTGGGCGCCTCCGTTACTCTTTAGGAGGCAACCGCCCCAGTTAAACTACCCATCAGACACTGTCCCTGATCCGGATCACGGACCCAGGTTAGACATCCAGCACGACCAGACTGGTATTTCAACGACGACTCCACACTGGCTGGCGCCAACGCTTCAAAGTCTCCCAGCTATCCTACACAAGCCGAACCGAACACCAATATCAAACTATAGTAAAGGTCCCGGGGTCTTTCCGTCCTGCTGCGCGAAACGAGCATCTTTACTCGTAGTGCAATTTCACCGGGCCTATGGTTGAGACAGTCGAGAAGTCGTTACGCCATTCGTGCAGGTCGGAACTTACCCGACAAGGAATTTCGCTACCTTAGGATGGTTATAGTTACCACCGCCGTTTACTGGCGCTTAAGTTCTCAGCTTCGCCAAACCGAAGTTTGACTAACCGGTCCCCTTAACGTTCCAGCACCGGGCAGGCGTCAGTCCGTATACATCGCCTTACGGCTTCGCACGGACCTGTGTTTTTAGTAAACAGTCGCTTCTCGCTGGTCTCTGCGGCCACCCCCAGCTCAAGCAGCAAGTGCTATCACCAGTGATGGCCCCCCTTCTCCCGAAGTTACGGGGGCATTTTGCCGAGTTCCTTAACCATAGTTCACCCGAACGCCTCGGTATTCTCTACCTGACCACCTGAGTCGGTTTAGGGTACGGGCCGCCATGAAACTCGCTAGAGGCTTTTCTCGACAGCATAGGATCATCCACTTCACCACAATCGGCTCGGCATCAGGTCTCACCCTTAACGTCATCCGGATTTACCTGGACAACGGGCTACACCCTTACCCCGGGACTACCATCGCCCGGGCTGGACTACCTTCCTGCGTCACCCCATCACTCACCTACTACAGGTCTGGTCCGTCGGCTCCACCACTTTCCTTTCCCCGAAGGGTCCGGAACGGCTTCACGGACTTAGCATCGCCTGGTTCAATGTTTGACGCTTCACAGCGGGTACCGGAATATCAACCGGTTATCCATCGACTACGCCTGTCGGCCTCGCCTTAGGTCCCGACTTACCCTGGGCAGATCAGCTTGACCCAGGAACCCTTAGTCAATCGGCGCACACGTTTCTCACGTGTGTATCGCTACTCATGCCTGCATTCTCACTCGTGAACCGTCCACCACTAGCTTCCGCTGCGGCTTCACCCGGCACACGACGCTCCCCTACCCATCCATACGGGCGTTGGCCCTATAGCATGAATGACACGACTTCGGCGGTACGCTTGAGCCCCGCTACATTGTCGGCGCGGAATCACTAGACCAGTGAGCTATTACGCACTCTTTCAAGGGTGGCTGCTTCTAAGCCAACCTCCTGGTTGTCTGTGCGACTCCACATCCTTTCCCACTTAGCGTACGCTTAGGGGCCTTAGTCGATGCTCTGGGCTGTTTCCCTCTCGACCATGGAGCTTATCCCCCACAGTCTCACTGCCGTGCTCTCACTTACCGGCATTCGGAGTTTGGCTAAGGTCAGTAACCCGGTAGGGCCCATCGCCTATCCAGTGCTCTACCTCCGGCAAGAAACACACGACGCTGCACCTAAATGCATTTCGGGGAGAACCAGCTATCACGGAGTTTGATTGGCCTTTCACCCCTAACCACAGGTCATCCCCCAGGTTTTCAACCCTGGTGGGTTCGGTCCTCCACGACCTCTTACAGCCGCTTCAACCTGCCCATGGCTAGATCACTCCGCTTCGGGTCTTGAGCGCGCTACTGAATCGCCCTATTCGGACTCGCTTTCGCTACGGCTTCCCCACACGGGTTAACCTCGCAACACACCGCAAACTCGCAGGCTCATTCTTCAAAAGGCACGCAGTCACGACCCACAGAGTAAACTCTGTGAGCGACGCTCCCACGGCTTGTAGGCACACGGTTTCAGGTACTATTTCACTCCGCTCCCGCGGTACTTTTCACCATTCCCTCACGGTACTATCCGCTATCGGTCACCAGGGAATATTTAGGCTTAGCGGGTGGTCCCGCCAGATTCACACGGGATTTCTCGGGCCCCGTGCTACTTGGGTGTCTCTCAAACGAGCCGTTGATGTTTCGACTACGGGGGTCTTACCCTCTACGCCGGACCTTTCGCATGTCCTTCGCCTACACCAACGGTTTCTGACTCGTCTCACAGCCGGCAGACTGTGAAAGAGAGATCCCACAACCCCGCATGCGCAACCCCTGCCGGGTCTCACACACATACGGTTTGGCCTCATCCGGTTTCGCTCGCCACTACTCCCGGAATCACGGTTGTTTTCTCTTCCTGCGGGTACTGAGATGTTTCACTTCCCCGCGTTCCCTCCACACACCCTATGTGTTCAGATGTGGGTGACAGCCCATGACGACTGCCGGGTTTCCCCATTCGGAAACCCCCGGATCAAAGCCTGGTTGACGGCTCCCCGGGGACTATCGTGGCCTCCCACGTCCTTCATCGGTTCCTGGTACCAAGGCATCCACCGTGCGCCCTTAAAAACTTGGCCACAGATGCTCGCGTCCACTGTGCAGTTCTCAAACAACGACCAACCACCCATCACCCCC
>NZ_JBIUVD010000060.1:0-4977 GCF_044742785.1 Streptomyces sp. NPDC087844 | reverse complement strand
CAGACGCCGCACCCCGTGCTCGACAACGAGATGCCGCGCCACCAGACTGCCCAGCGCACCGAACGCACCCGTCACCAGAACAGCACCGGCGTCACTGTTGAAGACGGGCGTCGCGGTGACCCCGCCGTTCCGGTCTGCCGGGTCCTCCGGAGGGGAGAGCCTGGCCAGTCGCGGGACGTGAGCGGCACCGTCCCGGATCACCAGCTGGGGCTCTTCCACCGCTGTCGCGTCACCGGCCAGGCGGGACAAGTCAGCAGGGGTGTCCGTGTCCACCAGGAGAATGCGGCCCGGCTCTTCCGACTGGGCCGACCGCATCAGGCCCCACACCGCCGCGCCCGCGAGGTCCGTGCCGTCCTCGCCGTCCAGAGCGACCGCACCACTGGTCACCACGGCCAACCGAGACCCGGCGAACCTGTCCTCGGCCAACCACGCCTGCACGACCTCGACCGTACGGTGCACTGCGGCACGCACCTCGCCGGCGCCCCCGCCGGTGACCGGCAGCACCACTACGTCGGGCACCTCGGACGCGTCGATCAGGTCGTCCCACAGCGCCCAGGACACCTCGGTACCCGTGCCGGACCCGGTCGGGGTCCACTCCAACCGGTACAGCGAATCGTGAGACGTCGTCGTGACGGCGGTGAGTTGCCCGGCCGACCACGGGCGCGAGACCAAGGAGTCCACGGTCAGCACCGGGCTGCCCGCCTCGTCGGTCAGCCGCAGCGCAGTCCCGTCCGAGTCCGTCGGCGTGAGCCGCGCCCGCACGGCCGAGGCCCCGGACGCGAACAGTCGTACGCCGTTCCATGCGAACGGGAGGACCATCTCGTTGGCGGCATGGTCGTCCCGGGTCACCAGAGCGGTGTGCAGGACGGCGTCGAGCAGCGCGGGGTGCATGCCGAACGCGGCCGCCTCCTCAAGCGCGTGCTCCTCGTCCTGCGGCAGAGCTATGTCCGCGAACAGTTCGTCACCGCGCCGCCACACCGCCCGCAGTCCCTGGAACAGCGGTCCGTAGTCGTAGCCGGCGGCCGCGAGTTCTTCGTAGGCGCCGTCGACCGGCACCGCGATCGCGCCCGGCGGCGGCCAGGCCTCCAGGTCGGCCGACGGTTCCCCGGCCTCGTCGCCGAGAACGCCGGTGGCGTGGCGGACCCACACCTGGTCGGTGGCGTCGGCCTGGGAGTAGACGCCGATCACCCGCCGACCGGTCTCGTCGGCGGCCTCCACCACGACCTGCACGGCGACACCGCCGTACTCGGGCAGCACCAGTGGCGCCTGGAGCGTCAGCTCCTCGACCACGGGGCACCCCGCGTGGTCACCGGCGTGGATCGCCAGCTCCAGCAGCGCGGTCCCCGGCACGACCACGCCGCCCAGCATGCGGTGGTCACTGAGCCAGGGGTGGGAGTCGGCCGACAGCCGACCGGTCAGCACCAGCACACCGGAGCCGGGCAGGCCCGTGACCGCGCCGAGGAGCGGATGGTCGACCGGCCCGAGGCCCAGGGAGGTCGCGTCACCGGTGGCCGAGGCATCGAGCAGCCAGAACCGGTCGCGCTGGAAGGCGTAGGTGGGCAGGTCCACCCGTACAGCGCCACGGCTGTCGAACAGTGCCTCCCAGTTCACCGGAACCCCGTTGGCGTGCAGCGTGCCGAACGCTGTGAGCAGCGTGGCGGTCTCGGATCGCTCGGCGACCAAGGTGGGCACGGCCACCGTCTCGTCGGAGGCCTCCAGGCACGCTTGTGCCATCGCGGTCAGGACTCCGTCGGGGCCCAGTTCCACGAAGCGGGTGACGCCCTCGTCGTGCATGGTCCGGACGCCGTCGGCGAAGCGGACGGCCTCGCGGACGTGCCGCACCCAGTAGTCGGCCGAGCCGAGGTCTTCCGCCGATCCGCCCGTCACGTTGGAGACGACCGGGATGACGGGCGCGCTGTAGGTGACGCTCTCGGCGACTTCGCGGAAGTCGTCGAGCATCGGATCCATGAGCGGGGAATGGAAGGCGTGCGACACCCGCAGCCGGCTCGTCTTACGACCCAGCGCGGTGAAATGAGCCTCAATCGCCGCGACTTGGGCCTCCGCACCGGACACCACCACCGCGTCCGGGCCGTTGACCGCCGCGATCGCCACCTCCGCGCCGTCCAGCAACGGAGCGACCTCGTCCTCGCCCGCCTGGATCGCGGCCATCGCCCCACCCGACGGCAACCCCTGCATCAACCGGCCCCGGGCGGCCACCAGCCGCGCCCCGTCCACCAGCGAGAACACCCCGGCCACATGCGCCGCCACCAACTCACCGATCGAATGACCCGCCACGAAGTCCGGCCGTACGCCCCACGATTCGAGCAGCCGGAACAACGCCACCTCGACCGCGAACAAACCCGCCTGCGCGAACACCGTCCGATCCAACAGATCGGCGTGCGACCACACCACCTCACGCAACGGCCGATCCAGAAGCCCGTCCAACTCACCACACACCGCGTCGAACGCAACCGCGAACACCGGGAACGCCTCGTACAACTCCCGACCCATACCGACCCGCTGCGCCCCCTGACCCGAGAACAGGAACGCCGTACGCCCAGAGCTCACCGCTCCCCGCACCACCCCGCGGCCCGGGACGCCCTCCGCCAACTCGTCCAGCCGGGACAGCAGTTCGGCGCGGTCACGGCCGACGACCACGGCACGGTGTGCCAGGTGCGCGCGTGAGGTCGCCAGGGAGAATCCGATGTCCTGCGGCGTGAGGTGCCCTTCGGCCCGGACGAACGCGGCCAGCCGTCCGGCCTGAGCGCGTATCCCTGCTTCACCGCGTGCGGAGATCGGCCAGGGGATGACTTCCAGCGGTACTCCGGACTCCTTGCCGGATTCCGCCTCGACGGGTGGTGCCGCTTCGACGATCACATGGGCGTTGGTGCCGCTGATGCCGAACGAGGAGACGCCCGCCCGCCGCGGACGACCATCGGTCTCCGGCCACTCCCGCGCCTGGGTCAGCAACTCCACGTCGCCCGATGCCCAGTCCACGTGAGGGGTGGGCTCGTCCACGTGCAGGGTCCGTGGAAGGACGCCGTGCTCCATGGCCTTGACCATCTTGATGATGCCCGCCACACCTGCCGCCGCCTGCGTGTGCCCGATGTTCGACTTGATCGACCCGAGCCACAGCGGACTGCCCGCCGGACGATCCTGCCCATACGTCGCCAGCAGTGCCTGCGCCTCGATCGGATCACCCAGCGTCGTCCCCGTACCGTGCGCCTCCACCGCGTCCACCTGGTCCGACGACACACGGGCGTTGGCGAGGGCCTGGCGGATCACGCGGCGCTGGGACGGACCGTTCGGCGCCGTCAGGCCGTTCGACGCGCCGTCCTGGTTCACCGCGGAGCCACGAACGACCGCCAGCACCGGATGACCGTTGGCGCGCGCGTCCGACAGCCGTTCCACCAGCAGCATGCCCGCGCCCTCACCCCACGAGGTGCCGTCGGCTCCGGCCGCGAACGACTTCGCCCGCCCGTTTGGGGCCAGCCCCCGCTGACGACTGAACTCGACGAAGACATCCGGGGTCGCCATCACCGCGACACCGCCGACCAGTGCGAGGGAGCATTCGCCGGAACGGAGTGCCTGCACCGCGAGATGCAGTGCCACCAGCGAGGAGGAGCAGGCCGTGTCGACAGTGACAGCCGGACCCTCCAGACCGAGCGTGTACGAGATGCGCCCCGACGCGACCGAACCCGTACTGCTGTTGTAGGCGTAGTCGTGGTACATCATCCCGGCGAAGACACCCGTCGAACTGCCCCGCAACGACGACGGATCGATCCCCGCCCGCTCCAACGCCTCCCACGACACCTCCAGCAGCAACCGCTGCTGCGGATCCATCAACCACGCCTCGTTCGGACTGATCCCGAAGAACCCGGGATCGAACCCGGCGGCATCATGCAGAAACCCGCCCCGGTCCACGTAACTCTTCCCAGGACGACCGGGCTCAGGATCAAAAAGCCCGGCCAGATCCCAGCCACGATCGACGGGGAAGCCGGAAAGCCCCTCTGCCCCATCGGTGACCAGGTTCCAGAGGTCTTCCGGCGACTGGACCCCTCCCGGGTAGCGGCAGGCCATCGCGACGATGGCTATCGGTTCGCGCAGGTCCGAGGTGAGCCGGCGATGCTGCGCGCGCAGCCGTTCGGTCTCCTTGAGCGATGTCCTGAGTGCCTGGAGGAGTTTCTCGTCGGAATTGGGCATCGTCGTTCACTCTTCCCGCGTCGTGTCATCGAGACCGGCGCCTTCGAGCGCCAGGGTGATCAGGCTTTCCGCGTCCATCACGTCGATGGAGAGTTCGTCGGAGGGGCCGTCGGCCGGAGCCGGATCCCGCTCCTGGGCATTGGCGAGTTCGAGGAGGCTGTCCATCAGGCCCGACTCGCGCAGCCGGTTCAGGGGAATGGTCCGCAGGATCCGCCGAACCGTCTCCTCACCGGCGTCGGTCCCGGCCGAGTCGGGCACCAGCTCCGCCGCCATGTGAGCGGCGAGGACGCGGGCGTTGGGATAGTCGAAGACCAGCGTCGGCGACAGACGCAGGCCGGTCACCGAGTTGAGGCTGTTGCGCAGTTCGACCGCGCTGAGGGAGTCGAAGCCGAGGTCGCTGAAGGCCCGTTCCGGCTCGATCGCGCGGTAGTCGCCATGTCCGAGGACCGCGCCCGCGTGGCTGCGGACCACTTCCAGCAGCATCTCGCCGCGTTCGTCCGGCGGCACGCCGTCCAGCCGCCGGACAAGCGCCGCCGCGGAGCCCGCCCCGGTGTCGATCGCCGGCCGGGCCGTCCTGCCCACGAGGCCCCTGAACAGATGGGGCAGGTGTTCGCCCGCGCCGGCAAGGGCCTTGAGGTCGAGCCGTACGGGCAGCAGGGCCGCGTCAGCCAACGTGCTCGCGGCGTCGAACAGGGCGAGGCCCTGTTCGGCGGAGAGTCCTTCCACCCCGGACCGGGCCATCCGCCGCGCATCGGAACCGGCAAGCCCCCCGGC
>NZ_JBIUVD010000059.1:0-9271 GCF_044742785.1 Streptomyces sp. NPDC087844 | reverse complement strand
CAAGGAGTTGTCATGAGTACCGAGCGCATCGAGTCCGTCATCGTCGGCGGCGGCCAGGCGGGCCTTGCGACCGGATACCATCTGGCGCGCCAAGGCCGACCGTTTGTGATCCTGGACGCGGGCGAGCGTGTCGGCGACGCGTGGCGCGGGCGCTGGGACTCGCTGCGCCTGTTCAGCCCGGCGAAGTTCGACGGCCTGCCGGGGCGCCCGTATCCCGGCCCCGCCTGGTCCTTCCCCACCCGTGACGAGTTCGCCGACTATCTCCAGGACTACGCGGCCTGGGCGCAACTGCCGGTGCGGACCAGGACAGCGGTGCGGCGGGTGTCGTTCGAGGGCGGCCGGTACGTCGTGGAAACGGACGGGGACCAGACGTACGAAGCCGAGAACGTAGTGATAGCCGCAGGTTACGACCGGCTGCCGAAACTGCCCGCCTACGCCGCCGAATTGGCCACGTCCACGACGCAGATTCACGCGCACGACTACCGCAACCCCGGCCAACTCCAGGACGGCCCTGTCCTGGTGGTCGGCGCGGGGAACTCAGGCGCCGACATCGCCCTCGAACTCGCCGGCGCCCGCGAGGTGTTTCTCTCCGGCCGGCACCCCGGGCAGGTTCCGTGGCGTGTCGAACGGCGCCCCGCCCATTTCTTCGTCCCCGCCATCTCGTTCGTCTTCCGCCACCTGCTGACCGTCCGCACCCCGATGGGCCGCAAGATCCGCCCGAACGTCCTCGCGCACGGATCCCCTCTGATCCGCGTGAAGTCCGCCGACCTGGAGGCGGCCGGCGTCCAGCGGGTGGCACGCACCACCGGAGTACGCGAAGGACAGCCGGTGCTCGCCGACGGCACCACACCGAACGTCGCCAACGTCGTGTGGTGCACGGGTTTCCAACCGGACACCTCCTGGATCGACCTCCCGGTGTTCGACGCGGACGGTGAACCGGCCCAGTTTCGCGGCGTGGTGGACTCGCAGCCGGGCCTGTATTTCATCGGCCGCCTCTTCCAGTACTCGATGATCTCATCGATGATCCAGGGCGTCGGCGCGGAGGCGGAACACGTCGTACGGCATCTCGCGGCGCGTACGCCCGCGCAACCGGTGTCCGCCTGAACATGCCGGCCCGACGCACCCAACAACTCGTTGTCCGGACAAGTCCTGCGTACCTTCAGCGGCACGACGGTTGGTCGCAACGGCCGGACCATGCGTGGTGCGAGGCGGGCTGACCGGCACGGCTTGCAAAATTCTGGAGTTCTCGACGCCCCGATCCGTACTGAGTGCCGGACCGGGCTGGTGGCCGCCACTCGGGACCGACGGGCGACTCCCGCTGACGCGCGTACGGCAGAAGAGCCTGGACTTGGTGAGTATCAAGCCTGGGCTGCTTGCTGACGGCCATCGGCAGGCGCTGACCCATCCGGTCACAGCCGTCCTGTTCGCGCGGCGTGCCGTCGGGTGATGGTCTCGTATGGCCAGGCGGATACTCAGGCGCGGCTCATCGCAGGCATGGAGACGTGCGGTGACGCAGCCGCGCCCGTTACGCCGCCCTCCTCCAGCAGAGGGTCGAGCGCCGTCAACTCCATTCGCAGCAACATGACGTCAGCCGTGACTGGATTGCATTGAAGTTGACAGAGCCGGGTCCTGACGTCGAAAGCGAGCAGCCGAGAGACCTCGAACCGCACCACCGGAACCGCACATGGCGGGCGGCGGGACATGCCGTCCGACCGCTACTGAACGACATATCTCAAGGAGATGCACATGAATCTGAAGACTGTTCCCAAGCCCTCCCGCAGGAGTGCTTCCAGGAGTGCTTCCATGCTGGCTGCGTTTGCGGGCGTAGCGGCCCTCAGCGCGGCGAATACGACGTCGGCCCCCGCGGCTCAGGCCCAGTCCCGCGAGTCAGGGGTGCTGCCCACGGTCGTGCTGGTGCATGGAGCCTTCGGAGACGCCTCCATCTGGAACGCCGTGATCACACGTCTGCGACACGACGGGTATCCGGTCGTCGCGCCCGCCAATCCACTGCGCGGACTGGCGGGCGACTCGGACTACATAGAGAGCTTCCTCAAGAGCGTCAAGGGACCGGTCGTGCTCGTCGGCCACTCCTACGGCGGCGCCGTGATCAGCGACGCCGCCGCCGGCAACCCTCAGGTCAAGGCGCTGGTCTACATCGCCTCGTTCGTACCCGAAAAGGGCGAGAGCTTTACGGAGGTCGGCGCCGCATTCCCGGGATCCACCCTCGCCTCCGCCGTCGACGCCGTGCCCTTCCCTCTGCCCGGCGGTGGCACCGGCACCGACCTCTACGTCCAGAAGGACAAGTTCCGCGACGCCTTCGCCGCCGACGTACCCGCATCGGTCACCAACCTCATGGCCGCCACCCAGCGCCCCCTGGCCGCCTCCGCCCTCGACGACAAGGCCACCGAAACCGCCTGGAAGACCATTCCCTCATGGGACTTGGTCACCACCGAGGACAAGGCCATCGCACCGGACGAACAGCGCTTCATGGCCGCACGCGCCCACTCCCACACGACCGAGATCAAGTCTTCACACGCCGTCCTCATCTCCCACCCCGACACGGTCACCAACCTGATCCGACAGGCCGCCCGCACCACCACCCGGTAACACCCAGGCATGCGAGCCGAACCCGGTCCTCCGCGGTCCGAAGCCGGGCAGTGACTTGCCCATGCTGAACTGCGGGGGCGTTGCCGCCATCTGCCGGACCCGTTCGGAGATGTCCTGGCCCACCGAGTAGCCCGCGACGCAGTCGAACGCGTCCCCGGCAGACACGCGATGGGCATGGCGACCGATGACGAAGACGAGCTCCACCTCCACCTCGCCCCGACCATCGGTGACCGGGATGCCGAGCACGGCCCACGAGGCCTGGTACGAACCGGAGTTCCAGAACCAGCGTCCGGTGACCCGGTAGCCGCCCTCCACCTTGCGGGACTCGGAGGACGGAGTCAGCACACCTGAGACCAGCGCGTCGGGATCATCAACCCATACATCATCCTGGGCCTGCTGCGGGAACAGTCCGGTCATCCATGAACACACGTTGAGCAAGGCGACGACCCCGGCGGTGCCGCCGTCAGCCTTACCGACAGCGGCGAGACATCCAGCATCGTGCGCATCGACGTCTCGACCCGCCGTATCCCCCCTGGGCTGCGTGATCTCGAACAGGTCGGCGTCGCGACATGCCTGGATGTTCCCTCGCTCTGGACCGTCGCTCCTCGCTCCGATCCGCACCGCCGGTCGTTTCGCGGTGAACATCCTCGGCCAGGTCCAGGACGACCTCGCGGTGGTCTTCGCACGCCGGGACGTCGACCGCTTCAGCGCGCTGACGAGCGGCGGCTCCAGCGACAGGGAGGCGAACGAGCTCACCGTCGTCCCGAAAGGCACGCCGTCGACGGCGGAGGTGACGATCGTGACCGGAGTGCACACATTGGACATGACGTCACGAAACTGCTGCTGCCCAATCATCACCACTCCTGTCCACCTGCCCGAATCTCAATCCAGTTGAGATTGCGGGTGTGGCGGTCGCGCGTCAAGGGTTTCACCCCACATATCAAGTAAGTTGATTTATGAGACCTGACTCCGCCACACTTCGAACAGTGACGCCCCCGTCTTGCGGCGGGTTCTGGTCTGATCACAAGGTGCTGCGCGAGCCGGAGCGCCACCCCTGCGCCGTACACGTCAGCGCAGTTCACGTTGGAGGAAGTCATGACTGTTGCGGTAACTGGCGCAGGCGGACAGCTGGGCCGGCTCGTCGTCGAGGCGCTTCTGCACACGCAGACACCGGTAGTGGCCATCGTTCGCAACCGCGCCGGTGCCGCCGAGCTGGCAGAACGAGGCGTGGAACTTCGCCAAGCGGATTACGACGACCCGAGACTGCTCGACGAGGCACTCATGGGCGTCCGGCGACTCCTCCTTGTCTCGGGCAGCGAATTCGGCGTCCGGGTCGGTCAGCACGTCAACGTGATTCGCGCCGCCGAGCGCGCGAACGTAGAGCTTCTCGCCTACACGAGCATCCCGAATGCGCATCGCAATCCGATGATCATGGCGCAGGACCACAAGGCAACCGAGGCGGCGCTCATCGATGCCGACGTGCCGCACACCCTCTTGCGCAACGGCTGGTACTGGGAGAACTACCTACCAGGTCTGGCGCGTGCCGTGAAGACCGGTGTCATGTACGGTGCCGCCCGCCATGGTCGAGTCTCCGGTGCCGCCCGCGCCGACTTGGCAGAGGCTGCCGCCACCGTGCTCGCAACCGAGGGCCACGCCGGACGCGTCTACGAACTCGGAGGCGATGCTGTCACGTATGCAGGCTTGGCGGCAGCCATGTCGGAGGCGGCCGGCAGGCCGGTGCGATACCAAGACCTTCCGCCGGAGGACTTCACCGCCGACCTGGAGCGGGCCGGCGTGCCGACCGGATTCGCGCAGGTGCTGACCGACAGCGACCAGCGCATCGCCGAGGACGCCCTGTTCACCGACGGCCAAGACCTCGCCGGGCTCATAGGCCACCCGGCGACTCCCGCGGTCGAGGTCTTTCGCGCGGCTCTCGCTCGGAAGTGACCCGGTGTAGGACCACGCGGGTCGCGACGGGCTGCACTGAGCCGGTCGCGCCAAGTCTCCTCCGGGCGGCCTCGCACAGCTCAGGTATTCCCGGGATCTCAGGACATCGATCCGAGGTCAGTGCCATGACGGCCGTCGCGAGTTCGGTACTTGGCGACAACAACGGGTACCGGATTCCACAGACCGCTCAGTGCCTGCACGAGCACGGGGAGAGCGAACCCAATATGGGCGAGGCTGTAGAAGACGGCGATCGCGGTGGCGGCGTGCTCCCAAGGGGCCGGCGATTCCACCAGCCGCAATCCGCTCAGCAGGAGGCTGCCGTAGGTCGATCCCAGGACGACGAAGGTGGTCAACAGCAGGACCAGGGAGCCGGTGCCCGCGGTGAGCGCCGCGAGAAGCATGCTGGTGATCGCGGCCGTCATGCCCGCCCGGAAGGGGGAGACCGGGGAGCGTCGCGTGAGTCGACCCGCCCATGGCCGCACCGCGGTGCCGGTCCCGCTCGTCGCTTCCTCGGATTCTCCTCACTCGGCTTTCGCCACGGCCCCAAGTCGGTACTGACCGACCGTACGGCCGTCGTCGTGTACGTGTCGAACGACCCCTACACACGCCGCTACGACCTCGATGTCCTCGCCGAACTGCGCGCGGGACTCCCCTCTGGGAGCGTCGTCGCCGTCACCGCGTCACCCGACGGAGTGCCCCGCGACAACAGCTGGCTGCTTCCCGAACTCTCGGAGGCCGACGACACCGTCCTCGCCCTGGCCGCTGTCGTGTGCGCCCAGCTCGTCGCGCTGCGTTCATCCATGGGCCTGGGCATCCGACCGGACAACCCGTTCCCCTCCGGAGAGGTGAACCGCGTGGTGCAGGGCGTGACCGTGCATCCACTCCCCGAACGACGCAACGACGTCGTGTAGCAGTGTGCAGAGAAAGCCGAGCGGAGGAACAACGATGTTTCTGGGTGTGGACGGCGGGGGCACCAAGACAGCCTTCTGTCTCATCGACAGCGCGGGCACCATACGGGCCCGAGCCCTCGCGAAGGGCGCCTACTACTTCGCGGACAACGCCACAGGTGGAGTCGACCATGTCCTACGGGTCCTGGAAGAGGGGATCGGGGTGGTGACCGAGACCGCGGGCATCGACCGCGCGGACATCGACCACGCGTTCTTGGGCCTGCCCGGCTACGGCGAGGTCCCCGGCGACGTCGCCGCGCTGGACGCCACTCCCGGCAAGGTGCTGGGCCACCGGCGCTACGGGACCGACAACGACATGATCTGCGGCTGGGCCGGTTCGCTCGGCGCGGCGGACGGCATCAACGTCATCAGCGGTACCGGCTCGATGGCCTACGGCGAGCGGCACGGCCGAGGCATCCGCACCGGTGGCTGGAGCGAGTTGTTCAGCGACGAGGGGTCGGCGTACTGGATCGCAGCCCGGGCGCTGAACGTGTTCTCACGGATGAGCGACGGCCGGCTTCCCGAGGGCCCTCTCGCGGGGGTGCTGCGCCGCCACCTCGGTCTGACCTCGGACCTCGAAGTGATCGACATCGTCCTCAACCGCTGGCAGGGACATCGCAGCGAGATCGCCTCGCTGAGCCCTCTGGTGGTCGAGGCGGCCGGACTGGGCGACACCGAGGCCGCTGCCGTCCTCATCGCGGCGGGCGGCGAACTGGCGCTGCTGGTGGACAGTGCGCGCCGCCGACTGGACTACTCCTCAGGGGAACCCGTCGTCGTCTCCTACTCCGGCGGCGTCTTCCGCTCGGCGGCCGTGCTCGACGCGTTCACCACCGAGCTGCGGAGCAGCGCGATCGCCTATGAGCTGCGGCAGCCTCTGTTCGAACCGGTGGTGGGCGCCGCGCTGTACGCGGCCAAGCTGGCCGGCACCCCTCTCAGCACTGCGGCCCTGGCGGCCCTGTATTCCACCTCGGAGATCACCACCACGGAGAACAGTCATGACATTGCGTGACAGAAGAACCTGGATCATCTACGCGGGTCTGCTGGTGTTGTTCTGGGGTGTCTGGGGTGCGTTCTCCAGTCAGCCGACCGAACGGTACGGCTACCCGGACGAGATGATCTACGTCATCTGGGCCCTCACCATGCTCGTCCCCGCCGCGTTCGCGCTGCGCCGGGAGCGGTTCGATCGCCGGCCGATCGCCGCGGTCTACGGGCTCACGGCCGGGCTGACCGGAGCCGGTGGTCAACTCCTGCTGTTCCAGGCACTGTCCGACGGTCCCGCGTACCTGATCTTCCCGGTGGTCTCGCTCTCCCCGGTGATCACCGTGCTGATGGCAGTGGCTCTGCTCCGGGAGCGGATCGGGAAAATCGCCGTCATCGGAGTGATCGCCGCATTGATCGCCATCGTGCTGATCAGCATCCCGGCGGGTGCCGGTGGGTCGGTCAGCACGGGGTCCTGGCTGCTGCTGGCCATCCTCATCTGCGTGGCTTGGGGAGCGCAGGCGTTCTTCATGCGCAAGGCCGCCCTCGCGGGCGTCAACGATGCGACGACGTTCGGCTGGATGACCATCAGTGGTCTGCTGCTCGTCCCCGTCGCTTTCCTCATGATGGGCGGTCTGCCCGACGCCCCGTGGCAGGCCCCTGCGCTCACCGCAGGCACCCAGGTGCTGAACGCCGTGGGCGCGCTGTTCCTCGTCATGGCACTCAGCCGTGGCAAGGCCAGCGTCGTCGCACCGATCACCAACGCCCTGGCGCCCGTCCTGACGATCGTGCTGTCGCTGATCATCTATCAGACACTGCCGACGATATGGGCGACCATCGGCATCGTGCTCGCCCTCGGCGGATCGACGCTGATGGTGTACGCCGACGAGAAGCGCGAGGAGGAACCCGACACTCGGGAACTGTCCACACCGACGGCGGGCTCGTAGACCGAGCCCGGCCATCCGACGGCTCCGGTCCGCCCGCCCCACCCCAACGAGGGCCGGAGCGAAGCCACGGCACACGAACTTCGCAGGCCGTCCCACCCCTGCACGAGGAGCACGCCCATGCCCCTGGTCCCCACCGTAGAACTGGTCACCCGAGCCGCCACCGAGCACCGTTGCGTCGCCGCGTTCAACGTCATCACCCTCGAACACGCTCAGGGCATCGTGGCGGGCGCCGAGGCCGCCGGCCGACCGGTGATCCTGCAGATCAGCGAGAACGCCGTGCGGTACCACCGGGGACAACTCACTCCGCCCCAGTTCGGCCTCCAGCCAGAGCCCTGCCTTGTGTGTCCACCGTGCCGCCGAGGCGGTGGCGGCGACGTTCTCGGCGTAGGGCAGTGCCCCGGCATCGAACATCACGGAGGAGAAACCGGCGTCGGCCGCCTGGTACAGCAGGTCCACGTCGGTGACGTGTATGTGGGTGGGAAGCCCGACTCCCCCGCGAGCGCGCACGCCGACTGGGTGCGCACGGACCCCACAGAGGCCGCCGACTACGTGGCACGTACGGGCGTAGACGCCCTCGCGGTCGCCGTGGGCAGCAGCCACGCCATGACCGAACGGTCGGCGACGCTGGACCACGCGCTCATCGAACGCCTCCGGGAAGCGGTTCCGGTCCCGCTGGTGCTACACGGCTCGTCCGGGGTCCCCGACACGGAACTCCGCGCCGCCGTCCGGGCCGGCATGGTGAAAATCAACGTCGGGACGGCGCTCAACATCGCGTTCGCTCACGGCGTGCGCCACATGCTGGAGAGGGCGCCCGCACTGACAGATCCCCGCAAGTATCCGGGTCCGGCCCGTGATGCCGTGGCGACCACCGTGCACGACATCCTCACCGCGCTGGCGGCCTGACGAGGGCCGCACCGAAGCCGCACCTTCCCGGTATCGTCGCCGCGCATGAGCCGGTCCTGCGGAATGCGTTCGCCGAACTGTCCCGGGGCCTTGGCCAAGGCAATGGTGTGACAGGTGGTGGCGCCGCTCGTGCGAGCGCGGCGACCACATGAAAGCGGGGCTCGCCGCCGTGATCACGACGACGAGCCCCGGCACACTGTCCGGCAGCGATCGGTACGTGGCCGGACCGCCGCCTTCTAGGGGAGGTTGACGCCCACGGTGTACGAACCGGCCCTGTCGGCAGAGACCTGTATCTGCCAGCCGCTGACCGGTCCCACGTAGGAGAGCGTCTTGTCGGCGCTGCCCGTCGGCGCGGTGGCGACGGTTTCCTGGCCGTTGGGCACGAGTCGTACCAGCTTCAGACCGTAGTCGGTACCGTCCGGGCCGTCGAGGCAGACGTCGATGGTGCCGGGCTGCAGGGATATGACGTACTGCCAGGGCAGCGACGTCTCTCCGGCGGCCACTGGGCGGGTCTGGACGTACTCATACCCCGAGCAGTCCGATGTCGACGCGGCGGCCGGCTGCGTGAGGGCAGCCGTTCCGGTGAGGATTCCTGCGGTCATGGTCATGGCGATAAAGCGATTCTTCTTCACGTGGTGCCTCCATATCCTGAGATCACTGTCGAGTTTGCATACCTGTGCGGTGGCCTCGGTCAGGTCCTGGTGGGCGAGGCGTTCGCGATCGAGGCGTTCTCTCCGCCTGCTCGATGGAAGTGAGCCGCAGACGGTCTGATCCGTGCCTGTGGAAAATGTCGCCTCCTGCTGTGGTCATCCGGCCGACGTGTCCGGCCTGAGGGCCGGTCCTTGGCTGCCGGTCAATGGACGGATCGCGGCAGAGGACCGTGGCCGCCCCGAATACCTGGGTGCTACCGGGTAGAGGTGCGGACGGCTCGTCGGATGGAAC
>NZ_JBIUVD010000058.1:0-10367 GCF_044742785.1 Streptomyces sp. NPDC087844 | reverse complement strand
CCATCCACCACCACCGCACCCCGCGTCACCACCACCAACCGCACCCCCACCAACCCCGGCTCAGCCAGCCACACCCGCAACAACCCAAGAACACGTGCCGTAGTGTCGAGCCCTTCCTCGGCATCAACACCCGCAGCAGTGCTTACGCATGTCAGCACCACCTCAGGCGCCGGGGAGCCGGCGTCGATCGCCGCGACCAACGACTCGACGTCGCTGTGGCATGTCTCCGCTCCGGCCAGACCGAACACATCTGATCCCAGCACCGGCCAGCCTCTGCCCTCGCCGTCGAGGGAGGCGTCGGCCCCCGAAGCCGTCTCGCTCTCGGGCAAGGGGATCCATTCGAGCGCGAACTGTCCTTCCACCCCGTGATCGGCCGGGGGCGCCAACTGCGCGACGTCGGCCAGGCGCATCATTACCGAGCCCACGCTCAGGACGGGCCCGCCGGACGCGTCGGCCACGGTGATCCGTACCCCACGCCTCTCCTCGCGCCCATCCGCGTCCGCGTCCGCGTCCGGCAGCGGTGTCAGTCGGACCCGTACCGTCGCCGCGTCGGCCGCCCAAAGTGCGACGTCGTTCCAGGCGAACGGCAGCCACACCCGACCATCCTCCCGGGCGTCTTCGAGCAGCAGTCCGGGGTGCAGTGCCGCGTCCAGCAGCGCGGGGTGGATGCCGAATCCACCGGGTTGTCCCGCGGCTTCGGGCAGTTCGACGTCGGCCAGCAGGTCGTCGCCGTCCCGCCAGACGGCCCGCACGCCCTGGAACGCAGGACCGTACGCGTATCCCGCCTCGGCCACACGACCGTAGAAGCCCCCGGCCTCCAGTGGCTGCGCGTCGCTCGGGGGCCATGTCGCTTCGCGTACGTCGGCCGGGGTCTGCACCTCCCTGCCGAGGGTCCCCCTCGCGTGGCAGGTCCACTCCGCCTCGTCGGGCGAGTTGTCGTCCCGCTCGACGGTGGAGTACACCTTGATCTCCCGGGGGGCGCCGGGCTCGGCCGCGCCCACCACTATCTGCACCTGTACCGCGCCGGACTCCGGGAGCACGAGGGGTGCCTGGAGGACGAGTTCGTCCACTCCCGCGCACCCGGCCTCGTCGGCCGCGCGCAACGCCCACTCCACCAGCGCCGCACCCGGCACCAGCACCGAACCCAGAATCCGGTGATCCCCCAACCAGCCGTGCTCACCGGCGACAGAGACCCGCCCCGTCAGCAGCAACCCCCCATCGGCCAGCGGCACCGCGACGGGCAACAGCGCGTGCCGTACGCGCCGCAGCCCGGCCGCACCCAGATCGCCGACACCACCGCCCGTGGCCAGCCAGAACCGCTCGCGTTGGAAGGCGTAGGTGGGGAGTTGGACCGTGTGCGGTGCCGGGTCGGTGGGGAACCAGCCTGCCCAGTCGATGTCGGTTCCGTGGGTGTGCAGCTGGGCGAGGGCACGGGTGAGGGCGTGGACTTCGGGCTGCCTGTGGGTGAGGGCCGAAAGCACCAGCGGTGCGGGACGCTCGTCAGTGGCCCCCTGCGTGTGGTGCAGGGTGTGGTGGTCCAGGGTGTGTTGGTCCAGGGTGTGTTGGGTGGCGGTGGTCAGGACGGGGTCGGGTCCCAGTTCCAGGAAGGTGCCGGTGTCGGAGGCGAGGTGGGCGATCGCGGGAGCGAAGAGAACGGGCTGACGGATGTGGCGGGCCCAGTAGGCGGGGGTGGTGATGTCCTCACCGGCGGGCAGCCCGGTCAGGTTGCTGATCAGCGGCAGCACCGGCCGCTGATAGTCCAGGTCCGTGATCGCCTCGGTGAAATCCTGCAGCATGGGTTCCATCAGCACGGAGTGGAAGGCGTGACTGACCGTCAGCGCCTTCGTCCGGCGGCCCCGCCCGGCCCACAGCGCACCGAGACGCGCCACGTCCTCCGCCGGCCCCGAAATCACCGTACTGGTCGGGGTGTTGACGGCGGCGACACTCACCCGCCCCCCGCACCCGGCAAGATCTTCCTCAAGCTCCCCGGCGCTCGCCTCGATCGCGGTCATCGCCCCGCCCCGCGGCAGCGCGCCCATCAACGTGGCACGCGCCGAAACCAGACGACAGGCATCCCGCAGACCGAACACCCCCGCCACATGCGCCGCAGCGACCTCCCCCACCGAATGCCCCACCACCGCATCGGGCCGCACCCCCGCCGACTCCAGCAGCCGCACCAGCGCCACCTGCAACGCGAACAACCCCGCCTGCGCATAAGTGGTGTGGTCCAGCAACCCCTCCCGGCCCGGCACCCCGGTGAAGACCACCTCCCGCAGCGGACACTCCAACTCCCCGTCCAGATACCCGCACACCTCGTCGAACGCGGAAGCAAACACCGGGAAACGCCCGTACAGACCTGCCCCCATCCCCACCCGCTGACTGCCCTGACCACTGAACAGAAACACTGTCCTCCCGGCACCCGCAGCGCTCTCCCCCGTGGCCGCGGCACCGGATGTGAAAACGCCCGGATGCGTCTCCCCGGCCGCCAAGGACCGCAGACCCCCCAGCAGTTGCCCATACCCGTCACCGACCACAACCGCCCGGCGGTCGAACGCGGACCGTGTCGTGGCCAGCGACCACCCCACGTCCAGAGGCGAGGGCTCGCGACCGGCATCCACATGGGCGGCCAACGCCGCCGCTTGCCCGATCAGACCGTCACCGCTCCGCGCCGACAGCACCCAGGGGACGGCCTCGACCGGTCGCTCCGGCTCCGGACGTTCCGCGGCCCCCTGCGGCTCGGGGGCCTGCTCCAGGATCAGGTGCGCGTTCGTACCTGACACGCCGAAGGACGACACCCCGGCCCGGCGCGGGTGCCGGGAGGCGGGCCAGTCCGCCGCGTCCGTGAGCAGACGCACGGCTCCGGACTCCCAGTCGACGTGCGGGGTGGGCTCGTCGACGTGGAGGGACGCGGGCAGCACTCCGTGCCGCATCGCCATCACCATCTTGATCACACCCGCCACACCCGCCGCCGCCTGGGCGTGGCCGATGTTCGACTTCACCGACCCCAGCCACAGCGGTCGGCCCTCCGGTCGGCCCTGGCCGTACGTGGCCAGCAGGGCCTGCGCCTCGATCGGGTCGCCCAGGGCCGTGCCGGTGCCGTGTCCCTCGACAGCGTCCACATCCGCCGGTGACAGCCGGGCGTTGGCGAGGGCTTGGCGGATCACCCGCTCCTGGGACGGGCCGTTGGGCGCGGTCAGACCGTTGCTCGCGCCGTCCTGGTTGACCGCGGAGCCGCGCAGCAGCGCCAGCACCTGGTGGCCGTTCCTGCGGGCGTCGGAAAGGCGTTCCAGCAGAACCAGTCCGACGCCCTCGGCCCAGCCGACGCCGTCGGCCGCCGCGGAGAAGGCCTTGCAGCGGCCGTCCCGCGCCAGCCCGCGCTGCCGTGAGAACGAGGTGAAGACCTCCGGGGTCGCCAGCACCGTCACCCCGCCGGCCAGCGCCAGCGTGCACTCGCCCTGTCGCAGGGCCTGCGCCGCGAGGTGCATCGCCACCAGGGAAGAGGAGCAGGCTGTGTCGACGGTCACCGCGGGGCCTTCGAGACCGAGGGTGTAGGCGACCCGTCCCGAGACCACGCTGCCCGAGCCCGCGAGCATCGCATAGCCCTCCAACTGGGCGTCGTCACCCGCTGCCCCGACCCCGTAGTCGTGGTACATCACCCCGGCGTACACCCCGGTCCTGCTGCCTTTGAGGGTCAGTGGGTCGATACCGGCCCGCTCCAGGACCTGCCAGGCGGTCTCCAGCAACAGCCGCTGCTGCGGGTCCATCGCGACCGCCTCGCGGGGGTTCACCCCGAAGAACGCGGCATCGAAGCCGGCGGCGTCGTGTACGAAACCGCCCTCGCGTGCATAGCTGGTGCCGGGGTGGTCCGGGTCGGGGTGGAACAGTCCGTCCAGGTTCCAGCCCCGGTCGTCGGGGAACTCCCCGACCGCGTCCCGGCGCGCTGTCACCAGGTCCCACAAGTCCTCAGGGGAGGTGACCCCGCCGGGGTAGCGGCCCGCCATCGCCACGATGGCCACCGGCTCGCCGGCGCCGGTCGTCACGCTGCTGAGCTGCGCTGCCGCGGTGGCGGTGGCGGTGGCGACCCCGCCGTTCAGCCGCCCCGCGAGGTATTCGGCCAGGGCGTGCGGGGTCGGGTAGTCGAAGACCAGGGTGGCGGGCAGCCGGGTTCCGGCGGTGGCCGCCAGCCGGTTGCGCAGTTCCACAGCCGTCAACGAGTCGAATCCCAGGTCCTTGAACGACGCGTCGGCGCGTATCTCCCGCGCCGCCCTGTGGCCCAGCGCCCCCGCGACGTTCTCGGCCACCACGTCCAGCACGGCGTCGAGCCGACCTCGTTCGTCGAGCCCGGCCAGCCGCGAGGCCAGCCCGGAGCCCTCGTGGGCACCGACGGCCGCGGCGCGCCGGACACGCCCCCGACCCGCGGCGGCGAGGGTGCGCAAGGGCGTCGGCAGCGTGTCCGCGGGCCGCTCTGCGAGCAGGCGCCGGTCCAGGTCGGCGGCGAGCAGGTACGGGGACGAATGCCGGGCGCCGGTGTCCAGCAAGGCCAGCGCGCGCTCGCCGGACAGGGGCGCGCCTGCGGCGCGGCCGAGTCGGGTCAGGTCTGCGTCCGTCAGATGCCCGGTCATGCCGCTGGCCTCGGCCCACAGGGTCCAGCCCATCGACAGTCCGGGCAGTCCGGCGGACCGCCGCCGGACCGCGAGGGCGTCGCAGTAGGCGTTGGCCGCCGCGTAGTTGGCCTGGCCCGCGCTGCCGAGGCAGGCGGCGGCGGATGAGAACATCACGAACATGGCCAGCGGCAGGTCCGCCGTCGCGGCGTGCAGATGGGCCGCACCGCCGGCCTTCGGCCCCCAGACCCTGGCGAGGCGCTCCGGCGACTGCGCGGTGAGCGTCGCGTCGTCCAGGACACCGGCGGCGTGTACGACACCGGTCAGCGGATGATCGGCACCGATTCCTGCGACGAGGGCCGCAACGGCTTCCCGGTCCGCCACATCGGCGGCAACCAACCGTACCCGCGCGCCCAGCGCGGCCAGCGCCGACTTCAACTCGGCAGCGCCGGGGGCGTCCGCGCCACGGCGGCTCGCCAGGACGATGTCGCGGACACCCCAGTTGCGGACCAGGTGTTCGGCGACCAGAGCGCCCACCGTTCCGGTGCCTCCGGTGACGAGGACGGTGCCGTTGGGGTCGAGGGCGGTGGCTTCGGAGGTGAGGCCGGTGCTGTCCGGGCCGCGTGTGCCGCCGTCGAGGGCAGGGTCGGCCGGGCCGTCGCCGGACGGCTCGGCACGAGGTGGCTGCGCCGGGGTTGTCGAGGTCAACGGAGTCAGCCGTGGTACGAGCAGTCGCCCGTCGCGCTCCGCCGCCTGCGTCTCGTCGGCGCCCAGCGCCCGCACGATCGCGGCGAGGGTGGCCGTGCCGTGCACCAACCCCCCGACGACTCCCTCTCCGCTGCCGTCCGGGCCGGGCTCCTCCAGGTCGATCAGGGCGAACCGGCCGGGCTCCTCCTGCTGCGCGCTGCGTATCAGACCCCACACCCCGGCACCCGCCGGATCCGGTGCGTCGACAGCGACAGCGCCCCGGGTCACGACGACCAACCGACTGTCGGTCAGCCGGGGCTCGACGAGCCACCCCTGCACCAGCCTCAGCCCGTACGCCACCGCGTCCGGCCCCGCGCTGTCCGTCGGCACACCGGCCAGGACCACCGGGGGAACGCGGTCACCCTCGTCGAGCCCGGCCAGCAGCTCATCCAGATCCGCGTACGACACGTCCACGAGACCGCTCGGTACGCCGGGGCCGACCGCCACCCAGCCGTCGGTGCCGGCACCGACGAACGCCACCTCGCCAGTCGTCACCCAGCTGTCGCCGTCCTCGAACGGCGTCCATTCCAGGGTGAACAACTCTCCCGCCTGACGGCCACCCTCCGGGTCCGGCGCCCCCATCGCCCGAAGCTGCTCGGGGTCAGCGGGGTGCATCACCAGCGTGTCCACACCGAGCACCGGAGCACCCACCGCGTCGTACACCGCTACGCGCAGACTGCGCTCACCCGCCGCGCCGCCCACGTCCGGTGACAACCTGACACGCACTCCGGTCGCGCCGTCGGCCCACAGAGCGACCCCGTTCCAGGTGAACGGCACCCACACCGGACGGCTTGCGTCCTCGGCCCCGTCCTGCTGATGCTCGTCCAGCAGCAGTCCTGGGTGCAGCGCGGCGTCCAGCAGGGCGGGATGGATGCCGAATCCGTCGCCGCCCCCGGCGGCCTCGGGCAGTTCGATCTCGGCCAGCAGGTCCGAGCCGTCCCGCCAGACCCTCCGTACGCCCTGGAACGCCGGACCGTACGCATATCCGGCGGCAGCGGTCCGCTCGTAGAAGGCGCTCACGTCCAGCGGCCGGGCGTCGGGGGTGGGCCATGGACCGCCCCTCTCCCCCGCCGGTACGGGGATGGCCTCCGCGCGGAGAACGCCCTCCGCGTTGCACGTCCACTCCGCACTGTCGTCGCCATGCTCGGGCCTGGAATACACACGGATGCCGCGCCGCCCGTCCCTCGCGGCGTCCACCGCCACCTGCACCTGTACCGCGCCGGACTCCGGGAGCACGAGGGGTGCCTGGAGGACGAGTTCGTCCACTCCCGCGCATCCGGCCTCGTCGGCCGCGCGCAACGCCCACTCCACCAGCGCCGCACCCGGCACCAGCACCGAACCCAGAATCCGGTGATCCCCCAACCAGCCGTGCTCACCGGCGACAGAGACCCGCCCCGTCAGCAGCAACCCCCCATCGGCCAGAGCGACCGCCGCGGGCAGCAACTCGTGCTCCACACGCCGCAACCCGGCCGCACCCACATCGCCGACACCCTCACCGGCACCCAGGCGGAACCGCTCGCGTTGGAAGGCGTAGGTGGGGAGGGCGACCGTGCGGGGTGTCGGTTCCACCGGGAACCAGCCGCTCCAGTCGATCTCGGCTCCTGCGGTGTGCAGCCGCGCCAGAGCGTGTCCGTACGCTTCCGCGTCCGGCCGTCCGGTCCTGAGTACAGCCGTCACCAGTGGCTGCCGGTTCTTCTTCACCGCCTCACCGGACTCATCGAGGGTCCGCTGTGTCGAGGTGGTCAGGACGGGGTCGGGTCCCAGTTCCAGGAAGGTGCCGGTGTCGGGGGCGAGGTGGGTGACCGCGGGAGCGAACAGGACCGGCCGGCGGATGTGGCGGGCCCAGTAGGCGGGGGTGGTGATGTCCTCACCGGCGGGCAGGCCGGTCAGGTTGCTGATCAGCGGCAGCACCGGCCGCTGATAGTCCAGGTCCGTGATCGCCTCGGTGAACTCCTGCAGCATGGGTTCCATCAGCATGGAGTGGAAGGCGTGACTGACCGTCAGCGCCTTGGTCCGGCGGCCCCGCCCGGCCCACAGCGCACCGAGACGCGCCACGTCCTGCGCCGGCCCCGAAATCACCGTACTGGTCGGGGTGTTGACGGCGGCGACGCTCACCCGCCCCCCGCACCCGGCGAGATCCTCCTCAAGCTCCCCGGCGCTCGCCTCGATCGCGGTCATCGCCCCGCCCCGCGGCAGCGCGCCCATCAACGTGGCGCGCGCGGCGACGAGTCGGCAAGCGTCGCGCAGGTCGAAGACCCCGGCGACATACGCGGCGGCGATCTCCCCGACCGAGTGGCCCACCACCGCGTCGGGGCGTACTCCTGCCGACTCCAGCAGCCGTGCCAACGCCACCTGCAAGGCGAACAGTCCCGCCTGGGCGTAGGTGGTGTGGTCCAGCAGTCCTTCATGGCCCGGTACGCCGGTGAAGACGACCTGGCGCAGCGGATGCTCCAGCTCCCCGTCCAGATAGCCGCACACCTCATCGAACGCGGAAGCAAAGACCGGGAAGCGCCCATACAGACCCGCCCCCATCCCCACCCGCTGACTGCCCTGACCACTGAACAGGAAGACCGTCCCACCTCCCTGCACCAACCCGTCAGGCTCGGTCACCACATCGGGGTGGGCGTCACCGGCCGCCAACGCCCTCACACCCGCGACCAGCCCCTCACGACGGTCACCCAGAACCACCGCCCGCCGCTCGAACACCGACCGCGCCGTGGCCAGCGACCACCCCACCCCGACAGGCGTCAGCCCCGAATCGGCATCCACCCACTCGGCCAACGCCCCAGCCTGACCACGCACCGCCTCGTCACTGCGCGCCGACACCACCCACGGCACCACACCGGCCATCGGCGGGGGCGCTGCCGTCTCGGGTTCCGCCGCCTCGGTCTCGGCGTCCTCCAGGATCACATGGGCGTTCGTGCCCGACATGCCGAACGCGGACACGGCAGCCCGGCGCGGAGTGTCGCCGGCCGACCACTCCCGCTGTTCGGCGAGCAGCCGCAGGGAGCCGGACGACCAGTCCACCCTTGTCGAGGGACGGTCGATGTGCAGGCTGGCGGGGAGCACACCGTGGCGCATCGCCATCACCATCTTGATGACGCCCGCCACCCCGGCGGCTCCTTGGGTGTGGCCGATGTTGGACTTGACCGAGCCCAGCCACAGCGGCCGGCCCTCCGGGCGGTCCCGTCCGTACGTGGCCAGCAGTGCGCCCGCCTCGATCGGGTCGCCCAACCGGGTGCCCGTGCCATGGGCCTCCACGGCGTCCACCTCGGAGGACGACAGGCCTGCCATAGCCAGGGCCTGGCGGATCACCCGCTCCTGCGAGGGGCCGTTCGGCGCGGTCAGACCGTTGCTCGCGCCGTCCTGGTTGACAGCCGAGCCCCGTACGACCGCCAGTATCCGGTGTCCGTTGCGCCGCGCGTCCGACAACCGCTCCAGGAGCAGAAGGCCGACGCCCTCGGCAAGACTCGTCCCGTCGGCCGCGTCCGCGAAGGGCTTGCAGTGCCCGTCGGACGCCAGGCCGCGCTGGCGGGAGAACTCGGTGAACATGCCCGGCGTGGCCATCACCGTCACCCCGCCGGCCAGTGCCAACGAGCACTCACCCTGCCGCAGTGCCTGACAGGCGAGATGGATCGCCACCAGCGATGACGAACACGCCGTGTCGATCGAGACCGCCGGCCCCTCCAGGCCCAGGGTGAACGCCACCCGTCCGGACAGCACGCTCAGGGCGTTGCCCGTCAGAAGGTGGCCTTCCGCACTCCTCTCGACGCGCGGGGTGCCGAATCCGGGTAATCCAGCTCCGGCGTACACGCCCGTCTGGCTGCCCTTCAGCGTCCGGGGGGCGATGCCCGCGCGTTCCAGCAGCTCCCAGGAGGTCTCCAGGAGCAACCGCTGCTGGGGCTCCATGGCCTGCGCCTCGCGCGGCGAGATACCGAAGAAGCCGGCGTCGAACCGGTCTGCGTCGTAGAGGAAGCCGCCCTTGCGGGTGTAACTGGTGCCGGGGTGGTCGGGATCAGGGTCGTAGAGACCCTCCAGGTCCCAGCCGCGTCCCTCGGGGAAGTCGCCGATGGCGTCAGCGCCGGATGCGACCAGCTCCCACAGGTCCTCCGGCGAGCCCACACCACCGGGAAAACGGCAGGCCATGCTGACCACGGCCACCGGCTCCTGTGAACGCTCCTCCACCTCGCGCAGCCGCTGACGGGTCTGCCCCAGGTCCGCTGTGACCCGCTTCAGATACTGGCGGAGCTTGTCTTCCGTGCCCGACGTCACTCTGACCCTCCATCAACGGTTTCACAGTTCGCGGTCGATCAGTTCGAAGATCTCGTCATCGGTGGCGGACTCGACTCCGTCGAATACCGTCGGTCCGCCCTCCAGTTCTGCCGTACCGCCGTTGACGGCGGACAGCAGTCCGTTGAGCCGCCTGGAGATACGGCCTCGTGCCTCGTCGTCCAAGTCGAGGGCGGTCAGGCTGCTCTCGATCCGGCCCAGTTCGCCGAGGAGCGGGTCGACGGCGTCTGCCGCCGGTCGCGCCGCGCCGTCGGACGAGAGCCGCTGTCGTAGGTGCTCTGCCAGTACGGCTGTTTCCGGATAGTCGAAGACCAGGGAGGCGGGCAGCCGCAGTCCCGTCGCGGCGGCGAGCCGGTTGCGCAGCTCGACGACGGTCAGTGAGTCGAACCCCAGGTCCTTGAAGGGGATGTCGTTCTGCACCGTTTCCGCGTCGGCGTGCCCGAGCACGGTGGCGGCGTTCGTCCGTACGAGGTCGAGCAGCACTCGTCGCTGCTCGTCCGGGGGCATGGTCATGAGTCGCCCGGTCAGATCCGCGGGCGCCTGCCGGGCGGCTGCCGTGCGGCGTACGGGGGTGCCTGTCGCGAGTGTCCGCAGGAGTACGGGCAGGGAGGGATCGGAGGGGGCGGGCAGGTTGCGGGTGTTGAGGTTGAGGGCGAGGAGGTGTGGCTTTCCGTTGTCGCAGGCGGCGTCGAAGAGCGCGAGTCCCTGTTCACTGGAGAGCGCCCCGAC
>NZ_JBIUVD010000057.1:0-11460 GCF_044742785.1 Streptomyces sp. NPDC087844 | reverse complement strand
CCACACCCACCCACGACATCACCACCTACCTCATCCAGAACACCAACGGCACAACCCTGATCACCATCCCCAACCCCACCTGAACAACAACCCACGAACCGACAAGCACCCGCCGGCAAACAGCAATTGGCTCTCCTGCCTCAGGCCCTGTCTCTTCGGCGTCACATGGCTCGGGCCGTACGTGAGGGTGGTGGCCATGCCGCAGCATGGTCACCACGTCTGGTCCTCCAGGCTCGTGTTCGGGTTTGCCGCGCCCTCAGCAGAACGCTGCCAGAGTGGAGGGTCCCTGGCCGTCTCGCATGCCCAGGGTCCGCAGCCGGCGCTCAGGCGATTCCTCTCTTCGTCCGTCCACGACGGCTTTCACCGCGCGGCGTGCGACCGGATCGGACAACGGCGCTTCGAGCCCGTCGTCGCCGGCCGTCCGTCGTCGCACCCTCGCGGCGGTGCCCTCTCCCGCCGATCCCATCAACTCCAGCACGAAGCTCGCGACGGCCTTGCGTCCCGGCTGTGTCCTCGGCCCGTTCCACACGCGCGAGAAGAGATCCTCGGCGTCCTCGAAGCGTCCGTCGCGGAGCGCGACCACGCCTCTGAGGTTCATGGCGGCCGCTGACAGGTTGGGGGAGCTCAACTCCGAGGCGACCTGTTCCACTTCGTCCAGTCGGGTGTGGGCCGAGGCCACGTCCCCGTTCTTCTGATCCAGGTACGCCAGCCGCAGCAGGGCGTACGCGTATCGCATGCGGGCACCGATCTCGCGCAGTGTGCGGCTCGCCTCCGTCCAGCTTTCCCGTGCGTCGGCGTCCTCGTGTTCGTACTCATCCGCGTCACCCCGCAGAATCAGGGAGAACGCCAGGGCGAAGGCGTCCTCGCCGACCCGTGCGGCGTCCACCGCCATGCTCGCCTGCTGCCTGGCCCCAGCGGTGTCGTCCAGTCGCAGGCAGTGGGACGACCAGGAGCCGCGCAGCACCGACTCGGCCCAGTGCATGCCGGTTCCCGCGAGACCCTTCGCCGCCTTCTCGAACAGGACCTGGGCACGCGCGTCGCCCGCCAGCATGGCGTGCAGGGCATCGCCCACGGGTCCCACCAGATCAAGGAGGGGGTTGTGTGACCGGACCCAGTGCTCGTGGTGACGCCGGCCGTACACTGCGGCATTGTCCGACTGTCCTGTCGTGTGCGACAGCCAGGGGATCCAGGACAGGACGAACGACAGGCCCTGCTCCGATTCGGGGGACGCATGGCGGTCGCCGGGGGAAAGAGCGTCGTAGGCCTTCAACGTCTGCAGCATGAGGTCGAGGCCTTCTTCTTCCTTTCCGCTCACGAACCAGTAGTACGAGATGCCGCCCTGCAGGATGAGCGCCTCCGCCGCGCGACCGCTCCGGATCAGGTGTTCCGTGGCTGCGCGCAGGTTCGGCAGCTCCTCCGATATCACCGAGGTCCAGTACGCCTGCCGGGCGGAACTCAGGCCGATCGAGGCCTGTTTGACGATCTCCATGGCCCATGCGGTCAGGCGCTCGTACGCCTGGGAGATGCGGCCCTCCGTCGTGAGTCTGTCGAGCGCGTACTCGCGGATGGTCTCCAGCATGCGCAGCCTCGCCCCGTTGGGGCCGTGGGCCGGGATGAGGAGCGACTTGTCGACGAGCTGGCCCAGCACGTAGATGTTCGGCGCATCCGGCTTTCCGCCGTTGCCGGACGACGAGAACTGTTCGGCCGCCTGGACGGACACACCGCCGGTGAACACGGCCAGCTCGGTCAGTGTCTGCTTCTCCCCGTCATTGAGAAGGGCGTAACTCCAATCGAGGACCGCGAGCAGCGTTCGGTGCCGTTGCGGGGCTGTCCGCCCGCCGCGGGTGAGCAGGCGGAAGCGGTCGTCGAGCCGGCGGGAGATCTCGCCGACGGGGAGGAGCCGGGTGTGGGCGGCGGCCAGTTCGATGGCCAGCGGCAGGCCGTCCAGTCTGCGGCAGACTTCGCGAACGTCCCTCAAGGTGTCGTTGTCCGCGCTGAAGGACGGATCGACCGCGGTGGCGCGCAGTCTGAACAGCTGAGCGGCGTCCTCCGGTTCCAGGGGATCCAGGGGACAGAGCGATTCCCCCGGTACGGACAGCGGCTCACGGCTGGTGGTGAGGATGGTCAGGTGCGGACATCTGTTCAGCAGCCGGTTGACCAGAGGGGCGACGCTGTTGAGCACGTGCTCGCAATTGTCCAGGGCGAGAAGGACAGCCCTGTCGCCGATGAAGGTGGCCAGGCGTTCCTCGTGAACTGAGTCCGGGTGGGCGTCGGCACCCTCGATGCCGGTGAGGCCGATCATGGAGGCCAGCGCCTGCGGCAGGCCGCTCTCGTGCACGGAGGCCAGCTCTGTCCACCACGCCCCGTCGTACGACTGCTGGATCTCCAGGCAGGCCTCCAGGGCCAGGCGTGTCTTACCGACCCCGCCGGGTCCGACGATCGAGACGACGCGGTGCTGGGACATCGCGCGGATCAGTCCGGCCTGGACGCTCTGGCGCCCGACGAACGGGCCCAGGGGGCGAGGCAGGTTGCCGTCGGGGCGATGCGGCCAGGAGCCGGTGTCCTCCGGACCGTTGCCCGGCAGAGGATCCGACCGGCCCGCCGCGGAGAGACGTATGGCGGACTGCAGGTCGGTGAGTTCGGGGGACGGATCGAGGCCGAGTTCGGACAGCAGCAGATCCCTGCCCTGACCGTAGACCTCCAGGGCCTCGGCGTGCCGTTCGTCCGTTTCCAGGGCACGCATCAACTGTCCGCGTGAGCGTTCGCGCAACGGGTGTCTGGTGACCAGTGACCGGAGTTCGGGTATGAGTTCCTTCGCCCGCCCTGTCGCCAGGCCCGCGGTGACCGCATCGTCCAGGGCTGTGGCCCGGAGCTCTTCGAGTCGCAGCCGGTCCGATTCGAACGCCTGCATGGGGATGTCGGCCAGGGCGTCGCCGTGCCACAGGGCCAGCGCGTCCCTCAGGGCCGTCTCGGCCGTGCCGTAACGTCCGGTCGCCAGGGCTTCCCTGCCGGCCGCGAGCAGATTCACGAAGAGACTGACGTCGTTGCTGTCGAGGGGGGACAGCCGCAGCCGGTACCCCGAGCCCTCCGTGACGATCCTTGCCCCGGCGCCGTCGGCCGACAGGCTCGCCCGCAGCTTGGTGACCTGTACCTGCAGAGCGTTGAGCGGGTTCTTGGCATCGCCCTCCTGCCACAGCTCCGCGATCAGAACGTCCCGGGCCACCGACTGCTCCTCGGCCAGCAGGAGCCGCCCCAGCACGGCCCGTGACCGTGCCCCGGGCAACGGGATCTCGGTGCCGTCGTCCGTAAACGCCCGCACGGGACCGAGTAGTTGGAAGTGCATACGTGCAGTAAACCTCAGGGGTGGGGTGTGCCTGTGCCGACTCCGGACGGCAGACGCGGACCGGGTGCCCGGGGTCCCGGCCGGGGCCGGTCAGCGGCAGGACAGAGGGACGACAGAAGCGCCGGTTGTAATCAGTGGCCGGGGAGGGCGCGCAGGACCGCCGATGCGTCGTCTCGCATACCCACAGGAGTCTGGATGATCAATGAGGAAGCACCCGGTCGGCTGGCAGCCGTCGTGGGGGAGAAGACGCTTGCGCAGGCCGGAGTGGTGTTCATGCCGCTGGCGAGCAGGCAGTACCTTCGGGACCTGGCACGGTTCCGCCTGCTGCTGGCCTCCACGGAAGAGTTGTCCAGCAGGCGTGCGGACGCGCTCACGAAGTGGTGGCACAGACTCTCCGAGGTGATGACGCTTCACCAACGCGCGATGAGTGATGTCTTCTGGAGCTGTCTGCACAGCAAGGGGCCTCAATTCGACTCGGTAGTCAACTCGATGCACCTGCGGTACGAAACGCTGGGTGTCTCCCGGACGGATGCGGGGCGTCGCCTCATCTCGGTGCTGAAACTCGGAGAGTCGCCACAACTGGCGCAGATTTCCTTCATCCGTTTTCAGGAGGAAGTAGCAGATGTTTCGTTCTGGGAGAACAGAGAGGTGATTCCGCCGGCTCTCAGGTGTTTCACTCCTGGCGACTGGAGGCGGGTCGAGTCCTACGTCCTGGCTGTCCAGGCGGCGCAGGGCAATCTGGGCCACGTGCTGCCGTGGTTGCTCGACGGAGTCGCCGGGGAGGAGTCGCAGGAAATCCTCTCGGCCTTCCCGGCCGGAATGGCGCACATATACCATTCGGAATGGCTTCCCGAGTACCGTCGTTGCCTGAACGAAACCTGGCCGCATTCCTCGGACAGGTAGGAGCCCGCCGTGCCCCCTCCGGGACGGGTACATGAAAAACCCGTGCCTGCTCCTGCGAAGGAACGGGCACGGGTGGACTCGGCCGAGTCTGTCACCAGCCGTGGCAGTGGAAAGGGCGCTGCCGCACCCGGCAGGCATCATGGTGGAAGAAGCATCCGGAGAGGTCGAGGCCGCCCCCTCCCGCTCGTTACCGCCGTGCTGTTCTCCAGGGCCACCGCAGAGGCGAGGGCAGCCCTCTTCAGGTAATGCGCCGTCGTCCAGCTCTCTTTCGATTCCGAAGTGGTTTCGAAGAGTTCTGCGATGATGCCGCGGGCTCGCGGTCGACGTCTGCTTCCGCTCCGCCGACCGCAGACAGGAAACCCCCGGAGAGGCAGGAATCAGATGAAGCGGATGGAGGCGATCTTGTTGTCGAACCCGATGGTGCCGAGGTCGAGAGTGTTCGAGTTGATCACACGGACCTCGCCCTGGCAGTCGGCCTTGGCCCACACCCGGGCCGGACCGCTCATGTGAACGATCGCCGACGCCGAGCCCGGGGCGGGCACGTTCTTGCAGCCCGTGCCGCTCACACCCCGTGCCACATTGTTCTCGGACTGGTCGTTCGGGTCGTCGAGAAGAACGGCTGATCCGGTCTTGACGCCACCGGTCGGACTGCTGCTGCCGCCGGCGGCAGGCTGCTCGGCCTTCGGTCCGAAGAACACAGAAGAAATCTTGTTGTCGAACCCGATGGTGCCGAGGTCGAGGATATTTCCCTGAACCTTCTTCGAGGTTCCGGTGCAGTTCGCTCCGGTCCAGATGATGATCGATCCCTGGGCCTGCAGAGAGGACGCGGCATTATCGAACTTGACGTTCTTGCAGCCGACTCCCTTCAGTCCTGAGGAACCGTTCTCGGCGAAGTTCTTGTCATGGATCAGGGTGACGGATGTGGCGAAACCGCCCTGCCCTCCCGCTGCCTTCTGAACGCCGTCCGACGATCCCGAAGCATCGGAATCGCCGCCACCACACGCTGTGAGCAGCATGAGCGCCGCAGTGCCGGCAGTAACCAGTCCAAGGTGCTTGCGAAACATGAAATCTCCTTCAACGACCGCTCCCGGTTGTTCCAGGAGGCTTCGGTCCTGCAATACGGGGCCGTCCAGAAGGTGGTTCACAGGTGCGGGCGACGAGTTCGCCGGCCCACATGGCGACGCCGAAAAGCTGCCGGGCGGAAGAACCGGTGGGCGTCGGGCCACGTAAGAAGAGGCAGTGCCACGGACCTGGGCATGCCGAATCGCGGACGAAGGAGAAATCTTTCACTTCCGAAGCCGGACGCCGGAAGCAGAAAGAGGGTCCTCGGCCGTCGGCACGTCGAGAGCGGCGATTCGCCACTCCGTCCGTCGAGCCCGAGGACGACGCACAGGTCGCTCAGGCCGGGGCCCTGTGCCTGCCTGTCGGTCCTATGGCGGTTTCGTGCGGTACCGGTGTCGATCCGAGATCTGTGAGGGCGAAGAAATTCCCACGTGGCACGTAACAGGCACATCCGGTTTGCTGTCGCATGAGGAGTGAAGTGAGCAATAGCGCCGTGAGGTTCACCGTGCTGGGCCCGGTCAGGGCCTGGCGGGGTTCGGCGGAGATAGGGCTGGGCAGCCCTCAACAACGTGTGGTCCTGGCGGCGTTGCTGCTGCGGCAGGGCCTGCCGGTGTCCGCGAAGGACCTGATCGACGCCGTGTGGGGAGACCGCCCGCCCGCATCGGCCACGAATGCCCTGCGCATCTACATCCACCGCCTGCGGCGGAGCATGGAACAGGCGGGCACTCCGCCGGAGCCGGTCATCGAGTCGGTGGGCAGCGGATACCGGGTGCACCTCGCGTCCGACGTCCTCGACATGTCGGTGTTCCAGGACCGCCTCGCCAAGGCGCAGCGCATGCGTCGCGAGGGAAACCTCGCGGCCTCCCACACTCTGCTGCGGGACGCGCTCGCGCTGTGGCAGGGAAACGGACTCGCCGACCTGCCCGGCAATTGGGCGCAGATCCAGCGGACCCGGCTCGACCAGCTGCGCCTCGATGCCTTGGAGGCGAAGTTCCAGACGGAACTGAGGATGGGGGCGCACCACGAGATCACGGCTGAACTGAACAGCGTTGTCGCCGACCATGTTCTCGACGAGCGCTTCCGGGAGATTCTGATGCTCGCCCTGTACCGCTCCGGGCGGCAGGCAGCGGCTCTGGAGGTGTATCAGGAGACCCATCAGCTGCTTACGGCGGAACTCGGCGTCGGCCCGGGGCCCGGCCTGCAGCACCTGCACCAGAGAATTCTGCGCGGTGACCCGGCCCTGTTGAGTCCCGAACGGGAGCCCGGACCGTCATCGGCCGGCCTGCCGTCCGGGGCCGGTGTCCCTACGGCCGGACACGTCCCCACCGCCGCACCGGCACAGCTTCCGTACGATCTGCCGGTCTTCGCCGGACGCCACGAAGAAGTGACTGAGGTGGAATCTCTCGCCGAGGCCGGCCGTCGACGGGACGCCGGTACCACGCTGTGCGTAGTGGTGGGTTCGGCGGGTGTGGGCAAGACCACGTTCATCGTTCACGTCGCCCATCTTCTGGCAGCCCACTACCCCGACGGGCAGATCTACCTCAACCTCCACGGATACGACGCGCAGGAGGCCCCCGTTTCCATACAGAGCGCCCTGCGCATCGTTCTGGAATCGTTGGGAGTCGCCGCGGACCGGCTGCCGCCGGACATGGACGCCCAGGCGGCCCTGTACCGGAGTCTGATCGCCGGACGCCGTGTCCTCCTGGTGCTGGACAACGCGCGCAACGCGCATCAGATCCGCCCGCTGCTGCCGGCCGTCCCGGGGTGCCTGACGATCGTCACGAGCCGGAACCAGCTGTCCGACCTGGTCGTCAAGGACGGAGCACATCACCTGAGGCTGGGCGCGCTGTCGAAGGCCGAGGCCCGCGACGTCCTCGTCCGCCGCCTGGGTGCCGACAGGGTCAACGAGGACCCCCTGGCGACCAGAAAGATCATCGACCGCAGCGCGCAACTGCCCCTGGCCCTCGCGCTGATCGCAGCCCGTGCGCGTACCCGGCCGGAGACGTCGCTCGCCGCCGTGGCCGACGAACTGTGCGGCGCGCCCAATGTCATGGACGTCCTGAGCGATGCCGACAGCAGCCTCGACGTACGATCGGTCTTCTCCTGGTCCTATGTCGGGCTGGCCCCGCAGACCGCCCGGCTGTTCCGGATGATGGCCGTCGCCCCGATTCCGGACTGCTCCCTCGCGACGATCGCGGCCCTGGCAGCCCTCCCGGTGTCCCGGGCACGGAGTCTGCTGGCCGAACTCACCACCGTCCATCTCGTCGATGAGCCGACCCCCGGTCACTTCGTCATGCACGACCTGCTGAGGGAGTACGCCGCGGAACTCCTGCGCGAGCGGAACGGCGAGGAGACCGGAGCCTTCGACCGGCTGCTCGCGTACTACCTGCACACCGCCTACACGGCGGCCCGGACCCTTGCCGTGAACCTGCCACCGCTCGACCTCGAACCGGTCCCCGCCGGCGTCGATCCCGAGAACATCACCGACCCCGAACGGGCGGTTGCCTGGTTCGACAAGGAGAACGAGGCCCTCCTCCACGTCACCGAACGAGCCGGGACCACCCCGGGCCGTGAGGCGCAGGCATGGCAACTGGCCTGGTCGTTGATGGAGTACCTGCAACGAACAGGACGCTGGGAGGACCAGATCACCCTGCAGAACAACGCGTTGGCAGCGGTGCTGCGCGGCCGGGACCGCCTGGGACAGGCACACGTCCACCGCAATCTGGCCCGTGCCCACGCCCAGAGCGAACACGTCACGGAGGCCCGGCACCACTTGCGGCAGGCCCTCGTGATCTTCGAGGAACTGGACGATCTCATCGGTCAGGCGCGTTGCCATGGAAACTTCGCCCTGATCCTCGCCCGCCAGGGTGACTACGCCGCGGCTCTGCCGCACGTCCACCGGGCCGTGGAGCAGTTCGAGCTGGCGGGCGACCCCACCGGTCAGGCGAGCGCCCTGAACAACCTCGGATGGACCTATGGGCAGCTCGGCGAACACCGAAAGGCGCTCGGCTACTGCCGGCGGGCACTCGAACTGCTCCGCGAGGTGGGTGACCGGGTCGCTCAGGCCGCCACCTGGGACAGCCTCGGCTACATCCATCACCAGCTCGGCGACCACCGGCAGGCTCTCGGCTGCTACCAGCGCGCCCTCCATCTCGACCGGCAACTGGGGGACACGTTCAACGAGGCCGAGACGATGGAGCATCTGGCCGAGACCTGCCTCGCCACGGGCGCGTGGGGTGCCGCTCACGACGCATGGGCCTTTGCGCTGAAGGTCTTCGAAGAGCTCGATCCGCAGGCAGCGGACCGGGTCCGGGCGCGACTGCGTGATCTCCGGAACCGGGTCACCGCCCGGTCCGGGGCAGCGGACGGCGATCACGCGTGAGACGTCAGCGCCGCCCCGCCGCGACACGGTGCACCAGCCGTTCCACAGGACCGTGCCCGTAGCGGCTCATGATCCGGGCGCTCACCCACACCTGAGCGGCGTACAGCGCAGCACAGCCCAGCAGCAGGACAGCGACATGCACGCGCCCGTACAACCCCAGGCCGTACCCGGTGAAGACCACCGTCAGCACCAGCGACTGCGCCAGGTAGTTGGTCAGGGACATCCGGCCCGCCGCGGAGAGCGCCACGCGGATCTTCTCGAATCGTCCGGTGCGCCACAGCAGGAGAAGAAAGCAGACATAGGACGTGGTGAGCGCGGGCGCGGTCACCGATCCCACGGCCTTGCCGAGGTAGAGCCACTCACGTCCCAGGGGACCGTTGCCGCAGGCTGCCATGAAGACACTTCCCGGGACGCCGATCAGCAGGCCGTACAGCCCGGCCCGGCGCAGCCTGTCCGGCCCGTTGGTGCCTCGCTGCAGCAGCCGCGTCTTTCCGGCGGCCAGCCCGAACACCATCGCGGCGAAGATGTGCGGAGCGAAGACGAGGTTCCCTCCGGCGGCCGCGCCGAGCGTGGCGGCTCGGGCGTGCAGCGCGTCGGCCGCGCTGCCCCGGTACAGGGACGAGGTGTCCGCGAAGGCGGCCGTGACCGCGTTCGCGTCCGCCGCCGTATAGGGCAACGACACGATGGCGAACACACCGACCGCTGTCAGGAAGGCACAGAACAGGACCAGCGTCACGGCACCGATGCGTACCAGCGTGCGGGGCGGAAGGCCGCGGACGAAGTAGAGCGCGAAGCCCAGCACGGCGTACGCGGTGAGGATGTCCCCGGAGAACAGGAACAGCGCGTGACAGGCACCGAGGACGAACAAGGCCAGCAGCCGACGGGCGTACCGGGCGGGGAAGGAAGAACCTCCCGGCACGGGCAGACGCGACTGCAGGGCCACGCTGTAGCCGAAGACGAAGGAGAAGAGGAGATAGAACTTCATCTCGGCGACGACATCGACCAGCCCGGTGACGGCCCAGTCGGTGGAGACGCCGGAGACATCCGTGTGCCCGAAGTAGTAGGCGCCGGAGACGAGTTGCGCGTTGATCACCAGGATGCCGAGCAGGGCGAAGCCGCGCACGGCGTCGATCTCCTGGACGCGCTCCGGTGCGTCGCGAGGGGAAGGCGCGGTGCGGGAGAGTGTGTCGGTCATCGGCGCTGAACCTTTCCGCACCGCTAGAGCGCCAGTTCTTCCGCCACGGCCTTCCGCAGCTCCTTGATGTCGGTTTCCGTGCCCGGACACTCCGTCGATGTCCAGGTGCCGTGGCCGTTGAGGGGAGATGTCCTTTTGCGGGCGCCGTCGGTGGGGTCGACATAGGTGACCTCTGACAGCGGGTCGAGGTCGTGGAGGCGCGACAGTGCCGCCAGGAGCTGTGCCAGGGACCGCCGGGCCGCCGCGGAGGGCGCCTGCCCGCTCATGTCTCCCAGCAGGGCGACTCCGATGTTGCCGGTGTTGAAGCCCGCCGTGTGGAATCCGGTCACCACCTGGGCCGCCGCGTTGTGCGCGGGCAGCCCGCCGTCTCCGGAGGCCCGCCCCTCGTAGACGCGGCCGGAGGAGTCGACGAGGAAGTGGTACCCGATGTCGCCCCAGTCGTTCTGTACGGCGTGCAGCTCGAAGATCGCTCGTATCGTCGAGGCCGGGTCCGGGTCGTCGTTCGCGGTGACCGTGTGATGGACGGTCAGCGCCTGGGCGTCGGAGAACGCGGGCCGGGCCGTCACCTTCGTCTCGTCGGCGCCCCACTCGGCGCGGCCGATAATACCGAGGTCGTCCAGGTCCGGGCGGCTCTCCCGCGACGGCTTCCGGCGGGAGGCGGACGGGGCCGGCCGGGGACGTTCGGGGCCGTGGACGGTGTCCATCACGACACCGCTGAGGATATCGATGTCCTCGGGGTACTCCACCTGGTACGCCCGGGCGTCGTCGGCCGGCACCAGGGCGCGGGACACCGCGGTCCGCTTCTCACCCGGCGCCGCATCACGTCCACAGGGGCACGCCGCCGCGACGGGAGTCCAGGAGGAGGAAGGGGTCCCGGACGCGTCCAGGAAGCGGATGCGTATGCCCTCCTCCGGCCCCGTCCAGCTGAGCCCGACCGAGGTCATCGGGAAGGGGGACCGCTGCGTCTCCCGGGACGTCGGCACCCCGCCGACGGACCGGGTGTCAGGAATCCCCCTCCCGTCCGCGGCGGCCGAGGGCTTCGCACGGGACCCGCCGCGGCTGTCGGAGCGCGTACACGCCGCCAGGGCGGGCAGTGCGACCGCGGAGGCCAGCACGATGAGGGCCCCGCGCCGGGAGCGGACCGGACGGCGGACGCCGATTCCGGACGTCTGATTCTTCGTCACGCGGTCCTCGCTCGGCGGTGTTCCAGGGGGCGGCATGAGCCGGTCAGTCGTCGGCTCACGGTGTGTATCCGCGGTTGGTGAGGGCTTGTCTGAGGGAGCGCAGGGCGAGGTGGGTGCGGGATTTGACGGTGCCGGGGGGTATGCCGAGGGCTTGGGCGGTCTGGCTGACGGAGTGGTCGAGGTATTGGACGTGGACGAGGATTTCGCGGTGGGCGGGGGTGAGGTCTTCGAGGGCTTCGAGGACGATCTTCTTGGTGAGGACGTGGTCGGTGTGTTCGGGTCCGGGCATGTCGGCCAGGACGGTGTCGCTGGTTTCGGTGGGGCGGGCCTGGCGGGCGCGGTGGCTGTCGATGACGAGGTTGCGGATGACGGTGACGAGCCAGGGGCGGAC
>NZ_JBIUVD010000056.1:0-11716 GCF_044742785.1 Streptomyces sp. NPDC087844 | reverse complement strand
GGTGGTGCGGGGGGTTTTGGAGGGGTTGTCGGCTGGGGTGTTGGGGGTGGGTGTGGTGTCGGGTCAGTTGGCGTCGGTGATTTATACGTCGGGGTCGACGGGGCGGCCGAAGGGTGTGTGGGTGTCGCATGGGGCGTTGGTGGGGGTGTTTGCGGGGTGGGAGGTTGCTCATTTTGGTGTGGGGGTGGGGTTGCGTTGGTTGACGGTGGCGAGTGCGAGTTTTGATGTGTTTACGGGTGATGTGGTGCGGGCGTTGTGTTCGGGTGGGGTGTTGGTGGTGGGGCGGGTTGGTTTGCAGGTGGATGTGGGTGAGTGGGTGGGGGTGTTGGTGGGTGCGGGGGTGGGTGCGTTGGAGTGTGCGCCTCGGTATGTGGATGAGTTGGTGGGTTATGTGGAGCGGGTGGGGGTGTGGTTGGGGGGTTTGCGGTTGGTGGTGGTGACGACGGATGTGTGGCGTTGGGGTGGGGTGGTGCGGGCGCGGTCGGTGTTGGGTGGTGGTGTGCGGTTGTTGACGGGTTATGGGGTGACGGAGGCGGCGGTTGATTCGACGTTCGGTGTGTTGGGCCGGGTGGGTGTGGTGGAGGGGCCGGTGCCGGTTGGTGGGCCGTTGCCGAATGTGCGGGTGTATGTGCTGGATGGGCGGTTGGTTCCGGTGCCGGTGGGTGTGGTGGGTGAGTTGTGTATTGCGGGTGGGCAGTTGGCGCGGGGTTATGGGGGTCGGGCGGGGTTGACGGCGGAGCGGTTCGTGGCGGATCCGTTCGCGGGGGACGGTTCGCGGATGTATCGGTCGGGGGACCGGGTGCGGTGGCTGGCGGATGGGGAGCTGGAGTTTCTGGGGCGGGTGGATGAGCAGGTCAAGGTCCGCGGCTACCGCATCGAACCCGGCGAGATCGAAACTGTTCTTGCCTCGCACGACAGGATCAGGGCCGCGGTCGTGGCGGCAAGGGGTGACGGCGAGAGCCGTCGGCTGGTCGCCTACCTGGTCCCGACGGACCTGGCCGCGGGCGCCCCGTCGGTGGGCGATCTGCGGGCGTACCTCGGTGAGCGACTGCCGGACTTCATGATCCCGTCGGTTTTCGTCGAACTGGCCGCGCTGCCTCTCACGCCGAACGGGAAGGTGGACCGGGCCGCGCTGCCGGAACCCGACGGAATGCGCCCGGACCTCGACGGGTTCCTGGCTCCCGCCACCGCCACCGAGGAACTGCTCGCCGGCATCTGGGCCCAGGTCCTCGGCGTCGACCGGGTCGGCATCTATGACAACTTCTTCGAGCTCGGGGGGCACTCCCTGCTCGCCACCCAGGTCGTCTCCCGCATCCGCACGGTGTTCAGGGCCGAGATACCGCTGTCCGCGTTGTTCGACCGCCCCACGGTCCGGGACCTCGCCGCGACGGTCGAGGGCTCGACCAAGGGGATCTTGACGCCGCCCGTCACCCGGATCAGCCGCGACGAACCCTTGCCGTTGTCCTTCGCACAGCAGCGGCTGTGGTTTTTGAATCAACTGGAGCCCGACTCCCTTGAATACAACGTGCCGCTACTGGTGCGATTCTCCGGCGATCTCGACGTGGAGGCCTTGGCCGCGGCACTGAGCGGAGTGCTCGCGCGGCACGAGGTACTGCGGACCAGACTGGTGGCCGACATGGACGGTGTGGTCCACCAGGTCATCGACCCGCCGACGCCGCTTCCGCTCTCCGCCACCGACGTCTCCGGGTACACCGATCCGGTGACGGCTGCACGGGAACAGGTGGAGGCGGAGGTGATGACGCCGTTCGATCTGGCGGCCGGGCCTCTCATCCGCGCGACACTCATCCGGGTCGCCCCCGACGAACACGTACTGACGCTGGCCATCCACCACGTGGCCTTCGACGAATGGTCGGTGCGGATCCTCCGCCGTGAGCTCTCCGCCCTGTACGAGGCGTTCCGCTCGGGTGAGCCGGATCCGTTGCCGTCGCTGCCGGTGCAGTACGCGGACTTCGCGGTGTGGCAGCGCGAGTGGCTGACCGGAGACGTACTCGACGGACATCTCTCCTACTGGCGCCGGCAGCTGACGGATCTGCCCGCACTCGAACTGAGTACGGACCGCCCGCGTCCGGCCGTCCGGTCCACCGAGGGAGCGGTCACCGAGTTCACCGTCTCCGCGCACACGGTGGAGGCCTTACGGGCGCTGTGTCGCAAGAGCGGCACGACGATGTCCATGACCCTCCTGGCCGCCCTCGACGTGCTGCTGGGCTGGTACGCCGACACGGACGACGTGGTGGTGGGCACCCCCGTGGCGAACCGGAACCGGGCCGAGACCGAGGACCTGATCGGCTTCTTCGTCAACACCCTGGTGCTGCGCACCGATCTGTCCGGCGACCCGTCCTTCAAGGAGTTGCTCGGGCGGGTACGGGAGGTCGCCCTGTCCGCTTACGCCCACCAAGACCTGCCCTTCGAACACCTCGTGGACGACCTGGTCGTTGAACGGGACCGGTCCCGCACAGCGCTCTTCCAGGTGTTCTTCAACTACACGCCTGACGAAAGTGCCCACCGTACGGACCACACGGCGCACGACGACACCGACAGCGGCACCGGCACCGACGGATCCGCGATGGCCGCGCCGGCCACGACGTCGGTGAACTTCGACCTCTCGCTGATGCTGGGGGACCGCGACGGCGGCCTGGCGGGCGCGATCGAGTACAGCACCGCGCTGTTCGACGCGGAGACCGTGGAGCGGATGGCGGGGCACCTCGTCGCGGTGTTGGAGGCCGTGGCGGAGGATGCGGGGCGACGGGTCAGCGAGGTGTCGGTCCTGACTGGCGCTGAGCGGCGGCGGGTGGTGGAGGAGTGGAACGAGACTGCTGAGGCGTTGCCGGGCGTGGGTGGGGTGCATGAGCTGATCGCTGCGCGGGCGGAGTCGGGTCCGGATGCGGTGGCGGTCGTCTCGGACGGCAAGGCACTCACGTATGGCGGACTGATGGCGCGTGCCAATCGCCTGGCGCATCATCTGCGAGGGCGCGGGGTGGGTGCCGAGTCGGTGGTGGGGCTGTGTCTGCCGCGTGGGGTCGACATGGTGGTGGCGATGGTGGCGGTGTGGCAGGCGGGTGGTGCGTATCTGCCGCTGGATCCCGAATACCCGGCTGAGCGGCGGGAGTTCATGGTCGCTGACAGTGGTGTGCGGGTGGTGGTCGGGTCGGAGATGATGGCCGAGGTGGCCGGGGATCTGCCGTCCACGGCTCCTGGAGTCGACGTACACGCGGACCAGCTGGCGTATGTGATCTATACGTCGGGGTCGACGGGCCGGCCCAAGGGTGTGCAGGTCGGGCATCGCAGTGTGGTGGGGATGGTGACCGCGCTGGCTTCGGTGCTGGGAGCGGGTGCGGGGGTTCGGGTCCTGCAGTTCGCGTCGTTCAGTTTTGACGCGGCGGTGCTGGATGTCGCGGTGACCCTTGCCTCGGGCGGCACGCTGGTGGTGGCGAGCAGTGCCGAGCGCGCCGCCCCGGAGGTACTGACCGGGGTGATCGGGGCGCAGGCGGTGGAGGCGGCGAGTGTGGTGCCGTCCCTGCTGGGTGTCCTGAACCCGGACGAGGTGCCGGGTGTCGAGACGTTGTTGTTGGGTGCGGAGCGCTTGACGCAGGCGGTGGCGCAGGCCTGGGCGTCCGGCCGCACCTTGGTGAACACCTACGGCCCCACCGAGGCGACCGTCATGGTCACCACGGGCCCGGTGGCCCCGGAGCCGACCGCGGCCCCGCCGATCGGTACCCCGGTCGCCAACGCCCACCTGTATGTCCTGGACGCACGCCTGAACCCGGTCCCGGTCGGAGTGGCCGGCGAGGTGTACATCGCGGGTCCGCAGGTGGCCCGCGGCTACCGCGCCCAGTCTGCCCTGACCGCCGAACGCTTCGTGCCGGACCCGTTCGCCGCCGACGGCACCCGTATGTATCGCTCGGGTGACCGGGCGCGGTGGCTGGCTGAGGGCACGCTGGACTTCATCGGCCGGGCCGACGATCAGGTCAAGGTCCGCGGTTTCCGTATCGAGCCCGGTGAGATCGAGGCCGTACTCGCCGCCCACCCGCAGATCCGCACCGCCGTCGTGACCGCGTTCGGTGAGGCCGAGGACCGCAAGCTGGCCGCCTACCTCGTGCCGGAGGATGCGGCGGAGGGCATGCCGGCCGTCACTGACCTGCGGGACCACGTCCAGTGGAGCCTGCCGGCCTTCATGGTCCCGGCCGTCTTCGTCGAACTCGCAGCCCTCCCCCTCACCCCCAACGGCAAACTCGACCGCTCCGCACTCCCCGAACCAGACGGCGTACGACCGCAGTTGGACGAGTTCGAGGCGCCGTCCGGGGACGCCGAAGAGGTGTTGGCCCGATTGTGGGTGCAGTTGTTGGGTGTGGACCGGGTCGGGGCCACGGACAACTTCTTCGAACTGGGCGGGCATTCACTGCTCGCCACCCAGGTGGTCTCCCGGATCAGGGAACTCTTCGAACTCGACATACCGCTGGCCGCGCTGTTCGACCAGCCGACCGTGCGAGGCCTCGCGGCCGTCGTCGAGGAACGCATCTGGTACGAGATCGAGCACATGTCAGAAGCCGAAGTGCTGCAGAGCCTGGACGTCCACGACCGGGACGCAGAGTCTGACGAGAACGGGGTTTCCTCATGACCATGTCCCCTGCGGAGTTCCTGGAGGGGCTGGAGAGCAGAGGCGCCCGCTTCAGCGTCGTCAACGGCCGGCTCAGGCTGTTCGCGCCCAAAGGTGTGCTCACGGACGAGCTCCAGGCCACGCTTCAGGGCTTCCGCGACGAGATCATCGCGCTGCTGGCCGACCGTGGGTCCGAACGGAACACCGGTCATGGGCCTCGGATGCGGGTCGCGGACCGGAACGAGGCCCTGCCGCTGTCCTTCGCGCAGCAGCGCCTGTGGTTCCTGGACCAGCTCGATCCCGGTTCGGCCGAATACAACGTACCCATGCCGGTACGCCTTGGCGGCATGCTGGACGTGGCGGCGCTCAGCGCCGCCCTGAACACGATCGTGGCACGCCACGAAGTCCTGCGGACGCGCCTCGTGGCCGGCGTCGACGGCATGCCGTGCCAGGTGATCGATCCGCCCAAGCCCCTCCCGCTGCCGGTGGCCGATGTGTCCGGCGAGGAGGATCTCGGGGCAGCGGCCTGGATACTCATGGCAGCGGACGTGGCGCTCCCCTTCGACCTGGCGGCCGGCCCGCTGGTCCGGGCTCTGCTGATCCGTCTGGCCCCGGACGAGCACGTACTGGCACTGTCCATGCATCACGTGGTCTTCGACGAGTGGTCGAAGGGGGTCTTCAACCGCGAACTCTCCGCCCTGTACGAGGCTCTCCGCGCGGGTGAGCCGGACCCGCTGCCGTCCTTGCCGGTGCAGTACGCCGACTTCGCGGTGTGGCAGCGGGAGTGGCTGGAGGGTGAGGTCCTGGAGAGCCAACTAGCCTATTGGCGAACCAAGTTGGCCGGGGCCACCCTGCTCGAACTGCCCACCGACCGGTCGCGCCCGCCCGTATGGTCACCGGCGGGCGCACAGACGTATTTCACCGTTCCTGCACGGACCGCGGACGCGTTGCGAGAGGTGTCCCGGCGCGGCGGCGCGACGATGTTCATGACGTTGCTTGCGGCGTTCAACGTACTGCTCGGCCGCTACGCGCACACGGACGACGTGGTTGTCGGCACACCGGTGGCGAACCGGAACCGTGCCGAGACCGAGCGCATGATCGGCTTCTTCATCAACACCCTGGTGATGCGCACCGATCTGTCCGGCGACCCCACCTTCGACGAACTCCTGTCCCGAGTAAGGGATATGGCGCTCGACGCGTACGCGCACCAGGATCTGCCGTTCGAGCAGCTGGTCGACGCCCTGGTCACGGAGCGGGACCGTTCACGCAGTCCCCTGTTCCAGGTGCTGTTCAACTACTTCACCGACGACGGGGCGCAGCACCGGGAACGGGAGCAGGCCCAGTCGCCCGGTAGTGGGCTGTCACTCGGCAGTGTCGAAGGCGATGTGGTCGCCAAGTTCGACCTGCGGCTGATGTTCACCGACGGCGGCCGTGAGTTGACAGGGGTACTCGAATACAGCACCGCGTTGTTCGACGCGACGACGGTGGAGCGAATGGCCCGCCATCTCGTCGCCCTGTTGGACGCCGTCGCCGACGACGCGATGCGGCACATCGGCGATCTGCCGATGCTGACGGTCGCCGAACGAGACGTCCTGGTACATGACTGGAACGACACGGACACAGCCGCGCCCACGGTGGACGGGGTGCACCGGCTGATCGCGGAGCGGGCGGCCGCGTGCCCCGACGTGCAGGCGATCATGTGCGGCGAGGTCTCGCTGACATACGCTGAGCTGCTGGCTCGGGCGAACCAACTCGGCCACTATCTGCGTGCCGCGGGTGTCGGTCCCGACACGCTCGTGGGCTTGTGCCTGTCGCGCGGTGTCGACATGGTCGTGGCGATGCTGGGGGTGTGGCAGGCCGGAGGGGCGTATCTGCCGCTGGACCCGGAGTACCCGGTCGAGCGCCTCGGTTTCATGCTCACGGACAGCAGGGCCACGGTGCTCGTCGGCACCAGCGACATCCTTGACGAGCTGCCGGTGGGACGGCTGCGGACCGTGGTTCTGGATGATCCGACGGACCGCGCGCAGCTGGCGGCCATGCCTACCGATTCGCCCGAAGCGCCCACTCACGCGCAGCAGTTGGCGTACGTGATCTATACGTCGGGGTCGACGGGTCGGCCGAAGGGCATACAGGTCGCTCATGGCGGCGTGGTGAACCTGGTACGGGCCCAAGCGCGGGAGTTCGGGGTCGGGGCAGGCGACGCGGTCGTGCAGTTCGCGCCGTTCGGCTTCGACGCGGCCGTCTCCGAGGTCTGTGTGACGCTCGCGGCCGGCGGCACGTTGGTGGTGGCGACGGCGGAGGAGCGGGCGGAGCCGGCGGCGTTGGCGGCTCTCGTGCGGGAGCGTGACGTCCGGGTGGCCACGTTGCCGCCGTCCCTGCTGGCCGTTCTGAACCCCGGTGACCTGGCGGGCCTGCACACGCTGGTGACGGCGGGCGAGCGGCTGGAGGCAGGCGTGGCCGCCGGGTGGCGGACCGGGCACCGGCTGCTGAACGCGTACGGGCCGACCGAGACCACGGTGTGCGCGAGTATCGCGAGCGTCGATCCTGACGGGCACGGCACGCCGCCGATCGGCACCCCGGTCGACAACACGCGGACGTACGTCCTGGACGAGCGGCTGAACCCTGTTCCCGTGGGCGTGGACGGCGAGTTGTTCATCGCCGGCGCCGGGGTCGCACGTGGCTACGGCCGCCGTCCCGGGCTGACGGCCGAACGTTTCGTGGCTGACCCTTTCGCAGGCGACGGCTCGCGGATGTACCGCTCCGGCGACCGTGTGCGGTGGCTGTCGGACGGGGAGCTGGAGTTCCTCGGCCGCGCCGACCAGCAGACCAAGGTCCGCGGATACCGGATCGAACCCGGCGAGATCGAAACAGTGCTCGCGGCCCATCCGGCGATCCAAGCGGCGGTGGTGACCACGGACGGCGAGGACGCCGACCGCAAGCTGGTCGCCCACCTCGTCCCCGCCGACCAGGCCGAGGGCATCCCACCCGTCACCGACCTGCGAGCCTTCGCGGGCGAACACCTGCCCGGCTTCATGATCCCCTCGGTCTTCACCGAACTGGCCGCGCTGCCCCTGACCGCGAACGGAAAGATCGACCGGGCCGCGCTTCCGGCACCCGACGCCGCCCGCCGGCAGCTCACGGGATACGTGGCACCGTCGAGCGTGACCGAAGAACTCCTCGCCGGTGTCTGGGCCCAGGTCCTGGGTCTGGAACGGGTGGGCGCGACCGACGACTTCTTCGAACTGGGCGGCCAGTCACTCCTGGCCACTCAGGTGGTCTCCCGCGTCAGGGAGGTGTTCGGAGCGGAGATACCCCTGGCCGCCCTGTTCGACCACCCCACCGTGCGTGCCCTCGCGGCGCTGGTCGAGACCGCCGCGCCCCGGGCCTCGGCCCCACCGATCGTGACGGTCGGCCGGGACCAGGATTTGCCGCTGTCGTTCGCCCAGCAACGGCTCTGGTTCCTCGACCAGATGGAACCCGGCTCCGCCGAGTACAACGTGCCCGCGCCCCTTCCCTGGCCAGGCGGCCTGGACGTGGAGGCCCTGGGAAGGGCGCTGAGCGCGGTCGTGGCCCGGCACGAAATCCTGCGGACGCGGCTCGTGGTGGACACCGACGGCGTACCGCACCAGGTGATCGATCCGTCCGAGTCGTTCCCGCTGGCGGTCGTCGACGTGTCCGACGGCACCGAACCCATGCTCGCCGCCCGAGAACTGGTACTCGCCGACGCGGTCACCCCCTTCGACCTCTCGGGCGGATCACTGATCCGCGCCACACTGATCCGGATCGCGGCGGACGAACACGTACTGGCGCTCGCGATGCACCACGTCGTCTCCGACGAGTGGTCGCGGCTCATTCTGCGCCGCGAACTGAGCGCTTGTTACGAGGCGTTCCGCGCGGGTGAGCCGGATCCGCTGCCGCCGCTGCCGGTGCAGTACGCGGACTTCGCGGTCTGGCAGCGGGAGTGGCTGTCCGGCGACGTCCTGGAGCCTCAACTCGACTACTGGCGGCAGGAGTTGGCCGATCTCCCCGTTATGGAGCTGCCGACGGACCGGGCTCGTCCGGCGGTGCGGTCCTCCGCAGGGGCGGTGGCCGGGTTCCGTATCGCACGGGGGACGGCGGAGGCGCTGCGGGCGCTGTCGCGCGAATGCGGCGTGTCGATGTTCATGACGCTGCTGGCGGCCTTCGATGTGCTGTTGGGGCGGTATACGGGCTCGGAGGATGTGGTGGTGGGCACGCCGGTGGCGAACCGGAACCGTGCGGAGACGGAGGATTTGATCGGTTTCTTCGTCAACACGTTGGTGATGCGGTCCGATCTGTCCGGTGACCCGTCGTTCACGGAGCTGCTGGGGCGGGTGCGGGGGGCGGCGCTGGGTGCGTACGCGCATCAGGATGTGCCGTTCGAGCAGTTGGTGGACGAACTGGTCACCGAGCGAGACCGGTCCCGGAACCCGCTGTTCCAGGTTCTCTTCAGCTATGTCGCCGGGGAGGACGACGGCGGTGCCAGCGGTGAGGGCGGCAACGGCGGCACCGGTGGGGGCGACACGGGCTCCAGCGGCCTTCCGGTGAAGTTCGACCTGGCGGTGACGCTGGGCGACAGCAGCGATGGGGCTCTGACCGCGACGATCGAGTACAGCACCGCGCTGTTCGACGCGGCGACGATCGAGCGGCTGACCGGGCATCTCGGCGTGCTGCTGGACGCGGTGGCGGAGGATGCGGGGCGGCGTATCGGTGAGCTGCCGGTGCTGGGTGCGGGTGAGCGGCGGCGGGTGGTGGAGGAGTGGAACGAGGCTGCTGAGCTGTTGCCGGGTGTGGGTGGGGCGCATGAGCTGATCGCTGCGCGGGCGGAGTCGGGTCCGGATGCGGTGGCGGTCGTCTCGGACGGCAAGGCACTCACGTATGGCGGGCTGATGGTGCGTGCCAATCGCCTGGCGCATCACCTTCGGGGGCTTGGGATGGGTGCCGAGTCGGTGGTGGGGCTGTGTCTGCCGCGTGGGGTCGACATGGTCGTGGCGATGGTGGCGGTGTGGCAGGCGGGTGGTGCGTATCTGCCGCTGGATCCCGAATACCCAGCTGAGCGGCGGGAGTTCATGGTCGCTGACAGTGGCGCGCGGGTGGTGGTCGGGCCCGAGACGATGGCCGAGGTGGCCGGGGACCTGCCGCCCACGGCGCCTGAAGTCGACGTACACGCGGACCAGCTGGCGTATGTGATTTATACGTCGGGGTCGACGGGCCGGCCCAAGGGTGTGCAGGTCGCGCACCGCAGTGTGGTGGGCATGGTGACCGCGCTGGCTCCGGTGCTGGGGGCGGGCCCGAATGTACGGGTCCTGCAGTTCGCGTCGTTCAGTTTTGATGCGGCGGTGCTGGATGTGGCGGTGACCCTTGCCTCGGGCGGCACTCTGGTGGTGGCGAGCAGTGCCGAGCGCACCGCCCCAGTGGCGCTGACCGGGATGATCGGGGCGCAGGCGGTGGAGGCGGCGAGTGTGGTGCCGTCCCTGCTCGGCGTCCTGAACCCGGAAGAGGTACCCGGTATTCAGACCCTGCTGCTGGGTGCGGAGCGGCTGACGCAGGCGGTGGCTCAGGCCTGGGCGTCCGGGCGCACGCTGGTGAACACCTACGGTCCTACCGAGGCGACTGTCATGGTCACCACCGGCCCGGTGGCCTCGGAGCCGACCGCGGCTCCGCCGATCGGTGCTCCGGTGGCGAACGCCCGTCTGTATGTCCTGGACGGGCGTCTGAATCCTGTCCCGGTCGGAGTGGCCGGCGAGGTGTACATCGCGGGTCCGCAGGTGGCCCGCGGCTACCGCGCCCAGTCTGCTCTGACCGCGGAGCGTTTCCTGCCCGACCCCTTTACCGCCGACGGCACCCGTATGTACCGCTCGGGTGACCGGGCGCGGTGGCTGGCTGAGGGCACGCTCGACTTCATCGGCCGGGCCGACGACCAGGTCAAGGTACGGGGCTTCCGTATCGAGCCCGGTGAGATCGAGGCCGTACTGGCTACTCACCCGCAGGTTCGCACGGCGGTGGTGACCGCGTTCGGTGACGCCGAGGACCGCAAGCTGGTTGCTTACCTTGTCCCGCAGGATGCCGCAGAGGGCATGCCAGCCGTCAATGCTCTACGGGACCACGTCCAGCGGATCCTGCCGGCCTTCATGGTCCCGGCCGCCTTCGTCGAACTGGCCACCCTGCCGCTCACTCCCAACGGCAAGCTGGATCGGGCGGCACTGCCGCGGCCCGATGGGGAGCGTGCGGGATCGTCGGGGGAGTATGTGGCACCCCGTACAGAGGTCGAGCAGGTTCTGGCTGAGGTGTGGGCGCAGGTCCTGGGTGTGGCACGAGTGGGGGTCGAGGACAACTTCTTCGAGTTGGGCGGCGACTCGATCAGCAGTATCCGGGTGGTGGCCCGGGCCAGGGAGTTCGGTGTCCATGTGACCGTGGCGCAGTTGTTCGACCATCAGACGGTGGCGACTCTGGCGCCGGTGGCGTCGGCCGAGACCGCCACGGAGGCCGAACAGGGCCTGGTGGTCGGGGACTTCCCGCTGACGCCTGTCCAGCGCTGGTTCCTGGAACGTGAGCAGCCGGAGCCCTGGCATTTCAACCAGTCGGTGGTGTTGCAGGCGACCGACCAGGTGGACGCGGACGTGCTGCGGGTGGCCGCACGGGCCGTGGTGGAGCAGCATGACGCGCTGCGTTCCCGTTTTGTCCGGGAGGGCGGAAAGTGGGTCGGCCGTGTGGCGGCCGCGGAACCGGCCGACCTCGTGTCGGTCGTCGATGCCGTCGATGTGGAGGCTGCGGATGAGCCGGCCTTCCTGGAGTCACACGCCTCGGAGGTACAGGCAGGACTCGATGTGAATGAGGGCCCGCTGCTGCGAGTGGCCCTCTTCGACCGGGGTGAGCGAGGGCAACTGCTCCTGGTCGTCGTCCATCACCTGGTTGTTGACACTGTTTCCTGGCCGATCCTGTTGGAGGATCTTGCGTCGGCGTATGCGCAGGTCGAGCGTGGTGCCGGTGTGGTGGGGTTCGCGGCGAAGACGACGTCTTTCGTGGGTTGGGCGCGGCGGTTGGGTGAGTTGGCGGTGTCGGAGGAGGTGGCGGGCGAGGCGG
>NZ_JBIUVD010000055.1:0-11743 GCF_044742785.1 Streptomyces sp. NPDC087844 | reverse complement strand
CGCCGAGCGGGCGACGGCCGAACCAACGAACCTGAACACCCGTCAACCCCTCCTGACCAGCTGATCAGCATCTCTCGCGCAGCGGGGGAACCTCAAACAGGAACGGGCCGGTGGGGGAGTAGTCGTCGACCTCGAAGTCGACGTCGGTGAGCGAGTAACTGCGGTCGTTGTAGGTGAGGGTGTACCGGTCACGGGAGCCGAGGTAGACCTGCCAGGGCCACTGAACGCCCAGCAGCGCGTAGGGGGGCCGTGCGGTGATGTCCTGGGGGATGATGAACCCGTCGACGATCTGTTCCAGGTTGATGGTGCTGTCCAGCAGTTTGGTGCCCTGCTGGTCGCACCAGTCGGTCCAGGCCTTCAGGCTCGGGGCGGTGGTGGGGGACCAGAACCGGCCCGAGGCCGCGGCGCTGATCGAGACGCTGTCGCCGTCGTCGAAGCCGGACGTGGCGATATGGGTCTGGGTTTTGTGCTCCTGAGCGGTGTCGAAGCCCTGAGAGACGTCACTGCCGACGTGCAGAGAAAATCGGGTGAAGTAGTCCCGCGCGTCCTTGAGCCCGACGTTGGTCGGCACCAGCCGGTCCAGGCGGGCCAACACCCGGTAGGTGCGCGCCCCGTTGATCAGCTCGCTGCCCTCGCCCAGCACCGCCTCGGCGAGCTCCTTGTAGGTGCTCGACTTCTCCGAGCCGTGGATGTACAGCAGCCGCCTGGTGGTGTCGAAGTAGAGCACGATCAGTTCGTAGACGACCTGTTCCAACTCCTGCGGTGCGCCCCAGCGCACGGAGGTGCGTCGTTCGATGACGTACCAGGCAACGGGGGAGTCCTCGCCGCCCAGGGCCATGGCGTCGTCCAGGATGCGCTCGTTGTCCTTGCAGAGCGTGAGGGCGGCCTCGGGCCGCCATCCGGCGGTGGCCGCGCGGTAGGCGACCGCGCTCATCTTCGGCTGCAGCACGCCGACCGCCACCTCCTCGGGCGCACCGGTGAAGCTGGTGTCGAAGCTGCTGGTCTCCTCGGCGGCCAGGGTGGCGCGGTCGGTGAGGTCGCGCAGCAGATGATTCCAGTCGGCGTCCTCGCGCAGCAGGCGGCGCAGCGGTGAGGCGCCGGCGGCCGGTTCCTGCGCGATGAACACAGTGGCCTCGCCCAGTCCGTCCGCAGCCCGCGTGAACCGGCCGACGAACTGGATCATCGGGCTCAGGCTTTTGCGGGCCGCGTGCATTGCCGCGATCTTCAGGGCGGGCTCGTCGAACCCCTCACCGAGCATGTCGACGCAGATGATGATGCGGCACTCGCGCTCCCGCAGCGCGGTCACGGCCGCTTTGCGGCGCGTGACGCCCACGTCCTGGTGCACCACGATGGGATTGAAGCCGGGCGCCAACTCCTGGTAGAGCAAGCCGAGTTCTTCCGCCCTCGGAATGCTCTCGGCCCGCGCCATCAGCAAGTGGTCGTGCCCGGCTTCCAGATCGGCACGCAACTGACCAACAGCCAGCTCGGCCAGTTCCCGGTCGACGTCCTCGACACCGAACACCGCCCGGTAGTTGATGTGCGTGAAGTACTCCAGCCGCTGGGCCTCCCGCAGCGGGAATCGGAACACGGTACGGCCGGGCAGTCTGCGGCCATCCTCCCGAAACGGGGTGGCGGTGAACAACAACACCGGCCGGTCGGAGAAGCCGTCGACCACCCTCGCCCACGTATCCGCGGGGGAGTGGTGCGCCTCATCCACGATCAGATGGGAGAACGACGACAGCAGTGCCATCCGTACATTCCCCACGCTCCTGCTCAGGATCTGCGGGGTGGCGACGACGACATTGCAGGCCCCGACGAACCGAGCCGCCTCTTCCGGGTCCTTGAACCCGTGCTCGAACCGGCCCACCCGCGGCCGCAAGGCGCCGGCCTTCACGATCTGCTCCTGCTGCAGGATGCCGAGCGTCTCGAACTTCCCCGCGATCTGGTCCCGCAGAGCCGCACTGGGCACCAGTACGAGCAGCCGCTCCATCCGCGCGGCCACCAGCAGCGCCAGCATGGTCTCGGTCTTGCCGGTGCCGGTGGGCATGACCACGATGCCCGGGTCGCCAAGGCCCGAGGCCCAGTGCCCCATCACCGCGTGCAGGGCGCCGATCTGCGGGCGGCGCAGACTGTGCGGCTCACCGTACGGGCGGAAACCGATCGCTTTGCGATACGACTCCACCACCGTCTGCGGCGTACAGGCGAGGCTTCCCTGCCAGCGCACCTCTTGGCCGGACCGGCTGGGCAGCACGGCCGTCAGCTCGTCGACGGCGTCGGCTACGGTGCGCACAGCGGGCCAACTGCCGTAGACGTTGGAGACCCGCAGCATCCCGTCCTCGTCGGTGACCTCCAACGCGCTGCCCGGGACCAGCAGTTGGCGGATCTTGTTGCCCGCGATCTTTTCTTCAGCCCACACGGGCTGCGTGCTCACGTTCATACCAGGTGCTCTCTGTTACAGATCTGGGTGACGGCCCGCGGTGGTTGGGCAGATACGCGAGGCGCATGCGAGGAGGGTGGGATCGACTCGACTCACGGAAGCGGGGTGATGCCGTGGTTCAGCGGCGGTGCCCGCGTTCGGCAGAGCGTGCAGAGACGTTGAGGAAGTCCTCGAACCAGTTGTCCGGATGCAGAGCGGGCGGGACGGCGGAGGGCCCGGAGCCGTCTGCTTCAGGAGAGTTGTACTTGCTGTCGTACAGCCACAGCACGTCGTCATCCTGGAAGAAGAAATCCGAGCAGGCGTCGAAGTCGTAGTCGTCACGGTGCGTGGGCAGCGCCGCATGCGCGCTGTTGCCGGGTTCCAGATGGGCGGGGGCATCGCCGAGGGCGAGATGCAGGACCATTTCCTCGGCCGCGCAGGTGGGCCGGGGCCAGGCGCCGCGCCGGAGCTCGCCTGCCAGATCGTCGCAGGCCCGGGCGAGATTGCGGCGCCACTGCATGTTCTGACGCCACGTCACTTGCGGCAGACGTGAGAAGAAGCCCCATGCACCGTCGTCGTCCTTGGTGACGGGACGCTCACCCAACTCGGCGGCGTCGTCGTAGGCCGCCTCGGCAAGCTCTTCCAGCGCGCTGAACAGCAGATCGGCCGTGCGCGGCGTGAACGTCCAGTGGCACTTCTGGCAGTCTTCCTTTTCGCAGTCGCACACCTCGGGCAAGGCGAAGAGCGAGGCGAAGTCCGGCTGCGGCTCTTCAGGCCCAGCCGCAGTGGTACCGGTGTGTCGCGAGGGAGCGGCGTAGGGGTTGGCGGCCTGCTGGAGCCGCCAGCCGGTACCGAAGTTGATGCGGACGGGTTCGGTCGACCAGTCGGCGACCTCGTCTTCCCGTGCGGACAGCAGGAGTTGGCCTTCCTGGGCATCGGTCAGCCACTCCATGCCGGGCAGTTCTCCCGTGCTCTCAGCAGCGAACATGACCGCGCCCACGAGGTCGTGCGGATCGTCCTCGCCCAACTCCTCGTCCGGCATCGGCTCCCAGCCGCCGGCCGCGGCAGCAGCGAGCGCCTTGGCCTGGTCGTACACGTGGAACTCACGCAGCTGCACCACCCGGACCACCGGGCCCGGCAGGTCGGCCAGCCGGGCATCCTTCGGCGATCGAGTGGCCGAGACGGGAAGCTCGGGTTCGTCTTCAACCGGCCCCTCGAGCGGGTCGTCGGCAGGCCCTGAGAACAATGCGGGAGCAGTGCTGGGCCACACGCCGGCACGGGCGCGCTCCAGGGCCTGACGGAAAGACGCCGCCGGGGCGTCCGGCAGCTCCGTGGCGATCTTTCGTGCCGTGATCTCCTGCTGCTCGGTGAGGGCCCCGTTGAGGGCGGCGGACGACAGCAGTCGGGCCGCGTGCTGGGCCACGTGGGCGTCCCGGCAGGTGAAAACGGCCTGCACGCAGGCGGGTCTGTTCGCATGGGCCAGCAGGACAAGGACGCGGCTTTTGCTGCTCGCGTGCTCGCACAGAAAACTGCGGGGCACGGCTGAAACGGGTGGTGCTGTCACAGGAGTACTCCAACGACCGCGGCCGGCCACGGGCCGACCGCATACGGCAGGGGAAGCGGCTGGTAGGCGCGGTGCAGCCGCATCTCCGGACAGCGTAAGAGTCAAAGGTGACTGGTGTTGTCGATGCGATCGGCAACCCGGGTCAGTCCAAGACCATAGCCGGTCGGTACGTCTGCGTAAGGCCTTTTCGGCATCAATATCCCCGACAGGCCGGAGCAGCACCCACGGGGCGCCGTGTGTCACGGGCGCTTCGGACGGGCGCAAGTCTTTCATCCTTGGTCGACTTCGCGGCGGCTGTCAGACCCGCCCGCTACCCTCCCCAGACATGACTGCATCCCGCCGTCCGGCACCCGAACTGCCCGGCGACCCGGCCCGGTTACGCCTGGTCTACACGTACGGCCATCCCATCGCGCCCTACGACTTCGAGGACACCCTGGAGCAGTGGCACGTCTCGGTACGCCTCTTCCACGCAGAAGCAGAGGAGTGCCCCCAGGGGTGCAGCGAAGCCTGCGAGCGGGCCATCGAGGAGGGCACGGAGATCGGCTACCTGCTGCTGTGCCGGCTGCGGGATTACACCGCGGACAACCGGTGGGAGGCCGCCGACGCGGAGTCGGGCGATCTGGAATCCATCGCCTCGACCGTCCTCGACCCCCGGACCGGGCAGTACACGGACGCATTTGACGAGGCCATCGAATGCCCGGTCGGTGACCTGCTGATTCTCGACCGGGTCTTCCTGGACACACCGTGGCGCGGCTTCGGACTCGGTCCCGTCCTTGCGGCCGAGGCAATCCGGCGCCTGGCCGGCGGCTGCTGCGCGGTAGCCGCCGAACCCGGCATGGCCGAATGGCCCGATGACCGGGAGGAGGTGTCCGAGTCCTACCGGCAACAAGCCCGCCGCAAGATCGCTGCGTTGTGGGAGAGCATCGGGTTCGCCCACTTCCGAGAAGGCGTCTACCTGCTGGATCCCGCCTTGCGGAAAGCTGGCGACCTGCTGGCCCAGCGGCGCGAGGAACTGCTCGAGCTCTCGCATGCCTACCGTCCGCGAGCCGCCTCGCTCACGATCGTTACGGAGCCGGAGCCGGCAGCGCAAGGAGCGGTCGCGTCGGACCGGCGGCCGCAGGTCCGGGAGGGCTGGCTGGAGACCATCGGGAGCGTGCGCGCCGAGGACTCCTTGCTCTATCTGCAGGGCCGCTGTCAGCAGGCCGGGTGGGACAGCCGCGACAAGCGAACAGCACTGGCCCTGGTCACTGACGTGACGAGCGAAACGGATCTGCGGGAGCTCGGCGAGCAGATCCAGGACCTCCACTTCGGACTGCAGAAGGCTTTTGCCGACGCGGTCACATTCTCCGCCGATTCCTTCAACGTCGGTCCCTTCCGGGAAAACCCCAGCCGGCTGGGGCCGTTGGCCGGAGTGTGGGTGTACGGGTCGAACCTGCACGGCCGGTACACGGGCCGCTCCCACGGAGTAGGAGATGCCTGCCAACACGCGAGGTCACTGGGCCCGCGCCTGGAACGGATCTCCCTCGCGCAACTGCTTGAGCTGGAAGACTTCTGGCAATGGAACGGGCCCATGTGCTCGTTCTGCAGCGGCTGGTCGGGACAGCGCCTGACCGAGGAGCAGTACGCCCACTACCTGAGTACGACGGACGGTCGGCGAACGACCTCTGCCCGAGGGCCGGCTTTGGCCCGGACCGCAGAAACGCTGGTGTCCTGGCCGCGCCCGAGGGACAGACGGCCGCCGAGTACGTCACCGACGTCCAGCGCCTGCTGGCTCCCGACTACGACACCCGCCAAGCACGATGGCTGACCGAGGAGACGGCCGACGGGCATCAAGGGCCGACCGGCCGCACTGCCTACTCCTGACCAGTTCTCCCCGCTGGTCAGGCCGTCTCGGCATCCAGCTGGGCAGGAATGTAGCGGTTGCTGCGGTCCAGGCGAATCTCACGCACCCCGGTCAGCGGGTGGGCCAGGGGGTCGTTGACCGCGGCGATGATCTGCATCGGCGTACCGTCCGCATCCGCGACGGCGGCCGCGTCGGCGAGTTGCTGCATGAGCCGCTCGGCCATCTGCCCGTCCAGGCCCTGGCCGCCCAGGCCGCTGAGCGGCGAGTCGACCATGAAGAACAGCGGGAGCAGCACCGTCGGCACGGAGCGTGCCAGATCGCGCAGGGCGAGCATGGCGCAGAGGTTGGCCAGGGTCTGCGGGCCGCCGGCCACTGCCTGGTCGTCGAAGGCCAGTCCGTCCACGTGGGGCAGGAACATCTCGGGGTCGATGTGGGCGTGGCGCACATCAGGGTTGACCGCCTTGAGCCGGGCGAGGAAGTGGTGCGACCACTGTTCCACCAGCTGCTTGAGCTCTGTGGCGAGCTTCTTCTCCGCTTCCTTCCACATCTGGTGCGCCTGGTCCTTGGCCTCCTGCAGCCGGTCCCGTTCGGCTTCCAGCGCTGCCAGTACCCCGACTTCCTTGATTCGTTCCTGGAGCTGCTCCAGGCGTCCGGCCAGGTGAGCAGCCTCCTTCTCGTGTGTGAGGGCGGCCGCCCGGCATGGGTCGAGGGTGGAACGCGTGAAGTCACCGATCACCTGCTCTGCCGCCCGTACCGTCTCCCGGGCCGTGTCTTCCGTCTCCTTGGCCCGCGCCAGCTCGGTTTCCAGCCGCCCGCAGGCCTGCCGGGCCGAGGCGAGCGACTCTTCCGCCGCCGCGAGGAGGGCCGCCTGGTCCGCCAGCCGCTGCGCGTGCAGCGCGTCCTTCTGTTTGCACACCCGGCAGTGGTCATCGGGAAGGCCGTCCGCCTGCAGCACCTGAAGGCACTGCGGACAGTGCTGCGGCACGGACGCCCGCTGCCTGAGCCCCTCCAATCGGCCCTCCAGGAGCCCTTCATGGCGCAGGGCCTGCCGCAGCCGCTCCTCCACAGCGCCGGTATGGCGGCGCGCCGACTGGTGTGCCGACCTTGCCTGGTCGCGCTGTTTGTCCAGCTCGGCCACGTGCCACTGATGCCTGCTCAGCTCCGCTTGGGCCTGCTTCGCCCGCTCGGCCGCGGCCGCGTGCTCCTGCTTCCACAGCTGCTCGGTCGCCTCCAAGTCCATCAAGCCGGGCAGCCCGGCATCCCGGCGCGCATCGCCGCGGCCGACGCCTTCGCCTGTGCGTGGGCCGACTTGGCCTCCTGGAACCGCTGCTGGAGTCCGTCGATGTGCTCGTCGTGCAGGCCCAGCAGCACCCGCCCCGTCAACCGGCGGACCGCGTCGCTTCCTCCGCCCAGATAGGCGGTGGCAATGGTGGACTGTCGCAGCGCCATCCACCGCTCCACCTCGGCCAGTCCGACCCGGCCCGCGCCGCTGCCCAGGAGCGGGATCCCCAGCAACTCCATGACGAACTCGCTGGCACTTTGCTCGCCGCCGCGCCCGCGGGCGACTGGCCGACGCACCTCGCCGAGGGCTGGGTCGCTGAGATTCTCGAAGGACACATAGCCGCCGCGGTGCACCGCCGGCCGCGTCGCCTGCCACCGCGTATCGCCGACACGGAACACCAGACGGACCTGGGTGCACGACCGCACCGCATGCATGATCTTCCCGCTGTTGAGGCCCAGCGGGTACAGCAGCGACTCAAAACCCGTCGACTTGCCGGACCCGGAGCAGCCCACGAGCAAGGTCAACACGCCGGTGAAGACCTGACCCACCCAGTCGCCCTGGACCTGGAATTCGTGCCGCTCGATGATGAAAGACCGCCGACGCACCGCGCACATCTCCCCTCCACCCGGCCCGCACGGCCGAGTGCCTAGGCACCAACGAACAGCGCACGCCGCACGAGACGGGTGCCGTCGCACCTCATCCGCACGGATGATCAGTGGGCCCGCGTCCCCGGGCGGGACCTTCCGGCCGGGCGGCCTCACGCCGACACCGTTGACAGGGAAGGCCGCCGCCGCGACACCGCTGCCGGCGCACGGCCCCGAAGCACCTGAGGGAAGACATCCACCGGAGGCGATGCAGGAGTCCCCGGAGCGTCAACCCGGAGTCACGGCGGAGAGTTGACCAGACGTCATCACCACGCAGACGCCCCTGCCCGACAGCACAGGCTGAGCCTGCCCGGGGAGGGCGTCATATGCCTGCCCACCGGATCGCGTAAATGCTCGACCATCACACGAAGTAGCGAGAAGGTGATCACATCCACTGCTCTTCGTCTCATCGGTCGTTGCCCTGGAGGAGAGACACCACAGGCCAAACGGGCCCAGCCGTCTCCGTGACGAAGCAGGGGGCATCCCATGGGACGTACGAAGAAGAACAAGCCGCGCCACAAGCTGCGCGGACTGCACGACGCCGGCCAGCGCCGAAGCGCCAGGGCGCGCGCGGCGCAGATCGCCTGGACACCGCTGAAGCAGGCATGCGGCTGTGTGGTCGACTGGGGATGGAGCAGCCAGACCGCCGACCCGATGACGTTCACCGAGTGGTACACCAGCCGCCTGACCGTGCCCTGCCCCTGGCACGCCGATCCCGCGGCCGGGGCATCCGGCGCCGCTCTGCCCAACGAGCTGGCCATTCAGCCGCACGGCACCAGCGTGCTGTTGCACGCACGCAAGGCCGCCGCCGACCGCCACGAGCTCGGTGGCGAGCTCGCCTCCCGCCTCACTCACCTGATGGAGACTGCTGGCCGGGGGAAACTGGCGCTCCTGGACGACGCGCCAGCTGGCTTCCGCAGCTGGCTGATCGCCAACACCGCCGATCCCGCCCAGGCCTGGCTCGACCACGAGCTGTGCGAGATCATCCTCAACCAGGGCCGCTCCGCCCTGCCGCGAGAACTGCTCGAGCACCTGCCCGAACAGCTCCGGACCTCTTCCTCCGAGAGCCCCCAGCCGGAGAGCGCGGCCTGCAACATCTGCTCCTTCTCCGCCGCACAGGGCGGCATCCTGTGCGCCTGCGGACACGACTGGTCGTGCCACCCCGGCCCGGCGGAGCAGGGCGAACCGTGCTCGCACTGCCCCTGCGCCGACATGCAGCACGTCTGAATACCCGCACCCGCTCTGCAAAGGACCGTCCCCGTGAACGCCTCTGCCCTGCCTGTCTCCTGTCCGCCCGCCCCCGCCTCCGGCGCATCTCGTGCTGTGTCCGTGTGGGAGCTGCTCCACGAGGCCCTGCACGCGCGCGCCCGCCCATCCTTGCCAGGGCGGCACCATGACGTACACCTCCAACCTGCTGGGCGTGCCGGTGGCCCGCGACAGCCTCCTCGCCCTGGCCGACCTGCTGGCTTCCTCCGGCGGTGAACTGGAAGACACATCCCTGCGCCTGGAAGGCCACGACAAGGAGGGCACCGTCCTGGCCGAGACCACGCGGCGTGCCCGGCGCTTCCGGCTGGGCCGCGGCTACTGATCCGGGGTGCACCGGCTGTGCCGGCAGCCCGGATGCGGCCTTGGACTCGACCAGCACCGCACGCTGTGCGACCCGCATATGGAGGCCGGCGGCGCGCCGGCGGTGAGAGAAGAGACCTGCCTGGTCGCCGAGGGCCTGAAAAGGACGGTGAACTCGGCTACTTCAGCCGTGACCAGGCCATGCAGCAGCTGATGGAGGCCGCAGTCGCCGTCGGTATCCCGGCCGCGGAGCACGCACACTACTTCGCCGTGCGACTCTACCTGACCGACGCCGACAGCGCGGAGGAATGGGACTACGACGATCACGAAATCGAGATCAACGAGGACAGGTGGCGCCTGCTGAGTTATGTCGGAATGCGGCCCGTGAAGGAGCCAGCCCCGACCAGCCGCGGCGCCGCTCGCCAGATCGGGCCTCTGGACCCGCTGCAACTTCCCGGCTCCCCGGACCACTTGCTGCTGGACTACAGGTGCACCCTGGACGCTCTGCCGTCCTGGCGGTCCGAGAACAACATCGAGTACTGGCACGTGGGCGTGCACCACCGCCTGCCGGACGGGGCGGAGACAGATGCAGAACGCGAGTTGGGGCAGGTCGGCCGGCTGGTGCTGGCGAAGGCCGTCTGGGGACAGGACCCCCAGGTGTTTGACCCCGATAATGCGCTCTGCGTCGGCGTCACTGCGGCCGCCGCCTTCGACGCCGTCGACAACCCACACAGCCCGATTCACCGGCTGGGCGTCGGACAGGACGGAGACCTGCTGCTCCTGCTCCAGGTGGAACTCGACCCGGCGTGGCGGGGCTTCGGGCTCGGCGCCATCCTCACTCGCCAGGCCCTTGACGTCCTTGGCCGGGACTGCCGGGTGGTCGCCACCGGAGTCGACGGCACGGACTCGCCGGCCGGCCGTCTCGCACAGGCCGCCGGATTCCACCGTGTCGGTCCCGGTCTGATGGTGCTCGACCGGTCCCGTCAGGACGAGCAGACGGCGTTGCTGCGCAGGCTCCATTGTTCGCTCCTGGTCTCCCTCTCCAGCCCGTACCGCAATGCCGAGCCGCCCTTTTGACCAAGCCGCACGGCCGGCGCCGCATCCTCGGCACCCGGCCTGTTCATCCGGTGCAGGAGCAGCCCAGTCCGGCCGGCCCGGCTGCTTCCACACCGGCGGGCCGCGGTATCCACGGCAGCATTCTGCGTTTCCGTCACCAGGCCTGCAGCGGATCGTCGTCGAAGCGGCCCACCAGCTGGCTGTCCAGCAGTTCCTCGGTGATCGCCTCGATGCCGGTCTCGATGGCCTCCTGCGCGCTCTGGCACACGAGGTAGGACAGCGCCTTCATGTAGCCGCCGGTACGGCGGTGCAGGTGGGCGGCGAGTTTGAGCAGGTCGCCCGGATGGTGGTGGTGCAGGCACAGGCCCTCGTCGAGGGCCTTGACGACCTGGTGGAACAGCTCGTAGTCGTCGGTGCTGTAGGGGATCGGATTGACCGCCAGGGTGGGAATGCCGCCTGCGCCGCCGTCGGGCGGGCCGGGCCGCCTGCCGCGGCGGGCCTCGTTGACGATCTCCCTGGCACCGATCCCGCAGTAGACGAAGGAGACGTTGCATTCGGCGGAGAGGTAGCCGAAGTAGTCGAAGGCCGTCTTCAGTTCGGAGTTGTCCAGGCGGTCGATGCCGTCGACGAGGACCAGGCGGGTGCCGCGGGTCTTCATGACGTGGCAGACGGGCCCGGTCATGTCGGTGCTGCGCTGGCTGCTCTCGGGGTCTTTGGTGTGCTTGTGGCCCAGAAACTCGGCGAACGGAACCGACATGTCCAGCTTGCTGCCCGGAGCCAGGGGGGTGTTGATGTGGATGACCGGGATCCGCTTGGGGGCGGCTGGCAGCCGGTCGCGGACGAATCCCTCGTAGGTTCGGCCGATCTGCCGCAGCACCGTGGTCATCCCGGTCTCGCCCGGCCCGTCCACGGCCAGGTGCAGCGGTCCCTCGCTTCGGGGGCCGCCCACCAGCCACAGCCGCCGTGCGACGGCTACCGCCTTCTTCAGCGCCGGAGTCTGCACGGTGCGCATCGTGGCGTGGTAGAGAAGCCGCGGATCGTCGAGTTCGACGGGGCCTTCGGTGAGCGGGAAGGCTGCCAGGTCGGGCGGGTCGATGACCCGGTCGAGCTGGGCCTGCCAGCCCACGCGGGTCGTCGGTGGCAGGAACCGGGCGGCGACGTCAGGAGTTTCGGGCAAAGACATGACAAACGTCCTCGGAGCAGCCGACGGCGGCCGGTGCGGGTATCCGCGCCGGCCACCGCTCACAGACGGAAAAAGGAGCTAGGGCCCGTGTGAGGTCGTGATCAATCTCGGGTTTTGGTCCCGTGCGTGGGTAGGACCTGGTAGGACGATGGGTGTGACACGTAGGCAACTCACCGACGAGCAATGGGA
>NZ_JBIUVD010000054.1:0-12097 GCF_044742785.1 Streptomyces sp. NPDC087844 | reverse complement strand
TGCCACGAGGACATCCACGACGGCCACGAAACCGCAGTTCACGAACATCACTGGAGAGCCCGTTGCGGTTAACGCCGCACGACGGGTTCGGGAGGAGGCCGTTGGGAAAAGGAGCAGCTCCGCTGCCACCTCGCCCGACGGCCCACCTCACGCTACGCATGCAGGAGCAGGGCCACCCGCGCACGCACCGGGTGGCCCCTAAACCGACTGAACTGGATTTACTCCTGACTACTGCTTCACTGCTGCGCGACGACCTCGGGTCGCGGCCGCAGGACGCCAGCCACGGAGGTCCTCGTCAGTGAGCCCGTGCTCGCCCTGCTTCTGCTGGCGGTAACCGGCGAAGAAGTCCGCCGGGGAGCCGCTATAGGACATGTCGAACTCGTTGTGCCACTGGGACAACCACGGCTGGAGTTCCAGCAGGCCGGCGAGGAACGGCGTGATCTCCTCGGTGGACAGCGCAGTGTTGGTGAAGTACGTGGCGAGGGCCTGCGCCTGCTCGCGGTGGTCCCAGCCAGCCCACCCGTACAGCTCGGGGGTGGCGGCGTTGGTCTGCCCGTAGGAGATGAACCGCTCCTTGGGCACGTCGAGCTTGCCGCGCGCCTTCCAGTAGGAGGGGCGGAGGAAGTCGGCCGAGGTGTACTTCGGCGGCACGGGGATGGAGTCCCGGATCTTCCGCTTGGCGGGCTCATCCGGGGCGGCATCCTCCTTGCGCTGGAGGTCCCACGCCTCTTCCCAGTCAGCGCGCTTCTTCATGCCAGAGGGCTTGTAGCGCAGGGGAGAGAGGAACGGCACATGCTCGCTGGTAATCAACTCAGCAACGACCTTCGCGAGTTCCTTACGGGGTGCGTAGAGCTTGGCGACGGAAACGAAGTCCTCGTCGCGCGAAAGGGCGTCGATGAGGCGAGCCAGAGTGAGGATGGCGGGCTGACCGTTCTCGTCGAACCAGAGGTCGCGGTTCTCCATCCGGTCGAGCAGCCAGGAGCGCAGGGCCTTCTCCTGGAGCGCGTCCCAGCCATCGGTAGCCCAGCGACGCTTGTACTCAGGGCGCTCAACCATGCCGATGGCACGGTTCGACTGGATGGCGTCGATCCGCTTCTGGACGATCTCCCGGTAGGGGGCGGGCCAGTGGGCGGGGATCTCGGTGACGGGCGCAAACTTGTGGTTGTGATGTCCAAACCACGACGTACTGACCTCACCGCGTTCCCTCTTTCGAGCCAACACGATAGCAAAGGCTCGTTCGGCAGGGGCAAGCAAAGGAAGGGCCTCAGCGGATGCAATGATCTCCTGATCAAGGAGACCGTAGAGAGCGTAGACTTGCCAATCCAGTTCCTCCTGGATGGAAATCATGCGGCCACGGATGGTCTCCCACTTCTCGCGACCCTCACGTAGCACAGTCGCAGTAGGCGCACTGCCAGAAACGATACAGGAGGGGCTATTCGCAGCAAGCTCCTGCACAAGGCTATCCAGTGCAGTTCCTAGCTTCAAGGGGAGCTCGGAAGGAATTGGAAATTCCTCCAGTTTGGTTCCCGTGAACTCGAAGCGGTGCTCCCAGGGTTCATCCGCGCCTGCTACATCCGCACCAGGACGCCCCTTGTCATGGCTGACCTGCCGAAGCCAGAACCCAGCCGTAGAACTGTTCAGCAGCCCAAGCAACCGTAGGTACTCTTCTTCACTCGCCCCCTCTCGCAACTTGATCACCGGGGCAGTTCGAATGAACCCGCTTCGGTCACGACGCAGAGTGAATTGATTGTGCGTGGCAACGAACGAAAAGGCGATCAGGAAGGGGGACCAATAACGTCTACGGTTAAAACTGGAGAACTCAAACCATGTCAGACCCTGCTCCTCTTGAGTGCCAGAGAGGGCCCTGCGTCGCCGAAGAAGCACGCGATTGCGCCAGAGCAACCGCTCAGTCGCATCATCAATGCGCGCGACCTGTGTCGCGTCATCATAGGGGAACAGAGTACCAATGCCGTCTTGAACACCCCACTCCCTGACGGACGCGCCCCCATAGAACGATCGGATAGACATGGGCGGGACGCCCAATCGCCGTGCGGCAGTTGCCCCGATCATGTAAGCGTCATCTTCTCGGGTTACGGCACAGAACCCAATACCCTCCGCCTCAGACGAGAGTTTGGCCACCTGCGCGCCTTCAATTTGAGCATTCAACTCCAGGCCACCGTCAGTCAAGATCCACGGCTGGCGCGCGAAGTGCTGCATTCGATCAAGGTCGTCCACGGATACCCACTGGCTTACCGATCCCGGCTTGTCGATTTGTGCAATAATCGCCTGCCAGACCAATCCCTCTTCGGCATTCTCTGGTGCAGACGGCTCCCCTTGCACGCTGCGAACCGTACGAATCGCCGTCGACCGACTGCTCCCGGCACGGCGCTTGCCAACCAGAATTACCGTCGGCGTGCCGTGCCCGGGGATGTACGCACCAGAGGTATCAATGACCTCAGTGAGCTCGACTTCATGGGCGAAGTAGTTCTCAATGAGCTTGGTTCCGAACTCTCGTTTCATGAATGAGTTCGCGGTGATCTGACCGACCATTCCATATCCATCACCCTCAACCTCACCTCGCTTAGCCAATTCATAGAACCGCTGAGCGAACGGCACCGACAGCGCATACTGCATGGCACATGCGTCGTACATGTTTTTATACAACGCATTAAGCTGCTTGTCTTTCACGGTGATGTACGGCGGATTTCCCACGACCACGTGGTACCGGCCCTGTTGCAGGATTCCGGAATGCTCATGCACGTCCTCCGTGGCGTACGCGAACGTGGCCAGATCGTCCGTGTCCTGGCCCTCCAATCCGTCAAACAACCCCAGTTGCCGGGACTTGATCAGCGAATCACCAATCGCGAGATGCATCGGCCACTCGTACTTCGCCGCCTCCTCCAGCGTCCGTAGACCGCCTGCCGCCATAGCCGCAACCAACAACCGGAACCGCGCGACAGCGACCGCGAACGGATTGATGTCCACGCCGTGCACCGAGTCCAGCGCAGCCCGCACCCGCTCGTGCACATCCCGCCCTGGCTGCCCCTCCCCCCACAGCCGCACCAGCCGCCGAAACGCCCCCAGCACAAAGTGCCCCGACCCACAAGTAGGGTCGATCATCTTCAGTTCCTCGTACCCGAACTCCCGCACCGCCGGGTTCATCGTGCGGTCGAGGATGAACTCCTCCACGAACTCCGGCGTCTGGAGCAGGGCATACGTCTTTCGCGCGAGCTCACTCAAGTCCTGGTACAAGTCCCCCAGGAACCGCGTGTCCCACCCTTCCGTACCGTCCTCGTTCAGCGGATCAGTGAAGTCGTGGACGAGGACGCCCACCTCGTCCCTCCCCCGCCAGAACTCGACCAGCTCCCGCGCACCGTCATGCGAAAGCGGTACCTGGTACAGCGGGTTGTGCCGCTTATCAAAAAGAAGCCGCCCTGCCTGCCCCTGCCCCAGTTCCTCGAACGCCTTCTCCAACCACCCGCGGTACGTCGGATCCTCATCCGACTCCACATACGCGTCGTACCGAGACTGCGCCAGTTCCCGCCGGTCGCCCTCCGCCCCCGTCAGATACGGCTCCGGAATCAGCCGGTTGTCCTCGCAGAACCGTACGAAGACAGTCCCCAGCACCCACGCCACCGCGACCTGCGTGACCCGCTCGTCCAACCACGCGTTCCACGTCGCCGCCGTACGCCCCAGCTTGCGTGCCTGGTCGTACTCGGACCTCAGCCGCGCACTGACATCGCCCAACACCTTCACCTGGCGTCCGAGGTCGGTCTCGACCGCCTTGACCTGCTGCTTCAGGTCGTTCAACAGAGCTTTGCGGTCGATCACTTCACGTCTCCCTCGACACCACTGGCACTAGCCGCACTGGCCGCACTGGCCGCACTAGCCACAACCTCGCCGGACCCCCGATGGACGTTGCCCACCCACGTGTCCGGAAGCTGAATCCACTCCCCCAGGCCGGCCTGGTACGGCACGGCCACCTGCCCGAGCCGGGGCTCGCGCAACGGGTCACTCTGCGGGACCAGGAGCCACAACCCCCGCCCGCCCTGCCGGGCCGCCGACGCCAGCCGGTCCAGGACGCCCATCGCGTCGTACCGCGCGAACACCCCCGCCTCCGTCAGCAGCACAGGACCGGCAGGGCCAACGGGTCCGCCGGCGCCAACAGGACCGGCCCCACCTCCGCCACCGACTCCCAGCAGCTCCGCGATCCGGGGCTCCACCGCCCCCCACGCCGTCCGCGTGTACTCTGCGAACCGCACCGCACCCTTCGAGCCCGGCTCGGCGGCGTCCGCCTTGAGCAGGGTTTCCCAGGTGGGCTTGGTGCCCGGTGTGACCTGCGCGTGCAAGGCCTCCAGGAACAGCTCCGTCACCGACACCGCTGCCGTGCCCAGCCGCTCCCCGCCCAACTCCCGTACCGCGTCCCGTACCAACTGCTGCCGTACGGTCAGCACCCGGTACCCGTCCCGGCGGGCCGACGCGAGCAGCCGTTCCTCCGCGCGTACCGCGCCCGCGAGTCGTCCTGGTCGTGGACGGAGACAGCTACGACTCGAAGGCCATAGCCGGCGTAGCCCATCTGTACTCGATCGGCACTCTGCTGTCGGCTGACGACTTCAGTGAGGGTGCGCGCACAGTGGCGCAGCGTCTGCGAGCACTCGGCTTCACCGTGAAGGAGGACGGAATCCCCACTGCGGACCGCCCGCAGCAGGTGGCGCCGCAGATACTTCTCCAGCCTCGTGGCGGAGCAAAGCTTCGAGGAGCACAGAACTTCGCCAAGTCGGTGCGTCAGGGCATTCGTATCGCAGACATCCAGGATGTGCTCGGTGACCAGGTGGCCACGCTGAATGCCCTGTACCCGGACGGAGTCGCTCGACTGTGGGGTGCCACTCCCACCGCGCAAGCCAACAACGAAAAAGTGCGGGCCCTGCGAGATCGCCGTGTCGGCGACGATGTGTACTTCTACACGGCGAACCATTTATTCGCTCGCGCACGCATTCTCCACCTGTTCACCAGCTCGCCTGTGGCACGAAGGGTCTGGGGAGCCGGCGACGACAACGCCACTTGGGAACACATCATGGCGCTGGGGGACGTCAAGGAATTCCCCAACCCTGTCCTCGCAGCGCCCGTGCTGCGCCGGATGAACGTTCGCGTACCTCTGCGGAGCCTTACTCTGCGGTCCCCCGAGAGTTACCGCAGCGTTCTCCCACTCCTGCCGGCGAAGAGCCAGCCGGTAGTTCCGTCAGCGTCGGCGCCGCCATCAGACACGACCACACCTGACCAGCTCACCGCAGAGAGCCTGCTGAAGCGCCTGGGCTCCCTCCACACTCATCGTCAACCAGGAAGCAAAGCGCCCAGCCGCCACCAGCCCTTGGCCTTGCTGTGGGCGATATCCCGGGTCTCCGCGGGCAGGCCACGCCTGGCACCGTGGGCCCTTTTCCGGGCGGAGGTGAGTCCGCTCCTCGCCGAGTTCGGACTCGCCGGTTCCAGAGTCACCCCCGAGTACCCCTTCTGGCACCTGCGCGGCAGCGGTCTCTGGGAGGTGCATGGGATGGAGCGTGACGTCGGTACTGCCCCTGGAACAGGCGCCCTCGACACAGACCAGCCCGTTGCCGGCCTCACCCACACAAGCGCTGAGCTGCTGAGGGACCCCCTCATCCGTCTGCAGGCCGTGATCACGCTGTGCAGCAGCACGTACTTCGACGGTGTCGACCAGCGTGAGTTGCTCGATCGGGTGGGCCTCGCCGGGTACGCCACGGCTGATGGCCTGCTCGACGGGGACGAGGGCGTTGTCGGCCAGGAGGGTGCCGCCGCAACCGAGCGTGCGACCGGTCCAGCCGCACGACGGACGCGCACCTCCTCACAGCTTGTTCGCGACCCCGCGATCGTCAGTAAGGTGAAGGAACTGCACGGCCACGCTTGCCAGATCTGCGAGACACGCCTGCAGTACAGACGCAGGCCGTACAGCGAGGCCGCTCACATACGCGGGCTCGGGAAGCCTCACAACGGTCCGGACGAGCTGCCGAACCTGCTCTGCCTGTGCCCCAACCACCACGTTCTCTTCGACGGGCTCGAGATCTACGTCGATGTCGACGCCATCGTGAGGAATACGCACGGGGGCGAATCAGTGGGACGGCTCCGCCAGCACAATGGTCATCACGTCGACGAAGCGCACCTGGACTACCACCGGACTCTTTGCGATCTGAACAGGATCACACGGGGCTGAGCCAGGTCATTCCGATTCGACCGCTGTCCCGCGACCGGCGACATCCCGTCCAGGTGCCATCGCGTCCGGTCGCGTCGCGTCCGGCAGCCGGGGGAAGGTACTGCGACCTCCTAAATCGGTCTGCGTCAACTGGCGCGTGCACTAACGTGGTTACCCGCTGCGCACCTTCCCGGAGGTACGTCGGCGGTGTTCCAGGTGCCGGTCCTCGGCGATGAGCCGCGAATGGTCTCCACCGCGTGTTTCACGCGGTGTGACTGCGGATGCCCGGTAGGGCGATCCCTGCCATTCCCAGCTCACGCTCAGGAGTGGAAACCGATGAACCCCGTTGAGTACACCCGTGCACGTCGTGACCGGATTCGTCAGATTCTGGTCGACGTCGCGGTGGGAGTCGTCACCAATCTTTTGGTGACGGTCCTTGCCGTGGCAGCGCGCCTGGTCTTCTGACCGGCAGGTGGCGGGCCCGGGAGCCCGCCACTCCACCTACTGGTCCGCCGCCCTAGAAGAGACGCATGTCCCCGGGCGGAGTGTCCTTCTTCTGACGCTTCCTGCGGCGGCGCCGTCCTCGCTCGGGACGGGGCAGATGTGGCTGTCGTGCCTGCTCCGGAAGGTTCTCCCAGGTGGGTCGCAGGCCGTGGATGTGGACGTCACCGACGAGCCCCTTCAGGTACTCCCGGGTCTCTTCGTCCGTGGAGTAGAGCACGGTCGCCCGGCTCGCCCGGGTCATCAGCACGTGGTACGCGTGCCGGACGAGCCGGGCGAACTCGTCGTCGTCCACGCTCTTCGGCCTCACCTTGGGGTCGAACGACCCGGGAACGGCCACCCGCTTGACGCCCGCTTCCTTGTCCGCCCGCTCCTTGCCCCGGCGGAACACCCAGCGGTCACCACGGCGCACCATGTCCTCGCCCATGATCACGCCGCACCAGTCCCACTCCAGACCCTGCGCGGTGTACACACAGCCGATCTGGCCGAGGCCGTTCTCGTGCACGGACCAGATTTTGGAGGGCGGGACGGTCTTGTTCTCGCAGAAGGAGTCGCTGTCCGCGTTCCACGGCCGGTGCCAGTCACCGATCCGGACGTCGGGTTCGAGCCGCTTCTCCTTGCCGAGGGGTTTCGTCCAGGGCCAGCAGTAACCGGCGACCATGCGGGCGGACGCACCCGCCCCGGCCTCGGATCGAATGATCCCCTCGAGTTCCTCCGGGCTGTCCACGACCTCGACGTGCATCAGTCCGTCCGGGGTCCATGGTTCCGGCTTCGCGTCGGCCACCCCCAGCGCCCCGCGCACCCAGCGGATGTAACCGTCGCTGCCGCCGCACCGGAACTGTTCCCGCAGGCTGCTATGGCGCAGGACGGCGCCATAGCGCTTCGCGGCCTCCTCCACGAGAGCGGCCGTGCCGACCTCCTGCGGGCGGACAGACTGCCCCTCGTCGAGGAAGAACACCGTCAGCCGGGAGGCATCGAGGAGTTCGTCCACCTGGGGTTTGGTGCCCCAGTCCTCGGGCTTCCAGAAGCGGTTGGTGGAGCGGTCGCGCAGGCGGTGGGCCTCGTCGCAGATCAGTACGTCCAGAGGCGGGTCGGGCGGGGTGACGAAGTTGCTGAAGTAGGTGAAGGACTCTTTGAACTCCCGGTCACCGTAGCCGACGTGCTCCTGCAGGGCTCCGTTGAAGGCCCGGCTGCCGCTCGCGTACTTGACCGTGCGCCCCTCCGCCTCCAGTTCGGCCTTGAGCTGGAGGCCGATGGCGCTCTTGCCCGTGCCGGCACCGCCCGTGACGAGGAAGACCACTCGTCGCTCGTCGGGAAGGAGGGCGGGTCGCTGCGCGTCGGGAAGGACTTGGGCGGCGGTCTCGAGGATCTGGTCCGCGACCTTCTTCTGACGGCCACGCAGAGTGAAGACCGTGTCCTCGCCACTGGAGCGGATCATGGCATCGAGCAGCGGAGTGTTACGCAGGCCCATGTTGCGTAATAAGATCTCGGCCGCCGAGTCGGCACCGTCGGCGGCGAAGCTGCTCCGCAGGTCCGACAGCAGTTGGGCGCGGCGGTCGTTCGTGTAGACACGGGCGTAGGAACCGGTCGGGGCGTCCACGCCGATCAGAGGGAGCACCGCCGCATCGGTGGCGTTGTGCAGATAGGCGAAGCCGCCGCACTCGAAGTCCAGGCCGTGCAGCGGCCCCCTGAGGCCCGTGAAGGCCTCGTGATATTCGCGCAGTTGAAGCGCGGGGTGCTTCTTTTCCCCCAGGCCCGGGACGTGCACCAGCTCCGCGGTGGCTCGCTCGACCCGGGTCACCGTCGACCAGCGCTTCAGCTCGACGAGTTGGACGGACAGTCCGTTCTCCTCGGGATGACGGCCCACGAGGACGACGTCGATGAGCCGCGGGTCGCCGGCCCGGTCGGCCTCGTCGAGCGTGGCCGCACACTCGACGACCATCTCGACGTTCCCCCGGTCGGCGGCGACCAGGTCTTCGGCAAGGTGCACCAGGCTCTCCGCCCAGGCGGAGCGTTCGCTCAACGAAGCATCGGTGCTGAGAAAGTGCTTCCACCTCGCGGCGAGGTGGGGCACCATACGGCGTCTCGAGTTCAGGGTCAGCAGATCCTGAGCTGCCAGTTTCAGCAGGAGCATGGACACGAGGTGGATCCCCCAGGGCACGAATGACTCGTGCGGATGGGGGCATGTCCACCTGGGAAGCCCGTCGGACCGCAATGACGCCTGGGATCTTAGGGAAGCGGCCCTCCACCCCGGGGCATATGACACGCCGGTCGGCTGGAAGCACGGGCATCATGGCCGGATAGCACGCGCTCACCGTCGCAGAAGGGGCTCCTCGATCGCGGCGAGCCTTGGCTCCGGTCGGCCGGACACCAGTTCCCGTAGCTTCTTCCGAGTCTCCGGATCGGTCGAGTACACGATCGTTCCGACCATGCCGCGCGTCAGCAGCACCTTGTACGTGTTCCGGATGAGGCGGTCCACGTCGGTGTCCGGTGTGGACTTCTTGAAGACCGGGTCCTTGGAGGCGGTGCGATCGGTGACCCAGCGATCACCCCGCCAGATCAGGTCCGGGCCGATGATGACGCCGGACCAGTCGTACTCGAACCCCTGGGCGGTGTAGACGCAGCCGACCTGCCCGAAACCCGCGGGGTCTGTGGCCCACAGCGCGGACTGGGGCGCGCCCGAGACCGACCGGTCCCCGCGCAGGTTCCACGGCCGGGCCCAGCGTCCGATGACGACATCGGCAGGCAGGGGGTCACCGGGTTTCGGCTCGGGGGACCATCGCCAGCAGTAACCCGCGGACATCCGGGCACCGTAGGTCTCGGCGCGACGGGCATCGAGGAACGCCTCCAGTTCTTCGGGGCTGTCCGCGACCGTCAACTGCATCCGGCCGTCGGGCTCCCACCCGACCGGCCCGCCGGGCTCGAGGCCGAGGAGCCGGACCACCCAACGCAGGTAGGCGTCACTCCCTCCGCAGCGGAACTGGCTGTCCAGAGGGATCACGTGGCAGTCGATGCCCCGCCTGGCCGCAGCCTCACGGATGTCGTCCACGGTGCCCATCTCACCGGGCCGCACCACCTGGTGCTCGTCGAGGAAGAAGACCGGAACGTGGGCGACGTCGATGAGTTCGTCGATCTGCGCCCTCCCGGTCCGCAGCGCCGCGCGCGTGTAACGGTTTGCGGACGTCTCCCGGACACGGTGCGCCTCGTCACAGATCAGAGCACCCAGGCTGTTCTTCTCCGTGGCCATGAAACTGTTGAAGTACTTGAAGAGATCCTGGACCTCCCGCTTCCGGGAACCGGCCACCTTGCGCATCGTCTTGGTGAACGACTGCGACCCGGTCGCGTGGACCGCTGCCACACCCCTCCGGTACAGCTCACCGAGCAGTTGGAGCGCGATCACGCTCTTCCCGGTACCGGGGCCGCCGGTGACGATGACGACTTCCTTGTGGTCGGCGCGCTTCGCCCTCTCCACCGCGTTGAGCACCATGCGGTAGGCGACCTGCTGCTCGTCGAGGAGGACGAACTGCTGCCGCTCCCTCACCTCCTCGGCTGCCACGGCCATCAGCTGCTTCGACGGTGCGGTGGCACCCGCGAGCAGTTCGTCGGCCGCAGGAGCACCGGAGTGCTTGTCACTCAGCTTCGACCGGAGGTGGTCCAGGAACGCTCCGCGACGCTCCCCCGTAAAGAGCAGTCCCTGCCCGTCGCACTCGATCTCCCGCAGGCCCGTCACCCCGAACTCGGTGGCGTTGTGCAGAAAGGCCAATCCGTGAATCCGCTCGCCGTGCTCGGCCAGGGCTCCGTTGAAGTTGACCAGGTAGTCGCAGTACCGCCGCACCTGCTCGATCGGGTTGAGCACAGGGTGCGCGTAGGCGTCGACATGGCACAGGGTGGGGTCGTCCTCGTGCGGAGCCGCCTGGCTCCACTGCTTCAACTCCACCACGACGTAGGAGGGCTCCTGCGTGACCGGGTGGACTCCGGCGAGGACGACGTCGGCACGCTTGCTGTTGAGCGGTAGCGCGTACTCCAGCATGACCTCGACGTCGCCCAGGCCGGCGTCGTTGAGCGCGGCGGTCAAGAGCGGGATGCTGCGCTCCCAGGAGCGCATCTCCGAAGCACCGGGCCGATAGCCGTGCGTGTGGACGAACTGGTCGGTGAGGTGCAGGAACAGTGAACCGTCGAGTGCCATGACGGCGACCGTTCTCGCGGACGCGCGGAACAGCAAGGACTTCCCCCAGGCAGCACGAAGAGACTCGTGCGGGTGGGGGCATGTCCTTCGAGACTCCACCGGGTGGAGCGGAAGCCCGTCGGGCCGCGTTGACGATGACTCCGAGGGTACCTGGCGGTACCCACGGTCGTACCGGTGGTCGTCGGTGGCGCCGGCGGACACCATGCGTCTCCCTACCGGCGTCCGGACACCGGAGCGCATGGCCTTTTGCCCAGGAGCCGGCGTGGTCGACCTCGGTGGCGCCCGTCGGCCCCAGCGGATGCGGCCGGTGCGGAGGCTCACAGGCAGCGAGGGAGCCTTGCCCACGAGAGCGTCAGGAACCTTCCGCGGGCATCAGGCCACCCTCCGACTCGATCAGGTCCCCGCCGGCGACCAGCACGCCGATGTCGGACGTCAGCGCATCCCGGATGTGGGCTCCGAGCCGCACCCACCCGAAGAAGCGAGCTGCCTCCCGCATCAGTTCCTCTCGGTGCACGCCCGGTCCTTCGACGACCGCGCTCTTGAGCAGGAGCTGCTCTTGGCCGAACATGCCAGTCAGCTCCGTGCTGTCCGGGGACAGGGCGTTTCGCCGTCGCGTACACACACCGCAAGGCTGCAGGAGAAGGCGACCTCTTCCCGGATCCATGGATAGCAATCACATGCACGGAAAGGATCCCTACAACGAATCGGTACTTACTTACATACAGGAGGAGGTGCAAGTGCCGAGGGACGGGCGTGAGTCCCACAACGAGTTGAGTGGCACCGTGTACGGCGCCGTCGTCCAGGCAGGTGCCGTGCACGGTGGCATCCACATCTGTTCGCAGGGGAACTCCAGCGCACAAACGCCCTAGCAGCTCCCACCGCTCGCACGGGTGATCGACCGGTCACCGGAGTTGGAGGCATTGGAGCGTCATCGCGCTCGTGCCGCGCGCGAGGGCCGGTCGACACTGGCCGCGGTGAGCGGACTGGGCGGAGTCGGTAAGACCACTATCGCGCTGAGGTGGCTGCATTCGCTGCGCCCGCACTTCCGGCGGGCCAACTCCATGCGGATCTAGGAGCTCAGTCACCCGAGGGACCGGAACACCCGGGAGAAGTACTAGGGCCTGTGTGACGTCGTGATCAATCTCGGGTTTTGGTCCCGTGCGTGGGTAGGACCTGGTAGGACGATGGGTGTGACACGTAGGCAACTC
>NZ_JBIUVD010000053.1:0-13755 GCF_044742785.1 Streptomyces sp. NPDC087844 | reverse complement strand
CAACGACGTCCCCACCAACCCCTCACCACGCCGATACGCGGCCAACGCATCCAAAAACACATTCGCCGCCGCATAACCACCCTGCCCCGCCGCCAGCAACGACCCACCCACCGACGAGAACAACACAAACGCCGACAGACCCATGTCCCGCGTCAACTCATGCAAATACCAGGCCCCGTCAACCTTCGGACCCAACACCCCATCCACCCGACCCGCGGACAGCGAACCCACCAACCCGTTGTCCACCACACCCGCCGCATGCACCACACCCGACCACACACGACCCGCAACCAACTCCGCAACCGCACCCCGGTCCGACACATCACAGGCCACCACCTCGACCTCGGCACCCAGCCCGGCCAGCTCCGCACACAACTCCCCAGCCCCCGGCGCCCCCGCACCCCGACGACTCACCAACACCAGACGCCGCACACCATGCGCAACAACCAGATGCCGAGCCACCAACGCACCCAACCCACCCGTCCCACCCGTCACCATCACCCACCCCGAACCCCACCCACCCCACACCAACGACACCACCGACGACGCCACCGGCTCAACACCGACCAGTCGGGGCACGTGGATCTCTCCGGCGCGGACCGCCGCCTCGGGTTCGCCCGAGGCGGCCACGGCGGCCAGGGAGGTGGACGGCACCGGTCCGTCGTCCAGGTCCACCAGGACGAACCGTCCGGGGTTCTCCGCCTGGGCGGCCCGGACCAGGCCCCAAGCGGGCGCCTGCGCGAGCTGTCCGGCGCCGCCCGCCGTCGTGGCCCCACGGGTGACCACCACGAGGCGGGACGCGGCGAACCGCTCGTCGGCCAGCCATCCCTGGACGACGTCCAACACGCGGTGCGTCACGGACCGGACGCCCGCGGGGACGTCGCCGTCACCGGACGGGCACGCCCACACCACGACATCGGGGCAGCCGGCCGCGGCCAGCTCGGCCAGGTCCGCGAACGCGGGCACGGCGTCGTCCAGACCGCGGCGGTCGGACCCCAGCACCGCTGTCTTCACGTCGGGCCGTACGACCATGTCGGGCGCGGGTGTCCAGGCCACGGTGAAGAGTGAGCCGTCCGGGCCGCTCCGCGCGGTGAGCTGCTCGGGCGACATGGGCCGCGAGACGAGCGACTCCACGGTGAGCACGGGCCGTCCCGCCTCGTCGGTGGCCGCCAGCTCCATCGCGGTGCCACCCAGCGGCGACACCCGGACGCGGAGCACCGGGGCGCCCGCGGCGTGCAGGTTCACTCCGCTCCACTCGAACGGGAGCAGGGCCCCCGCAACTGCCTCCTCACCTGCCTCCTCACTTGTCGCCTCACCTGTCTCCTCGCCGTCGTCGAGCAGGATCACGTGCAGGGCGGCATCGAGCAGCGCCGGGTGGATTCCGTACGCGGCGGCCCCGGCACGCTCGTCCTCCGGCAACGCGACCTCGGCGAACAGGTCGTCACCGGCCCGCCACGCCGCGCGGAGCCCCTGGAACACCGGCCCGTATCCGAAACCCCGCTGGGCAAGGCGGTCGTAGACACCGTCCAGGTCGATCGGGGTCGCCTCGGCGGGCGGCCACTGCTCGGGCCCCGACGACGCAGTCCGGTGGTCCGGACCATCAGAAGGATGCTGTCCGGTGCCTGCGGACAGGGTGCCTTCGGCGTGCCGGGTCCACGCCTCCTGACCGGTCGTGCCATTGCCGTCGTCGTGCCGGGAGTGGACGCTCACCGTGCGGCGGCCCAGCTCGTCGGGCTCGCCCACGGCCACATGGAGCGCGACTCCGTGCTCGGGCAGTATCAGCGGTGCTGCCAGGGTGAGTTGGTCAAGTACGCCGCATCCGACCTGGTCACCGGCACGCACGGCCAGTTCCACGAAGGCAGTGCCCGGCAGCAGTACCGAACCGAACACCTCGTGGTCGGCCAGCCAGGGCAGGTCCCCGGCCGACAGCCTGCCGGTCAGCGCCACCCCGTCGGAGTCGGGCCGGTTGACCACGGCGCCGAGCATCGGATGCTCGGCCGGGCCGAGCCCCACCGCGGCGGGGCCGTCGCCCACCTGGGCGTCCACCAGCCAGTACCGGTCCCGCTGGAAGGCGTAGGTGGGAAGTTCGACCAGCCGGGCTCCCCGCCCGGCGAACATCGCGTGCCAGTCGACAGCGACTCCCGCGGTGTGGAGCTGTCCGAGCGCCGTGAGCAGGGCGGTCGGCTCGGGTTGGTTAGTACGCAACACCGGCACGAACGCGAGAGGTACGGACCGCTCGTCGTCAAGGCAGTTGCGGGCCATCGCGGTGAGAACGGCGTCGGGTCCCAGTTCGACGAAGCGGGCGACACCCTCGTCCCGAAGGGCCTGGACACCGTCGGCGAACCTGACCGCCTCGCGGACGTGCCGCACCCAGTAGTCGGCCGAGCCGAGGTCCTCCGCCGATCCGCCCGTCACGTTGGAGACGACCGGGATGACGGGCGCGCTGTAGGTGACGCTCTCGGCGACTTCGCGGAAGTCGTCCAGCATCGGGTCCATGAGCGGGGAGTGGAACGCGTGCGAGACCCGCAGCCGGCTCGCCTTACGACCCAACGCAGTGAAGTGAGCCTCAATCGCCGCGACTTGGGCCTCCGCACCTGACACCACCACCGACGCCGGACCGTTGACCGCCGCGATCGCCACCTCCGCGCCGTCCAGCAACGGAACGACCTCATCCTCGCCCGCCTGGATCGCGGCCATCGCCCCACCCGACGGCAACCCCTGCATCAACCGGCCCCGGGCGGCCACCAGGCGCGCCCCGTCCTCCAGCGAGAACACCCCGGCCACATGCGCAGCCGCCAACTCACCGATCGAGTGACCCGCCACGAAGTCCGGCCGTACACCCCACGATTCGAGCAGCCGGAACAACGCCACCTCGACCGCGAACAAACCCGCCTGCGCGAACACCGTCCGATCCAGCAGATCCGCGTGTGACCACACCACCTCACGCAGCGACGCACCGTCCATGTACTGGTTCAAGTGCCCGTCCACCTCGCCGCACACCGCATCGAACACAGCCGCGAACACCGGGTACGCCCCATACAACTCCCGACCCATACCGACCCGCTGCGCCCCCTGCCCCGAGAACAGGAACGCCGTCGCGCCCTCCGTTCTGCCCTGTTCGGGGTGGTTGTGGTCGCCTGCGGCCAGCCTGCCCAGTCCGGCGACAAGGTCCGCGCGGTCCTCTCCCACCACCACGGCGCGGTGCTCCAGCGCGGCCCGCGAGGTGGCCAGGGAGAAGCCCACGTCCACCGGGTCCGGTTCCGGGTGCTCCTGGAGGAACTGAAGCAGCCGGGCGGCCTGGGCCGTCGCCGCGTCCCGGTCACGTCCGGACACCAGCCATGGCACCGGTGTCGCCCCGGTCGGCCGTTCGTCGTCCTCGGCCGGCGCGGGAGCCGCTTCGATGATGACGTGGGCGTTGGTGCCGCTGATCCCGAACGAGGAGACCCCCGCCCGCCGCGGACGACCGTCCACCTCCGGCCACTCCCGCGCCTCCGTCAACAGCTCGACCTCGCCCGCGGCCCAGTCCACGTGCGGTGTCGGCTCGTCGACGTGCAGCGTGCGCGGCAGGACCCCGTGGTCCATGGCCTTGACCATCTTGATGATGCCCGCCACACCGGCCGCCGCCTGCGTGTGTCCGATGTTCGACTTGATCGAGCCGAGCCACAGCGGACTGCCCTCCGGACGATCCTGCCCGTACGTGGCCAGCAGCGCCTGCGCCTCGATCGGATCGCCGAGTGTCGTGCCGGTGCCGTGTGCCTCCACCGCGTCCACATCGCCGGTACCGAGGCCGGCCGTAGCCAACGCCTGCCGGATCACCCGCTGTTGGGACGGACCGTTCGGCGCCGTCAGACCGTTCGACGCACCATCCTGGTTCACCGCCGTGCCACGCACCACCGCCAGGACCGGGTGCCCGTTGGCACGGGCATCCGACAACCGCTCCACCAGCAGCATGCCGGCGCCCTCGCCCCACGAGGTGCCATCGGCTCCGGCGGCGAACGACTTCGCACGCCCGTCACGTGCGAGACCCCGCTGACGACTGAACTCGACGAAGGTCTCCGGCGTCGCCATCACCGCGACACCGCCCGCGAGAGCCAGGGAGCATTCGCCCGAGCGGAGTGCCTGTACCGCGAGGTGCAGTGCGACCAGCGACGACGAGCACGCGGTGTCGACGGTGACCGCCGGGCCTTCCAGACCCAGCGTGTACGAGATGCGGCCCGACGCGACCGAGCCGGTGTTACTGCTCGACGCGTAGTCGTGGTACATCGCCCCGGCGAAGACACCGGTCCGGCTTCCGCCCAGGGACGAGGGGTCGATGCCGGCTCGTTCCAGAGCTTCCCAGGAGGTCTCCAGCAGAAGCCTCTGCTGGGGGTCCATGGCGAGGGCCTCACGCGGCGAGATCCCGAAGAAGGCGGCGTCGAACTCGGCCGCGTCGTGCAGGAACCCGCCGGTGTCGACGTAACTGGTGTCCTGGCGGATGCCCTCGGGGTCGTAGAGGCGTCCGAGGTCCCAGCCGCGGTCCCGGGGGAACTCCGACACCGCGTCCACACCGTCGGCCACCAGCCGCCACAGGTCGTCCGGCGACGCGACACCACCTGGGAAACGGCAGGCCATGCCCACGATCGCTACGGGCTCGTCGACCCGGACAACGGTGGGAAGCGGGATGTCCGCGGTGTCACCGGTCACCGCGTCCTGTAGGTGGCGGGCGAGGACGGTCGGTGTCGGGTAGTCGAAGACGAGCGTCGGCGACAGGCGCAGCCCGGTCGCCTCGTTCAGCGCGTTGCGGAACTCCACGGCCGACAGCGAATCGAAGCCGAGTTCGCCGAAGGCGCGGTCGGGATCGATGGCCGAGGGACCCGGATGCCCGAGGACGGCCGCGGCGCTGCCGCGCACGATTTCCAGCAGCAGGCCTTCCCTCTCGTTCCCGGACAGGCCGGCCAGCCGCCGTCCGAGGTCCGATGTCCCGCCGGTTCCGCCGGCTCCGCTGCCGACGGCCCGGCGTACCGGTCGCCGGACCAGACCGCGCAGCAGATGCGGCACTTCGCCACCGGCGGCGCCGAGTGTCTTGAGGTCCAGGCTCATCGGGACGAGGACGGCCGCGTCCACCATTGCGGCCGTGTCGAAGAGTGCGAGTCCCTGTTCGGCGGACAGCGCCTTCAGGCCGGTGCGGGCGAGACGACGGAGGTCGGCGTCGTCGACCTGCCCCGCCATTCCTCCGCTCCACAGTCCCCAGGCGAGCGACTGGGCGGGCAGGCCGTTCGCCCGGCGGTGTGCGGCCAGGGCGTCCAGGAACCCGTTCGCCGCCGCGTAGTTGCCCTGGCCGGGGGACCCGAGTACACCGGCCGCCGAGGAGAACATGACGAACGCCGAGAGGTCCAGGTCGCGGGTCAGCTCATGCAGATGCCACGCCGCGTCCGCCTTGGGACGCAGCACCGCGTCCACCCGCTCCGGGGTCAACGACGAGATCACCCCGTCGTCCAACACCCCCGCGACATGCACCACACCCGACAGCTCACGACCCGACACCAGCGCCTCGACCGCGTCCCGGTCCGACACGTCACAGGCCACGGCCTCGACCTCGGCGCCCAGGCCCGTCAGCTCCGCACACAGCTCCGCCGCCCCCGGCGACTCGGCACCCCGACGCCCCACCAGGACGAGACGACGAACCCCGTGCCCCGTCACCAAGTGCCGCGCCAGCACACCACCCAGCGCACCGAACGCACCCGTCACCAGGACAGCACCGTCACCGGAGAACACCGACGGGGAATCGTCCCGAGCCCCCACCGCTGTACGCGCCAGCCGTGAAGCGTGAACTACACCGTCACGTAGGACTAGTTGAGGCTCGCGCAGGGCAACGGTAGTCACCACATCAGCAATTCCGGCGTTCGCGTCAAGATCAACCAGGACGATCCGGCCAGGATGCTCCGACTGCGCCGACCGCACCAGACCCCACACCGCCGCACCCGCGAGGTCGATGACGTCCTCACCCACCGAGGACACCGCACCGCGAGTCACGACAACCAACGTCGCCTCGGCGAACCGCTCCTCCGCCAGCCACGACCGCACGACGTCGAGGGCGCGTCCGACACTCGGACGTACGACGGTCGCGTCACCGGCCGGGAGCTCCAGCAGTACGACCTCGGGTACAGGGGCGTCGCGTGTCAACGTGTCCCAGTGCGCCCAGGACGGCCGGTCGGCAGCGGGCCGGGTTTCGAGCGGGGACCAGACGACGTGGAACAGCGATTCGTGGAACGCGGGGCGGAGCAGCGCGAGTTGGGCGGCGGACGTCTCGCGCAGCGTCAGCGACTCCACCGACGCCACCGGGCGGCCCGCCGGGTCCGCGAGTTGGAGGGACACGCTCGCCGTACCGGTTCGGGTCAGCCGGACGCGCAGTGATGTGGCACCGGAGGTGAACAGCTCCACCCCGGACCAGGCGAACGGCAGAGCCGTGCCCCGGTCGCCGTCGTTCGACGCTATCGCGTGCAGTGCGGCGTCCAGGAGCGCCGGGTGCAGGCCGAAGCCGTCCACCGCCTCGGAGTCGGGGAGCGCGACCTCGGCGAACACCTCGTCGCCGCGCCGCCACACGGCACGCAGTCCCCGGAAGGCCGGACCGTACTCCAGCCCCGCCTCAGCCAGGTCGTCGTACAGCCCGGTGATGTCCACAGCGGTCGCTTCCGCCGGCGGCCACTGCTCAAGTGCGAAGGCGGGCGCGGCGCCCGCTGCCGAGGCAGGGACCGAGACGTGGCCCGAGGCATGGCGGGTCCAGGGCGCGTCGACGTCGGTGCGTGAGTGGACGGCGACCGTACGCGCCGTCGACCCGCCCGTCTTCCCGACCACGACCTGCACCGAGATCGTGCCCTCGGCCGGAAGCACCAGGGGTGCTTCCAGTGTCAGCTCGTCCAGCGTTCGGCAGCCGGCCTGGTCGCCGGCGCGGATCGCCAGTTCCATGAGCCCGCTGCCCGGGAACACGACGTTGCCGAACACCTCGTGGTCGCGCAGCCACGGCTGGTCCCGCACCGACAGCCGGCCCGTCAGAACGACACCGTCCGAGTCGGGTGAGGAGATGACCGCCCCCAGAAGCGGGTGGCCCGATGCCTCCAGTCCCGCGGAGGCGAGGTCGTCGCCACCGATCGCCGAGCCGGCCCACGCCTCGCGCCAGTAGCTCCGCACGTCGAGCCAGTACTGCTCGCGTTGGAAGGCGTAGGTGGGAAGGTCGACACGCCGTGCACCACGACCGTCGAACAGCCTGGCCCGGTCCACGGGAACACCAGTCGCGTGCAGCCGGCCCACCGCCGTCAGCAACGTCCCGGACTCACCACGCTCCCGCCGCAGCGTCGGCACCACCAGCACTCCGTCGTCCACCACAGCCCGCACCATCGCGGACAGGACACCGTCGGGGCCCAGTTCCACGAAGCGGGTGACGCCCTCGTCGTGCAGGGTCCGGACGCCGTCGGCGAAGCGGACCGCCTGGCGCACGTGCCCGACCCAGTAGTCGGCCGACCCCAGGTCCTCCGCCAACGCGCCCGTCACATTCGACACGACCGGGACGGCGGGGCTGCTGTAGGTGATGCTCTCGGCCACCTCACGGAAAGCGTCGAGCATCGGATCCATGAGCGGGGAATGGAAGGCGTGCGACACCCGCAGCCGGGACGTCTTGCGCCCGATGGAGGTGAAGTGGGCCTCGATCCGGGCGACTTCGGCCTCCGCACCGGAAACCACCACCGCGTCCGGGCCGTTGACGGCCGCGATCGCCACCTCCGCGCCGTCCAGCAACGGAACGACCTCATCCTCGCCCGCCTGAATCGCGGCCATCGCCCCACCCGACGGCAACGCCTGCATCAACCGGCCCCGCGCAGCGACCAACCTGGCCGCGTCACCGAGCGAGAACACCCCGGCCACATGAGCAGCCGCAAGCTCACCGATCGAATGACCCGCCACGAAGTCAGGCCGTACGCCCCACGATTCGAGCAGCCGGAACAACGCCACCTCGACCGCGAACAAACCCGCCTGCGCGAACACCGTCCGATCCAGCAGATCCGCGTGCGACCACACCACCTCACGCAACGGCCGATCCAGAAGCCCGTCCAACTCGCCGCACACCGCGTCGAACGCAGCCGCGAACACCGGGAACGCCCCATACAACTCCCGACCCATACCGAGCCGTTGCGCCCCCTGTCCCGAGAACAGAAACGCCGTCGCACCAGGCGTCGCCGTATCGCGTACGACGCCTGCCCGCAGTTCCCCGGCGGCGATGGCCGCCAGGCCGTCGAGTGCCGCTTCGCGGTCGTCCGGGAGCATCACCGCGCGGTGTTCCATGGCGGGACGAGACGTCGCCAGGGAGAACGCGACGTCGGCGGAGCCCACGTCCGGGTGAGCCGCGAGGTAGGACCTCAGCTTCTCGGCCTGGCCGCGCAGACCCTCGGCGGACCGGCCCGACAGCATCCAGGGGATGGCGCCTGCCGACGGTTCCTCGACCGATGCCGGATCCGTCGACGCCGGAACCTGCTCGATGATGACGTGGGCGTTGGTGCCGCTGATGCCGAACGAGGAGACGCCCGCCCGGCGCGGGCGGCCACCGGCCCGCGGCCACTCGCGCGCCTCGGTCAGCAACTCGACGTCCCCCGAGGTCCAGTCCACTTCCGGGGTCGGCGCATCCACGTGCAGTGTGCGCGGCAGTACGCCGTGCTCCATCGCCTTGACCATCTTGATGATCCCCGCGACACCGGCCGCCGCCTGCGTGTGGCCCATGTTCGACTTGATGGACCCGAGCCACAGCGGGCTGTTCTCCGGACGGTCCTGGCCGTACGTGGCCAGCAGCGCCTGCGCCTCGATCGGATCGCCCAACGTGGTGCCCGTACCGTGTGCCTCCACCGCGTCCACATCACCGGTGCCGAGGCCCGCGTTGGCGAGCGCCTGCCGGATGACGCGGCGTTGCGACGGACCGTTCGGTGCCGTCAGCCCGTTCGACGCGCCGTCCTGATTGGTCGCGGTGCCGCGGACGAGGGCCAGGACGGGGTGACCGTTGCGCCGGGCGTCCGACAGACGCTCCACGAGGAGCATGCCGACGCCCTCGCTCCAGCCGGTGCCGTCGGCGGACGCGGCGAACGACTTGCTCCGGCCATCGGTTGCGAGACCGCGCTGTTTGCTGAACTCCACGAACGCCTCGGGAGTGGCCATGACCGCGACACCGCCGGCCAGCGCCAGCGTGCACTCCCCCGAGCGGAGTGCCTGGGCGGCCCAGTGCAGCGCCACCAGTGAGGACGAGCAGGCGGTGTCGACGGTGACCGCCGGGCCCTCGAAGCCGAAGTTGTAGGCCACCCGGCCGGAGGCGATCGCGCCCGTGCTGCTGTTCGCCGCGTAGTCGTGGTACATCATTCCGGCGAACACTCCGGTCGCACTGCCCCGCAGTGCGGCGGGGTCGATGCCGGCGCGTTCCAGCGCCTCCCACGACGTCTCCAGCAGCAACCGCTGCTGGGGATCCATCGTCAACGCCTCGTTGGGACTGATCCCGAAGAACTCCGCGTCGAAACCGGCCGCGTCATGCAGGAAACCACCAGCATTCACGTAACTGGTGTGGGGCCGCTCACCCGTCGGATCGAACAACTCCGCGACATCCCAGCCCCGGTCCGACGGGAACTCCGACACCACGTCCACACCACCGGCCACCACCCGCCACAGATCCTCGGGAGAAGCCACCCCACCCGGATACCGGCACGCCATCCCGATGATCGCGATCGGCTCGTCGTCGGAAGCGACGGACGCGACGGCGCCGAGGCCGTCGTCCACGGAGCCTGACACCTCGCTCAGCAGGTACCGGGCGAGTACTTCCGGTGTCGGGTAGTCGAAGACCAGCGTCGCGGGCAGCCGCAGGCCGGTCGCCTCCCCCAGCCCGTTGCGCAGTTCCACCGCCGACAGCGAGTCCACGCCGAGGTCGCGGAACGCGCGCTCGGGGTCGATCGCCGCCGGACCGGCGTGCCCGAGGACGACAGCCGCCTGGGTACGGACCATGCCGAGCAGGACCTCGTGCCACTCCGACTCGGGCCGGGTCGCCAACTGCCTGCGCAGCGACCCCGTGTCCGCACGGGCGCCCGTGGCCGAGCGCCGCACCCTCGGTACGAGCCCCTGGAACAGATGGGGCACCTCGACGGCCCCGGCGGCGGCCAGAACCCCGGGATCGAGGCGGATGGGGACCAGCGCGGCCGTACTCAGCGCGACCGCGGTGTCCAGGAGGGCGAGTCCCTGGTCGGCGGAGAGTCCCTCCACCCCGGACCGGGCCATCCGCTGCGCATCGGAACCGGCGAGCCCGCCCGCCATGCCACCCACGCCCGCCGACCACGGCCCCCACGCCAGGGACAGACCCGGCAGTCCACACGCACGGCGATGCTCCGCCAGGCCGTCCAGGTACGCGTTGGCCGCCGCGTAACTTCCCTGTCCCGACGTCCCCAGCACGCCCGCGGCCGAGGAGAACAACACGAACGCCGACAGACCCATGTCCCGCGTCAGCTCATGCAGATGCCAGGCCGCGTCCACCTTGGGACGCAGCACCGCGTCCACCCGCTCCGGGGTCAACGACGCAATCACCCCGTCGTCCAACACCCCGGCAACGTGCACCACACCCGACAGCTCCCGGTCCGCGACCAGCGCCGCCACCGCATCCCGATCAGCGACATCACAAGCCACCACCTCGACCTCGGCACCCAGCCCCATCAGCTCCGCACACAACTCCCCGGCCCCCGGAACCTCCACACCCCGACGACCCACCAACACCAGACGCCGCACCCCGTGCTCGACAACGAGATGCCGCGCCACCAGACTGCCCAGCGCACCGAACGCACCCGTCACCAGAACAGCACCGGCGTCACCATCGCTGGAGAACACCGAGGCCGACTCCTCGTGCCCTTCCCGCACCTCAACGCCGACGCGTGCCAAGCGGGACACGTGAACGACACCCTCGCGAATCGCCACCTGCGGCTCACCCGGAGCGGCTGCCGCCACCACCCCGGCAGGACCGGTACCCGCGTCGAGGTCGGCCAGCACGAACCGCCCCGGATTCTCCGACTGCGCCGACCGCACCAGACCCCACACCGCCGCACCCGCCAGATCGGTGACATCCTCACCGTTCGAGGACACCGCGCCACGAGTGGCCACGACCAACATCGCGTCGGCGAATCGTTCTTCGGCCTGCCAGGACCGTACGGCGTCCAGAACCCGGTGCACGGCTGACCGGACGGAGGCCGGGTCCGTTCCCGGGGTGGACGGCAGCACCACGACCGCGGGGACCTCGTCGTCGGGTCCCAGTTCGTCCCACGTGACCCAGTCGGCCGAGGCGTCGGAGGGTGCTGCGGCGGCGGAGAGCCCTGCCGGAATCGGCGGCCACTCCACGCGGAAGAGCGACTCGTGGAACACCGACCGGGCGGCCGAGAGCTGGTCGGCGGAGATCTCCCGCAGCACCAACGACTCCACCGTGGCCACCGCGCGTCCCGAGGCGTCCGCGACCTGCAGAGAGACCACTCCGCCGACCGACGGAACGACGCGGACGCGCAGCGCCGTGGCGCCGGAGGCGAACAGTTCCACCCCCGACCACGCGAACGGCAGCACCACCCCGTCACCGACCGCACCACTCAACGCCACCGCGTGCAGACCAGCGTCCAGCAACGCCGGATGCAACCCGAACCCCTCCACCTCCACCTGCTCGGGAAGCGCGACCTCCGCGAACACCTCCTCACCACGCCGCCACGCCGCCCCCAACCCCCGGAACACCGGCCCGTACTCCAGACCGGATTCCGCGAGTCCTTCGTAGAACCGCTCCAGCTCCACGGGGGCAGCGCCCAGGGGCGGCCACTGTTCCAGGTCGTGGCCCTCGTGGCCCTCGTGGCCCTCGCGACCGCCGTGACCGCCGGGCGTCAGCGTTCCGGCGGCGTGCTGCGTCCACACCGACATGCCTTCGTCACGGGAGTGGACGCTGACCCGACGGGCCCCCAGGGCGTCCGCCTCTCCCACCGCGACCTGGACCTGGACGCCGCCGCGCTGCGGCAGGACGAGCGGTGTCCGGAGGGTCAGCTCTTCGATGCGTCCGCAGCCGACCTGGTCTCCGGCGCGGATCGCCAGTTCCACGAAACCCGTTCCGGGAAAGAGCACGACACCGCCGACGACGTGGTCGGCGAGCCACGGCTGGGCGCCCACCGACAGCCGGCCGGTGAGCACCACCTTGCCCGAGTCGGCCAGGGAGATCGTCGCGCCGAGCAGCGGGTGGCCGGTGCGGTCCAGGCCGACGGAGGTCACATCGACGCTTTCGCCGGATGCCTCCAGCCAGTAACGCCGGTGCTGGAACGCGTAAGTGGGCAGGTCAACGTGGAGGGCGCCGCGTCCGGTGAAGACCGCGCGCCAGTCGGGCCCGGCACCGTTCACGTGGAGCTGGGCGACGGCGGTCAGCAGCGTCGCGACCTCGGCTTCGCTCCTGCGCAAGGCAGGGACGACGAGTGTCGTGGCGGACGGTTCGTCCAGGCAGTCGCGGGTCATCGCGGCCAGCACGCCGTCGGGACCCAGTTCCACGAAGCGGGTCACGCCGGCGGAGCGGAGGTGCGCGACACCGTCGGCGAACCGGACCGCCTCGCGGACGTGCCGCACCCAGTAGTCGGCCGAGCCGAGGTCTTCCGCCGATCCGCCCGTCACGTTGGAGACGATCGGGATGACGGGCGCGCTGTAGGTGACGCTCTCGGCGACTTCGCGGAAGGCGTCCAGCATCGGGTCCATGAGCGGGGAGTGGAACGCGTGCGAAACCCGCAGCCGGCTCGCCTTACGACCCAGCGCGGTGAAGTGAGCCTCAATCGCCGCGACTTGGGCCTCCGTACCGGAAACCACCACCGCGTCCGGGCCGTTGACGGCCGCGATCGCCACCTCCGCGCCGTCCAGCAACGGGACGACCTCATCCTCGCCCGCCTGGATCGCTGCCATCGCCCCACCCGACGGCAACCCCTGCATCAACCGGCCCCGCGCAGCCACCAACCTGGCCGCGTCACCGAGCGAGAACACCCCGGCCACATGCGCAGCCGCCAACTCACCGATCGAATGACCCGCCACAAAGTCAGGCCGTACGCCCCACGATTCGAGCAGCCGGAACAACGCCACCTCGACCGCGAACAAACCCGCCTGCGCGAACACCGTCTGCCCGAGCAGCTCCGACTCCGACCACACCACCTCACGCAACGGCCGATCCAGATGCCCGTCCAACTCACCACACACCGCGTCGAACGCAGCCGCGAACACCGGGAACGCTTCGTACAACTGCCGTCCCATACCGACCCGCTGCGCTCCCTGCCCCGAGAACAGGAACGCCGTCGCAGCAGGGGTGGTGCGGACGGAACCTCGTACGACTCCGGCGTCGGGCTCGTCGGCCGCCAGTGCGGCGAGCCCTCGGAGCAGGTCCTCTCGCTCGTGGCCGACGACGGCGGCACGGTGTTCGAGTGCCGCCCGCGATGTCGCCAGGGAGAAGCCGACGTCCACCGGATTCAGATCCGTCCGCTCCCCGGCGAAGGCGAGCAGGCGCGCGGCCTGTGCGGCCAGCCCTTCGCGGCTGCGGGCGGACAGCACCCACGGCACGACCGAGGTCCGTACGGCCTGCGCGTCGCCGTCCGATCCGGGCTCGGCGACGGCTTCCTCGGTTTGCGGGGCGGGTTCGGCGGCTTCGATGACGACGTGGGCGTTGGTGCCGCTGATCCCGAACGAGGAGACCCCCGCCCGCCGCGGACGGCCATCCAC
>NZ_JBIUVD010000052.1:0-14333 GCF_044742785.1 Streptomyces sp. NPDC087844 | reverse complement strand
TGAGTTGCCTACGTGTCACACCCATCGTCCTACCAGGTCCTACCCACGCACGGGACCAAAACCCGAGATTGATCACGACGTCACACAGGCCCTAGACCAGTCGAGCTCGCCGGCGGCGTTCAGTTCGGCGAGCAGGATGCGGTGCAACTGATCGAAGACATCGGCCTGCTGCCATCGCTCCAGCCTGCGCCAGCAGGTCTGTCCGGAGCCGAACCCCAGCTCCAGGGGCAAGAGTTGCCAGGCTATGTCGTTGTAGAGGACGTACAGGACGCCCTGCAGGCAGAGCCGGTCCGCCACCGGCCGCGGCCCCGGCGACCGCCCCGGCCAGGGCGGCAGCAGGGGCTCGATCAGTGCCCACAAGTCGTCATCGACGGTCCACGGCCGAGTATTCACACCATCCCGAACGGCCGAATCGTCACATCGGTCACGCCCGACCAGGACACATCAACAAGATCGTGTTATGAGCTCTAAGGGCTGTCCCGTAAAACGACCTTCTGTTGTCGAGGCTCGGTTCAAGCACGCAGTCTCGTCCGGCACGTCAGGCTCGGGCGGGGTAGTCAGGATGGTCGATGTAGGGCGAAGCGAGGTCACGCAGGTCGTGGCACGGCCAGGGGTCGCGGGCGTGACGGGCCAGGATGCGCTGCTTGGCCTCAATCTCGCGCAGGACACGGGCTGGATCGTGCAGAGCTACGTGCAGAGCAACCGTGGGATGGAAACCGGAGAGGTCGGCCTGGCAAAAGTCGACCGTGTGTCCGTGGGCAGACCACTCCCCGCACCCGTCGCCGTCGCAGCGCCGGGCCAAGCCGGCCTCCTCGTCCAGCCGCGCCTTGATGAACCTCACCAGTTCTTCAGTCACAGGAGCATTCTCGACGTTGTGCCGGGCATCATGAAACGATCTTGTGGTGTCTGGTGTGATCACGGCGTCCGAGCCGTCCTGGATAGCCCCGTTCACCGGGCTGAGCCCTCGTCTGTTCGGGAAGCTGGTGACGGTGCTGCGGCGTGAGGGTGCGGACGCGGTCCGCAGGGGCCGGCCGTGGGGCCTGCCGTTGGAGGACCGGGCCTTGCTGGTCGCGGCGTACTGGCGCACATACCTGACCATGCGGCAGCTGGCCCCGCTGTTCGGGGTTTCGAAGTCGGCGGCGGACCGGATCATCGATCACCTCGGGCCGATGCTCGCCCTCCAGCCCCGCAAGCGGTTCGCGAAGGACACCGTGCTCATCGTGGACGGCACCCTGGTGCCCACCCGTGACCACACCATCGCCGAGCAGTCGAAGAACTACCGGTACTCCACCAACCACCAGGTCGTCATCGACGCCGACACCCGGCTCGTCGTCCTGGTCGGCCTCTGCCCGGCAACCGCAACGACTGCAAGGCGTGGGAGGAGTCCGGCGCGAAGGCCGCCGTCGGCACAACCATGACCATCGCCGACGGCGGATATCCGGGCACCGGACTCGTGATACCCCACCGGCGCCGCAAGGGCGAGGAGTTGCCCGACTGGAAGCAGGCCCACAACAAGTCCCACAAACAGGTCCGAGCCCGGGTCGAACACGCCTTCGCCCGCATGAAAACTTGGAAGATCCTCCGCGACTGCCGTCTCAAAGGTGACGGTGTCCACCACGCCATGCTGGGCATCGCCCGGATACACAACCTCAATCTCGCCGGATAGGCGAGCGGTCGGACTGGTACCGATCACGTCCGCACCAGTCAGAGATCATTTACGGGACAAGCCTTAGGTAGGGAATAGGAATCATGGTCGATGATTCAGCGTGCTTCGGCAGCGCTGAGCACCCTGCCCACCGTGTGGAACCAAGGGCACTGGCAGTCAGCGTGTTGGCGCACGCCCTGCCGCAACGTGGAGGGCCAGCACTTGTGCTGGCCCTCCACCGCGATTCCTGATGCCCACCAGATCACCCCATGGGGCGTTCCACGGTGAAGCCGCCATACGGCTCCTGTACAGCGACATTCCTCGTCAGGCGGCAAATCCCACGTTGGTGACGTACTCGTACTGGCCCCACTGGCTACCGAGGTCGACGACTTGGTCCACCCACGCTTCGTCCAGTTCCTGGTCGTTGCCGGCCGCCCACGCGCCGACGATGCGGTCCCAGTTGCGGACGTTCATGGTGCGGAACTCCATGGCGCGCTGGCGTGGGCGGTCGACCTGGGACTGGTTGAGCGGGTGAATCTCGACGCGGGTGCCGCGGCCTTCGCGGTTGAGGCGGGCGGTCAGGTAGCGGGCGACGTTCTCGCGCCGCACGGTGCGGTAGGCCTGCTCGATCGCGGTGAGGTTGCGGCGGGAGGGTGTGCGGGTGCCGGTCTGCCATGCCAGGCGCGCAGGGTGCGGTCGGTGACGGTCAGTCCGGCCGCGCGGGCCGCCGCGCGGGCGTGGTGGCTGCGGGTGAGGTAGTGCAAGCGCGCTTGGAGGCCGTGGCGGGCGGTGACGGGGGTGGCGATGTAGCCGGCGAGGTCGTCCAGTTGCCGGGCGACGGCTTCGTGGCCTTTGAGGCCGCGGGCGCCGTACTTGCCGAACTCGATGTTCCGCTCAGGCATAATCTCTTCCGAATCCAGAGTGGTGAATCACTGTACGGGGCTGTGAGCGCCGATCTCCCGTCCCGACGGGGAAATTGACGCCGGGGAGCGCCTTCGATCCAAAAGTTACTGGTTTTTATTTTGCTCGCCGTTCGTTAACGGCACCCAGGTCGGCTTCTACGAGATAGACAACGGCACGATGTCGCGGGCCAAGCTCGCCCGTGAGGTCTGGGACTACGAGCGGTACGCCGGACACCGCGTCGGGGAGGGAGCCCGCGGCACCATGGGCGGCACGTTTCCGTTCTGGTCGCGCTACAGGTAAACGCAGCAGCTGGTTCCCGCCTCTGCATGTGGTCCTGGCGGGCCTGGAGGAGCTCTGCTGCAGCGGCGCCTGGAGGAGCTCGCCGAGGCGGTCGACGGCATCGCGGTCTCGGTGTTCGCCATCACGCTGCCCGCCCTGCAGCGCCGCGAGGGATGGGTGCGGCTCGGCACCGACAACCCGGACCGCCGACGGGAGCGGTACCCAGAGCCGGTCGGCCGGTGGCCGGGCCGGTCCCGCCTCGTTGAGCCGGGCGTCACGTGCACAGGGAAGCCCCGCGCCCTCGTGCTTGAGTCCCGGGGCTTCGTGCAGCGTGAGCCGTCAGCTCGACTTGGGTTCCGGCTCTGAGGGCCGGAACATCTTCCAGACCCACTGGCCGTCCTCGAGTTGGGCCGGCAGGATGCGGTCCTGCTCGTCCCCGTCGTCGGTCGCGTCCCGCGCGTCCCGCCGCGCCATGGCGACCGCGAACAGCAGGTCGGTGTGGAAGCCCTCCGGCAGCTCGGGGGCGCCCTGTCCGCCGTCTTCGGTGTCGGCCAGCACCACGAGCTCGTCCGAGCCGAGTTCGGAGGCCCGGACCTGGTTCTCGCGCATGCTCAGGTAGCTGATGGCGTCGGCCCGCACCAAGGTCGACTTGAGGGCCCCGGAGGCCGGCCGGTACCTCTTCCCCATGATCCAGACGTGCTTCACGCTGTCCCCTCCCGGAGATCGTCGGGTGTGGCCATCGTGACCCGGGGGCGCCGACAAACAGGCCCTCCCGGATCGTTAGGTCCCGGCTCAGCGCGGCCAGGCGGCCGGAGTGCCCGGCGGCAGCGGGATCTCGTCCAGCCGCAGCCACTGTTCCTGGCCGCTCTGATCTGGCAGGCGGAACCGTACGTCGTGCGCCTCGTCCGACTCGTACGGGGCGTCCCCTACAGCTCGCAGCAGGGCGTGCAGCCTCGGGTGAGGGGCCTGCATCGCCCGGCCGCGTACGCCCTCGGCGCGCAAGGCGGCCAACGTGAGGGAGGCGGTGTTCACTCCGGTACGCCGGTGACCGTCGGCGTGGGCGATCGCCTCCGGGTGTTCCACGATGGAGGCCAGGGCCTCGGGACCGGCGACGGTGTACGTCAGCACCAGGTCACCGCGCTGCAGCATCACCTGCGCTCCCGACTCCACCAGCAAGCCGTCTTCGCGGGTCGACATGGCCACCTTGCCGACCATCGGGCCCATGCCGATCTTCCGGACCTCGTCGAACTGCTCGATCGTCGGGTCCACGAACCGCTCGGAGTCGGGGAGCACCAGGGCGCAGTGCCCGTTCCACTCGGTTCCCGTCCAGCTCGGTGTGAGCGAGCCGTAGAGGGTTCCGGCGCCGTCCTTCTTCCGGATGGCCACGGTGACCGGCAGCAGTTCGGCCCGCACTCCCAGCTGGCCGTAGGCGTTCCGCAGCGTCAGGCACGCATCGACGCAGATGTTCGCCGGCGCGCGGCCGTCGGAGATGGCCGCCCACAGGAAGGGCAGCACCAGTTCCACGACCTGGTCCGGCTTGGCATGCTCCAGCATCCGCGCCATGTGATCCATGCTCCCCGGCAGTGCCGGGGCCGCCCTGCGCGGACGCGGTACGGAGGGACGGGAGACCCGCTTCTGCGGTGTCCGGTGCTTCTTGCCCCGCTGCTGCTTCGACATGGGCAGAGCCTAGGGATCTCAACCGGTCTTCCGACAGACCGCGTTGACCGGCCTAAGCCGAGGTTGGTGACGTATTGGTGCTGACCCCGCTGCGATCCGAGGTCGACGACCTGGTCCACCCACGTCCCGTCCAGCTCCTGCTCGTCGTCGGCCGCCGGCGCGCCGACGGTGCGGTCCCAGTGCGGACGTTCATGGTGCGGAATTGCATGGCGCGCTGAGGGGGCCGGTCCTTGCGCCCCTCAATCCATACGCTGCCGAAGAGATCTCCTGTTCCGTCTCTGTCCTCTCCGAGCCAGCACCTCCCACCGTGCGGTCCGGGCGTCCTCCTCGCGAGGAGGACGCCCGGTGCCAGCAGTCACTTCTGCATCGGCCGCTATCGGCGCACGTTGACGGTGATCTGCCATCCGGCACTACCAGCCGCGGCCGTGGCAACCGCCGCGGCGATGAGCGGTGGGCCTTCAAGAGCCCAAATGGCAGTCGCGGTGGTGATGCCGCCGGCACACAGTCCCATCTGCGCCCAGTGCAGGGCGCGACTGGTGTCGCGGGGTGGTGTCGTTGCGTGTTCGCCGTCGCGGTCTTCCTCTGAGGTACCGTCGCCGGGTGTCACGCGGTGGCTGGATGTCATGCGGTGGTCCTTTGCTTTTCGATTGGGCAGGACGGCCGTCCCGGGTGACGCGACTTGGGGAAGCACGGTTTTGCTTGGCGGCTGCCGTTGCTTCCCTTTGTCGTGTCGGGGCTGGTCATGCGGTTCAAGGTACAGAGACGAGTGCCGGGCAAACTCCGCCCGTGAGGGCGTTATGTCGGGATTCCCATGAGCCGGGGGAACGTCATTCGGAAGTTTCGGTATGGTCGCCGTACCCGCTGTGTCTTTCACGTAGTTCATTGGTAAAACTGCAGGTAGAAGCGCTGTTCGGCGTTCCGACGACTACTCGGTGACGGTGGTGGAGATCACATCGGATTGAGTCTGCGATCGGTCCTCAGACACCGCTGTTGGTGGGCGCTGGCTGTTGCAGCCGGGCGCTGTGGCCTTCCGGGTTGCTCCTGCGAGAAGCCGGCAGCCCTTCCTGACCGGGAGGCTCACCGCGGAGCTGACCGGCAACCGTGGGTGGTGGCGTGACGGCTTTGCCCAGGGGCTGCGGCGGCGCGGGTTCGGGTGCCATGTTGGTGAAACGGTTCGCGGTCCCCTGCGCCTTGGGGAGGGCGTAGTCGGAGACAATCAGAACATCCAGGTGGAACGACCGACGGATGTGGCGCCGCAGAGCGGTGTGCAACGCCGGGTGCCACGTGTCTGACTGCAGAAGTTCTTCTGTCTTCTTGTCCTTCACGAACACGGGGATGTCCAGGCGGTTCCGCTGCAGCCGGGGCTGGCGCACCGTGGAGTCGCGAAGCGCGCGCAGTTGCGGACGGCTGAGGGTTCCAGACGTGTTCTCCAGGAGATCGGCCCATGCCTTGTGTACGCGTTTGCTGACTTCAGGACAGTCCACGCACGCTATTCGTTGCAGCACGACGTCGGACAGCCGCACCCGCCGCGTGGCGGCACAGCGCAGGCATTCGACAGTCCAGGGTGTGTCGAAGCTGCGGTAGCGTTCCAGAGCGTCGAAGCCGGCCTTGCGCAGCATTCGAGCCGCGGTGTCCTGCAGCACCTCACCTGCCGAGTTGTCTGCGACGACCGCTTCCAGCTGTTTCATCTCCCGCACGTCGCCCTGGCGCTCGATGTCGGCGCGCTGTTGCGCCCGCACCCATGCTTCGACCCACAGGTTCCGGGCACGGGGGGCCAGTGCGCACCCCACCAGAAATGCTTCTAACGAGGTTATCGAGCCGGGCACTTGGCGCCGTGTGGCGATGCGGTTCGCGCTGCTGCGGGACAGATCCATGCCGGCAGCCCGGGCTCTTCTCTGCATCGCGCGGTAGGACGGTGCCCCACTGGCCTGCCAGAGTTTCTCCAGCGCGGCACTGAAATCCTGAAAATCCCTGATCAACCGGGGCGAGGGTATCTGTGCACCGGGCTCGCGGTTCGGCTGGCCGGCGCGGTAGGCGTCGAGCCACATCCGATCGATCTCATCGATGTCCATCGCGCAGGCGTGTGCAAAGGCACGGACCACCTCGCGTTTTGGCACCATCCGGCCCGAAGCCGCTCGCTGCAGCGTCGCCGCGCTGTAGGGGGGCGCCTGTTCTGCAAGCGTGCCGTATGTGGCGCCCAGGATCTTTCGGGCGTTGCGTAATTCCTGGGCTAGTTTGCCCAGCGGACTCACAGGGTCCGGGATCGGCTTTTCTGGTCGTCCCACCGAGTCACACCTCGCTCCAGAAGGCGCGTATGACGACTGTGCATGGCAGTGCTCCCATCCGTCGCTGCCCGCTCCGTGCGCGCAGCCGTACTTGATGCTCCAACCGACAATGACCCAGCGGCAGTTGGCGCTACCGTCAAATCGCACAGCATCTTGCCACCTGCCCGAGTCAGCCGTAGAGCCGTACGGGAAAATTCATTGATGTCCCGTCTGAAAAAGCAAGCCAGTCATGGCATGAGACACTTTGAATCAATAGCTGACCAGCGCTTTCGGGGCTCAGTGAGAACAGATGAATGCCGCCACCAGGCTTTTAATTTCATTTCGTCCCATGGCTGCTTGCACGGTTCCACCAGCACTGGCACTATCAAAATCACTTTCACCGAACACGGTGTTGGCCCTGTCTGCTTGGCTCCAACCGCCGATGACCAGGGAAAACCAGTCGGCCGCGTTGGCGCGCGGAACGGCTAGCAAAGGGTCGGCCCGACGAAACGGGTCGACCCTTTCGCATGCCGGATTGCGCATCTTGACGATCACAGATCAGATGGTGCTGATTCACGCACGATCTTGATCTTTTCACGTACACCTGAGATCGGGTACGGACCCACCAGAGCATCCGGAGCTTCTTCCTCCGCAAGTCTCGTGCCCGTCCTCGTTCCGCAGTCGTAGCGAAGATCCGTATACATCATGAACAGGACACCCATCCGCAGGACGTAAGCCGCATCTCAGACAGTGTGCTTCGCACCGCCGGCAACCCGCCCACGTACGGCGTGCCGGTATAACACGTCCTCGGGCGGTGGCCCGTATCCGGCAGCCACCGCCAACAGTCTGTGATCACAGGAGTCGTTCGGCCCAGACGAAGCCGAGGCCGATGGGCCGGTTCCGATGCTGTAGCAGGCGCTGCGCAGGATGTAGGTCAGCGCAGTCCTTCGGCGGCGGGCGATCCGTGCCACGACTGGAGTGCGCGGTTTTGTCTCCGCGGCTGGCGGGTGCTGGCTAAGGGCTGTCCCGTAATCCCCGGCGGGCGGACGACGACAGCTACGGCACCTCGCTGCGTTGTCGGATCGCCCGAATACGCCCAGTATGAGGACGACCCTCCGCCTTGCGATGCACCGCATCTGACGTCGCGCGCTGATCCACCGGGGATTACGGGACAGCCCTTAGGGTGCATGACAAGACATCCCTTTCTGGGTGGCGTCGTGCTGGGGAGCCCGCCCGGCCGGGGCCTTGGAACCGGTGGCCAGGGCAGGACTCCCCTGCATTTGGTGTCTGGGACCGGTCAGCGGCCCGCGCCGAACTCCCGCAGGCTGGCCACCAGCTGCCGGTCGGGCCGGGCAACGATGACGGAGCAGCCGGGGGTACGCGCGGCGAGCCGGTCGATCTCGCTTTCCAGCCGGTCGGTGGGTGCGAGGGCGCGTGAGCCGTTGGTGCGGACGTAGCGGGCGAAGAGTTCCAGGCCTTCGAGGAAGGCGGCGTCGGGCGGCATGGTGTCGGCCATGGAGTGGGTGAGCTGGCGGAACCAGTGCAAGGCCCGCCTCGATTCGCCCAGGGCAAGGTGGTGCAGGTGCAGGCAGTAGGCGGCGGCGCGGCTGCCGGCGCCGGCGGCGAGCTGCCACCAGAACTGTGCGGATTCCTGATGTCCGGTCAGGTAGAGGAGGCAGCCGAAGACGAGGGCGCCGTCAACGTCGAGTTCTTCCTCGGTGAGCGGTCCGCGTTCCGGTCCTTCGGCGATCTTTGCGACGTGGGTGGCGGCGTCGGGTTCGTTGAGGACCCACCGGCAGACCACACTCAGGCGCTGCGAGGCCTGGGCTGAGCGGGTGACTTCGGTGGTGGGGGTGCGGCGGGAGACGTCGGTGGCCAGGCGGCGCAGGCCGGCGGCGACGTCGAAGCGCTGCGCTGCGGAGACCGGGATGCGGGCGTCGGCCAGGAGGGTGTCGATGGTGGTGGTCATGCGTCTTCTCCCTTCTGCTTGGGCTTCTTGCGCTCGGCGGCAGGCAGGCCCAGCTGCAGGCGCAGGCGTTCCTTGGCGCGGCGCAGGAGGTGGCCGGCGGTGCGTTCGTCGATGCCGACGTACCAGGCGACTTTCGCGGTGGGGTAGCCCAGGACGTAGCGCAGCACGATAACCTCGAACTGCCGGTTGGGCAGTTCCGCGATCGCCTCGTACAGGCCGCTGCTGGATTCCATCTTGTGGAGTTTTTCCCGGGCCGTGGTGAGCGCCTTGTCCAGGGCCTGGGCGATGGGGCCGTTGATGACGAAGGCCGGGGCCCGGCCCTCCAGTTCCAGGCGGTCGTGCACGGCCCGCCGCACGATCGCCCACGCGCCCTGTTCAAGGTTGCCCGCGCTCAGCAGCTGCGTCCAGCCGGCGTGGATCTCCAGGAAGACCGTGTGTATGACCTCTTCCGCCGCGGCGCGGGTACCGAAGTGGACTTCCGCGTAGGCGTGGAAGGGCTCCTGGTGACCGAGGTAGAAGGCCTCGAAGTCCAGGGGCAGTTCCAGCGGCACGTACATGGACTGCGACAGGCCGGCGCCGTACTCCTCGGGCGGGCTGCCGTCCGGGGTGTCGTCGTATCTCACACGTGCCTCCCGTGGACAGGGGACATGAGCGAAGATCCTCTCGGTTGAGGGTCAGCAGGCACCCAGCGTCAACTCGACTGTGCCGAGGGCCTGTTGGGCTTGACCCCTACCTAAGTGATTTGCCGGGCGAAACACTCATGCCGACCCGCGGAAAATCACCGACGGTCCCCGCCCCACCGCCCTGTGCAACCTTCAATAAACAGCGCTAGTCACCCTCAGTAGTCCCCTGACCAGGCTCAACCCGCCCGAGGGAGGCTACGAACGACCCTCCGCATCACCACCGTGTTCTGCGTCCCACCCCCACCTCACCCGGCGCGCCCCACGCCTCGCCTCACCACCCCACCGGGCGAAGCGCACTGCCCAACTGCACCGGTGCCGCGGCCGCTCCGGCGCCGTGTTCGTCGCAGTCCCGATCCGGGGTGACCGAACATGAACTGGTCCGAGCCCTACACGCGTACGCGTGCACGCGTGCCTTGGGCGCCCGGATTCATAACGCGCGGCCGGTAATGGCACGCGCGGAGTGCCAGAGGATGCTTCAGCGGACCGTGCGTCACCCTGCGGGTTGGATGCGAAGGACAGCGGCCGCGTCCAGGATGTCGACGACCTTCAGGCTCATGGCGTCGTTGATGATCGCAGCGGGGCCCTCGCTGCAACTGAATCCGACACCGCCTCCGCCGTCCGATGACACTCCGCCGCCGCCGGAACAGCCCGAGATGCTGTAACCCGACCCCGCCAGCCGTGCGGCCATGTCCACTTTTCCACCGGTGATCGCCCTCACCCTGATCGGCCCGAGCCCGTACGCCTCCGGAACTGTCACGGTGTCCCCCACATCGACCTTGATCTCGCACGTCCCGTCAGCGCACGGCCCGGTGGGCGAGGGCGCCGCAGTGACCGTTCGTGTGGGATCGGACGCCGACCCGGATGCAGACCTGCTGGGCCGGCTCTCGGCGGGGGACTCATCCGAAGAGTCCGAGGAACACGACGTGAGAACGGCGAACACGACGGCGACAACAGCAACGGCGGCGGATGACGTTCCTCTGCACATCATGCTTTCCATTGAACCCTGCCGCCTCCGGTTGGACAGGTACACCTCAAGACGCGGCCCAAAGACCTTCGCCGCCACAGCCGGGCTCCAGCCGGAGCCCGGCTGACAGACACAAGTGGCTCCGGCACGTGAACGTGCCGGAGCCAGCTGTGTCTACGAGGTCAGGCGGCGAAGCCGATGTTGGTGACGTTTGCCCCCACTGCGAGCCGAGGTCGACGACCTGGTCCACCCACGCGTCGTCCAGCTCCTGGTCGTCGCCGGCCGCCCACGCGCCGACGATCCGGTCCCAGTGACGGACATAGTGGCCCGACCTCGGGATGCAGCTCCCTGACAGGGCTACCCGCATCCGGACGGCACGCGGGGGTGTTCACAGTCGCGTCAGCCTGCCAGCATCTTCTATTGGGATTCCAACGCTTGGTGGGGGCATTACATGGCGTCGACGCAAAACAACGACCAACGGCTGCTCGACCGGATCCTGGAGGACCAGCACCGGAAGCTGGCACCAGAGAAGAGCAGAGATGACTTTTTCACCTTCTTCTCTGCGGACAAAGCCCTGCAGGACTGGGACCTCGACAACGATGAGATCACGGACGGCATCGTCGACGGGGCGCGTGACTGCGGGATCGACGGTATCTGGACGTTCGTCGATGAACGTTACATCACCGCGGATGCACATCAGTACCTGCCATCGCGGGCAAATAAGATTGAGTTGGTGCTTTTACAGGCTAAAAACTCGTCGGGCTATCAGGAAACGGTCATTGAGAAGCTGCACTTCCATCTTCCCACACTGTTAGACATGAGCCGTAACGAGGAAGAATTATCAGCGCACACAAATGCCAAGCTCCTGGACCGCACACGGAGATTCCTTCACATCCTTGAGGAGCTGGCTTCATCCTTTCCCCAAGTACGCGTCAAAGTGATTTATGCCAGCAAAGCAGCAGAGACTCCACATCCCAATGTCAAATCAAAAGGTGACAGGCTACGCAGGGAGCTCGCAAGGATCACGTCTGACACCAAGGCAGAAATTGAATACCTCAGCGCCGCAGATCTGCGTGAACGTACCGCTCGCGGTGCCAGAGCGGTCGCACAGCTGGTGTTCACCGAAACCCCTATGAGCACCTCGCTCGGCGAGGGATACGTATGCCTCGCCCGAATAGATGAATATTACCGCTTCATCACCTCAGACAACGAGGCACTACGACTGGAACTGTTCGATTCCAACGTACGTGACTACGCAGGGTCCACAGCGGTAAATACTGCAATCGGCGAAACCCTCAAGTCCGGCACAGGGGAAGACTTCTGGTGGTTCAACAACGGCGTCAGCGTCGTAGCAGATGCCGCCCAAATCGCCGGAAAAAGAATCATTGTCAAAGATCCACAGATCGTCAACGGACTGCAGACCAGCCACGAAATCTACAGCTACTTCCAAAATGGCGGTCAGCACCGCGACCGCTCCCTGCTGGTGAAAATTGTCGTAGCACCAGAATCTGGAACGGCACGCCTTCGCATCATTCGGGCCACTAACAGCCAAACCCAGCTGCCCGCTGGCGCACTACGTGCCACCGAATCAATTCAGAAGGACATCGAAGAGAGCCTTACACACGCCGGCGGCTACTATTACGAACGCCGCGCCAACTACTATCGCAATCTTGGATTCCCCGTTGACCGCGTCGTCAGCATGACCCGGTTGGCGCGAGAATTTACTGCCTTCGCTCAGGGGCTCCGCTCCGCCCGTCGGCGATTTTCGCCTCATGAGAAACGAGGAGACCCAACCGGTGCTGCGGCTACCGCGAGGTTGGCAACTCACACCGAACGCTGCGACAGGACTGGTATTCTCCGCGCCTGCCGGCACCCCGGGGCGCCCGAGGCAGAACACCGGCCGGGTGCGCGGCAGGAGGCCACTGCGGCCGCTGCCAAGGTACCTGGTCCCGTTCCTGCAAGGTACCGCCCTCTCCGAGCGCGTTGATGCGAGCAGTGCGGGCCTCCTCCTCAATACGGGCCTTCCTCACCAGGGCCCCGGTGGTGATCCGGGCCATCAGCACCCGTGCGGCACACCCGGCCGCGCACACGGCCACGGTCACTGCGGCACTCACAACTACGCTGTCCACGACGCTTGGTTCCTCTTCCTCCGGCAAGGGGCGCTCGCCCTCGCTCCGATAGAAGGTGTCGCCGAAGCGCAGTTTTATGACATCGAGGATCCGGCGCCGACCCCCCTCGCCTGTCCGGCCTGTAAAGCTGCCGGCCGCTGCGTTCACACCGTGTGCTGGGCCCCGCTTCGCCTCAGGCGGGCACAGTGGCGCAAGCAGGCAGAACATCGCCCAAGAGCGGCCGCAGCCACGGAGGGTCCGGATCGAGACGAAGGCCAGGTCGGAATGAGTGCAGTTGATCATCGCGAGTGCTTCGTACGAGATCCGGCAGATCTTCCGTGGCGGTTGCGAACCGGCCGATACGGCGGGCGTCCTCGGTCTTCTACTGGGCGGGGCCGGACTGGCCGCCGCGATCGTGGCGCTGCGCAAGCCGGTGGACGGCAACGGCCTCGAGCGTGCCCGCGCTCTGGCGGCGGCCCTCGCTCTGCAGGTTACACAAAGGGAGAGCGCGGTGTAGCAGCAGCTGCTGGGCGACGACACCCGCCGCATCAATCTCACCCACCTTTTGGGCCCGGCTGCGGCCCGGCCGGCGCTGGCCCCACCGACCGGGGCGTCTGACCGCGGCTCAGGCTCAGTAAGCGTGCCCGATATCGTCACCTACTACCAGCGATGTCCGTCCCTCACGGCTGGTCATCACCGGCGCGTCAGGGGCCGGCAAGACCGTGCTGGCTCTGGAACTCCTACTCGCTCTCGTCAACGGGCGGGCCGAAGAAGATCCAATCCCGGTCCGTATCCCGCTCTCCCGGTGGGACACCGACCGCCAGTTCTCCTCCGACAGCGGCTGGTCGAGGCCGTGCGGTCAGCTGCGTTGCGGGGTGTGGCGGGTGGTGGGGTCGATGCGGCTGAGCACCCAGCGGATGAGGTCCTTGCTAAGGGCGAGGGGGCCGAGCGTGCGAGGTGGGTGCGGGGGAAGGGCCTGGGGAGGGAGGAGATGGTGACGGGTTCGAGTCCGGCGTCTGTGGCGCGGCGTTGCCACCAGGCGATGGCGTCGTCGCCGGTGAGGTGGGTGATTTTGCCGCGGCGTTTGCCGGTGACGGGGTGGGGTGTGGGATTGCCTGCGGAGCGTGCGGTGGTAGGGGCGGCGGCGGTGATGCGGTAGCGCATGGTGCGCCCGGGGGTGAGGAAGTTCAGCAGGGGGGTGAGGTCGATGGTGTGGGCTGTGCCGTAGCTGGTGGGCAGGGCGGTGAGGTCGGCTGTGTGGGCTGTTTGCACGAGAAGGATGGGGCCGGGTCCGGGTTCTGTGCGGAAAAGCAGGCCGGCTGTGGCCCGGGGGGTGGGGCCGTTGTGGTCGGGGACCAGGCGCATAGGGGTCTTGTGGAGGCTGTTGACGTCGGCGAGGTCGGCTCTGGCCGCTGCGTGGTGGGGGTCGATGGTGATGCGGGTGAGGCTGGTCATGCGGGTTCTCCGTGCATGTACGTGGTAAGGGCATCGATCGGTTGGGGCCCTGTGCAGAGGTGGGCGGGCAGGTGCTCGGTGCTCATCCACAGGGCACCACGTCACCCTCGTCTCGGCCGCCCACGCCTTCTGCACCCTGCAACGACTGGCCCACCACCCAAAAGACGCGGCGCAGGTCTGAGCCTCTTCCAGGTCGTCCGCGAACTGCAGACACTCCTCACCATCTGGGCCGGTTCCTGTCCCACCTGCCACCGCGACATACCCACCCCCATACGAACCTGACCAAGCCCTACTAGGGCCTGTGTGATGTCGTGATCAGTCAGTTGCCTTCAGCAGGTCGTTGATCCAGATCATGGAGGCGCGGAGGTGGAGGCCTGCGAGGTAGC
>NZ_JBIUVD010000051.1:0-14668 GCF_044742785.1 Streptomyces sp. NPDC087844 | reverse complement strand
TTGTCGCGGGAGCGGTTGTTGCGGGTGTGGCGGCCGAAGGCGGCTGCTGTTCATCATCTGCACCGGGCGACCGCGCATCTTCCGCTGGCGATGTTCGTGGTGTTTTCTTCCAGTGCTGCTGCGTTGGGCAGTGCTGGGCAGGCGAATTATGCGGCGGCGAACGCGTATTGCGATGCTCTGGTGGCTGCCCGTCGGGCTGCTGGTCTGCCCGGTGTGTCGATCGGCTGGGGGCCGTGGGCCGATACCGGCGGGATGGCCGGCCGGCTGACCGGCACCGACCTGGCACGCATGGCACGCACAGGGGTCGGGGCGCTCTCCAGTGAACAGGGACTCGCGCTCTTCGACGCCGCCTGCGACAACGGAAAGCCACACCTCCTCGCCCTCAACCTCAACACCCGTGCCCTCGCCGCGCAGGACGACGAGGCACTGCCCGCCGTGCTGCGCGCGCTCGCCGCCGGAGCGCGCGGCTCCGCCGGAGGACCCGTCCGGCGCACCGCCACCACCGCCGGTGCGGAGCCCGAGGACTGGGGCAGTCGGCTGGCGGGGCTGTCGACGGGGGAGCAGCACCGGGTGCTGCTGAATCTGGTACGCGGCCATATCGCGACCGTGCTCGGACACTCCGATCCCGAGGCGGTCCAGGTGGACGCGTCGTTCAAGGACCTGGGGTTCGACTCACTGACCGCTGTCGAGCTGCGCAACCGGCTGGGCACAGCGACCGGGCTGCGGCTGCCCCCGGCGCTGATCTTCGACTATCCCCGGATCGGGGATCTGGCCGACCAACTGCGGCAGCGGGTCGCCCCGCCGAACGGCGGCGCGGTGGCGGTGACCGACGTGGCACCGGTCCTGGACGAGCTGGCCCGGCTGGAAAGCACGCTGGACACCGCCGATCTGGACGAAGGAGACGCCGGGGCGGTCACGGCCCGGCTGGAGGCCCTGCTCGCGGACTGGAGGGCGGCCAGGACGCCCTCCGACGTCGGCACCGCGACGCACAAGCTCCAAGCCGCCTCCGCCGACGAGCTCCTCGACTTCATCGACAACGAACTGGGCGCGTCATGACCGTCCCGGCGTACCAGGGCCGAGCATCGAGCGAGAGGACCGGGTGAACCCGGATGGCGACCGAAGAACAGTTGGTCGAATATCTCAAGCGTGTCACCACCGACCTCCACGAGACGCGCCGGCGCCTCCGCCAGGCCGAGGAACAGGCGCAGGAGCCGGTGGCCGTCGTCGCCATGGCCTGCCGCTTTCCCGGTGACGACCGGGACATCACCTCGCCCGAGGCACTGTGGGACCTGGTCGCCTCCGGCACGGACGCGATCGGTGACTTCCCCGCCGACAGGGGCTGGGACCTGGAGGGTCTGTACCACCCCGACCCCGACCATCCCGGCACCAGTTACACCCGCAAGGGCGGCTTCCTCTACGACGCGGACCAGTTCGATCCGGGCTTCTTCGGCATCTCCCCGCGCGAAGCCATGGCGAGCAGTCCGCAGCAGCGGCTGCTCCTGGAGTGCGCGTGGGAGGCGATCGAGAGGGCGGGCATCGACCCCCACTCCCTCCAGGGGACCCGGACCAGTGTGTACGCGGGCACGGCCACCACCGGGGACGGCTCGAAGAGCGGCACCTCGCAGGCGTCCGAGGGGTACGCGGGTAACGCCCCCAGCCTGTTGTCGGGCAGGATCTCTTACACCCTGGGGCTCGAAGGCGCCGCGGTGACCATCGAGACGGCCTGCTCCTCGTCTCTCGTGGCCATCCATCTGGCGGGCCAGGCGCTGCGGCAGGGCGAATGCTCCCTCGCGCTGGCGGGCGGAGTGACCGTGATGGCGACACCGGAGGTCTTCACAGGCTTCTCCCGGCAGCGCGGTCTGTCGCCCGACGGCCGGTGCAAGGCGTTCGCCGCGTCCGCCGACGGCACGGGATGGGGCGAGGGCGTGGGGCTCGTCCTGCTGGAGCGGCTCTCGGACGCGCGGCGCAACGGCCACCCGGTGCTGGCGGTGGTACGCGGCTCGGCCGTCAACCAGGACGGGGCGAGCAACGGCTTCACGGCGCCCAACGGCCCCTCCCAGCAACGGGTGATCAGGCAGGCGCTCGCGGACGCCCGGCTGTCGGCCTCCGAGGTGGACGCGGTGGAGGCGCACGGCACCGGCACCGTCCTCGGCGACTCGATCGAGGCGGACGCGATCATCGCCTCCTACGGCGGTAGCCGCCCCGAGGGGAGGCCGCTGCTGCTGGGCTCCGTCAAGTCGAACATCGGGCACACCCAGGGCGCGGCGGGTGTCGCCGGTGTGATCAAGATGGTGATGGCGATGCGGCACGGTGTGCTGCCCGCCTCCCTCCACATCGAGGAGCCCACCCCGCATGTGGAGTGGGACACCTCCGCGGTCCGGCTGCTCACCGGGCCCGAGCCGTGGCCGGAGACCGGTGGGCCCCGCCGGGCCGGCGTCTCCTCGTTCGGCATCTCCGGCACGAACGCGCACGTGATCCTGGAGGAGGTACCAGAACCCGCGGACCCGCAACCGGTACCCCCCGGGCAGGACGCCCCTGCCGCCGCCGACACCACCCGCGTCGTGCCCTGGGTCGTGTCGGCCCGCAACGGCCCCGCCCTGCGGGCGCGCGCACGCGAGCTGGCGGACCATGTGACGCGGCGCCCGGACACGGCGGTCGCGGACGTGGGCCGGTCACTGGCCATGACCCGGTCGGTGTTCGAGCACCGGGCGGTCGTCCTCGGGGCCGAGCGCGGCGAACTGACGGCGGGCCTGGAAGCCTTGGCGGCCGGTGAGGTACATCCCGCGCTGACCGGCCCCGGTGACGTGGTGGGTGCGGAGGAGACTGCGCCGGTGCTGGTGTTCCCCGGGCAGGGATCGCAGTGGGCCGGGATGGGAGCCGGACTGCTCGACTCCTCCCCGGCGTTCGCGGAACGAATCGCCGACTGCGAGCGGGCTCTGTCGCCCTACGTGGACTGGTCGCTGAGTGAGGTCCTGCGGGGCGACGGGGCCGATCTGGCACGGGTCGACGTGGTACAGCCGGTGCTGTGGGCCATGATGGTCTCCCTCGCGGCGGTCTGGGCCGAGCACGGAGTGGTGCCCGGAGCGGTGATCGGCCACAGTCAGGGAGAGATCGCGGCGGCGTGCGTGGCCGGGGCGTTGAGCCTTGAGGACGGCGCGAGGATCGTCGCGGTGCGCAGCGAGGCGCTCCGTCAGCTCTCCGGGGGCGGGACCATGGCTTCGCTGGGCGTGGGCGAGGAGGCCGCCGCCCGACTACTGGGCCCGTACGCGCCCGACGCGGTGGTGGCAGCGGTCAACGGGCCATCCTCCACGGTCGTGTCCGGACCACCCGAAGCCGTCACCGCCGTGGTGGCCCAGGCCAAGTCGGAAGGGCTGCGGGCCCGGCTGATCGATGTGGACTACGCCTCGCACGGACCCCAGGTCGACCGGATCACCGACGAACTGGCGGAGAGTCTGGCCGGGATACGGCCGCAGGCCACGCACACCGGCTTCTACTCGACCGTGACCGGCACCCGTGTCGACACCTCCGAACTGGACACCGGCTACTGGATCACCAACCTGCGCCGCCCCGTACGCTTCGCCGACGCGGTCGACGCGCTGCTGGCCGAAGGGCACCGCGTTTTCATCGAGGCCAGCCCCCATCCGGGTCTGGCCGTCGGCTTGCAGGAGTGCTTCGAGCAGGCGGACACCACCGCCACCGTCGTACCGACGCTCCGCCGTGACCAGGGTGGTCCGGACCAGGTGACGCGCGCCGTGAGCGAGGCGTTCACAGCGGGGGTCCAGGTCGACTGGAGAACCTGCTTCGGCGCCGGGGACACCCCGCGTGCCATGGCGATGGTGGAACTGCCCACGTATCCCTTCCAGCGCCGGCGGTACTGGGACGAGAGCGTCACCGGGCAGACAGGCGACCCCGCCGGGCTCGGGCTGACGGCCGCCGGACACCCCCTCCTCGGTGCCACCGTCGATGTCGCCGAGGCCGGCACCCGCATTCTGACCGGCCGGGTCTCCGCGTCCGGCGCCACCGGCTGGCTCGCCGACCACCAGGTCGCAGGAACACTGCTCATGCCGGGATCGGCACTGGTGGAATGGGCGCTGCGGGCCGCCGACGAGACCGGCTGCGAGGAGGTCGAGGAACTGACGCTGCAGGCACCGCTGGTGCTTCCGGCGTCCGGAAGTGTCCGTCTGCAGATCGTCGTGGGCGCCGCGGCCGATGACGGACGGCGCGACATACGTGTCTACTCGCAGCACGACGGGGACGGCCGGGAACCGTCGGCGGACGGCGGATGGCTGTGCCACGCCGCCGGCACGCTCAGCCCCGCAGCACAGGCGCCGGCCGAAGGACTGACCGGCGCCTGGCCGCCACTGGAGGCACGGCCCGTCGGTCTCGACGGCTTCTACGAGCGAGCCGCCGAGGCGGGCTACGGCTACGGCCCCGCCTTCCAGGCCGTGCGTGCCGCGTGGCGGCACGGGGACGACCTGCTGGCCGAGGTGGCACTGCCCGAAGCCGCGGGACAACCCGGTGGATTCGGCATCCACCCCGCACTGCTGGACGCGGCCCTGCACCCGGCACTGCTGGGCGAGCAGTCCGATGCCGGGGACGGACCGTGGCTGCCGTTCGCCTGGAGCGGTGTGTCCCTGTGGGCCACCGGCGCGACCTCGGTCCGCGTACGGATCACGGTGACCGAAGAGGGTGAACGGGGCGGGCGCGCCCTGCGGATCACGGTGGCCGACACGGACGGAGCGCCGGTTCTCGACGCAGCGTCCGTGATCCTGCGCCAGGCCGACACCGAAAGCCTGCGGGCCCTCGCACGGGCCGATGCCCAGGGTCTGTTCACCTTGGAGTGGACGCCGCTGCCCGCGCCGGCCGGAGCGGTGGGCGAGGAGCGGGCCCCGGCCCATGACGGCGGCTGGGTGGTGTTCGGAGCGCAGGCCACGGACGCGGACGTAGACACGCACCCGGACGTGAACGTGAACGTGAACGCGAACGTGAACGCGAATTTGGACACGGACCCGGTGGCCGGTGCGTACCACCCCGACCTCTCCGCGCTGCTGGCCTCGCTGGACGCGGACGAGCCCGTCCCGGCCACCGTGCTGACCCGGATCCCGGAGGCGGGCGGTACGGCTGGGGACGGCCTGGCCACAGCGCAACGCGCGCTGCGGCTGGTGCAGGACTGGCTTGCCGAACCGAGGCTCGCCGACAGCCGGCTGGTGTTCGTGACCCGGGGTGCCGTCGTGGCCGGTGACGACCGACAAGACACCGGCGGCAGTGTGGACATGGCCGCCGCCGCGGTGTGGGGTCTGGTGCGGGGCGCGGAGGCCGAACACCCTGACCGGTTCGCCCTCCTCGACCTGGACCCAGCCGCCACGGAACCGGTCCCGGACCGGCAGATCCTGGACGCCGTGACCCGGGCGGCGACGGCGGGTGAGTCGCAGGCCGCGCTCCGGGCGGCCCGCGTCCTCGTACCGAGGCTCACCCGTACGCGACGGCGGGGAGAACCGGCCGACGGGCCGGGCACCATCGCCGCACTCGACCCCGACGGCACCGTCCTCGTCACCGGGGGAACCGGAACGATCGGCGGCCAGGCCACCGAACACGCCGTACGCACCTGGGGTGTACGGCACGTGGTCCTGGTCGGTCGGCGCGGGCCGGAGGCCCCGGGCGCCGCCGAACTGACCGCCCGACTGACCGCACTGGGCGCCCGGGTGCGGGTGGTGTCCGCCGACGTCGGCGACCCCGCGGCGGTCGCCGCGCTCGTCGCCGGGATCGACCCCGCCCACCCGCTGACCGGAGTGATCCACGCCGCCGGAGCGCTGGACGACTCGATGATCGTCTCGCAGTCGGCGGAGCGCCTGGAGCGGGTCTGGAAGGCCAAGGCCGCGGCGGCCCTGAACCTCCACGTGGCCACGGCGGAGCTGCCTTTGGCGCTTTTCGTGACGTTCTCCTCGGCCACCGGTGTCGTGGGCAACGTGGGTCAGGCGGGCTATGCGGCGGCCAATGCCTACGTCGACGCGCTGGCCGCCCACCGCCGGGCCGAGGGCCGGTGCGCACTGTCCGTGGCCTGGGGTCTGTGGGAGCGGACCAGCGAACTCACCAGCCATATGACCGAGGGTGACCTGGCACGGTTGCGCCGCTCAGGCTTCTTCCCGCTGCCGACGCCGCACGCGCTGGAACTGCTCGACGCCGCCTGCCGACCGGAACACTCCCTGGTGGTGGCCGCCGGCATCGACGTACGTGGCGTGGTGAACGCCGAGGTGCCGGTGATGCTGCGCGCGCTGACCGGCCGGACGAACCGGCCGGCGGCCGGTGGAACGGCGGAGGAGGACCAGGCATGGCCCTCGGAACTGTCGCTGCGGCTGGCTGGACTGGACGAGGCGGGACGGCTGGAGGCTGTGACGGACCTGGTGCGCGGCTGCGTCGCCGCCGTGCTCGGCTACGGGTCCCCGGCCGAGGTACGGACCGACGCCCCTTTCAAAGACCTCGGCTTCGAATCCGTGACCGGCGTCGAACTGCGCAACCGGCTCTCCACGCTCTGCGGACTGCGCCTGTCGGTGGCCCTCGTGTTCGACTACCCGACCACCGAAGCGCTCGCCGCGCATCTGTGCGCGCGGCTGACCGGACGGCGCTCCGCCGTGTCGGTGGGCACCGCGGGACCCGCGTCCTCCGGTGCGGACGAACCGGTGGCGATCGTGGCCATGGCCTGCCGCTACCCGGGCGGCGTACGGTCGCCGGAAGAGCTGTGGGACCTGGTGTCCCGAGGCAGGGACGCCATGGGCCGGTTCCCGGACGACAGAGGCTGGGACCTGGCCGGGCTCTTCCACCCCGACCCCGACCACCCGGGCACCAGCTACGCCGACCAGGGCGCGTTCCTGCACGACGCCGCAGGCTTCGACGCGGACTTCTTCGGCATCAACCCGCGCGAGGCCCTGGCCATGGACCCCCAGCAGCGGCTGCTCCTGGAGACCTCGTGGGAGTTGCTGGAACGCTCGGGCATCGGGCCCGCGACCCTCAAGGGCAGTAGGACCGGGGTGTTCGCCGGTGTCATGTACCACGACTACGCGACCGGACTCGGGCACGGAGCCGACGGCAGGCTGGAGGGTTACGCCATGCTGGCCGGCTCCGGCAGCGCCGCCTCGGGGCGTGTCTCGTACACGTTCGGTCTGGAGGGGCCGGCGGTGACGGTGGACACGGCGTGTTCGTCGTCGTTGGTGGCGATGCATCTGGCGGGTCAGGCGTTGCGTCAGGGGGAGTGTGATCTGGCGTTGGCGGGCGGGGTGACGGTGATGGCGACGCCGAACACCTTTGTTGAGTTCTCGCGGCAGCGGGGGCTGGCTGTGGATGGTCGGTGCAAGCCGTTCTCGGCGGCGGCGGATGGCACCGGGTGGGGTGAGGGTGTGGGGCTGGTGCTGTTGGAGCGGTTGTCGGACGCGCGGCGCAACGGTCATCGCGTGCTGGCGGTGGTACGGGGCTCCGCGGTCAACCAGGACGGCGCCAGCAACGGGATGTCCGCGCCGAACGGCCCCGCCCAGGAGAGGGTGATCGGACAGGCGCTGGCGAGTGCTCGGTTGACTCCTGATGAGGTCGATGTGGTGGAGGCGCATGGCACGGGTACGACGCTGGGTGACCCGATCGAGGCGGGGGCGCTGCTGGCCACGTACGGCCAGGACCGTCCGGCGGACCGCCCGCTGTGGCTGGGGTCGGTGAAGTCGAACATCGGGCATACCCAGGCGGCGGCGGGTGTGGCGGGTGTGATCAAGATGGTGATGGCGATGCGGCATGGAGTGCTGCCCGCCTCCCTCCACATCGATGAGCCGTCGCCGCACGTCGATTGGGAGTCGGGGGCGGTGTCCCTGCTGACCGAACCGGTGGAGTGGCCGGACAGCGATGACCGCCCGCGCAGGGCGGGAGTCTCCTCCTTCGGCGCCTCGGGAACCAACGCCCATCTAATCCTGGAGCTGGCTCCCGAGGAGGTGGTGGAAGCGGAGCAACCGCCCGAGGAACGGTCCGGGGCAGTGGTGCCGTGGGTGCTGTCGGGGCGCGGTACGGAGGCGCTGCGGGGGCAGGCGGTGGCGCTGGCCGAGTGGGTGTCGGCCGATCCCTGGGCGCGTCCCGCGGATGTGGGGTGGTCGCTGGCCACGAGGCGGTCGGTGTTCGAGCGGCGTGCGGTGGTGATCGGTGAGGGCCGTGCGGAACTGCTGGCCGGTCTGGAGGCGCTGGCTGCGGGGGAGCCACATGGAAGTGTGGTGTGCCCTGATGCCCCGGCGTCCGTGTCGCATGCTCGGCCGGTGCTGGTGTTTCCGGGGCAGGGTTCGCAGTGGGTGGGGATGGGTGCGGAACTCCTCGACTCGTCCCCGGTGTTCGCGGGGCGGATCGGTGAGTGTGAGCGGGCTCTGTCGGCGTATGTGGACTGGTCGTTGGTGGATGTGCTGCGGGGGGACGGGGCGGAGCTGGTTCGGGTTGATGTGGTGCAGCCGGTGTTGTGGGCGGTGATGGTGTCTTTGGCGGCGGTGTGGGCCGGGCATGGTGTGGTTCCTTCGGCGGTGGTGGGTCACAGTCAGGGTGAGATCGCCGCGGCCTGTGTGGCCGGGGCGCTGTCGCTGGAGGACGGCGCGAAGGTTGTGGCGCTGCGGAGCAAGGCGCTCCGGCAGTTGGCGGGCCGGGGTGGGATGGCGTCGCTCGGCGTCACGCCGGAACGGGCTGAGGCGTTGTGCGAGGGGCGGCCCGGGGTGAGGGTGGCCGCGGTCAACGGGCCGTCGTCCACGGTTGTGTCCGGGCCGCCGGAAGCGGTCACCGCCGTGGTGGCCCAGGCCAAGTCGGAGGGGCTGCGGGCCCGGCTGATCGACGTCGACTACGCCTCGCACGGACCGCAGATCGATGAGATCACCGGGGAACTCCATACCGTCCTGGCGGGCATCCAGCCGCGGTCGGCGACGGTCGCCTTCTACTCGACCGTCACCGGTGGCCGTATCGACGGCACGGACCTGGACACCGAGTACTGGGTCACCAATCTTCGGCGGCCTGTCCGTTTCGCCGATGCCGTCCGCGCTCTGCTGCAGGACGGGCACCGGATCTTCATCGAGGCCAGTCCGCACCCCGTCCTCACTCTCGGTATGGAGGAGACCTTCGAGGCCGCCGCCGTCGAGGCCACCACCGTTCCCACGCTCCGCCGTGACCGGGGAGGGCGTACGCAGCTCGCGCACGCGCTGGCGCAGGCGTTCACGGCCGGGGCCCGGGTCGACTGGACCGCGTGGCTGCCCCCCCGCCCCGCCCTCGACCTGCCCACCTACGCCTTCCAGCACCAGCGCTACTGGCTCGACGCCCGGACCAGCGGACCCGAGGACCCCGCAGGGCTCGGTCTGCTCCCCGCCGGGCACCCGGTGCTGGCCGCCACCACCCGGCTGGCACACACGGAAGCACATCTGCTCACCGGGCGACTCACCCACCGCGGCCAGCCCTGGCTCGCCGATCACCGCGTTCTGGACACCACCCTGGTGCCGGGTGCGGCGCTGGTGGAGTGGGCCCTGCGCGCGGCGGACGAGGCGGGCTGCGGGCTGATCGAGGAACTGGCCCTCCAAGCGCCCCTGATGGTTCCTGAGCAGGGGGGCGTACGGGTCCAGGTCGTGGTCGGCGCCGCCGACGCCGACGGGCGGTGCGAGGTCTCCGTCCACGCCTGCCCCGACGAGGACGGTGGCCCGTCGGACGCCGCGCGGCCGTGGGTGTGTCATGCGCGAGGCGTGCTCGGCCCCGCCACCGCTGCCCCCGGCGAGGAACTGCGGGGAGCATGGCCGCCGGCCGGCGCCCACCCCCTGGACGCCGAAGGCTTCTACGAGCGCGTGGCCGCCGCCGGATACACCTACGGGCCCTCGTTCCAAGGGTTGCGCGCCGTGTGGCGGGACGGCGACGCGCTGCTCGCCGAGGTGGAACTGCCGGAGGCCGCCGGGGACCCCGCAGGTTTCGGTGTGCACCCCGCCCTGCTCGACGCCGCACTCCAGCCCGCCCTCCTCTTCGGGGACCCGGCGGACGGGAACAGCCCCGAAGGAGTGTGGCTGCCGTTCACCTGGAACGGGGTCTCCCTGTGGGCCACCGACGCGAGCACCGTCCGAGTACGGATCACCCCGGCCTCCGACCCCGGCACCGGCGATGGCGAGGCGGATGAGCGCGCGGTACGAGTGACGGTCGCCGACGCGGTGGGCGCGCCCGTGCTCACCGCCGAGTCCGTCGTCCTGCGCGCCGCTGACCCCGAGCGGCTCCGGGCCGCGCGCGGTGACGACACCGACGGTCTGTTCACGCTTGAGTGGACACCACTGGCCGCGCCGGACACCGCGTCCTGCCGGGCAGCGGTGGGTGAGGGCGCCTGGGCGATCCTGGACGCACGTCCAGGAGCCGATGGCCCGGCCGTGCCGTCCGGCATGGCCCGTTATCCGGACCTGGCCGCCCTCTCCGCCGCGCTCGACGCGGGCGAACCCCTCCCGCCCGTGGTGCTGACACCGCTCACGACAGCGGGCGTCGACGGTCTTCGCGCGGCCGGGGAGGCCCTGGCTCTCGTCCGGACCTGGTTGGCGGAGCCCCGGTTCGGCGCCGCCCGTCTGGTGCTCGCGACCAGGGGCGCCGTGACCGCGGACGACGCCGACACCGGACCTGACCCGGCCGCCGCCGCGATCTGGGGCCTGGTGCGCAGCGCCCAGTCCGAGGAGCCGGACCGGCTGGTCCTGCTCGACCTCGGCCCGCAGGACGAGCCGGCCGACGACGCCGTGCACCAGGCGGTCACCGGGGCCGTGGGCGCGGGCGAGCCCCAGGCGGCACTCCGGGACGAGAGCGTCCTGGTGCCCCGGCTCGTCAGGGCACCCACCCCCGGAGCCCCCGTCGGGACACCGGCGCACACAGGCGCGTGGCGGCTGGAGTCGGGGCCGACGGCCACCCTGGAGGACGTGCTGCCGGTACCCGCTCCGGAGGCCGATGAGCCCCTCCGAGCCGGGCAGGTGCGGATCGCGGTGCGCGCCGCCGGGGTCAACTTCCGTGACGCGCTGGTGAGTCTGGGCATGGCCCCCGGCCAGACCGGAATCGGCAGTGAGGGCGCGGGCGTGGTGACCGGGACCGGGCCCGGCGTGACCGGGTTCGCGCCGGGGGACCGGGTCATGGGCCTCTTCGAGGGCGCGTTCGGCCCCGTGGCGGTCGCCGACGCCCGGATGCTCACGGCGATCCCGCCCGGCTGGGACTGGCGGACGGCGGCGGCCGTGCCGGTGGTGTTCGCCACCGCCTGGTTCGGGCTCGTCGACCTGGCGCGGCTCCGGCCCGGGGAGTCGGTCCTGGTGCACGCGGCCACCGGCGGCGTGGGCACGGCGGCCGTGCAGATCGCCCGCCACCTCGGAGCCGAGGTGTACGCGACGGCCAACCCCGGCAAGCAGCACGTACTGGCGGAGATGGGCATCGACGAGGCGCACCGTGCGTCCTCCCGCGACCTCGGCTTCGAGGACACCATCCGCCGCGCGACCGGCGGCCGGGGCGTGGACGTCGTGCTCAACAGCCTGACCGGCCCCTTCGCGGACGCCTCGCTGCGCCTGCTGGGCGAGGGCGGTCGCTTCCTGGAGATGGGCAAGAACGACATCCGCGACGCGGACGAGATCGCGGCGCGCCACCCCGGCGTGCGGTACAGGGCCTACGACCTCGTCCCCGACGGCGGCCCCGACCGCATCGGGCAGATACTGGCCGGACTCACGGAGCTGTTCGCCACCGGCGAGCTGCACCCGGCCCCCGTACGGGCATGGCCGCTGGCCCGGGCCCGGAGCGCCCTGCGCTGGCTCGGCCGAGCCCGGCACATCGGCAAGGTCGTGCTGGAGATGCCCGCGCCACTGGAGCCGGACGGCACCGTACTGATCACAGGTGGCACCGGCACCCTCGGCAGCCGCCTCGCCGAACACCTCGCCGGAGCCTGGGGTGTACGGCATCTGCTGCTGGTCAGCCGCCGGGGCCCGGACGCACCCGGCGCTCGGGAACTGGCGGAGACACTGGCGGGGCTGGGGGCCCGGGCGCGGATCGTGGCCGCCGACGTCACCGATCCCGCAGCGGTCGAGAAGCTGGTCGCCGGCATTGGCACGGAGCATCCGCTGACCGGTGTCGTCCATGCGGCCGGAGCGCTGGACGACGGAGTGATCGCGGCGCAGTCGCCTGAGCGGCTGGCACGGGTGTGGGCGGTCAAGGCCACCGCGGCGGACCATCTGCACGCGGCGACCGCGGATCTGCGGCTGGGCATGTTCGTCCTCTTCTCCTCCAGTGCGGCGACCCTGGGCAGCCCAGGGCAGAGCAACTACGCGGCGGCCAACGCCTACTGCGAGGCGCTCGCCGCGCGCCGCCAGGCGGCCGGTCTTCCCGCGGTGTCGGTGGGCTGGGGCCTGTGGGGTGAGTCCAGCGGCATGACCGGGCAGCTCACCGGGACGGACCTGGCCCGTATGTCCCGCACCGGCGTCGGCGCCCTGACCACCGAGCGCGGTCTGCGCCTGTTCGACGCCGGCTGCAGGCACGGCGAGCCGCACCTGCTCGCCGTCGACCTCGACATCCGCGCACTGGCCTCCCTGCCCGCCACGGAACTGCCCGCGCTCCTCCGCGCGCTGACGGGTGAGAGCGCGGTACGCAGGACCGCCGCCACGGGCGGCCTCGCGGCGGCCGACTGGGACAGCCGGCTGGCAGGGCTGTCGGAGGAGGAACAGCACCGCGTCCTGCTGGATCTCGTACGGACGCACGCGGCGGCCGTGCTCGGCCACGCCGGAGCCGAGGCGGTGCGGGCCGACACCCCGTTCAAGGACGTGGGCTTCGACTCGCTGACAGCGGTGGAGCTGCGCAACAAACTCGCCACCGCCAGCGGACTGAGGCTGCCCGCCACCTTCGTGTTCCGGCATCCGACGCCTGCGGCAGTCGCCGAGTATCTGCGGGAGGAACTCGCACCACCGGCCACCGGGGACGACCCCGCGCGACCCGTCCTGACGGAGCTGGAGCGACTCGAAGCGGCCATGGCGTGCTTCACGGCCGACGACGACACCCGCGGCCGGCTCGTCAAACGCCTGGAAGCCCTGGTGTGGAGGCTGGGCGACCGCACAGGGGAGGGCGACGGAAGCGTGGACGGCGCGGCACTCGACTCCGCCTCCGACGACGAACTGTTCGCACTGATCGACAGGGATGTGCCTTCCTGATGGGGACCGAGGAGCAAGCGATGGCGGGCACGGAAGACAAGCTTCGCCACTATCTGAAGCGGGTTACCGCCGACCTCACACAAACCCGACAGCGGCTGCGTGAGACGGAGGACCGGCAGCGCGAACCCGTGGCGATCGTGGCCATGGCCTGCCGCTACCCGGGCGGTGCGGGCTCCCCCGAAGAGCTGTGGGAGCTGGTCGCCTCGGGCCGGGACGCGATCAGCACCTTCCCGGCCGACCGGGGCTGGGATCTGGAGGGGCTCTACGACCCCGACCCCGACCACCCCGGCACCAGCTATGTGCGCGAGGGCGGCTTCCTGTACGACGCCGACCGCTTCGACGCGGGGTTCTTCGGGATCAGCCCGCGCGAGGCGATGGCGATGGACCCGCAGCAGAGGCTGCTGCTGGAGGTCTCCTGGGAACTGTTCGAGAGGGCCGGTATCGACCCCGCCACGCTGAGAGGCAGCGCGACCGGTATCTACGCCGGGGTCTCCAGCCGGGACTACATGACCCGTATGCCGAACGTCCCCGAGGGCTTCGAGGGGTACGCGACCACGGGCACCCTGACCAGCGTGGTCTCCGGCCGGGTGTCGTACACCTACGGCCTGGAGGGGCCCGCGGTGACGGTCGACACCGCGTGTTCGTCGTCGCTGGTGGCCATGCATCTGGCGGCGCAGGCCCTCCGCCAGGGCGAGTGCACGCTCGCGCTGGCCGGCGGTGTCACCGCGCTCACGACCCCCACGGCCTTCGCCGAGTTCTCCCGGCAGCGGGGGTTGGCCCTGGACGGCCGCTGCAAGTCCTTCGCCGCCTCGGCCGACGGGACCGGATTCTCGGAGGGGGTGGGGCTGGTGCTGCTGGAGCGGTTGTCGGACGCGCGGCGTAACGGTCATCGGGTGCTGGGGGTGGTGCGTGGCTCGGCGATCAACCAGGACGGTGCGAGCAACGGCCTGACCGCGCCCAATGACGCCGCGCAGGAAAGGGTGATCCGCCAGGCGCTGGCGAGCGCTCGGTTGACTCCTGATCAGGTCGATGTGGTGGAGGCGCATGGTACGGGGACGACGCTGGGTGATCCGATCGAGGCGGGTGCGCTGCTGGCGACGTACGGCCAGGACCGTCCGGCGGACCGCCCGCTGTGGCTGGGCTCGGTCAAGTCGAACGTCGGTCATACCCAGGCGGCGGCGGGGGTGGCGGGCGTCATCAAGATGGTGATGGCGATGCGCCACGGACTGCTGCCCGCCTCGCTGCACATTGATGAGCCGTCGCCGCACGTCGACTGGGACTCGGGTGCGGTGTCCCTGCTGACCGAACCGGCGCGCTGGGAGAGCACGGAGCGCCCGCGGAGGGCTGCTGTGTCGTCGTTCGGGATCAGTGGGACGAACGCGCATGTGATTCTGGAGGAGGCGCCGGGCGAGCCGGTACCGCCCGAGGCCGACGAGGGTGGTCGTGTGGCCGGGGTGGTGCCGTGGGTGGTGTCGGGGCGTGGTGAC
>NZ_JBIUVD010000050.1:0-15606 GCF_044742785.1 Streptomyces sp. NPDC087844 | reverse complement strand
AGCGGGCGACGGCCGAACCAACGAACCTGAACACCCGTCAACCCCTCCTGACCAGCTGATCAGCATCTCTCGCGCAGCGGGGGAACCTCAGACCGCTCCAATCAGCCGCTGGAAGCAGCGGCGACCATGGCCGCGTCCTGGCGCTGTTGCAACGAGAGGAGCACCAGGCCCGCAGGAACCTGAAGAGGGAGTGGCGCGTCGGTGTGATTCCGAGCATCGAACGGTGATGCCCGGACGGCAAGGTGCCTGTGTCGACCGCTGAGGGCTCACTCGGCGGGCCTGTTCACGCGGATCAGGGACCCGGCATCAACCCCCGCGGCAACCCGCACACTGTCGCCCAGGCCCGCCGCCGGGCCAGCCTCGACAAACGCCGGCGAGCCCTGACCGCACTCACCACCCTGGAACAACAGGGCAAGAAGATCACTCACACCGCGGTCGCCCGCACCGCCGGCGTCTCCACATGGCTCACCTACGCCGAAGGCGTCCGCGAGGACATGGAAGCCGCACAACAACGCCAGCACCCCACCACCGGGCCAGAGCCATCCGTCCGCACCCGCAGCACCGGGGTCGAGGTGGCGGGCGCGCGGGACGGTGTCCGGGTCGGCGAGTACCGCATCACCGATCCACACCCACACCAGGGAGTCCCGCTCGGCCACCGGGTAGGAGGCCACCCGCGCGGTGCGCGGGACCCGTTTCTGGCCCGGCACGTACACGCAGGTGCCGGTGGTGTCGTAGGTGAACCCGTGGTAGCCGCAGACGATCCGGTCGCCGTCCAGTTGGGTGGGGGCCGCGGAGAGCGGATAGCGGCGGTGCACGCAGCGGTCGTGCAGGACGACCGGGCGGCCGTCCTCCTCGGCGCGGTAGAGACGAGCGGCTCGCCTAGGACGGTCCGGCCGAGCAACTCCCGCCCGACACCGTGGGCATAAGCGGCGACATACCACTGGTTCCGGGCCAAGGCGGTGACGTGCGGCATGGGTGCGGCTCCCGTCGGGGTGCGGGGCTGGCGTGTTCGCATCGTGGGGGTGGGGGTGGGGGTGGGGGCTGTGGGGTGGCAACGCTTCTTCCGTCCCACGGGAGGGGGCGGGTGGAGGGCAGTTGGGGGGAGGGGTGCGGTGAGTGTCAGTGGGTGCCCCTAGTCTTTCGCGCATCGTCACGGCCGGGCCGGGCCACGAGGCCGCAGGCCGCCCGTTCGCCGTGCCGGTTTTCTCGACTGCGAGGGGCGGGACCCGATGGGCTGGCTGGCGGTGGGCGACACGTACGAGGTCGCGTTGGAGGACGGCGGGGTGGTGGCCCGGCCGGTGTCGGGGGACCCCCCGGTCGGACGGGCGAAGGGCCTGCCGGCGGAGCTGCGGGACCACCCCGAGGTGCACGAACTCCAGCGGTTCGGTGAGTGGCTGGACCGGCACGCGGCGGAGTGCGCGGCGCAGGTCGACCACTGGATGGTGTCCTCGCTGCCGGTGCCCACCGCCCTGCTCGCCCAGGTCTGGCGCGACGAGGCGTGGCGGTCGGCGCTGCGCGACCTCGTGGTCGTCGGCACCGGCCCCGACGAGGTCGGTTTCCTGCGGGAGGTGGCCGGTTCGGGTGAGCTGGGGGTGGTGAACCTGGACGGCGAGACCGTCCGCTTGGCCCCTCGTACGGTGACCATGCCGCACCCCGTCCTCCTGCCGGACCTGGAGGAACTCCGCGCCTTCGCGGCCGACCTGGGCGTGGTGCAGGGGGTCGAGCAGATCCACCGGGCCACCTGGATCGCCCCTGGGGACCTCGACGCCGCCGCCACCTCGGTCACCGAGTTCTCCGGCGCCGAGTACCGCTCGTGGTTCCACCTCTCCGCCCGGGTCACCTCGCTCGGTTGCAGGGTCGAGGGCACGTACGCCACCGACCGCATCAGGGACGCCGGGCGGATCGTCACCGCCGCGGTCGACATCGGCGACCCCTACACCGAGGACAAGGCATGGACCGGCCGGCTGTCCTGGCGCGACCAGGACGGAAAGCGGCTCGCCCTGTGCGAGGTCGGCCCCGTGGCCTGGTCGGAGGGCATGCGCATGGCCGCCGCCCTGCACGCCGGCCGCACCGTGAGCACGGACGGTGCGGCGTGAGCGGCGACGGCGCACACCGGCACCACCCCGACTTCGGCCGCACGGCCGCGAGAGGCACGTATTCATGAACGACGCGACGACAGCGGACGCGACGACAGCGGGCGGGACGGCCGCCGAGGCGGAGGAACTGCTGCGGGCCGGTGCGTTACTGCCGCCCGGCACCACCGGCGGCGGCGACCGCGCCGTGCCCATGTTCACCCAGGCGTACCGGCATCCCCTCCTGGACGACCGGACCGTCGTGCGCCTGACCAGCGCCGAGCAGACCGAGGAACCGCCCACCGGCTTCCTCGGCCTCGAACCCGAGGGCGAGCCGGTGGAGGTCGGCGTCGGGCGGCCGAAGGCGCTGGGCTTCCCCGACTGGGTCCTGGTCCGGCACCCCTCCGACAGCCATCTGGCCATGTCCCTCGTGGACGAGATGAACAAGGTGGCGAAGACGGTGGCGTCCCGGCCGAAGCGGGCCCGCGCCGCCTACGAGGCGATCGGCGAGCGCCTCGCCGGCTCCGTACCGCACTTCCTGCCGACCTTCTACGAGCAGGCGGGCCGCGTCTTCCTCGCCGCCGACGAGAAGGCGTACGCGTCCCAGATGTTCGTCAACGCCCGCAAGGCGGAGACGGCGCACGCGCTGCCGTTCGACGAGGCGCGCATGGACGCCGTCTTCCTGGAGTTCGCCCTGGCCGACGCCGTACCCACGAAGATCCTCTCCAGTTACGCCAAGGGCCTGTCCTCCCGGGTCCCCGCGAAGGTCGCCTTCCGACACCTGCGCGGACTCTTCGTGCGGCTCGCGGCACACGGCCTGGCCCCGTCGAGTCCGGGCGCCGGCGACCTGCGCCGGCTGGCGAAGGCGGCGGCGGACAAGGACGCGCTCGCCGAGGAGGTCGCCCACCTGCGCGAGATGCTCCCGCTGCCCGGCACGGTCAAGGCGCCGCTCGGCTGGTGGAAGACCCACCGCCCGGCCCTGCTGCGCCTGACCCGGCAGGAGCCCGCCTTCCGCGCCACCCTCCTCGGGATGATGCCTTCCGAGTGGGAGCGCGAGGAACTGCCGTACTGGCTCGACCTGCTGGAGGCGTCGGGCGCCACCGCCGGGCTGTGCGACGCCGCCCTGCCCGCCGGGGAGCGGTCGCCCGACGGCACGGCCGGCTGGACGCACAGGTTCGTCGAGCGGTGCGAGGCCGACCGGCGCAGCCCCGCGCCCGACGGACTCCGCCCGCTCGTCGACCGCATGGCCGGTGTGCTTCGCGCCGAACTGGCCGCCACCGGTTCCGCCCTGCCGCCCCCGGTCGGTGACGTGGACCTGCTGGACCAGATGCTGGCCCTCGGTGTCCCGGTGGAGGGGCCCGGCGAGGACGGGCGGCTGGAACTGAACGCCTGGGCGGACCGCGAGGAACGGCGCGATCTCCTCGCTCTGGAGGCCGACCCCCGCTTCCGCCGGGCCTTCATGGTCGGCTGCCCCCGCCACAAGCCGACGCTCCTCGCCCTGGTGGCGTCCCCCGGCGGCCGTCCGATGCTCGCCGAGTGGGTGGGCGAGGCCAGCCGGGAGTACCTCGGCGCCGCCCTGCCCGCCTACTCCGGTTACCGCGGTGTGCTGCACACTCTGAGCTGGCTGCCGGGGGAGGTGCTCGCGGTCGCCGAGGACGCGGTCCGCGAGGCACTGACCACGGGCGTGGCGCCGGCGCTCGCCCGCGCCCTGCGCACCGGCCTCCTGGACGAGGTGGGCTGGCCCGCCTGGGAGGAGGCGCTGGACGAGGCCGCCGCACAGGACGTCGACCCCTCGAAGATCAAGGTCACCGACGCCTGGCCGTATCTCGTCGTCCTCGTCGGCCGACAGCTCCGGGTGATCGGCGCGGAGGGCACCGTCCTCGTCCACGACCTGCGCCTCCCGGACGAGGCCGGCGAGCGGATCTGGCGTGTCGACTGCCAGTACGTCGACGGTGAACTCTTCGTCTGGTGGTACGCGTTCCCCACCTCCTCCGGACAGGGTTACTGGCACCACTCGGCGGACTCCCCGCCCCTGGCGGTGGACGGCGCCGTCCACCACTCCTACTTCAGCGACGTCGACGGCGGCAACGGCCTCGACGGCGGCATGTCCCCCGTCTCCCTGCCGCTGCCCGGGGGCGGCCGGACCACCGGCCACGGTGTGCTGCGCCGGGGGGACACCGTGGTCCCGGGCCGGCGGCACGTGATCGGCGACGGCACGTCCTACTGGGTGTGGATCCGCGACTGGTCCGACGCGCGGCACCACACCTGGCACAGCTACGACCCGGTCCACGACACCGTGGGCGAACCCGCGATGCCGGAGTGGTTCGCCGAGGGCGGCACGCGCGAGGCGACGGGAGACAGTCTCGGCGCCTCCTGGCTGCGGCCCGCCCCGTCCGCCGTCCCCGGCCCGATGAGCGCGCCGGTGGACGGACTCCTCGGCTGGCGGATGCTGACGCTGCCCGACGGCTCCCGCAAGGGCGAGGACCTCGCCGGACGCGCGGTGGTCGTGCCGGCCGACAGCGGTGGCCTCCCCGCGCAGGCGCTGGAACTGCCCGGCACCGGACGGCTGCTGGCGGTGCTCGACAAGCACCGGGAGATCGAACTGCTCGACACCGACGGCACGGTCGTCGCCGAGATCCGGTCCGGCTACCGCTCCGGCATCTTCACCGGCGGCACGGCCCTGCTGCCGCCCCTGCGCTACTGGCACCTGTGCCTGGCCCGCGATCCGCAGGGCTCGGCCGCGCTCCGCGAGATCGGCGAGGACACGGTCGAGGCCCTGCTGGCCGGAGCCGTCGCCGGACAGCCCGACGCCACCCCCGCCGACGACGTCCCCGGCAAGGACGTGGCGGGCGACCTGGTGCGCACCCTGCTCCCGGAGATCGGACACGAGAGGCTGCGCGCGGGCGTCGCCACCCTCGTGCGGTACGCCGCCGAGCAGCAGCGCACCCTGGACGCCGTGCTCGACCGGCTCGAATCCGCGCGCGCGGGCACCGCCCCGGACGAGCCGAGACGGGCCGTCGGCGACCGCCTGCTCGCCTCCGCGCTCGACGGCATCGGCCTGACCGAGGGCGGCAACCGCTGGTACTACGACTTCCACCACGACATCTTCGGGCTGCCGGCGCTGCTCGCCCGGACGATGAAGGGCCTCGGCGAGACGACCGCCGAGGGCACCGTGCACCTGGACGGGAAACAGTTGGATCCGCTGCGCCGCCTCAACGCGACGGCCCTGCCCACGCTGCCCGCGACGGTGGCCCTGCGCGCCGGGACCCGGGCCACCGCCGAGGACCACCGCCGGGCCCTGGAGATGTTCCTGGCGGAACTGGACGACCAGCGGCTCACCGAACCGGACCCGGCCCACTGGCGCCGCGTCCGGCTGCGGCTCGACCAGAAGCTGTTCGAGGGACCCGGCGCCGTGCGCGGCTACACCTCCGCGACCCTTTTGGACCTGGGCGGCGGGGAGTTCCTCGCCTTCCCCGACGACTGGTACCGGCCGTTCCGCCACTGGGACGGCGCCGACGACGACGGCAGGCACTACGGCGCCCTGCACCACGATCCCTCCGGCCGCTTCGAGCCGCCCGCCCCCTACACGCTGGTCTCCGCCGAGCCGTTCCTGCCGGAGCCGACGCGACCGCCCGGCTGGGCCGCGGCCTTCCGCGCCGAGCTGGCCGGACGCGGCCCGGCACCCTGGTTTCCCGCCGCCGCCGAGGAGTTCGCCCGGCTCACCGGAGTCACCCCGAGCACGGCCCGGCTGGTCGTCGCCGGACTGCCCATGATCGACGACACCCGCCAGGCCGTACCGTCCGAGACGCTGAAGACCATCGGCGTGAAGGCGCCCGACGCGCGAGTGGCCAAGGACGACCTGCGCTTCCTCGACGCCGGCGCCCGGCGGGCCGTCGTCGCGGCGCTGCTCCCCGTCGAACCGTCCCGGCTGTGGAGCCACGGCCCCGACGCCGCCGCCGCGGCCACGGTCTGGAACGAGCGGCTGGGCCGGCGCGAACCTGTCGACGAGGAGGTGCTCAACGAAGCGGTCCGCTCGATCGAATGCGTGGGCTGGCCGACGACCGAGGCGCTGCACGGCTTCCTCGACGTGGCCGGCGAGCCCCGGCTCCAACACGACCTGGAATGGACGCTCTCCGGCCACTGGCTCGCCGCCCGGGGCAGCGGCTTCGGGGGGAATGTCCTGAAGACCGGGGTCGCCCTCACCGCCTGGCTCGCCCACCGCCTCCCGTCCAGCCACCCGCTCCGTGCCGTGCTGCCCGAGGTACTGACGGCGATACGCGGCCGGCTGACCCACCCGGGCCTGCTGATCGACCTCGGCAGAAGCGTCGACCGGGAGGCGTTCGCTCTCGCCGCCGGTGAACCCACCGAGCGCGGCGAGGACCTTGAGCGCTACGGCGCGGTCGTGCTGAGCACCACGGTCCCCGCCCCCCTCGCCGCCGTGCGCCCCTCGCTCCTCGACGCGGCCGGGTCCGACCCCCACATGGCGGCCCTCTTCCCCGGTGAGGGGCCGACCGCCGCGGAGACCGCCCTGCGCCTCGTCCACGACCGGCGGTTCGCCGAACTCCTCGCCGATCCGGGCGCCCCGGCGGCGGGCGCCCGCGACGAGGACGGCGGGTGGTGGCCGCAGGACCCCTCCCGGTCCGTGCCCGACCTCGTCGCCGAGGCGGCGAAGCGGTACGGCGTCAGCGAGGACGCCGCGGTCGTCTATCTGATGCTGCTCGCCCTGCCCGACCCCACCGACCGCAACACCGCGCGCTGGACCGGCTGGGCGAAGCGGCGCGGCGGGACCGCCCGGCTCCGGGCGGCCCGTGCCGAACTCGTCCCCACCGGCCTCGTGGTCGAGGGCAAACGCTCCAAGGCCGGCCGTTCGCTGTTCCTGCCCGGCGGCTGGACCCGGCTCGCCTCACCGCATCTGCCGCTGGAGCGCTGGAAACTGCCGATGTACGGCCTGCTCGACGGTGAGAAGGCCCTCCTGGGTGTGGTCGTGCCGGACCGGCCCGTCGCCGATCTCTACCGCGAGGCGTGGCGCCGGGTCCAGGACGGCGACGAGCCCCGGCTGGAGGAGATGGAGGTACCGCGCCCGCGCCGCAAGCGCCGCTGAACGCCGGTACGGGGAGTGGCCGCACCGGTGGGAGGCACCGGTGCGGCCGTGGGGAGCCGTGGGGGAGGGGCTCTCGTGCGAGGGGCGGCGTCCGCGCGCCGGACGGGCCGACAGCGGAAGGACGACCATGAACGCAAGAGACCCGATGAATGAGACCGAGGGGGAGGGGCGGCCGTGGGGGTGGCCGGGGCCGAGGGGGAGGCGTCGGCCGCGTGGACGGCGGGCCCCGAGGGGGAAGAGGCCGCTGCGAGAGTGGCCGCTCTGGCCGCCGGCACACGGCCGTATCTGATCGAGGTGCGGCATCACAGCCCCGCTCTCGCCGTCGCCGTGCCCCGGCTGCTGGACGCCGTGGCCGCCGAGGTCGTCTGCGTCGAACTGCCCGCCGACTTCCAGCCCTGGCTGCCGTACCTCGCCGACCCGCGCACGGTCGCCCCGGTGGCGCTGACCGGCGCGTACGAGGACGGACGGCTGCACGCCTACCCCCTCGCGGACTTCTCCCCGGAGCTGGCGGCCATCCGCTGGGCCCGGCGGAACGGCGCGGAGGTGCTCTGCTGCGACCTGCCGCTGGCGGCGCCGCCGCGGTCCGCCGCCCCGCCGCGGTCATCCGTCCCACCGGGGGCATCCGTCCCGGTCCCCGGCGGCGGGCGGCCCCCGCGGGACGGGCCGGACCTGTGGGACCGCACGGTGGAGGCGCGGGCCCTCGGCAGCAGCCCCGAAGCCGTGCGGCTGGTCGCCCTCGGTGTCGGCTGGGCGCTGCGCCAGGACCGGCGGGAACACGAGGGCCTCGCCGCCCTCGACCTCGCCCGGGAGGCGCACATGCGCGAAGTCGTGGCCACGGCCGGAACACGGAGAAGCGCGGTGGTGGTCGGCGCCTTCCACGCCCCCGCCCTGGACACGGCGGACGGCCCTCCGGCGGCGGACGGCGACGGCCGGGCGGAGGCGGGCCCTTCGACGGTGACCTCGCTCGTGCCGTACGCCTTCGCCCTGCTGGACCCCCGGTCCGGCTACCCGGCCGGGATCCGTGACCCGCGCTGGCAGCAGGCGGTGTTCGAGGCCGGGGGCGATCCGGACCGGATCCACGACGGCGCCGCCCGACTCCTCACCGAACTCTGCCGCGCGATGCGCGCGGCCGGCTACGCCGCCGGTACCGGCGAGGTGATCGAGGCCCTGCGGCTCGCCCGCGGCCTCGGCGCCCGGCCGTGCGGAGCTGCTGGAAGCGGTGACCTCCGTCCTGGGCCGGGGCGAACAACCGGGCCCGCTCCTGGAGACGGTGTTCGTCGGCACCGGCCGCGGCCGGCTCGCCCCCGGCATCCCCCGCTCCGGACTCGGCCCCTGGGCGGAGGCGGAGCTGGCCGCGCTGCGGCTGCCCGGCCCGAGCAGCCCCGCCCGCCGGGAGCTGCGCCTCTCACCGCTGCGCTCGCCCCTCGACGCCCGGCGCGAGATCCTCCTGCAACGCCTCAAGGCGTGCGGAGTGGAGTACGCCGAGCGGGCCGAGGTGTCCGCCGCGAGCGACGGCAACGCCCTCACCACTCGCTGGAGAGCGGCCTGGACCCCCTCCGTCGCCGCCCGGCTCGATCTCGTCGGCATCAGGGGCGTCACCGCCGCCCAGGCGGCCGACGGCACCCGCCGGGAGAACCACCGCAGTGCCTCGGAGCAGGGCGGCGCCACCCCGGCCCGGATCATCGACGTCCTCGGCGCCGCGGCCCGCTGCGCCCTGCCCGACCTGGCCGGCGACCTCCTCACGGAGGCGGCGCGGGTCCTGCCCGTCGCGGCCACCCTGCCCGAACTGCTGCGCTGCCTCGACCTGCTGGACTCGGTCCGCGGCGGCCATCTGCCCGGCACCACGGAACCGATCCGCCGCCGCGCCGCCGCGCCGCCGCGCTCTCCCGCACGCTGCTGGAAGCCGCGGTCCGCGCCCTGCCCGGCCTGGCCGGCACCGACGGGCGGGAGGACGCCGTCGCACTGGTCGCCCTGGCCCTGCGCGGCGGCGAGGACCGGCTCGGCCTGCGTCTGGGCACCGAGCTGTACGCGCTCTCCCGCAACGGTTCCCCGCTCGTCCAGGGTGCGGTCCTCGCCGCCAGGGTGCTGCTGGATCTCGACAGCTCGGAGCTGCTGGGCGCCCGACTCGCCGACTGGGTGGACACGGCGACGGCCCCGGACACCCGTCGCCGGCTGGAGCGCCGTCTCACCGGGCTGCTCCTCGCCGCCGGACCACTGGTCGAGGCGGTCCCCACCGCCCTGGACCCGTTGCTCGGGCGCGTCGAGACGATGGGGGACCGAGACTTCCTCGACCGGCTTCCCGCACTGCGCGGAGGTTTCCGCGCGCTCACCCCGGCGGGACGCGAGCGGCTGCTCGCGACGGTGACCGCCCGCCTCGGTGACCGCCCCGATCTCCGCCTCACCGCCCCCGCCGCCCTGGCGGGCCACTGGGCCGAAGCCGACGCGGAGGGCTTCGCCCTTCTGCGGGACATGGGGCTGGCGGGGGTGCTGGATCCGGCGGCGTCGACCTCGGCGTCGGCGTCGACCTTGACCTTGGCGTCGACCTTGACCTTGGCATCGACGTCTGGATCTGTATCGGAGGCGGCGGTACCGGCGCCGGTACCCGCACGTGCCGGGGTGCCCCGTTCGGCCCTGTCACCCCGCCCGACCGGAGCGACCGGCACCGCCGCCGCCCCGAGGCTCGGCCCCGCCGACCGCTGGCGACTGCTGCTCGGCCGCCGGACGGCGGAACTGTCCGAGGAACTGCGGGCCTACGCCCACGCCTTGGACGAGCTGTACGGTGAGGACACGGAGGAGGTCGACCAGGACGCGCAGGGCGAACTGTTCGCCGGACGGGACACGGGCGCCGACGGCGAGGGGCCGAACGCGAGCGACGGCCGGTCCCCGCGGGAGCGCGGTGGCGGCCGGGACCGGAGCCGCCCCACCGTCCGGGAATGGGCCGACCGGCTCCAGGCACTGTTCGGCGCGGACATCCGGGAAGAGGTGCTCGGCCGCGCCGCCGCCCAGGGCCGTACGGACGTGCTCCCCCTTCTCGATCCCGGCTCGGTACGCCCCTCGGTGGAGCTTCTGTCCGCCGTGCTCACTCTCGCCCGAGGGATGCCCGAGCAGCAACTGGCGAACCTGCGCCCCCTCGTCAAGCGCCTGATCGAGGAACTCACCCGGGAACTCGCCACCCGGCTGCGCCCCACCCTCACCGGTCTCACCACCCCCCGCCCCACCCGGCGGCCCGGCGGCCCGGCGGCCGGCTCGACATGGCCCGCACCCTGCGCGCCAACCTCGCCCACCTCCGCCGCCGAGGGGACGGCGGCGTCCAGGTCGTGCCCGCGCGGCCGGTGTTCAGCACCCGCACCGCACGGGAGAGCGACTGGCGGCTGATCCTCGTGGCCGACGTCTCCGCCTCCATGGAGTCCTCCGTCATCTGGTCGGCGCTCACTGCGGCCGTGCTGGGCGACGCGCCCATGCTCTCCACCCACTTCCTCACCTTCAGCACCGAGGTCGTCGACCTCACCGACCGGGTCGCCGACCCCCTCTTCCTGCTGCTGGAGGTGCGCGTCGGCGGCGGCACCCACATCGCGGCCGGTCTCGCGCACGCCCGCACGCTGGTGAAGGTGCCCGACCGCACGCTGATGGTCGTCGTCAGCGACTTCGAGGAGGGCTGGTCGCTCGACGGACTGCTCCGGGAGACCCGGGCCCTGGTCTCCTCCGGCGTCCAACTGCTGGGCTGCGCCGCGCTGGACGCGGACGGAGTCCCCCGGTACTCGGTGGCGGTCGCCCGGCAGCTCGTAGCGGCCGGTATGCCGGTCGCCGGCCTCAGCCCCCTCTCGCTCGCCCGGTGGGTGGGCGAACGCCTGCGTGGAGCACCCCGATGACCCTTTCCGGAACGGACGTCCCCCTCCCCCCGATCGCACCGGAGGTGTTCACCGCGGTCGAGGCGGGCCTGACCACCCGGTTGCGAGGCAGGCTCGACGCGGCCGTGGCGGCCCTCGCCGACGCACCCGTCACCGCCGGGGACGGGACCTTCGAGGTCCGCTGCGGTCCCGACGCGCGGGTGACGCTGGCATCGGACCCGTCCGGCACGGTCACCGACCCGGCCCAGGTCACCTGCACCTGCCTGCTGGCACCCCGCTGCCTCCACCGGGCGGCGGTACTGGGTGCCTGCCCGCTCACCACCGCACCACCGACCACCCCACCCGCACCGCCCCCACCGACCGAACACAAAGGCCCAGCCGAACCTCCCCCGTCCTCCGCCCCTGCGGCACCGCCGCCCCCGTTTTCCTCACCCCCGACCAGATCCGGGCCGCCGCCGGTCTCTGAAAGGCCGCGGCCGCCGTGCTCTCCGCCGGAACCACCGCCACCGGCGCCGTCCTCCGCGCCGAGCTGCTCCGCGCCGCCCACACGGCCCGTCTGGCGGGTCTGCACCGTGCGGAGGCCGCCGCCCTGGACGTGGTGCGCGCCCTGCCCGGCCCCGACGATCCGCACCGCGGCCGCGACCGCGCCGGACAGGTCGCCGCCCTGCGTGAACTGCTCCTCGTCACTCACCGTGCGAGAGCCGCCGACCCCGACCCCGCGCTGATCGGCGCCGGCGCCCGCAACCACCGTCCCGACGGCCCCCTGCGCCTCTACGGGGTCTGCCGCGAGCCGGTGATCGGCCCCGGCGGCCCCGGCGGCCCCGACGGCCCCGGCGGGGTGATCACCCATCTCGTGGACGACGACGGCCGCTGGTACACGCTCCCCGACGTCCGGCCCGGCGGCCCGGCACGTGCCCGCCGGGCCGGCACCGCCCATGTCGCCCTCCGCTCCTTCCTGAGTGACCACTTCCGGCTGTCCCGGGGCGGGTTGACGGTCTTCGGCGCGGTCGTCTCCCCGGAGGGGCGGCTGCTGCCGGAGCCCGGGGTCCGCGCCACCTTCACCGCCGGACGCCCCGGCCTGGCCCGGGCCGGCCGCGCGGACGTCCCGGACCCGGCCGAGCCCGCCGACCGGTCCCTGACCGTCTGCGACGTGGAGATCGCAGGGACCGACGGCGAGGACGTGCTCGTCCGGGTGCTGCCGCACCCGGGAGACCTGGACGCGGGGGACCGGGCCGACCCCGGCGCCCCGGTCCGGCTGGCCCCCGTCCATCCTGACCCCGCCCCCGCCCACACCGCGAACCTCCGGCGGCTGGGCGCCCGCCCGGGGCTGCGGATCCGGGTCCTCGGCCGCGTCGACGCCCTGCGGGGCACCGTGCTGCGCCCGCTGACCGTCGGCCCGGTGCCCGGGGCCGAGGCGACCCTGCGCCTTCCCGCCGACTGGCACGACCGCGCCGACCTCGGCTACGACGACCTGCGCGACGGCCACTTCCCGCCGAGCCCCCCGGCTCACGACGAGTCCCCCGCCCTCCACCTCGCCTGCCGCCTCCGCTGCCCTCGCCGCCCCCGCCGGCTCACCTCTCTGGCGGGTCCGCCGCCTGGTCGAGCTGGCGGTCGCGGGAGGCCGCCGGGTCGCCGCCGAACCCGTACGGGACGGCGACCACCGCGACCAGGCGGCGGCCCTGCGCCGGGACGGCTTCGCCACCGGCGCGGACCTCCTCGACCGGCTGGCACCGGTGGCCGCCCGCCGCTCCCGCGACGCCTTCGGCCGCCTGCGCGAGGACGACACCGAGCGGTACACGACCTTGTGGCTGGCCGCGGCCGTCTACCTCGCGACCTGGCCGGCGGCAACGGGATACACCGCACCACCGTGACCCGGTGGGTCAGGGAAGTCGTCGGCCTGCTGGCCGCTCGCGCCGCGCGCCTGGCCCGCGCCTGGACCGCACCTTGAAGATGATCACCCGAGCGGGTGGCGGGGTGGTGCTGCTGGACGGCTCGCTGATCCGCACCCGGCGGCGCACCGGCACGGCGAACCGGAAGAACTACTTTGGCAAGCACAAACACCACGGCCTGCTCGTGATCGCGCTCACCGACGACAAGGGTCGACTGCTGTGGGTCTCGGCGGCCCGGCCCGGACGTACCCCGGAGATCACCGCCTGCCGTCACGACCGGCTGACCGTCAGGCTGCGGGCGGCCGGCCTCGGAGCCATCGCCGACCTGGGATTCGTCGGGCTCGACGACAGCGGTCCCGACGCCGATCCGGCGGTGATCACCGGCTGCGAGGCCGCCCGGAACCGGCCGCTGACGCGCGGGCGGAAGCTGTCCGACAACCCCCTTGCCGCAGTGCGGGCGCCGGTCGAGCACGGCTTCGCCCACCTGAAGAACTGGCGCGTACCCGGCAAGGTACGCACCGACCCGAAGTGGGCGACCACCCTGGTGAGGGCTCTGCTGGTCCTGACGGACCGCGAAGTCCCCCGGTGGCCGACGATCTTCGCCGAAGCGTGACGTGCGCCGATAGTGCCGGGCCGCCGCCCGCCGCCGAGGGGGTTTTCTGAACGCCATCCTCTGGGTGAACGGGACCGGGGTCCCATGGCGTCACCTCCTGCTCGACTACCCGCCAGCTCAGGCATGGTAGGTTATAGGTCGACCACTAACGCAGGAGTGAAAATGATAGCCAAGGAAGACGACGCCGCCCGCCGTGCCGCTGCCCAGCACGCCGTGGCCGAGCACCTGCGCCTCACCGCTGCCGGACATACCGAGGAGTGGGTGCAGCTGTTCGCCCCGGAGGCGGTGCTTGAGTTCCCGTACGCGCCGGCCGGCGTGCCCCAGCGGGTAACGGGGCGAGACGCACTGCGCGCGCACATGAGCAACTTTCCCGAGACCTTTGACGTGGAGTTCGTCGACCTGGTGTTCCACGAGACGGTCGATCCGAGTCTAGTGATCGCCGAATTCCGCTCGAAGGGCACTGCGCTGCCGACCGGCAAGCCGTACGAGCAGACATGCATCTCCGTCGTCCACACCGATGACGACGCACGCATCACCCACTACCTGGACTACTGGAACCCGCTGGTGGCGATCGAGGCGCTCACGCCCCACGAAGTACCGTCCGACTCCGACCGCAGCGTGGCTTTTGGAGGCTGAGGGGAGCCGTGTTTGACTGACGCCCATGCCTGCCGCCGGTACCAGCACGAAGAGCGACGAACGACGTCGGGCCATCGTGGCCGCTGCGGTCGACTGCTTCGCGCACAAGGGTTTCTACGGTACGACGACGCACGAGATCGCAGACTGGGTCGGCGTCTCTCAGCCGTATCTCTATCGCCTGTACCCGAACAAGGAAGCACTGTTCGCGGCGGTGGTCGACCACGTCTCCGTCGTCATGACCGACACGCTGGTCGCTCACTCGCCGGCGTCGGGTGGGGCCGGGCCGGCACCCGAGGCGGCGTTGGACGCTGCACGCGGCGCCTACACCGCGCTCGTCGCGGACCGCAACATCCTGCGTTTCCTCATGCACGCGAACTGTGCCGTCGGCGAACCGCTGGTGGAGCAGGCCGTGCGCCGGTGCTACGCCAAGCAGGTCGACACCGTTCGGCAGTTGCTGGGTGACGACGAGGCCGTGCGGCGCTGGTTCGGCGCCGGAATGCTCGACAACGTGGTCGCCGTGCTGGGTCTGGCCGACATCGATGAGCCGTGGGCGCACGTCCTCACCGCTCGATGACCCGACACTGGCAGTTCGGCGCCGACGGCCCCGAGTCTTCCTCGTAGGCCAACTCGGCCGATGGGACCCGGCTTCTTCAGCCGCGGGCAAACTTCGTCCGGGTCAGCCTCCTCCCGGGCGGGCGTCGGGGCGACGGCCTCCGGTCCGCTCCAGCTCCCGCATCCCCACGCTCTCCCGGCGTACCGGCCCAGCCCCGGATCGTAAGAGCGGCACAGCGGACGGCGCAACACGATCCGAGGACGGCTCCAAACGACATGTCAGACGATCTTCGCCGTGGACACCGGCCGATGACCAGCGCGAGCAGCTCTCCCGACCCTCACACCAGATCCGTGACCAGCAACGTCACGATGCACACCACTCAGTGGGAGCCAGAACCACATGAGTTGGACAAAGGCACCTGAGCCTCGTCAAGCCAGACCTGAGCGCTTTGCGCATCATCGTCCTTGAAGGCGCAGAGCCAGGTGCGCAGCGGTTGTGCCCCTTGGAGAAGTTCCTCGGATACCGGTCGGAGCTGTGCCTCCGCGCGTGCCGCGCGAACTGCGCTTTCCGTGTACCGGTCACGGTGGGTCATGCGACGTAGCTCAAAGGCTGTGCTTCTGGCGTGCTTCTGTGGCGAGAAAGTCTCGCGCCGCGGAGGTGACCCGGTCGCGAATGTGCTGCTGGTCCAGAGGCTGATCGTTCGGCAGGTCGAGCGCTCTCGCCAGATCAACGATGGGCTGCAGCGCGTCGGGGGAATTGAGTTCGGCTGCGGCTTCCTCATAGATCAGCTTCGCTCCGTGCTGTGGCGTAGCTGGTGTGTGCTTAATGATCTTGGTTGTGACCTGCTGTTGTTCAGCTGTACTGGGCGGTGGGTTCGCTCTGTAGGGGAGGCTG
>NZ_JBIUVD010000049.1:0-23290 GCF_044742785.1 Streptomyces sp. NPDC087844 | reverse complement strand
GTCCGCGCAGACCAGCATCATCCGCGAAGGACCGAACCGGGACTTCTACCTCAAGAAGCGCGGCGAGGGCTGCAAACACGTCCAGGCCGTCATCGTCCTCGCCCGCCGACGAGCGAGCGTTCTGTGGGCGTTGCTGCGTGACGGACGGGTATTCACCTCCGCCTCGCCGGTCACGCAAGCGGCTTGACTTCGTCATTGAGACTCCCTCGAAGGCTTGTGCCTCCTCCCATTGCAATCCCACGAGGCCGGGCGCATCAACGGCGCACAGAGGCTCTCGCACCCCTGCCCGCACCCGATGCGCCCCCTCGTAGCCAGAGCCCGCCCCATGGCCGGAGGCTCCCGCCCCATTGCCGGAGGCTCCCGCCCCATGGCCGGAGGCAGCCGACCCATGGCCGGAGGCTCCCGACCCACGGCGGAAGGCTCCCGCCACCGCCCGTGGCCGGTTTACGCGCCCTCGACCTGCGGAGCGGCCTGCAGCTCGTCGGCGTGCTCGCCCGTCACCAGGTACACCACACGGTTCGCCACCGACACCGCGTGGTCCGCGAAGCGCTCGTAGTAGCGGCCCAGCAGCGTCACGTCCACCGCGGTCTCGATGCCGTGCTTCCAGCGGTCGTCCAGGAGGTGCTGGAAGAGCGTGCGGTGGAGGAGGTCCATCGCGTCGTCGTCCTGCTCCAGCTGAAGGGCGAGGTCGACGTCCTTGGTGACGATGACCTCGGCCGCCTTCGCCATCAGCCGCTGCGCGAGCTGGCCCATCTCCAGGATCGTGGCGTGCAGGTCCTGCGGAATGGCCCGCTCCGGGAAGCGCAGCCGCGCCAGCTTCGCCACGTGCTGGGCGAGGTCGCCGGAGCGCTCCAGGTCGGCCGACATACGGAGCGAGGTGACGACGATCCGCAGGTCCGTGGCCACGGGCTGCTGCCGGGCCAGCAGGGTTATCGCCCGTGCCTCAAGGTCGTGCTGGAGATCGTCGACCTTCTGGTCGGCCGCGATCACGCTCTCCGCGAGCTTCAGATCGGAGTCGAGGATCGCCGTCGTGGCGCGACCGATGGCCGATCCGACGAGGCGGGCCATCTCGACCAGGCCCTCGCCGATCGAGTCAAGTTCCTCGTGGTACGCGTCCCGCATCTGGATGTCCCTTTCCTACGTCTGCTTCGGAGGTTCACTGGGGCTCGTGAACCCCACGTTCCCACGCTCCGGCCTGAACGCGTCGGTTTACGTCCTCTCAAATGAACCACCACCGACACCCAGGTGAACTCTGGGCGACGTAGCCTCTTCCCGCAGGTGGGAAGGGTGCGCGGCCCGGTCGTACGAAGTGAACCAGCAGGGTATCCAGGGTGAACTCTGGGCGACGAGTGTTCGAGTCCACCCCCGGACGGCTGTGACCGGGGCGTACAGCGTGCCTAACCTGGAGCCATGGACGTGAACGCGGCTGTTGCCGCAGCGGCAGCGATCGCCGGTGTACTCACCGGTGTCATCGCCGTGCTGGCGTTCCGCTGGAGTGAGCGGGAACAGAAACGCCCCACCCGCACCTCTCTGCACACCGACCCGGTCCTGCCACCGGGCGTCGACACGGTTCTGTCCGTGCTCCGCTCCTCCGCCGTCGTACTGGACGAGTCCGACGCCGTGGTCAAGGCCAGCTCGGCCGCGTACGCCCTCGGTCTCGTGCGCGGCGGGAAACTGGCCGTCGAGCCGATGATCCTGATGGCCCGCGACACCCGCAGGGACGGCGAGATACGCCAGGTCGAGCTGGACCTCCCCCGGCGCGGCACCGGCCGGGGCGAGGCACTCGCCGTGTCCGCCCGGGTGGCGCCGCTCGGCTCCCGGCTCGTACTGCTCCTGGTCGAGGACCTCACCGAGGCCCGCCGGATCGAAGCCGTACGACGCGACTTCGTGGCCAACGTCAGCCACGAGCTCAAGACCCCGGTCGGCGCACTCTCCCTCCTCTCCGAGGCCGTCATGGGCGCCTCGGAGGAACCGGAGGCCGTGGAGCGCTTCGCCGGACGCATGCAGATCGAGGCGACCCGCCTCACCAACCTCGTCCAGGAGCTCATCGACCTCTCCCGGGTCCAGAACGACGACCCCCTGGAGGACGCGGAGCCCGTCCGCGTCGACGAACTGGTCGCCGAGGCGATCGACCGCTGCCGCCATCAGGCCGGCGCCAAGCAGATCACCATGGCCGCCGGCGGCACCGCCGACCTGCGCCTGTGGGGCAACCGCGGCCAGCTGGCGGCGGCGCTCGGCAACCTCGTGGAGAACGCCGTCAACTACTCGCCCGCCCGCACCCGGGTCGGCATAGCCGCGCGCAGGGTGACTGCGCCCGGCGGAGACCTCATCGAGATAGCCGTGACCGACCAGGGCATCGGCATCTCCGAAAAGGACAAGGAGCGCGTCTTCGAGCGCTTCTACCGCGTCGACCCGGCCCGTTCCCGCGCAACCGGCGGTACGGGACTCGGGCTCGCGATCGTCAAGCACGTGGCAGCCTCGCACAGCGGGGAGGTCACGGTGTGGAGCTCCGAGGGTCAGGGCTCCACCTTCACCCTGCGGCTGCCGGAGGCGGGCGCCGCCCGCGACCGCGCGAGCGGCGACCAGACGCCCGGCCTCGACGAAGACGACGAGACCGGTCAGACCGACGGGACGACCACCGTCTCATCCCCGTACGAACCCTTTTCTGCCCCGGAGGTCCATCCGTGACCCGAGTGCTCGTCGTCGAGGACGAGGAGTCCTTCAGCGACGCTCTGTCCTACATGCTTCGCAAAGAGGGTTTCGAGGTCGCCATCGCGACCACCGGGCCCGACGGACTTGACGAGTTCGAGCGCAATGGCGCCGACCTCGTCCTCCTCGACCTGATGCTGCCCGGCCTGCCGGGCACCGAGGTGTGCCGTCAGCTGCGCAGCCGTTCGAACGTTCCTGTGATCATGGTCACCGCCAAGGACAGTGAGATCGACAAGGTCGTGGGGCTCGAAATAGGAGCCGACGACTATGTGACCAAGCCCTTCTCGTCGCGTGAGCTGGTCGCCCGCATCCGGGCCGTCCTGCGCCGCCGCGGCGAGCCGGAGGAGGTCAGTCCGGCCGCCCTGGAGGCGGGCCCGGTGCGGATGGACGTCGACCGCCACGTGGTCACCGTCTCCGGCTCCAAGGTCGACCTCCCGCTCAAGGAGTTCGACCTCCTGGAGATGCTGCTGCGCAACGCGGGCCGCGTCCTGACGCGTATGCAGCTCATCGACCGGGTGTGGGGCGCCGACTACGTCGGTGACACCAAGACGCTGGACGTCCACGTGAAGCGCCTGCGGGCGAAGATCGAGCCGGACCCCGGCGCGCCCCGCTACCTGGTGACGGTCCGCGGCCTCGGCTACAAGTTCGAGCCGTAAACCGCACACGACGACAGTACGTACGGCGAAGGGCGGGACCCCCGGAAGAGGGGTCCCGCCCTTCGCCACGCGTACGTACGGGATACGTACGCGATACGTACGGGATACGTACGGGATACGTACGGGACCTGCCCGTACGGGAGAACGGTGGCTGTACGCCGTTCAGTGGCCCGCGGCCGACTCCGCGGCGTCGGCGCTGGCCGAGGCGGCGTCGGTGGCCTGCGTGCCCGCCTCGCCCGTCTCCTCGGTCTCACCCGACGCGGACGCGGACCCGGAGGGCGACGGCGACCCGGTGGCCGCACCGGACTCCGACTCCGCGGCGGACGGCTCGGTGCTCGGCGCCGCAGCGCTCGGGCCCCACTCGGAGTAGTAGCCGTGGCCGGGCACGACGAACGCCTCCAGCTTCACGTCGCCGGTCCTGCTGAAGGTGAAGGTGACCGGCTGCGCGTCGCCGTCCGCGAACGCCTCGCGGCTGCTCTCCAGTGCGGCGGAGGCATTGCCCTTGCCGCCGAGGATCAGCGAGCCGCCGGCCGGGACGGTCAGCTTGCCCGAGCCCTTGGCGGGCTTGAGCTCCGCGGCCTGACCGATGCCTTCGACCTTGACGGACTCCAGGGTCTGGGGGGTGTCGCCGCTGTTGAACACGGTCGCGGAGACCGCGGCGGGGCCCGTCGACTCCAGCTCGGCCTGGGTGATGACGACGGCGTTCTGGATCTTGATCTGGCCGACGGTGACGGCGGCGTTGTCCGGCTTGACCTCCAGCGTCTGGGCCTTGTTGCCGGCACCGCACGCGGCGAGCGAGGCGATCGAGAACGCGATGGCGGCGGCGGCGAGGCTGCCGCGTCGAAGGCTGCTGCTCACGGCGGCGGCAACTCCTAGAACGTGGGCGGAACAGGGCAACTCATTTGTGAAGCCGCCCTAAGGGTCGGTCAGCGGGCTCAGGTTACCGAGCCGTGCCCGCGCCGCCGCACCCGACCCGCCCCTACGGCTCCCCGACCGCGACCGCACGCCGCTTCTCCATCCCCCCGACTCTCCCGTCACCCGGTGTACTTGCATGCCGCATGGACTCATCTGCCACGCACTCGTGCGTCTTTCAGATAAGAACCCTCGGTAAGTGACCGACAAGCCACAGACAAGCCACCCGACAAGCCACCCGACAAGCCACAGACAAGCCACCGACAAGCCTCCGGCACGCTCCCGCGCATTTCCAGCAAGGAATGCGTGGCGCTCCTGAAAATTGATCTTCGGTTGATCTTCGGTTGATCTTCTGGCGATCTCCGGGCCGATCTCCGGCCGATCCGACGCCGATCTCCGACCCGCGTGATCAATTCCGGATTGGTCTCGTACGTGACTCCGTTCACCGAACGGAGTAGCGCAGGACGGGCTCCCGGAACCCGACAAATCTGGACGATCGGGCACGTGGGCGGGGATCGGGGGTGTTGTAACGTGCGCGTTTCTCCTCGCGGGGAGAGCCGCTCCGACCTGCGAATACCGTCGTCCGCGACCCCTCCGCAGCACGTTCATGTTGGGATTGTCAAGCCCCGAGATATGCCCTGACCTGCGAAAACGCCATTCAGAACACGCGGTTTCCGTGTTACCCTGGATAGCCACGGAAGGGGTACCTGTCACATGACGTTCAAGGTTGGCGACACCGTGGTCTATCCCCATCACGGGGCCGCGCTGATCGAGGCTATCGAAACTCGCCAGATCAAAGGCGTGGACAAGACCTACTTGGTGCTGAAGGTCGCCCAGGGCGACCTGACAGTGCGTGTGCCAGCGGACAATGCGGAGTTCGTCGGCGTACGTGATGTGGTCGGTCAGGAGGGGTTGGACCGGGTCTTCGAGGTACTGCGCGCGCCGTACGCCGAGGAGCCCACCAACTGGTCCCGTCGTTACAAGGCAAATCTCGAGAAGCTCGCCTCCGGCGATGTCATCAAGGTGGCGGAGGTAGTCCGTGACCTGTGGCGTCGTGAGCGCGAGCGTGGACTCTCCGCCGGCGAGAAGCGCATGCTCGCCAAGGCCCGCCAGATCCTGGTGAGCGAGCTCGCCCTCGCGGAGAACACGAACGAGGACAAGGCCGAGGCCCTGCTCGACGAGGTCCTCGCGTCCTGACGCCCGTCACGCTCTGGCTCTGATCGCTTTCTGACCAGAGGCGACCAGAGGTGAAACGAGCGGTTCGGCGCAATGCAATGCCGTGGTGCCCGATGACGTATTCACTGTCGCCGGGCGCTGCGGCATGTCCATACCCGGGCCTGTTTCCACCCGGGGCAGGTCCATACCGGGAAACCGTGCGCACACGTCGTGCACACCATGCACTCGGACGGCCCTCGGCAATTCAGGGATCCGATACTCGTAGTGCCGGGCCCGGACAGCTGGCTCGACCATCTTCACGGAAGGGTCCGGTCAAAGCGTCGCGCCCGGCACTCCCCAGCCCGTCGGCCGGGGTACGCCCAGGCCATACCCACGTCGGCCGAGCATACAAACCTGACAGGAACCGATGTCTGACGATTCGCGCCCCACGCCTCCCGGGGCCCGTACGGCGGCCGTGATTCCGGCCGCAGGCCGAGGTGTACGCCTCGGTCCGGGCGCTCCCAAAGCGCTTCGCGCGCTGAACGGCACGCCCATGCTGATCCACGCGGTCCGGGCCATGGCCGCGTCGCGTGCCGTCTCCCTCGTCGTCGTCGTGGCGCCGCCCGACGGGGCCGCGGAGGTCAAGACGCTGCTCGACTCGCACGCACTGCCCGAGCGGACCGAGTTCCACGTCGTGCCCGGGGGCGACAGCCGCCAGGAGTCCGTGCGGCTCGGGCTCGAAGCGCTGCCCCCCGGCATCGACATCGTGCTCGTGCACGACGCGGCCCGTCCGCTCGTACCCGTCGACACGGTCGACGGCGTCATCGAGGCGGTACGCGACGGGGCTCCCGCCGTCGTACCCGCGCTGCCGCTCACGGACACCGTCAAGCAGGTCGAGCCCGCGGCGACGGCCGGGGAGCCCGAGCCCGTGGTCGCCACCCCGGACCGGGCGAGGCTGCGTGCCGTCCAGACGCCGCAGGGCTTCGACCGCGACACCCTCGTACGGGCCCACGAGACGGTCACGGACGACGTCACCGACGACGCGAGCATGGTCGAGCGGCTCGGACTGCGGGTCGTGGTCGTGCCCGGCCACGAGGAGGCGTTCAAGGTGACGCGTCCGCTGGATCTGATCCTCGCGGAGGCGGTTCTGACGCGGCGGAGGCTGAACGATGGCTTCTGAGGCATCTCCGGTCCAGCCGGCGTCGCCGGACCCCGTGCTGCCCCTGTTGCCGCAGGTCGGCATCGGTACCGACATCCACGCCTTCGAGGAGGGCCGTGAGCTGTGGTGCGCCGGCCTGCTGTGGGAGGGCGAGGGGCCCGGTCTCGCGGGCCACTCCGACGCGGACGTCGTCGCCCACGCCGCGTGCAACGCGCTGTTCTCCGCGGCGGGCCTCGGCGATCTGGGCCAACACTTCGGTACGGGGCGGCCCGAGTGGTCCGGGGCGTCCGGCGTGACGCTACTGACGGAGGCGGCGCGGATCGTGCGGGCGGCGGGGTTCACCATCGGCAATGTGGCGGTGCAGGTGGTCGGGCCCCGGCCGAAGATCGGGAAGCGGCGGGACGAGGCGCAGGGGGTGCTCTCCGCGGCGGTGGGGGCGCCGGTGTCCGTGTCCGGGGCCACGACGGACGGGCTCGGGTTCGCCGGGCGCGACGAAGGTCTCATGGCGGTCGCCACGGCGCTGGTGGCACGGGTGGGTTGACGGGGACTTCGCCCCCTGGCCCCCTCTGTCCTCAAACGCCGGACGGGCTGAAAATCAGCCCGTCCGGCGTTTGAGGACCTGGGGTTCGGGGGCGAAGCCCCCAAGACGTCACCGGCGCGGTACGGATGTCACGAATACGTGTCCCATGCGGGACAAGGGTCGCGGGGCACTGCCCCCCGCCCACTACCCTGGTGGGGTGACTATTCGCCTGTACGACACCAGCGCCCGGCAGATTCGCGACTTCACCCCGATCACGCCGGGTTGTGTCTCGATCTACCTCTGTGGCGCCACGGTGCAGGCGGCCCCGCACATCGGGCACATCCGGTCCGGGCTCAACTTCGACATCATGCGCCGCTGGTTCGAGTACCGCGGTTACGACGTCACGTTCATCCGCAACGTGACGGACATCGACGACAAGATCATCAGGAAGTCCGCGGAGCAGGACAGGCCCTGGTGGGCGATCGGTTACGAGAACGAGCGCGCCTTCAACGACGGCTACACGGCACTCGGCTGCCTCCCGCCCACGTACGAGCCGCGCGCCACCGGCCACATCACCGAGATGGTCGAGATGATGCGCACGCTCATCGAGCGCGGCCACGCGTACGAGGCCGACGGCAACGTCTACTTCGACGTACGGTCCCTGCCCGGCTACCTCTCCCTCTCCAACCAGGACCTCGACGAGCTGCGCCAGCCCGCCGAGGACGGCGAGACCGGCAAGCGGGACCCGCGTGACTTCGCCATGTGGAAGGCGGTCAAGCCCGGCGAGCCGTCCTGGGAGACGCCCTGGGGACGGGGCAGGCCCGGCTGGCACCTGGAGTGCAGCGCGATGGCCCACAAGTACCTGGGCTCCGCCTTCGACATCCACGGCGGCGGCATCGACCTGATCTTCCCGCACCACGAGAACGAGATCGCCCAGGCCGTCGGCTTCGGCGACGAGTTCGCGCACTACTGGGTGCACAACTCATGGGTGACCATGAGCGGCGAGAAGATGTCGAAGTCGCTCGGCAACAGCGTGCTCGTCAGCGAGATGGTCAAGGCGTGGCGGCCCATCGTGCTCCGTTACTACCTGGGCACCCCGCACTACCGCTCCACCATCGAGTACAGCGAAGAGGCACTGCGCGAGGCCGAGTCCGCGTTCGCGCGGATCGAGGGCTTCGTGCAGCGCGTGGTGGAGAAGGCCGGGGGAGCGGTCGAGCCCGCCGCCGAGGTGCCGCCGGCGTTCGCCGAGGCGATGGACGACGACCTGGGTGTGCCGGGGGCCCTCGCCATCGTGCACACCACGGTCCGGCAGGGGAACTCCGCGCTGGCCGCCGACGACAAGGAGGCGGCCGTCGCCCGGCTCGCCGAGGTCAGGGCCATGCTCGCCGTCCTCGGCCTCGACCCGCTCGACCCGCACTGGGCGGGCGAGAGCGACCGCGGCGAGGACCTCCACGGAGTCGTCGACACGCTCGTACGGCTGGTGCTGCAGCAGCGCGAGTCCGCCCGCGTCCGCAAGGACTGGGCCACCGCCGACGCCATCCGCGACCAGCTCAACCAGTCCGGACTCGTCATCGAGGACGGCCCCCAGGGCCCGCGCTGGACCCTCGGCCCGCGCTGACCATTTCTTGATCGATTGTGCCGTCCGGGTGTCCGGGCGGCACACTTCATGTACGTACGTCATTTCGCAGGCGTGTTCCTGACACGCACAGCGGAGATGTACGCCCGTACGTCCGCCCGTAGATCACACCCGTACACCCGTACGCGTTCACACAGACAGGTAGGTCATGGCCGCTAACAACCGCCGCATGTCCGGCAAGAAGGGCGCGCAGGTCGGCAGTGGCGGCCAGCGACGCCGGGGCCTCGAAGGCAAGGGCCCCACCCCGCCCGCCGAGGCGCGCAAGGGACACAAGAAGAACCGCATCGCCGGCGCCAAGGCCAAGCAGATCGTGCGCAAGCCCTCACCGCGCGGCGGCCGGGGCGGCAAGGGCACGTCCGAGATGGTCGTCGGCCGCAACTCCGTCGTCGAGGCGCTGCGCGAGGGCGTGCCCGCGACGATGCTGTACGTCCAGCAGTTCATCGACAACGACGAGCGGGTGCGCGAAGCGCTGCAGCTCGCCGCGGACCGTGGCGGCATCCACCTCATGGAGGCCCCGCGTCCCGAGCTGGACCGCATGACCAACGGGCTCAACCACCAGGGGCTCGTCCTCCAGGTCCCGCCGTACGAGTACGCGCACCCCCAGGACCTCGCGGCCGCCGCCTACGACGCGGGCGTGGACCCCCTGATCGTCGCCCTCGACGGGGTGACGGACCCGCGCAACCTCGGTGCCGTCGTCCGGTCCGTCTCCGCTTTCGGCGGCCACGGCGTGGTCGTGCCCGAGCGGCGTGCGGCCGGCATGACCGCCGGTGCGTGGAAGTCGTCCGCCGGCGCCGCGGCCCGTACGCCCGTCGCCCGCGCGTCCAATCTGACGCGGGCCCTGGAGGCCTACAAGAAGGCCGGCCTCGTCGTGGTCGGTCTCGCGGCGGACGGAGAGGCCGAGGTCGGTGACCTGGAGGCCCTCGGCGGGCCCGTCGTCATCGTCGTCGGCAGCGAGGGGAAGGGGCTGTCCCGACTGGTGGGGGAGACCTGTGACTTCCGCGTACGGATCCCCATGCCGGGCGGTACGGAGTCGCTGAACGCGGGTGTGGCTGCGGGAGTTGTGCTGTACGAGGCTGCGCGCCGTCGGGCCTGAGTCGGGAGCGGCTGCCGCCGGGCAGTCGTTTGTGCGCGGGTGCGCGGGGGCTGGTCGCGCCCCTTACGGGGCGCGGGTTCGTGTCCCCCGGGCAGGGACCCGGGGCGGCCCGTTGATCTTGACGGGGTCCGGACAGATCCGGGCGGTCAAAGCAGTGTCCTAAACACACGTCACTCGGTTAGATGAGTGTGGACACCAGAACACCCCGCACACCCACGGGGGACCGCTCGTCGGGACTCGACGACGTTCCCGCGCTGAGCATGGTGAAGGTGCCGAGCGATCCGGCGCAGGTCATCGTCAATCATGCGAGCTTCCGCGTGCAGCTGAACACCGCGCCGCGGGCCCGTTCCCCGCGTGCCGCGCGGAACGTGAGCTCGGGCGGCGAGACCGCGCGCATCCCCGTCGTCGGAACCGCCGAAGGCACCCGCCGCCGTGCGCCCGTCGTCTGGAGCGGTAAGTCCGCCCCCGACGACACGGGCGCCACCCGGCTGTTGCAGGCCGCGCGGAGCACGAGCCTTCGGCACGGCGCCGAGGAATTGGCGGGCGGGGGCGGAGGGCCCACCGGGTTCGACATCGACGCCACCGTCGAGACCCCGACCGTCCGCGGCCCCGAGACCCGCATCCTGCCGCAACAGCTGCGCAGCGCGGGCAGCGCCTACGAGGAACTCGACGAACCCCCGTACGCGGACGGTGACTTCGAGGACGACTCCTACGAGGACGACGACTACCGGGACGAGGACGACGGGGGTCTCAAGCGGCACGGAGCCGCCCCCGTCCGGCACGGAGCCGCCCCCGTCCGGCACGGAGCCGCCCCCGTCCGGCACGGCTACTACCCCGGCCGCCGGATGAACCTCGGCGTCGTCCTGCTCCCGATGCGCGTCTTCCTCGGCTTCATCTCCATCTACGCCGGCATGGGCAAGCTCTGCGACCCCGTCTACTTCGACGGCGGCAAGCGCGGGTCCATGGTCAAGTGGCTCAACTCGCTGCACCCCTGGGAACTCGCCGAGCCCCTGCGCGAGTTCGCGCTGCAGCACCCCGTCGGCGCCGGGCTCCTCATCGCCTTCTTCCAGGTGATCGTCGGCGTCCTCACCGTCCTGGGCCTGTGGCAGCGGGTCGCGGCGGTCGTCGGCGCGTCGCTGTCCGCGGCGCTGCTGCTCACCGTGAGCTGGAAGTCCGTTCCCGCCTACGACGCACCCGACATCATCTTCCTGGCCGCCTGGTCGCCGCTGATCATCGCGGGCGCCCCCGTCTACTCCATCGACGGCCGCCTCGCGGGCGAGGCCTGGCGCACACTCGGGCCGCGCACCGAGATCTGGGAGCTGCGGCGGCGCGTACTGCGGCGCGGGGCGCTCGTCGCGGCCATCGTCGTCGGTCTCACGCTGCTCATCGGGTCGATGCTCGGCGGCGCCGTCCGCGACTCCGACCGCGTGGTCGTCCCCGGCCCGGGCGAGGCCCCGCGCAACGAACTGCCCGGCTCCGCGCTCCCGGATGAGCCCGGCGCGCGCCGGGACAAGCAGAGCCCTTCGGCGTCGTCCGGCTCGCCCACCCGGGGCGCGACCTCGGCGAGCCCGTCGGGCGCCGCGACCTCGCCCGGCGCGACGGCCCGCGAGACCGCCGGCGCCACCACGGGCCGGCCCAGCCAGACACAGGGCTCCGACCAGGCCCCGCCGCAGCAGTCCGCGCCCCCGCAGGCGCCCGCCACCACCGCGGGACCGTCCTCCTCGGGCGGCGGCGGCAGCAGCAGCACGGGCGGCGGCGGTACGGGCACCGGTGGCGGCACCGGCTCCGGAGGCGGCACGGGCGGCGGCTCGGGCGGCTCCGGTGGCTCCGGCGGCAACTCCGGGCTCGTGGGCGGCCTGCTCGGCTGAGGAACCCGTACGACGCCGATGGGGCCCCGCACCGGACCAACAGCATCCGGTCAGGTGCGGGGCCCCATCGGCGTACAGGCCGGTTGGTTGGGCCGGTTGTGGTGGTTGTGGTGGTTCAGAGGCCGCTCAGCGCCCCAGCGCCGCCAGCTCCTTGGCCGCCTCCGTGAGGTCCTTCGCGGTGTCGATGGCACGCCAGTAGGCGCCCTGCGGGATCGGGTAGCCGGCCAGGCGGCGCTCACGGGCCAGTCGCGGGAACGTGGAGCGCTCGTGGTCGCCGAGCGTGGGAAGCAGGTCGGCGAACTCGGGGGAGAACACGTACACACCCGCGTTGATGCCGTACGCGGTCGGCGGGGACTCGATGAAGTCCGTGATGTGACCGAAGTCGTCGGTCTCGACGGCGCCCCACGGGATACGCGGACGGGCCAGCGCGAGGGTCGCCACCGCGTCGCGCTCGGTGTGGAAGTCCGCCATCTCCCGCAGCGAGAAACGGGTCCAGATGTCACCGTTCGTCGCGTACCAGGGGCGGTCGGGGTGGGGCAGGTGCTTGGCGGCGTACTTGAGGCCGCCACCACGGCCCAGGGGCTCCGACTCGACCACGGTGGTCACGGAGACGGGCAGATCGGCCGATTCGAGCCACTCCTGGAGGACCTCGGCGAGATGACCGCAGGAGACGACGACGTCGGTGACGCCCTCCTCGGCGAGCCAGGTCAGCTGATGGCCGATGATCGGGGTCCCGGTGCCGGGGATCTCGACCATCGGCTTGGGACGGTCGTCGGTGTAGGGACGCAGCCTTGAGCCCTGGCCGCCGGCCAGGACGACGGCTTGAACGGGGCGCGACGCTGCGTTCGGATCGGTCATGCCCGAACTTTACGTCGCGCTCCGCGGGATGAGCCGTCGGGGTTTGCGCGGGGTGCGCGGAGCCTGGATCTACGGGTCGGTGGTGGCCGGCCGCGCCGTTCCCCGCGCCCCTTACGGGACCCGGGCTCAGGCGTGCTGGGCTGCCACGCCCGTGGCGAAGGATGTGTCGCAGACCGGGCGGGCGAACGACTGGGCACGGGTCGGGCCGTACGCGCGGACCGCCGCGCGGCCCAGGGCGCGGGCGATGGAGGCGCAGTGCCTGCCGAGGGACGGGCGGCCGTTCACGGCCTCCTGGAGATGGGTGAGGGCGACCCCCGGGTCCCTCTCCTGGAGTTCCAGCAGGAGCTTGTCGCGCAGCACGTCCTGCGGGGCGCGGGACGGGGCGCGCCGGGAGACGTTCTCCGCGGAGGCGGCGAGAGCCGACGTCGAGGATTCGTTCCCCGACCAGTCGACCCGGGTGACCGCGAGCGTGCCGGAGAGCACCAGGACGACGGGCAGAACGAGGGCGAGGGTACGGCCGATCCGGCGGGCCGGACCGCGGCCGTGTCGGGTCGGTCGGCCGGAGGGGCCGTGGCCGTGTCGCGTCGAGTGGTTAGTGGAGTGCTTCACGCGAGTGAGGGTAGCGCGGGGTGATGATTTGGCGACATTTAGTAATCAGTTCGGGGGACGGGGAAGCGACCGTTTCCGTGTTTGATGTTGACGAACAGATGTCGAAATGACCGGTCTGCCGGGGTATTTGTCGACAACGAAGAAGGCCCCGCGGTGGTCTGCGGGGCCTTCTTCGTCAACCTGGGTGAATTCTCCGGGATCCGCCCGACCGGTGGGGGAGTTTGCGCGATCAGTTGGTGAGGCGCTCACCGGTGGAGGTCGAGAACACGTGGGTCTCGCCCGCGCGCGGCACGACGTGCAGCGTGGAACCCTTCTCCGGGACCGCGCGACCGCTGACGCGGACGACCAGGTCCTTGATGTCGTCGCCGACCTTGGCGCTGCCGTAGACGTAACCGTCCGCGCCGAGCTCCTCGACGACGTTCACGGTGACGGCGAGGCCGGCCGGGGCGTCCGCGGTCTCCTTCGACAGGCTCGCCGCGACGGCGCCGCCCTGCTCGACGATGTCGAAGTGCTCGGGACGGACGCCGACGGTGACCGTGCGGTCACCCTTGTCGGAGGCGGTCTTGAGGGCCTCGCGGTCGACGGGCACCACGCTGTTGCCGAACTTCACGCCGCCGTCGGTGATCGGGACCTCGACGAGGTTCATCGCGGGGGAGCCGATGAAGCCGGCGACGAAGAGGTTCTTCGGGCGGTCGTACATGTTGCGCGGCGAGTCGACCTGCTGGAGCAGACCGTCCTTGAGGACCGCCACGCGGTCGCCCATCGTCATGGCCTCGACCTGGTCGTGCGTCACGTACACCGTGGTGATGCCGAGGCGGCGCTGCAGCGACGCGATCTGCGTACGGGTCGAGACACGGAGCTTGGCGTCGAGGTTCGACAGCGGCTCGTCCATGAGGAACACCTGGGGCTCACGCACGATGGCGCGGCCCATGGCGACACGCTGGCGCTGACCGCCGGAGAGGGCCTTCGGCTTGCGGGCCAGGTAGTCGGTGAGGTCGAGGATCTTCGCCGCGTCCTCCACCTTCTGGCGGATCTCGGCCTTGTTGATGCCGGCGATCTTGAGCGCGAAGCCCATGTTGTCCGCGACCGTCATGTGCGGGTACAGCGCGTAGTTCTGGAACACCATGGCGATGTCCCGGTCCTTGGGCGGCAGGTGCGTGACGTCGCGGTCACCGATGTGGATCGAGCCGCCGTTGACGTCCTCAAGACCCGCGAGCATGCGCAGGGAGGTGGACTTTCCGCAGCCGGAGGGACCGACGAGGACGAGGAACTCGCCGTCCGCGACGTCGAGCTCAAGCTGGTCGACGGCGGGCTTGTCGCCACCCGGGTAGATGCGGGTCGCCTTGTTGAACGAGACAGTGGCCATGGTGAGGGGCCCCCTTCACCGGCAGGAACGTGCCGGACGATCCGTTGTAAAGGTGGTGTACCGCTACGGAACGATCCGTAGTGGTGTAGTCCACATGGGCGGACTGGATCGTGACGCTACCTGGGGTTCACCGCCCTGTCAGTAGGCAAGAGGGTGTGAACTTCGACGAAATTTTCGATGATGAGGCAGAGCAGCTGTCTTTTGACCTTGCCGAGGCTTCCTGCTTCACAGCCCGCTGCCGACGTACAACGGGTTACCCCGCCGCCACGCACGGTCTCACGCAGGCTCCACAGGCATTCCGGCCGACGGCCCGTCGGTCCGTACCGCTCACTGGGCTCGTACTGCACACCGGCCCGACTACGCGGCCAGCAGACACTCCTCCAGCTCCGAAGCCTTGATCACAGCCGGAGCCTGCCTGCCCGGAGGCAGCGCGGAGGCCACCAACCAGTACAGACGCATTCCCTCGTCCCGCAGATTCACCGCCGCGTTCACGTCCCGGTCGTGCACCGCGCCGCACTCGGCGCACGTCCACTCCCGGACCGAGACATCCAGCTTCGGGCCCTTCACATGACACGCCGAGCACCGCCGGGTGGAGGGGAAGAAGCGGTCCACGACCACCAGCGTCCGGCCGTACCACTCACATTTGTAACGCAGCTGCCGCAACAGCTCACCCCACCCGGCATCGAGGATCGCCCGACTCAGCGCCGCCTTGCGCCGACGGCCCTTCCCGCGAGCCGGCCGCAACAGGGTCACGATGGACAGGTCCTCCACCACGAGCACTTGGTTCTCGTGCACGAGGCGGGTCGTGAACTGGTCCAGCATGTCCCTGCGTACATCACCGATGAGCGCGTAGAGACGCGCGATCCGCTGCCTGACCTTGCCCCGGTTCTGGGATCCCTTCACCTTCCTGTGCAACTCCCGCTGCAACCGCGCCAACTTCTCCGCGTACCGCTTCAACAACCCCGGATGATCCAGCTTCGTACCGTCATCGAGCGTCACCAAGGACGCCAGCCCCAAGTCCAGCCCGACCGCCTTCGGCTCCCGCGAACCCGGCAGGAAGACAACAGGCAGCGACGACACCCGCTCCTCCACGAGCGCGGACACGAAATACCGACCCGCCCGGTCCCGCGTCACCGACAACCGCACCGGAACCGCCCCCGCGGGAAGCGCCCGGGACCAGCGAACGTCCAACGGCCCGGACTGCTTGGCGAGCGTGATCAGACCCGTCCCCGGCCGCTCAGGATCCTCGACCCATCTGAACCCCGTACGCACATACGTCGCCGCATCCCGCGACCGCTGCTTCCTCCTCCGCTTCGGATACTTCGCCACCCCCTTGAAGAACCGCGTGAATGCCTGATCGAGTTGCCGCAGAGCCTGCTGCAACACCGTCGACGACACCTCCTTCAGCCAGGCCCTCTCCTCCGCCTGCTTCCAACCCGTCAGCGCTCGACACGACTCCGCGAACCCCACCCTCACCCGGTGCTGCTCCCAGGCCCCCGACCGCAGGGCCAGCCCCTCGTTGTAGACCCACCGGCAAGCACCGAACGTCCTGCCCAACTGCTCGGCCTGTGTCTCGGTCGGATAGAAGCGGAACCGGTAGACGCGATGCTGGGCGCCCGTCTCCTTGGCGTGACTCCTGAGCGGGGTCGCCTTGCGGCCCGCGTGCTTGCGGCGCTCTTCGATGCCGAGCTCCTCACGCTTGATGCGCTCGGCCTGGACACCCTTCACCGCCTTCGGCTTCTCCGCCGCCTCCTCCACGAGCCCCCCTCGCGATCCGATCTTCGGAACAGCACTTCAGTCCGTTCAACGAACAGGTGCGCGGGTGGTTACGCATGGCTTTCGGGGTCCGCTGCCAGGGCAACTACGTGGATCGGGAGGAGGGGGCTGTGTACAGTGGAGCCGCCTTCGCGTACGGCGTTGTTGTGCGCGGTGCCCCCTTAGCTCAGCTGGCCAGAGCGCCGCACTTGTAATGCGTAGGTCATCGGTTCGAATCCGATAGGGGGCTCCGGATGTAGTGCCGTCAGGCCCAGGTCACTTCGTGGCCTGGGCCTTTTGGGTGGGGATGCCTGCCGCCTGGGCGATGACCCGGGCCGTGCGCAGGCCCTCTCGGTGGGCGGAGCCCGAGTGGGCGGGGCGGCAGCGGCCCCATTCCTGGGAGTACTCGGCCATGACCGCGCCCGGGTGGTCCGTGGTGAGTTCCGTGAGCGGGGCTTCGCGGCCGGAGGCGGCCAGTACCCGCTGGAACTCGCCCGCGTTGGCGAAGTCGCACACCGTGTCCTCCGTGCCGTGCACCAGGTGGATGGGCAGCGGCGGGGCGGCGGCGCAGACGGCCATGGGGGAGGGCAGGCCGAGCAGTGGTTCGGGCTGGTTGTAGCGGGCGGAGATGCCGACCACGGCGGCCGGGCGCCAGCCCTCCGGCGGGTCGGGGCGCAGGGCCGTGGCCATCGCGGCGCGTCCGCCCAGGGACCAGCCGACGAGGACGACCTGTGCCGGGTCCCGTACGAAGTCCCAGGTGTAGCGGAGGGAGGCGGCGAGCTGGGGGCGGCCGCCGTCGGGGGCGTCCGGGTGCCAGTCGGGGACTATCACGGTGGCCCCGAGGCGGGCGACCTCCGCGGCCAGGGCGCCGAGGACGTCCCGTTCGGCGGGGCCGCGGCCGTGCCAGAGCAGGACGGTCGGGGCGTCCGGGGCGGCGGCGCGATGGATGTCGAGGAGCTGGCCGTCGGACGAGTAGCGGACGGTGTCCATGACTGCGGTGCTCATGGGGTTCCCCTGTCTCTCAGCGGCCCGCGACCCGGTCGGCGATACGCGCGATCCGGGACGACTGTGCGGCATGGGTGGTGACTTCGCGGCGGTCGGCGGCTCGATACGTCGCGTACATGCCGTGTACCCCGAGCCAGCGGAAAGGTTCGGGTTCCCACTTGCGGACCTTGTGTTCGACCCAGGGGAGAGCGGTGAGATCCGTTTCGCCCGACTGGCCGGAGTCCCGCTGGATCAGGTCCCGGAGGGTGCGGGCGGCGAGATTGGCCGTGGCCACCCCGGAGCCCACGTAGCCGCCTGCCCAGCCGAGGCCGGTGGCGCGGTCGAGGGTGACCGACGCGCACCAGTCGCGCGGTACGCCGAGCACGCCCGACCAGGCGTGGGCCACGGTGATGCCGGACAGTTGGGGGAAGAGGCGGAGGAGGAGTTCTCGCAGCGCGTCGACCGTCGACGGCTGTGTACGGCCGTCGTTGTCCGTGCGGGAGCCGTAGCGGTACGGGACTCCGCGTCCGCCGAGTGCGATGCGGCCGTCGGCGGTGCGCTGGGCGTACATGTAGGCGTGGGCCATGTCGCCCAGGGTCTCGCGGCCCTCCCAGCCGACCGATTGCCATTGGGCGGGGGTCAGGGGCTCGGTGGCGATCATTGAGGAGTTCATGGGGAGCCAGGTGCGTCTGTGGCCCTTGAGGGAGGCGGTGAAGCCCTCCGTGCAGCGCAGGATGTAGGGGGCGCGGACGGTTCCGTACGGGGTGACGGCGTGCTTCGGTCTGATCTCCGTGACGGGGGTCGACTCGTGGATCGTGACGCCGAGCGCCTCGACGGCCGTCGCGAGGCCCTTGAGCAGTTTGACCGGGTGCAGGCGGGCGCCGTGCGGGGTCCAGGTGGAGCCCACCGCGTCCGCGACCCGGACACGGTCGGCGGTCTCGCGGGCCCCGTACAGCTCGCGGTCCTTCTCGCCGTACGAGAGTTCCGTGTCGTGGAAGGTTCTGAGGCGGGCCAGCTGGGCGGGCGTGTACGCGACTTCGAGTACGCCTCCCTGGTGGATGTCCGCGTCGATGTTCTCTTCCGCGGCGACCCTGACGACCTCGGTGACCGTGGCGTTCATGGCCTCCTGGAGGCGTACGGCGGACTCGTGGCCGTGCAGGCGCGCGTACCGGTCGCGGCCCGCGATGCCGTTGTAGAGCCAGCCGCCGTTGCGGCCGGAGGCGCCGTAACCGCAGAACCTCTGCTCCAGGACGGTGATCCGCAGGAAGGGCGCGGCCTTCTTCAGGTAGTACGCGGTCCACAGCCCGGTGTAGCCGCCACCGACGATCACCACGTCGGCGCTCGCGTCACCCGGGAGGGGCTCGCGGGGGGCGGGGAGGCCCTGCTCGGCGTACCAGAACGATATGCCGCCGTTCACGGTGGTGCGGGGCGCGCCCGGTGCCTGCGGCGGCTGCTGCTTGGGCGGCTGCGGCAGGGGTGGTGTCCGGGGCTTGGGGGGCGCGTAAGGCGCGGGGGGCGTGCGGTCCGTGCCGGATGCGCTGGCCGGGCCGGCCGTGCTGGACGCGCTGTCCGGGTCGGACGCGCTGTCCGCGTTCTCCGTGCTGCTCATGCGCGGTGACGTTAGCTTCTCCGGGTGGTGGGTGTCTCCTTCGGATTTCGTGGTTCTGGAGAGGGTGGGGGCGGTGAAGGTGGGATACGGGCGGCTGCGGGCGCGCGGCGGGCGGTTTCTGGAGCGGTGGGGGCTGCGGCAGGAGGGCGCGCCGATGAGCGGGCAGGTCTCGGTGGTGCTGCCGGTGGTGCGCGGCGACGGGACGCGGGCCGTGCTGAAGCTGCAGGACCCCGACGAGGAGACGGCCGGCGAGGGCCTGGCGCTGCGGACCTGGGGCGGTGACGGGGTCGTACGGCTGCTGGAGGAGGACGTGGAGAGCGGCACGCTGTTGCTGGAACGGCTCGACGAGGACCGGCCGCTGGCCGATGTGCCGGATGTGATGAAGGCGACGTCGATCCTGGCCGGGCTGCTGGCGCGGATCACGGCCGTGCCGGCGCCGGCGGGACTGCGGCGGCTGGAGTTCGTGGTTGCGGACATGTTCGAGCGACTGCCCGCGGTGCTGGAGTCCCTCGCCGCGGAGGACGACCGGCGGCTGCTGGCGGACTGCGCGGCGGCCGTGCGCGAGGTCGCGGGTGAACCGGGGGACCGGCTGCTGCACTGGGATCTGCACTTCGGGAACATCCTCGCGGCCGACCGTGAACCCTGGCTCGTCATCGACCCGAAGCCGCTCGCCGGGGACCCCTGCTTCGAGCTGCTGCCCGCGCTCTGGAACCGGTGCGAGGAGGGGGCGTTGGAGCGCCGGTTCGACCTGCTGACGGAGGTGCTGGGGGTGGACCGGGGGCGGGCGCGGGCCTGGACGTTGGGGCGGGTGCTGCAGAACTCGCTGTGGCAGGTCGAGGAGGGCGAGGGGCTGGACGGGGAGCAGGTCGGCATCGCGCGGCTGTTGTTGGGGCGTTGAGCCCTGTGGGCGGTCGCTGAGGTCAGGGCTCACTTTTCGGATCACCTTGCCGAGGTGTTGGCTCAAGGATCACCTTGCCGAGGTCTTGGCTCAGGGATCATCTTGGTGAGGTCTTGGCTCAAGGATCATCTTGGTGAAGTCAAGGCTCAAGGATCACCTTGCCGTGGGTGGCCCTGGTTTCCAGCGCGCGGTGTGCGGTGGCTGCTTCCGCGAGGGGGAAGCGGTGGAGGTCCGGGACCAGCCGGCCCTCGGCTGCCTCGGCGAGGGCGCGTAGTTCCAGGGTGCGGATGGGGTGGGGGCCGCCTGCCTTCCGCAGCATGGCGGGGCCGAGGACCGACTGGGACACGCCTTCAACGAGGTACGGGGTGCCGTCGTGCGGGCCCGCGCCCGACCAACCGAAGACGATGTGCCTGCCGGTGGGGGGTGTGGGGTGCGTGGGGTGCGTGGGGTGCTTTAGGAGTGCGACTGCCTTTTGGGCCGTGTCGCCGCCCACTCCGTCGAAGACGATCGTGGCCGGGCGGGCGCCCAGGAATCGCCGCACCTGGTCCGGCCAGGTGGGGTTCTTGTAGTCGACGGCCAGGTCGGCGCCGTTCTTCTCGACGCGCGCCACCTTGTCCGCGCCGCCCGCCAGGCCGATCACGGTGGCGCCCGCGTGCCGGGCGTACTGCACGAGGAGGGTGCCGATGCCGCCCGCGGCGGCGGGGACGACGACCACGTCGTCGGGGGTCGGGTCGGCGAACTGGAGAATGCCCATCGTCGTACGGCCCGTGCCGATCATGGCGACCGCCTGGGCGAAGTCGAGGTTCCCGGGGATCTCATGGAGGCGGTCGGCGTCGGTGACGGCCAGTTCCGCGTAGCCGCCCGGATTGAGGCCCAGATGGGCGACCACGCGTTTGCCGAGCCACCGGGCGGCGACACCCTCGCCGAGGGACTCGACCGTGCCGGCGACCTCCCGGCCGGGGATCGTGGGGAGGGCGGGCAGTTCCGGGTACGGGCCCTTGACGCCTGCCCGCAGCGCGGTGTCCAGGAGGTGTACGCCGGCGGCGGCGACCTCGATACGGACCTGGCCGGGGGCGGGGTGGGGGGTTTCTGTTCGCTCGTATGCGAGGTTCTCGGGCGGGCCGAAGGTGTGGAGGCGGATGGCGTGCATGGGCATGGGCATGGGCTTAGGCATGGGCTTAGGCATGGGCTCTGGGACGGGCTTCGTGGTGGGCATGGGGTTCCCTGGGGTGTTGTGTGTGGTGGCTGGACCCCAGCTTTCGACCTCAAGCGTGCTTGAGGTCAAGGCCCGTTCTGCTGCGGATCCCGAAGGCCAGGGACACCGCCTCCAGCGCGCTGTTGAACGACACCTCGCAGAGCACGCCGGGAGCGGCCACCTGGTCGCCCGCGAGGTAGACGTCGTCGCCGCGGTCCACGCGCGGTCGGTCGCGCCAGCTCGTGCCGGGGAGGTCGACGGCGCCCGTGCGGCCGTTCGCGAGCGCCTCCCGGCGGTACGTGACCCGGTCGCGCCACGTCGGGAGGGCGAGGTCGAGGAGTTGCTCGGCGCGGGCGATGCCGTCCGCGCGTGACTCGTGCGGGGCGATCGGGAACTGGCCCTGGAGGAGCTGTTCGCCGGGTGGGGCGAGGGTGCGGTCCTGGGCTGTGAAGCGCTCGATCCAGCCGAAGGCGTCGAGGTCGGAGACGGCGAACGCGTCGCCGCGGTGGGTGTGGACCGCGAGGTCGAGCAGGGCCGTGCGGCCGCTCGGCCAGGTAAGGGAGTTGTCCTGTAGGAGGGTGCGGGCCGCGTCGAGGGAGGTGGCGACGATGACCGGGCCGTGGCCGGCGGGGAGGGCGTGCAGGGTGTCGACGCGGGCGAGGGTTTCCACTCGTACGCCGAGGTTCCAGGCGCGGGCCGCCATCCTGTCGATCACGCTCGCCCACCCGCCGCGCGGGTAGTGCGCCTCCGGGGGAAGCTTCGTGGCGCGGCGCAGGCGTTCCTGGACGAAGGCCGCGGAGAGGGTGCCGGGGGCGTGGTGGAAGAGGGCGACCGCGGAGTAGTGGGCCGCGGCCGTCGCGCCCTCCTCGCCCGCGATGTTCGTCGCCCAGGTCGCGAAGTCCTGGTCGACGGGGGCCTGTTGGGGTGTGCGGCGCAGGAGTCTGAGCATGGTGAGGGGTGGGGTGCGGCGTAGGGCGCCCTTGTGGCGGAGGCGGAGGCGGGTGGCTTCCAGGGGTGGGAGGGGGGCCAGTTCGCCGAGGAGGCCGCGCTGTCTCAGCCAGGGCCAGTGGGGGCCGCCCTTGTAGAGGGCGTGCGGGCCCTCGTTGGTCTTGTACCGGCCTTCGGCGGTGCGGGACCGGCCGCCGAGGGTGTGGTGGGCCTCGTACACGGTGACTTTGGCGCCTGCTTCCGCGGCGGTGATGGCGGCGGTGAGGCCGGCGAAGCCGCCGCCGATAATTGTGATGTGTTGCGCCGTGGTGTGGTGTGTTGTGTCGCGGTGCGGTGCGTCGTGGTGCGGTGCGTCGTGCTTCGGTGCATGGAGAGGGTTCTCCTTTTCGTTGGGTGTTCTGCGTTGTCCTTACGACTCGGTGCGGGCTCGGGATGTGACATCCGGGGCTGCTTGGCTGGTGAGGGGGTTGTCAGTGGTGGGGTGCAGGATGGGGGGATGGTGAGCAGAGCGGCTGGGGCTGGTTCGAAGGCGGGGGTCGAGGGGGCTCGGCGGCCTGAGGTGCGGCTGCCGTCGCTGGAGTCTTACGGGGGTGGGGGGCTGGAGCCCGACGGGGACTATGACGGGCTGCTGTTCAGCGAGCTGGATTTTGTGGGGCAGGACGGTGGGGGTGCGCGGTTCATGGACTGCGCGCTGACGGGGTGCGCGGTCGATGAGACGCGGCTGCATCATGCGCGGGTGCTGGATTCCGTGCTCACCGGGCTGCGGGGGGTGGGGACGGACTTCGGGTCGGCGACCTTCCGGGATGTGGAGGTGGTCGATGCTCGGCTGGGCGGGGTGCAGTTGCATGGCGCCGTGCTGGAGCGGGTGGTCTTCCGTGGGGGGAAGATCGACTACCTGAATCTGCGGGAGGCTCGGATCCGGGATGTGGTGTTCGAGGGGTGTGTGCTGGTCGAGCCGGACTTCGGGGGTGCTCGGCTGGAGCGGGTGGAGTTCGTGGACTGTGTGCTGAAGGGGGCGGACTTCAGTGGGGTGTCGTTGACGGACGTGGATCTGCGGCGGGCGGCGGAGGTGGACTTCGCGCGGGGGGTTGGTCGGCTGGCGGGGGCTGTGATCAGTCCGGCGCAGTTGTTGGATCTTGCGGGGGTGTTTGCTGCGGAGGTGGGGGTTCGGGTGGTGGGGGTTGATGTGTGACGTTCGCCGTGGGGCTTTTCGGCGGGCGGGGGCGGGGTCGGGGCGGGGCGGGGGGTGCGGGGGGTGCGGGAGCGGGGGGGGGGGGGGGGGGGGGGGGGGGGGGGGGGGGGGGGGGGGGGGGGGGGGGGGGGGGGGGGGGGGGGGGGGGGGGGGGGGGGGGGGGGGGGG
>NZ_JBIUVD010000048.1:16680-23330 GCF_044742785.1 Streptomyces sp. NPDC087844 | reverse complement strand
CGTCCCACCCTCGGCGTCCGTACTTACCGCTCGCTTAACAAAGCCTTGCTCCCCTCCCGCCCGCCACGACAGCCCCACGACAGAAACCAACAGGCGGACTCGTTCTACCCGCGTCAGCCAGTGGGTTGTCCGTGACACACGGCAGCCCGTCCACTCCGGCGCTGTCGCTACCGGTGGGGCGGGGTGGTCGACGGGAGGCGTCGGAACCTCTTTCCCCCACAGGGACGCCGGTCAATCCCCGTGCCGCTCGAAACTGTGAACATCTCCTGCGAAGAGGCTGCTTCGGGGTGGCCGTGCCACTTTCGGCCGTCCGCCGTCGTGAGCGGACACGACGTCGAGGACGCCTCGGCACGACCCTGCCGTCGACGGCCGTGGTCCCGCACACCGGAAGGGAGTCGCGCGGCGGCCCACGGCAACCGCTGCCGCCGACTGTGCAGTTGCGGCCGGAGTGCCGCGTACATCCGGTGCTTGAGGACGCGCATGCAGGCGTCTTCGCCACGGACGATCACCGCAATGCGCCGGGGACACGACCGGTCCTCCCGCAGGCGCGATCCCGGCGACCATTCCGGCGCGGGCTGCCCAGAGGGGTGGCAGCGGTTCCAGCACGCTCCGGTACACACCCATGACGTCTTCGGCGGAGTCCGTGCCGACGGTTCGTGACCCGATCGTCCAAGCGCACCGTATAGCGAGGCAGAGGACCCGTCAGTCAGGGCACGGGTACAAGGGAGAGGGACGGACACACTGTTCAGGAAAACGCTACCGGTGGCGCTGTTCGCCGTTATCGCTGTCATGGGACTCTGCTCCTGCGGCAGCGGTTCCGCCGGCCCGCCCTCCGAGGCCGCCGCAACACGATCGAACTCCAGCACAGACTTCGACGGCTCGTTCCTGGCGGGCACCGCGAAGGACAACGGAGCCCCTCCCGAGACAGGTGACTTCGCGCCCGCGGCGCAGCGGGACTCCCCGGTCGCACGCCGCTGGGTCCAGATAGGAGCCGACACAACGGATCCGGTCCAGGGTCCCTTGACCGACGCCGCCGGACGAACCCTCTACCACTTCGAGAAGGACACCCCCTACGCCGGTACGTCGGCCTGTGACGCACGCTGCGCCGAGGAATGGCCACCGGTGACGATCCTGCCCGAAGGAACCGTCTTCCTGTCCGGGGTGATCGAGGGCGACATCGGAAACCTCACCCGCGATGACGGACTTGTCCAGCTCACCATCAAGGGCAGGCCGCTCTACCGGTACTCCGGCGACACCGCCGCGGGTGACGCCGAGGGACATGGCGCCTCGGGCCTGTGGTTCGCCACGAACCCCGCAGGCGGACGGGCATCGCTTCCACAAGGAGTCGACCAGTGACGCGTACCAGGCTCACCGTGGTGGTTGTCGTCTGCGTGGCCGCCGTCCTCACGGCCGTCTCCGTGCTGACCGACCTCCCCGGTCGTCTCGCCGGCGACGCCGCTGCCTCCGAGGGATGGCGCGACTGGAACCCGTCCACCTGGGCACGAGGCACCGATGAGTTCGACAACCCTGTGGTCGACGGCTTGTGGAACCAGGAGCGGATGCGCAGCGCCACCAGCGCCGACCAACCCGTCGCCCAGGACATCGGCGTGGACGAGAGAGGGCTCTCGGACCCCGAGCCCGCGCCTGTCGCCGCCGAACCGGTTCCGCAGAGTTACCAGAAGAACGCCCCGATCATCGGGAAACTCTTCTTCGACACCCCTGCCGGGCCGTCGGTCTGTTCCGCCACCGTGGTGGCGGATCCCGCGCGTCCTGGTGCGTCGGATCTCGTATGGACAGCCGGTCACTGTGTCCATGCCGGTGCTGAGGGAGGCTGGTTCCGGAACGTCGTCTTCGTGCCCTCGTACAACGACGAGGGCACGAAGACGGCCACCGGGCAGGACGGGAGCGCCGTAGCGGCGGCCCCCTTCGGGACCTGGTGGGCCGACGGAGCCGAGACGTCGGAACAGTGGATAGCCCAAGGAACACCCGAAGGCGGCGACGGGGCGGCGTTCGACTTCGCCGTGATGCACGTCAAGAGGAAGGGGGGTGACAGCTCCGTTTCCCTGGAGGAGACCGTGGGCGCGGCAGCGCGCGTCAACTTCCGCGCGCCCGTGACACAGGACATCTCCACCATCGGGATCTGGGGCTACCCGGCGGCCCCGCCCTTCGACGGCGAGCTGATGTACAACTGCCGCGCCCGCCCCGGACGCCTGTCCATCGCACCCGATCAGCCCTCCCTCTACAGGGTCGGCTGCACCATGACGGGTGGTTCCTCCGGAGGCGGCTGGTTCAGCGAGGACGCCGATGGTGAGCCCGTCCTGATCAGCAACACCTCCATCGGCCCCACCACCTCGACCTGGCTCGCCGGTCCTCGCCTCGGCCCGGAGGCCCGGCGGATATACGAGTCCGTGAGCGGCGAGTTCGACTGACATCGCAAGGCCGGCCCACCGCCCCTTCCTGTGTTCGTGTGACAAACCATCACTCCACCAGGCTGTCGGGCTTGCCGGTAGCCTTACACAGGGCTCAAGGCACCTGTGACGCGCCGCAGCCGATGGAGCAGCGAGGCCGGGTCGCACGTGGCGACCCGGCCTCGCTGCTCGCTGGTCGCGACCGCCGTCACCGCACCCTCCGCCGTCCTCGTCCCGTGAACCCCGGGTCAGCCCGTTGCGTAGTTGCCCTGTGGCGGTCGTCCCCGCTGAGGCGCCGGGGCGACGCGGCCCTACAGGCACTCGGGCAGGACTGCGGGAAGGCAGGCGAAAGAGTCCATGGCTGACGAAGGCGGCGGTCAGGCGCAACGCAGCACCACCACCGTGATCATGGCCGCGGTCAGTGGCTGCGGATGTCTGGCGCTCCCGGCGGGCTTCGCGCTCACCGCGATCGTCGTCATCATCATCGGAGGGCTGGCCGTCCTGCTGCTTCCCCTCGTCGTCATCGTTCTGTTCTTCCTGGGGCTGCCGACGGGCGACGGTGGCCAGGACGACCTCTCTCCGGCCGAGCGGCGATGCGACAACGCGGAGAGAGCCCTGGGGTCCGAACCGGAGGCCCAGGCGGACAGGGTTCAGAGCATCTTCCTCGGTGACGGGAAGGGCGACCTGGAACTCTCGCTGGGCGGGGCCGGGGAAGTCACCCAGCCATGCACCGTTCCCTTCGACCTCCTGGAACCCATCAACGCCGCGGGATCCGTCTGCGACACCATCGGACCGGTCACCGTGGCGGCGCAGATCCAGTACGAAACAGCCTTCGACGCCGGCTTCGTCGGACCCAACGGCGCCGAGGGCATCTCGCAGGTCCCCGCCGACGTCTTCGCCGAACTGAAGGCCGACGGCGACCCCCTCGACGCGGAACAGTCGATCGAGGCGCAGGGGCAGTACCTGTGCAGCCTGGCGGACGAGGCGCAGGAGTTGCTCGACAGCGGACAGGTGACGGGCAGCGCGCTGGACCTGGCACTCGCCGCCTACGACGTGGGTATGGACGCCGTACGGGAAGCGGGAGGCGTCCCGGCGACCGAGGACTCGCAGAGCTATGTCATCGGCGTCAGGACCTGGTTCGCGCCGATGGAGGGCGTCGGTCCGCCACCCCGGAAGATTCCCCCGCAGGGCGGTCTCCTCGACGTCGGACCGGACTCCGACGGGACCGGCCCCGGCATCGGTCCCGACATCCAGGAGAACGAGCCCGAGAAGACCGACCCCGACGTCGGACCCGACCCCGAAGAGGTCGGGACCGTCGTCACCGCGCCCTGATGGGCGATCCGTGCCGGGCGGTCCTTTTCTCGTATGTGCGGAGAAAGTGATCCACTCCAGCATCCGGTCCGTAGGAAGAAGTAGCCGCTTCCCGGCGGTAGGGAATGGTAATGGTCAAGAAAGGACCTGAGAAGTGCGACAGCGTATCTTTGCCCTTGCGACTGCCACGGTCGCCTTTGGCGTCGTGAGTGCTAGTCCTGTTTTCGCGGACGGGACAGCAGATTCTCATTCCGGGCACGGCAGCACGACCACGTCCACGTCCACCAAGAACAGCAGCCCCAAGAACCCGGCGAAAGGCAAGGCGTTCTCCTTCCGCGCCGCGCTGTCGGGCGATCAGGAGGTTCCTGTCGCAGGCGGCCCCGCCGTGGGAGACGCCGACGGCGTCGGAGAGGCGCGAGTGGAGGTCAAGGGCGACCGCGTCACCTTCTCGCTGCGCTGGGAGGGCATCACCGCCCCGACCCTCGGCCACATCCATGAGGGCCGGGCCGGCGCCAACGGCGATGTGAAGGTTCCGCTCTTCACCACCGCCATGCCTGACAGCGTCAGCGCGGCAGCGGGTGCCGTCGCCGTGAACGACGCCGCACTGGCCCGGAGGATCCGGACCGATCCCTCGGGCTTCTACGTGAACCTGCACAGCAAGGACTTCCCGGGTGGCGCGATCCGCGGTCAGCTCAAGGGGGACCGGCAGAAGGTGAACGCGCTGGGCATCTTCGACGCCCAGGGTCTGCGGGCCTGGTCCGACGGCAACCAGGAAGTGCCGAAGGACGCGTCCAGCAAGGTCGGTGACCCGGACGGGCACGCCGTGACCTTCCTGCGTCCCAGCGGGACGACCGTGGGCTACTCCATGGCGTGGATGAACATCACGCCTCCCACCCTGGGACACATCCACAAGGGCAAGCTCGGCCAGAACGGTGACGTGCAGTTCCCGCTGTTCACCACCGCGGTTCCGGCGAACATCTTCGCTATCACCGGCTCCGTCCAGGGCCAGAACGCGGACACGGTCACCCGGGTCCGGCAGACTCCGGGTAATTACTACTCGAACATCCATACGTCCGAGTTCGCTGACGGCGCTGTCCGAGGCCAGCTCTTCGGCAAGGCCGCCCCGGAGGCGCCCACCGGTGGAGGCCAGACAGGCGACGCCGGCACCGGTGGCACCGGTGGCACCGGTGCCACCGGTGGTGCCGGGGGAGCGTCGCCCACGCCCGCGCGCGGCAGCGCGCTCCTCTTCGACGACCCCGGTACGTTCTCCGAGGCCAACGCGACGCAGGGCGTGGCCGGCACCGGCTGTACCGAGGTCGGCCGCCCGAAGGAGGCGTCCGCGCTGCGGACGACCGCCTCGATAAAGGTCTGGTCCGGACCGGGCTGCACCGGTGAGTCCCTGGTGATCGACGACGACATCATCGATCTGGGCAAGGTGAATTTCGACAACAAGATCACCTCGATCTTCTTCGGCAGCAGCTCGTAAAAAGTTCGCCCGAAAAAGCCCGACGGCCGACGAGGTCCTCCTCGCCGGCCGTTCTGTTTTCTGTACCGAGTTCGGTGGTGAACCTACTCCGTGCGACTCGCGTAGTGAGAGTCGCAGACTGTCTCTGTTTGCAGACGAATATACGGTCCAATTACTTAAACGGGTGGAAAAGTGAGTTCTGACGGCGCGCAGGACCAGGGGAACACGGGAACGGTCACCCTTGGCCCGCATCCGACGGGGCCGTCGGATCGTCCCTGGGGCGAGACCGCTCTCACCCGGCACTACGTCACCGCGCGGAGCCGGAAGCCTCGGCGGTGGGCACCGCGCGGTCGGCTCGCCCAGTCAGCGGTGGTGATCGGCATCGCGGCCACGGCCGCCATGGGCGCCACCGTCGCGTTCGTGGGATCCGGCGCACCCGCGCGGTCCGCGCCCGCCGCGGACGCCGGTGCGCAGCCACCGGGGTCCGGTGACGGGCAGCGGCCCGCCACTGAGCAACCGGTGTCCTCCGCGCCCGAGGCGGCGGGAGGCCGGGGCGAGGCATCCCCTGCCGACGTGCCGTCGATTCTCCCTGACGCGGATGCGGCGCAGGCGCTGGGCAACACCGTGCGGGAACAGGCCGCGGAGCAGGAGATGCTGGCGGATGACGCCGCGCGCTGGGCGGACGCGCTCGCCGCGGCCGACAGAGCCACCGAGCGACGGAGGAGTGTCGATGCGGCGCGGGCCGCACGGAACCGGGAGGAGGTTGAACGTCAAGAGGAGGCCGAACAGAAGGAAGGGGCCGAGAGCCCGCCCGGGCAGACGGGTGACTTCGTCCTCCCGGTCACCTCGTACACCGTCACCTCGGGGTTCGGTGACAAGGGCAGACTGTGGTCGTCCGGCAAGCACACCGGACTGGATTTCGCGGCACCCTCCGGGAGCCCGATCATGGCCGTGCACAGCGGCACGGTGGTGGCTGTCACCACACAGGGCGCCTATGGCAACCGGACTGTCCTCCAGCTCGCCGACGGTACCGAAGTGTGGTTCTGCCACCAGGATTCCGTGGCGGTGAAGGAAGGGCAGGAGGTCCGCGCCGGAGAGGTGATCGGTGCGGTGGGGGCCACCGGGAACACCACCGGCCCGCACCTGCATCTGGAAGTGCACGCCCTCGGCGGCAAGGGCATCGACCCGATGACCTGGCTGACCGACAACGGGGTGTCCGTATGACCCCCGAACCGGCATTCTTCCCGATTCCGGTCCAACGAGAACACGGAGTGAGCAGGTCAGCGGATTGCTGGCGACACCAGGCCCGCTGACAGCTGACAGCTGACAGCTGACAGCTGACAGAGTGCCGACGTGGGAACCGGCCCCCCCCCTGTGTTTGGGGGGGGGGGGGTTTCGGGGGCGCGCGCCGGGTGTTGGTGGGGGTGGGGATGTTTTAGGGTTGTTCCCACAGCGCAACCCCCGCG
>NZ_JBIUVD010000048.1:0-16670 GCF_044742785.1 Streptomyces sp. NPDC087844 | reverse complement strand
CGCGGGGGGGGCGGCGCGGGGCCGTCTGTCCGGCCGGCCGCCCCCGCCCCCCCCCCCCCCCCCCCCGCCCCCGCGCTGGCGCCGGGCCCCCCCCCCCCCCCCCCCCCCACGACAGGGTTGTCGTGCCGTGTCGGATGGTTCAGCTCTTGACCAGAGAACCATCCGCAGCGACGGCGAACCAGGTGCCGCCGACGCCCTGACCGTTGGTGTCGCCGGGCTGCTTGTCTCCGGTGAACCAGTACAGCGGCCAGCAGTCGAGAGTCTGCTGCTTGATCCCGTCCGGGCGGTTGAAGGGAATCACCAGCTTGGAGGCGATGCCCTCGACGTCGGTCTTGCCGACCAGGGCTGCGGGCTTCCACTTCTCCAGGCATGCGCCCGTGCACGCCGTCGTCATGGGCCAGTCCGTGTCCTTGGTGAAGCGGTAGAGCGTACGGCCCTTGGCATCGACGACGATCGCACCGAGTTCGGGGTCCTGGGCGACCGAGAGCCCCGGCTGATCGGCCGTGGTCCCGCTCCCACCCGTGCCACCCGTGCCACCTGTGCCACCCGTCGTGTCGCCGCCCGCGCCCGCGGTGTCCGGCGAGCCGCCCGTGGCCTCGCCCGGAGACGGAATCGTGTTCTCGGGGAGAGAGGCGAACCACGCGCCGTCGATGCCGTCACCACTGATCTGCCCCGGCTTGGCATCCTTGGCATAGCGGTACAGGGGCAGGCCCGCCAGCGTCAGCTGGCTGATGCCGTCCGCACGCTTCACCGAACCCACGAGATCGGCGTCGATCCCGGTCGGCAGGGTCACGCCGTCGGAGGGGACGGGCGGCCACACCTTCGCGCAGGCGGCCGAACACGCGGACACGGCGGGATTGGCGCTGTCCTTGGTGAATCGATACAGGGTGAAGCCCGTGGCGTCCGACACGATCGTTCCGAGGTTGGGGTCGTCGGCCAAGGTCAGCTGACCGGCCGGACCACTGCGGGAATCCGCTACGGGTGCCGCGCCGTCGAGGCTTTCCTGGGCGGCGGGAGCCGAGGGTGCCGCCTTGTCGTCCTTGCCTCCTGAGCCGGAGCCCCCGCAGCCGGCCGTCAACATGATCGCGGCAGCGGTCAGTGCCACTGTCCTGGAGCGCCAAGTCGCCATGATTTCCCTTCCTGCTCAGCGCACTGCGACGCAGCGCTGTCTACAAGGGTGGCTACGGCGGGTGTCCCGGGCAGGTTCACAGTCGACAGCCGGTTCCGTCCGAACGCGCCCGAGCCGCGGGATGCCTCGACCGGTTCTCCGCTCATCCGGGAAACGGTGTGAACCGCCCGCCGGGACCGCCCGTATTACGTGATGCAGCCTGAAACAGACTCTCTGTCACAGGCTGTTCCGGGCCCGGTCTGCTTCCCCCCCGGCAATGAGCCGGGCCCGGGTAATCCTCATGGCGGTCATCAGGGCAGGGCCGCCGACCAGCAGCAGCCGTCGACGGCGGTACGCGCGGGCACCCGTCGAACGACGCACCGTTCTCTTCGGGTGAGACGTCCCGTTCTCCGCGTCGAGTGGAACGGTTGTCGCTTTCCGTGCGGCCACGTGCTCCGGTAGCCGGAGCACGGTCCTGGCCGCGCTGCCATCCCTGCTGGTCCGGCAGTCCTCCCCGACTGCCGGACCGCTCGCCCCACCGCCCGGTGAACTCAACGGACCCGGACTCCCGTCGCCCCGTCTGCCGTCACCGTCGATCCGAAATCCTCGACCGATGCCGATGCCGATGCCGATGCCGATGCCGATGCCGATGCCGGCACGGGGGCACCTCACTTCACACTCACCACCTGGTATCACCAGCCGCATGGTTAGGACCTGAATATGTCGGAAAGCAGCGGTCCGCTGGAGGGAGCACCTCATCCCGCAAGCGCTGAACGTGCGGTGAGCGTCGAGCTGGCCACGGCCTACGGAGACTTCCTCGCGATCGGTTACCTGGATCGTGACCGTGGCGACGAACACATGGTGCTGATCCACGGCGACATCGAGCCGGAGAGGGCCCTCACCAGGCTGCACTCGGAGTGTCTGACCGGAGACGTCTTCCGTTCGAAGCACTGCGAGTGCGGCGGCCAGTTGACCGACGCACTCCACGCGATCACCGCAAGAGGAAGTGGCATTCTCGTCTACCTCCGAGGACACGAGGGCCGTGGCATCGGGTTGCTGGCCAAACTGCGGGCGATGAAACTGCAGTCCGAGGGAATGGACACGGTCGAGGCCAATATCGCCCTCGGTCTGCCTGTCGATGCCCGCGACTACGGCGTGGCGGCCGAGATCCTGCACGACCTCGGGGTGCGGTCGGTGCAACTGCTGTCCAACAACCCCCGCAAAATCGAATCGTTGCAGCGTCACGGCATCAGAGTCGACGCCCGGGTACCGCTGCTTATTCCTCCGAGTGCGGAGAACGCGTCCTATCAATGGACGAAGCGGGACCGCCTGGACCACTATCTGCCGCACTTGGACGCCGTCACTGTCATCGCCGAATGACTGGGGATGCGAGGTCTTCCGGTCAGGCATGTGCCGTAGGACGGAAAGCGGCCGGGGTGGGACAGGGGCCCTTGGCGGATCAACGGACGCCGAGTCGTGTCGTCCCGGTGACCGTGCACGCCACGAGCGCGATCGACCTGGCCGACGTCACCTGCCGGCTCCGGTCGCATCCGTCGCTTCATGTCGAGACCGATGCGGCCGTCAATTCCGACGCAGTGGCAGTGCTGGTCCATCAGGATATGGATGCCGTACTTCTCCGACTGCGCTCCCTGATGCCCGGTCGCACCCGAGCGGTACTGATCACCGGTGAATCGCAGGACGACGCGCTTCTCCACGTGATCAATCGTGGAGTCGATGCCATTCTCTGGCGGCATGAACTCACCACCCGACGGCTCCACCAAGCGGTGCACACGGTGTCCCGAGGCGGGCAGGACCTGCCCGGCGGACTCTTGTCCCACCTTGTCGAACAGGTCGTGGAGCCGCGACGACGGACAACTGACCGAGCAGCCCCACAGGCGGGAATGTCCCCGCAGGAGACCGACATCCTGCGGCTTGTCGCGGAGGGAATGGACAACAGCGAGATCGCGGAACGGCTTGGCTGCCCGGAGTTCACCGTCCGGACCGCTCTGTACGACATGGCCGCTCGCCTCCACCTCCGCAGCCGTGCGCACGCTGTGGCTTACGCGCTGCGCGGGGGCCACATCTGAGAGCCCTTCTCCAGGGCGGGGTGCACAATTCGGCCTGTTGAAAGCATCGCGTCATCGAGAACGCATTGTGGGGCCCGGGCGGTCAACCGCCCGGGCCCCACAGGATTCGCGGAAAAAGGTGTGCTCAGCGGTTCCTCCGCTGACCGGGATCACTCTGGGTGGGGCCTGCGTTTCGAACTACCGGGTACGTTGTCTCGCCGCCGCCGGCGGTGTGGGCGCGCGGCGGGGGAGCGACTGTGCTGCGCATTCCGCTTGCACTGGCCAGTGAGTACGCTGATTCCCGTGATGCCATCCGCTCGGCGTTGCTGGAGCCGGCGTTCGCACTTCGCCGTGTGGGCTGATCCTGGCGAGGACGCAGAGCGCTGCTTTCGGCGAGGGACGGCGCGTAACTCGTACCGTGCGAGTGGTTATGGGGCGGCATCGAATGCATGGGGAGCACTTGCTCTGCTGCTTGTGCCTGTGCGAACTTGCGATCACTGACAGCAGCGGTAAATTGACCCCCAGTTTTTCCGGCCGCGAATACATTACCGATGCCGCCCAGTTTGGCCGCTTTCGTTGGATCCTCCGCCACCAGCTTATTGGACTGGGTGTTCAGTGCTGCCGCCGTGATTCCACAGACGGCCGCTATGACATTCCCATAGCTGACGGGCTGCCCTTCCCTCCATTTGCGTATCTCTCGCGCTCCCTCAAAAACCGGGTACACGAATTGGAGACCCGCTGCGGCCCGGGCCACGTTCATCCCGGGCTCCCCCGTCCAGTTTGCTATGCCCTGCACTATCGTGGGGGTGGCATCAAGTAGGGCTACAGCTATAAGATCCTTGTTCATGTAGGTCCAATCCTTGGCGCCCCTCAGGCACTGCATCACCAATTTCTGTGCGACGTTGATGGCGTAATAGTTTCCGGTGTTCGCGTCGTAGGCTCCCTGAGCCCCGATGGGGAGCTCAGGGGCGTCGTCGGGGACTACTGCCGTGGATGGAACCGGATCCAAGCCACTATCGGTGACATGGATTCGGATGGCGCTGTAGGAGCTGGAGTGGGAATCGTTGCTGCCAGTTGCCGAGGAGGGCATTATAGAAAACCTTTCCTGATGTCGATCGAGGGCTTTGTTCAGTCCCCATTCTTTCTGCTGCTTGCGCTGTTCGGCCCGTGGAGACTTTCTGCAATCTAGCACCGCTGAATTAATAATTCCTTGCTGTCGAGTCACTCGATTCAGCTGCCGGGATGTGCCCGGGTGCGGTCGTGCTCCGGGACGGAGGTGGACAGGCGGTGAACCGCGGGCACGTTGTCCGCGTTATGCGAGACACAGGGGCAGGATGCGCGGCCGATTCGCAGACCCCACAACTGCTCGGACGAGATGACTCTGTCGCGGTCGATCCGACTCCAGGGCGCGTCCTTGATCCGTACAGCACCCGATGCATACGAACAGTGAGATGTTTCCGCGATGCGCAAGCAAGATCAGCACGATGGAGATCCGACACCGCGGCTGGAACCGGTGAACCGTGTTAGTGCGTACGCCTCTGGGTCTTTGCCCCGGTCGCGCCCAGGAAAGGCAGGTGCGGCCCCCCGGGGCTACTTCTGGGAGGAGGGCGAGAAATCCGTAGGAGTGGTGCTCTCGCTGGACTTCGGTTCCCTGAGCGGCGAGCAGCGCGCGCTTCTGTCCCTCGCCCTGCGACTGCACGGGCCGGCGGTGCTTCGCGACGTGTGGAAGACGGCGACCGAGAAGTACGGCGGCGTCGACGCGAGTTCGCTGCGCGAAGCACTGCTCGCCATGCGCTGCTCCGTCGAGGAGCACCCGGACGACGCGGGAGTCCGGAGCCAGGAAGGGATGTCGTCCGACAGCGGACCCGCCTCGCACGGGGACGGGCCCGGCGAGTCCTCGGAGCCTGTGCTCGGACGCGGTTACGGCTCATCCCGCTCCGCACGTCCCCGCACGCGACGGTGAACGACCGCTGAGGCCCCCTCAGGGCCAGGAGGCGCGGCCCGCCGGCCCATGGTTCGTCCGGCTGGAACCGGTCGCTGTCTGCCCATACCCGGCCTCCTGCACCGTACCGGTGTCGGCCGCACCCGGTGTCGGCCCTCCGGGGCCGCCGCGTCGGCCTCGAAGAGCCCACCGATGCGGAATGTGTTTCGCTGGTAGCCCCGGTCGGCGCCCGTCAGGAGGAGGGCAGGGCCGCCCAGTACGTGGTGCGGTGCGGCTGGGCCCGGAAACCGTGAGAACTGGCGAGGGCCTCGACGATGCCCAGGCCACGGCCGCGTTCATCGGCGTCGCAGGAAGAGGCCCAGGCCCCCGGCCGGGAGGCGGGACCGCCGTCGCTGACCTCGATCCGTACACCGCTGTGTCCGTGTCCGGACGGGTGCCGCAGGAGGAGCGTCAGGGGCGGCTGACCGTGCTCGACGGCGTTGGTGACCAGTTCCGACACCACCAGGACCACCGCTTCCGCCGCGTCGTCGGCGAGCTGCCAGTCGGCAAGGACAACCGCGGTGGCACGCCGCGCAGCACCGGCCGCCTCCGCCCGATGGCACAGAGACACCGTGACGTCCCTGCCGGGCGAGGGTGGCGATACATGAACGGATCCATCGGATTCCGAAGGGTGCTTTCGTCCCGCGCCTCTTGGTGCTGCCTCATGTCCCTGTGCCGCGTCGGGTGCCGTCACTGTTCACTCCTTCGCAGGGATCGAGGCGTCGTCCCACGCGGCACCGGCCCTCTTGCATGCCCCTTCCGTCCACCTTCAGGGACTCCTTCGTAAGAGGAAGCCTCGAACCGTCGAACGGGTGTGGCCGCCGTCACCGGCCACTTGCCACCTGTCACCGGGCGCGTAACGCGCTGAGTGTCCACGACCACCGAACTACGGGGTGGTCCGGCGGACGGGCATCAGCAGCTTCGCGATGAGCCGCTGGATGTCCTCCTGGACACGGTTCAGCACTTCGGCCTGTGTCTCGGGCGGTGGTCCGTACTGCCAGAGTTCCTTCCACAGCGCGAGCAGAGTCCGGCCGTGGTGGATCAGGCGAGGCCGGCCGTCATCGATGGCCTGCCACGCCTGAGCGGCCCGGCCCAGTTCCTCCCATGCCTGAGGGTCCCTGTTCCGGTGACGCGTCTGTGCCAGTTGCAGGGAGAGGGACAGAGCCTCCTCGAAGTCGTCCGCGAGGTAGGCGACGTAGGCGCCCATGCCCTGCGCTTCCAAGGTGTAGGCATGGTCGGCGCCGTAGTCCCTCTCCGCCGTGCGGCGAAGCTCACGGGACGTTGCCACAGCCGTGTACAACTCACCCGCCGCGATGGCCCTGTTGATGCGCAGGACCGTGTCCAGGAACGCCTGCGGTACGGGAACCCTCTGCGAGTCGCCGGTCTTCTTTCCAGCGTCCTCACCCGAAGGAACGGCAGGATCCAGCGAGACGGGTGCGTGGTCGGCGGGAGCCTGCGGCAGTTCCGGACCGGCGGGAACCTCCGCCACGGGTGCCGGGCCGGCGGGAGCCCGCTGTGCGGGTGCCGGTGGGATCGGGACGGTTGCCTCCGGTGGGCGCGTCCCGGGCTCCGCCTCCGCCTGCTTCACCAGTCGGCTCGATCCGTCGGGCGCGACCTCCAGCAGCACGGTGTAGCCCTCCTGCCTGTCCTCGATCCGGCCCCGGACAGGACCGTTCCGCGCCTGGGCGTGCTGGTGCAGGGCATCGAGCACCGCGGACCGCACCGTGCCCGCCGACGGCACGCGAACCCGCCTGCTGTCGAGGAAGGGTGTCCCGGCGGACGTCACGATGACGAAGAACTCAGGAGCCTCTGGACGGCTGTCCTCAGGCCGCACGAAATGGTCAGGGTCACGCTTCTTCGGGGGCCGCATAATCCTCGCTCGTTCTCGGTCGTCGGGGGGCTGTTGAGACCCGCGTCTCCTGCTCCTACGGATCGGGCGGTGCGAACGGCCCACCCGGCGCCCCGGAAGTCCGCCGGACGGCGCGCGGAATTGCTCCGATCGCCTGCCTCGGACCTGTGAACCGTCCCGGGGGAGCGACCGTAAATGCAGTCTGTGGGCGGTCGACCGTCCACGGTGAAGAAGGGGGAACCGTGTCTGTCTCTTCCGTGGCATCGGGTCCGCAGAGCTGGATCAGAGGGCCCGTCACCGGGCAGGTTCCCGGCGCCGGGCACGCCGACGGCACCCACCCCGTCGTCGATGCCCCGATCGGCCCGGTGGAGACGAAAACAGCCCCGGCATCGATGGAGGCGCGCCCGAACAGCCTCGGCGTCACCTGGGTGGCCGCTCACGGCGGCTCCGGCGCGACCAGTCTGGCCCGAGCCCTCGGCGGGGCCGATGTCGGGATCCGGTGGCCCGACGCGGCCCGTGGTGAACCGAACCGCATCCTGGTGGTGGCTCGCACGCATGCCGCGGGGATCCAGGCCGCGTCGTCCGTCCTCAACTCACTGCGCACCGGAAGTCATCCGGCGCAGCTGGAACTTGTGGCCGTGGTCCTCGTCGCCGACGCGCCGGGACGTCTTCCGCTGGAACTCGCACGCCGTGTGCGGGTGCTCAGCTCGGCCGTCAGGGTCCACCGGGTCCCCTGGATCCCCTCCTGGCGCGTGGGCGGGCGGACAGCGCACATCCCCAAGGAAGTGCTCGCCATCGCCGACCTCGTCGGTCGCCACCGTCCATATCCGTCCCGCTGATTCTGCGCGACTTGCCGAGAACGGACACGACCATGCTTGCCGCGACTTTTGATCCCGGGCCCGACGCGGACTTCATTTTGGGATTGCTGGCCTGGTGCGGCACCGCTGCGGGCGTCGGTGGCGTCATCGTCGTCGGCACCATGATGGCCCTGCAGCTTCGCCAAGGACTTCCGGGTGAGAAAGCCGAACACGTTCGTGGGCTTTTCTTCGTCCTGATGTCGTGCGTTCTGGTCTCCACCGCCGGGCCGATCGTGGCATTCCTCGGTCCGCTCGGCATCTAAGGGCTGTCCCGTCCAAATAATTCACAGGGGAATACACAACATGGCCATCAACGTGCCGATCATCCTTGCCGCCGTTCCGGATCCGGGACGCGGCGCACCCCAGGAACTGCAGGAGAAAGTCAATCTCGTCCTCGGTATAGCCGCGTGGGCCGGCACGGCCGCAGGTGTCGCCGGTGTCCTGGTGACAGGCGCGATGATGGCCATTTCGGTCAAGCGCGGCGAGAGCTCCGAGCACATGAGCCGGCTCGGAATGGTTCTGGGAGGCTGTGTTCTCGTTGCCACGGCCGGACCTCTGATCACTTTCGTCTTCGCGTGAAGTGGCTCGTTGCCCGACGGCTGCTTCCCGGCCGGGCGCCAGAGGGGGAAGCCCTTCCTTTCTGGCAGCAGCCCGGCTGGCGTGTCTCCGCCGGGTTCATCGCGATCGCGCTCGCCACCGGCCTGCTGGCCGTCGTGACGCAGGGCGTCGATGGTGCCGGTGCGGGCGCGGACCGGGTGGAGCTGGGGCGTTCGCAGCCCCTGGTCAAGAACGCCGCGGGACCGGACCGCCGGGCGACACCGGGGCGGAAGACGGGATGCCGGACAGCCGATCTGCAAACGGCCCTTCCGAAATCTGCCCCGGAGGACGTCCAGTGGCGCGAACTCGTCGGTACGAAGGTGCCGACGAGCACCTCGGCGGGGCCGCTGCTCGCCAGCGGCCCCCTGTGGTGGTGCTTCGCCCGGACTCCGATGGGTGCGGTGATGGCGGCTCATGTCATCCCCACGCAGATCGGCGGGTCGGCCTGGCGCACGGTCGCCGACCAGCAGATCGTCACCGGACCGCGGAGAGACTTCTTCGTGGCCATGCGGTCCACCTCCTCCGACGCCGTGTCCGGAACCCCCTCCGCGTCCTACGCGGGCTTCTCCGTCTCCTCGTACTCGGCGGACAAGGCGAGCGTCAAGCTACTGATCAAGGGCAATCAGGGCACCTACTTCTGGACGTCCGTCTCGGTGCGCTGGGAGGACGGGGACTGGAAGGCCGTCCCGCAGCGGAACGGGTCACTCTTCCAGCCGCTCTCGGCGACGAGTGGTACCGGCGGATTCCTTCTCTGGAGGCCGTGACATGGCGTGCCCCACATCTCCTGTCCAGAATCCCGTCGTCGGTTTCTTCTCTTTCCTCGGCGACCCGATCGGCACCATCGTAGATGGAATCGGAAGAGCGATCCTGGCCGCCGCGGTATCGGTGTTCGGCGCTCTGGTGCAAGCGGTTCCGACACTTTCCACCGGGTCCGCCCCGACGGAGATCAACGCACAGACGCAGTGGATCGTGGTCTACGTAGCGGTCGGATCACTTATCTTCGCCGCCATACGCATGGCGTTGGAAAGGCGTGGCGAAGCGGGCCAGGTGGCACTGAAAGGGCTCCTGCGGGTCGTCTTCGTCGCCGGAGCGGGCACGGCGTTGGTCGGCGCCTTCGGAAGCCTTTCCGACCGTTTTGCCGACCACCTTTTCAGGCAGGGCGCACAAGCGCAGATAGCGGCCATCGGCTGCGGTGACGCGAGTTCACTGCGAGGGTTCCTCCTTCTCATCCTCGCTCTTCTGCTGCTGGTCGCCGGAATCGTTCACACCATTCTTCTGTACATCCGTCTCGGAGTCATGATCATCCTTCTGGGCACCCTGCCCATCGCCGCCGCGGCGTCCATGACGGACTGGGGAGGCGGCTGGTGGCGCAAACACATCGGATGGATGATCGCCTGGCTTCTCTACAAGCCCGCTGCCGCCCTCGTGATCTTCGCGGGATCGGAAATGACGGCCGCCGACGGGATCGACGCCGTGCACGTACAGATCGCCGGCATCGGCGTGATGCTCCTGTCGGCCATCGCCCTGCCGGCTCTGCTGCGGGTGGTGGTGCCGGCGACCGCGGCGCTGGGCGGAGGGGCCGCCATGCAGAAGGGGACGACGGCAGCCGTGGGCGCGCTCGCGTCCGGGGCCAAGTCGATCGGCTCCTCCGGCGGTGGCGGGCAGTCGAGCGGGCCGGGGCCGTCGGGCGCATCGGGCGTCTCGGGCGGCGGCCAGGGGCCGGGAGGCGCCGGAGGGGCTCGCGGCGCGGGAACGGCCGGTGCCGCGGGAGCCGCAGGCGCCGCGGGTGCCGCCGGTGCGGCGCTGGGCGCCGCGGCGAGCGTGGCCAAGGGAGTCGGCCAGGTCGCGGCCGGATCGCTGGACGGCGCCGACGGCGCCGCCGGACACAACCGGTAGCCGGCCGTGCGGACCGTCAACACCTCAGGAAAGGAAACACAGTGGCGATCTCTGCCGCAGCGGTAACACACCCCACCTACGGAAACTGGCGCCGACCCCGGAGGCCGGGCCTCGGCCCCTTCGGCATGGTCGGCACCCTGGGCGTCTTCGGCGGCCTGGTCCTCGCTCTTCTCGTCTCCCTGGTCTCGCTGGTGGCCGCGATCGTCGTGATCGTGTCGGTCGTCGTCTTCCTGGTCCCCCTGATGGTGCGTACCCAGGACGGGCGCAATCTCTACCAGCTCATCGCCCTGCGCGTGGGGTGGCTGCGCCGCAAGGCCAAGGGCTCGCACGTCTACGTGTCCGGGCCGCTCTCCCAGCGCCCCGGCGGCCGGTTCCACCCTCCGGGCCTGCTCAGCAAGGTGACGGCTTCGGAGGGCCACGACGCCTACGGCAGGCCGTTCGGAGTCCTCCACCACAAGAACCGCAACCTGTACACCATCGTGCTGGGCTGCGAGCCGGACGGCGGCTCGCTCGTCGACCCGGACCAGGTCGACGTATGGGTCGCCTCCTGGGGCGACTGGCTGGCCCGGCTGTCCCACGAACCGCAGCTCAAGGGTGCGACCGTCGTCGTCGAGACCGCCCCCGACCCCGGGACCCGGCTGGCCCTGGAGGTGCTGCCGCGCATCACGGACGACGCCCCGGCGGTCGCCCGCGCGGTGATGGAGGAGGTGGTGGAGCGGTATCCGTCGGCGTCGTCGGAGATGCACACCTACATCTCCCTCACCTACGGAATGCCGACCGGACAGAAGCGCAGTACCGAGGAGGTCATCACCGACCTGGCCATCCGTATCCCCGGCCTGCTCGCCGGACTGGTCGGCGCGGGCGGCGGCTCGGCGGCACCGCTGTCGGCGGAACGCATCGCCGAGATCACCCGGGTCGCCTACGACCCCGAGGTGGCCCCGGACGTACTGAACGCCCGGGCCGCCGAAGGCGGAACCGGCCTGGAATGGGATGACGCCGGACCCGCGGCCGCCGAGGAGACGGTGAACGCCTACCACCACGACTCGGGCGTCTCACGCACCTGGCTGCTGACCCTCGCACCGCGCGGCACCGTACGTTCGAGTGTCCTGCGCGACATGCTGGCACCCGCCACCGGCACCCGCCGCAAGCGGGTGGCGCTGCTCTACCGGCCCATCGACCCCGCGACGTCGGCCCGCATCGTGGAGGCCGACCGCCGGGCAGCCCAGTTCATGGCCACCTCCGGCAAGGGCATGGTCCAGGCCCGCGCCGCGTCCGAGATACGCGCGGCGGAGCAGACCGCGGCCGAAGAGGCTTCCGGAGCCGGGCTGGTCGAGTTCTCCCTCATGCTCACCGTGACCGTCGACTCCGCCGCCCAGCTCTCCGACGCCGCGGTGACCGTACGCAACCTGCAGGCCGCCGCGCGGATCTCCATGCGGCCCGCGGACCGGATGCAGGCCGCTGCCTTCACCTGCACGCTGCCCGTCGGCGTCCTGCCGTGGGAGCACGTGATGATCCCTCGCGAACTGCAGGAGGCGCTGTGAGCTTCGACGAACCACGGCACGGCGGGCGTGACACAGGCGGACGCGGCGGCTCCCGGGCCGCCCGGCCGCCGATGTCTCCGGCCCGCGGCTGGCCCGGACCCGGTGGGGGACAGGTCGGATACCTCGATCCCCCCACCATGTGGCGGGCCACCACCGTCCAGGCGTGCGGCCTGTGGCCCTTCGCCGCCGGTTCCGGTGCGCCGATGACCGGAGTGCCCCTGGGACAGCACCTGTTCACCGGAGCCACGGTGTGCGGCGATCCACTGTCGTGGTTCACCAGGGCCCGGTACATCTCCAACCCCTCGCTGTTCATGCTGGGCATGCCAGGGCTGGGGAAGTCCACTTTGATCAACCGCATGCTCATCGGGCTCGCGGCGACCGGTGTGGTCCCCCTGGTCCTCGGCGATCTGAAGCCCGACTACGCGGACACCGTCCGTGCGCTCGGCGGCCAGGTCATCTCCATCGGTCGCGGTACGGGCGGCATCAACGTCCTCGACCCGGGGGCCATGGGCGCGGCCGCGGCCAGGATCGGCGGTGAAGCGGGCCAGGCCCTGCTGGCGGAGGCCCACGGACGGGTCCTGAACATGGTCGCCGCGCTCATCACGATCGTGCGCGGCCGGCCCATGGACGACCACGAGCAGTCCATACTCTCCGCCGCGCTGCACCTGTTGCGCGAACGGACACCGAAGGACCGGGTGGTTCTGCTTCCGGACCTCCTGGCGCTCCTGACCGAAGGCCCCGACCGGGTGCGGGCCGTCACCCTCGACCGCGGCGACACCGACCGCTACCGGGACGCGGTCGACCCGCTCCACCGTTCGCTGATGGGTCTGCTGGACGGACCGCTGGGCAGCACCTTCGCGTCGGCGACCTCCACCCGGATCGACCCGAGCGCGCCCGCGGTGTGCATCGACATCTCCCGTATCGGCGAGGCCGACACGCAGCTGACCGCCGCCGCGATGCTCGCGGCCTGGTCCGACGGGCTCGGCACCGTGGCAGCCTCCCACGCCCTAGCCGACGCCGGACTGGCACCCCGGCGCTGGTTCTTCACCGTGCTGGACGAACTGTGGCGGCCGTTGCGCGCGGCGACAGGCATCGTGGACCGCATCGACGCCCTGACCCGGCTGAACCGTTCTCTCGGTCTGGGCGACGCCAAGATCACTCACACGCTCAAGGACGCGGAGGCGCTGGGCAGCGACGCCGACCGTGCCAAGGCACGCGGGTTCGTCGAGCGGGCCGGCATGGTGGTGTGCGCCGGTCTCCCCCGGTCGGAGATGGAGGAGCTCGGAAAGATCGTCGGTCTGTCGGAAAGGGAGATCTCCCTCGTCTCCTCCTGGTCCTCGCCTCCCGGCTGGGCCACGAGCGGTGAGCACGAGGAGCCTCCCGGCCGGGGCAGATTCCTCATCAAGGTCGGCGGGCGACCGGGCATACCGATCAGAGTGGCGATCACGGACGTCGAACGGGAACTGCACAACACCAACACCCGGTGGATTCCGAACCCGCCCGCCGCCGCGCCGAACGGCGGGTGAGGCGGCCATGGGCGGGGCTCCGCGCGGCGCAGGCATGCACGGGGACCAGACGCAGTGGGCGATCGTCGCCGTCGCGGGCACCTCGTTCCTCGCCTTCTGCGGGATGTGGCTCGGAGGAACCCTCGGAGCGGTTCTCACGGGTGCGGGGTGGAATCCACCACCCTTCGTTCTGTCCACCTTCCTCCGGCTGGTGGACGAGGGACCGAGGGCGTTGTGGCCCGAGGCGTCACCGGTGGCGGTCTTCGCCGGCATCACCGGGGTGTTCACCGCGGTGGTCGTGCTGGGTGTGCTGGCCGCGCGGAAGGTCACCGGTTCGCGGGACGGACAGAAGGGGATGGCCGGGCGACGGGAGATGGCCACCCTGCTTCCCAAGGAGGCGGCGGAGAAGGCCCGTCAGCTGCGCCCTTCACTGAAGGGTATGGAGAGCGTCCAGCCGGACGACCGGGGCAATCTGCTCGGTGACCTGGAGCCCTCCGGTCCGGAACTGCGCTCCTCCTACGAGGACGTGGAGCTGGACCTGATGGCGCCGCGAGCGGGCAAGTCGACCGGCATCGCCATTCCGCGGGTACTGCGGGCGCGCGGAGCGGTGCTGCTGACGTCCAACAAGTCCGACGTCTACTCCGTCACCCTCGCCGAGCGCGCCAAGGTCGGCACGGTGTGGACCTTCGACCCGCAGGGCATCGCCCACGTCCCACGCGGTATGTGGTGGGACATGCTGGCGGAATGCGTCACGATCGAGGGAGCCCGGCGTCTCGCGGGGCACTTCGTCGCGTCCGTCAACGACGACACGGCCAAGAAGGACTTCTGGATCTCCGCCGCGCAGAACACGCTCACGGCGCTGTTCCTCGCCGCGGCCCGGGGCAAGGCGTCCGTGCTGGACCTGTTGGCCTGGCTCGCCGACCCCGCGGACCGCGCGCCCATCGACCTTCTGCGTGATGCCGGACTGGGCACGATGGCCGAGCAGTTGCAGGGAACGATCCGCGGCGCGGTCGAGACCCGTGACGGCATCTACGAGACCGCACGGCAGTGTGTGTCGTGCCTGCTGGATCCCGAGATCGCGGCATGGGTCATGCCGGATCCCGATCTGCCGCAGTTCGATCCCCACCGGCATGTGCTGGGCAGGGACACGCTCTATCTGCTGTCCAAAGACGGCGGAGGTTCGGCCGCCGGGGTCATCGCCGGTCTGGCCGACACGGCGATGCGCGCGGGCGTCGTCGCGGCGGAGCGGATGGGTGGCCGGCTCGACCCCCCGATGACCGCGGTCCTGGACGAGGCCGCCAACGTATGCAGGATCTCGGACCTCCCCGACCTCTACAGCCACCTCGGATCCCGCGGCATCAACGTGGTCACCCTTCTGCAGAGTTACCGCCAGGGCAGCCGGGTGTGGGGCGAGGCGGGGATGGACGCTCTGTGGAGTGCTGCCACGATCAAGTTGCTCGGCGCGGGACTGGACGACGCGGACTTCGTCGAGAAGGTCTCCAAGCTCGTCGGCATGCACGACGTGAAGACACCGAGCATCTCCCGGAGCAAGGACGGTTCGTCCCGTTCGATTTCCTACCGGCAGGAGAGCATCATGCCCGCCGACAAGATCCGGGCCCTGCCGAAGGGGACCGCCCTGCTGCTGGCGACAGGTGTCCGGCCCGCCCTGATCCGGCTCAGACCCTGGTACCGGGAGGCCGACGCCGGCCCCATCTCGGCGGCGGCACAGGCCGAGGTGGCGGCCATCACCGAACGTGCGGCGGCGAAATGGGCCGTCCTGCACCCTCCGGCCATGGACGAACCGACGCCGGTCGAATACTCCGAGCAGCCCAACTGAGGCGCCCACCACGGCAGTACAACCGCGTGTGCACACAACGGCCGCCGGTAGCTGTGCACACAGCCACCGGCGGCCGCGGCCGCAGTACAGAACGGAGCACATGGTGAGCGAGAACACGGACGTGGCAGAACGCGACCGGAGCGCGGAGAGCACGGATGCGGTGGAGTCCGACGAGAGCCAGGACGGCATCGCGGACGACGCCCGGCAACCGGCTCCGGAACCACAGTTCATCCTCTACATGAGCGGTGAACGTTACGGGGAGGCCATGCATGGACTGACGATGTGGGTACACCACTTGCTGCTGCCCGTCTACGGCAGAGAGGTGACGTCGTCCACGCCGTGGTGCCCCCGGTGGTGGGAGCACATGGAGGCCGTCGCACAGCTCTACGGACTGTGGATGGCGTGGCAGAAACTGACGGACGCCACCGCCGACATGGTCGGACCGGCCTCCTGGCACCGCGACTACCTGGGGCCCACGATGCAGTCCCTGCGCGATCCGACAGGCCCCTTCGCGGGCTGCAAACAAGGCAGCCACCGGGTCAAGGACGCCCCACAGTGCGAGGACCCGCTGGACTGACCGCGGCAGCGCTCACGGCCCCTGTGACACACCCGAGTGCGGATCTCGCTGCGGATCCACGTCTCGGGTGTTGTCTGCAGCACGGGCTCCGTGGCGGAGACACCGGGTCGTTCATGACCCCCGCAAGACCCCTCCGGACCTCGCGCCCGCGGTTGAATCGGCGGGGGTCCCGCCGGCATCGTGAGACTGCGAGCCGAGCGAGCCGGCTGGGTCCGGTCCGGCTGCTTCCGCTCCTCCGGCCTCCCGCCGGATCGGCACCCGTGTCCTTGGAGCGTGCCGCTGTCTCCTTCGTCAGGCCCGGAGGGGATGGGCGCCATGGAGGATGTGTGCCGGGTTCCCCAGGGCGGCGAACGCGGTGAGGGGGACGCTGCCCTGATGGGGAAGAAGGCCTATGGCCACTACCTCCGGTTGGGGTTCGTCGGCCACGGGCCCGGGCCGAGGAGCACATCCAGGGGGCCGACTGCGCGACAGACTCACGTGACCTGCTTCTGCGAGCGGCGCCGCTTCCACTCGGAGCAATGGAACCCGGTCGCCACCCGACGCGAGGCTCGGGCCGCCTCCTTGCCCGGCAGCAGCTGCGGCACGTGAAACGGTCCACCGACTCCGTCGGCGGACCGTCAGGAGATATCGCGGCCAAGTGCCGGACGTCGCGGTACGCCGGCACAGCATGGACCCCAACTCCCCCGTGTCACCACCGATATCGCTGACTGGCTCGCTACAGGTCAAGGCCCCACTACCGCGGAGCGGTTCACATCGCGGGGGTGGGTTGTTGTTCAGGTGGGGTTGGGGATGGTGATCAGGGTTGTGCCGTTGGTGTTCTGGATGAGGTAGGTGGTGATGTCGTGGGTGGGTGTGG
>NZ_JBIUVD010000047.1:0-24125 GCF_044742785.1 Streptomyces sp. NPDC087844 | reverse complement strand
CGCCCCGTCGACTCCCCACCCAGAGCCACCGACACCCGCCGCGCCGAAGCGACCGTATTCACACCCTCGAACTCACGCGGCAACGAACCCGCCGCGGCCTCCACCCCCCGCCAGTGAACCGCCTCGCCCGCCACCTCCTCCGACACCGCCAACTCACCCAACCGCCGCGCCCAACCCACGAAAGACGTCGTCTTCGCCGCGAACCCCACCACAGCGGCACCACGCTCGACCTGCGCATACGCCGACGCAAGATCCTCCAACAGGATCGGCCAGGAGACGGCGTCCACGACCAGGTGGTGGATGACGAGCAGGACCAGTTGGTCTCGCTCCCCCCGGTCGACGAGGGCCGCACGAACGAGGGGTCCGTCACTCAGGCCGAGGCCGGCCTGCACCTCCGTGGCCCGCGCCTCCAGGAACTCGTCATCGACGTCCGCGGCGGAGGCATCGATCACCGTCAGCAGGTCGGCCGACTCGACCGCCGCCGGCACACGGCCGATCCACTCGCCGTCTTCCTGCACGAAGCGTGAGCGCAGTACGTCGTGATGTCCGACCAGCGCGCCCAACGCCTCCCGCAGCAGTTCGGGGTCGACCCTGTCGGTGATCTCCAGCACCGTCGACTGGTTGAAGTGCCAGGGCTCGGACAGCTCGCGCCCCAGGAACCAGCGTTGGATCGGAGTCAGCGGGAAGTCGCCGACCACCAGGCCCTGTTCGGCATCCGTCGCGCTCTCACCGGACGCCACCGACGCCAGACCCGCCACCGTCTGATGGTCGAACAACTGCGCCACGGTCACATGGACACCGAGCTCCCTGGCCCGGGCCACCACCCGGATACTGCTGATCGAGTCGCCGCCCAGCTCGAAGAAGTTGTCCTCGACCCCCACTCGTGCCACGCCCAGGACCTGCGCCCACACCCCGGCCAGGTCCCGCTCGACGTCCGTGCGTGGCTCGACGTATGCCTCCGCCGAACCCACACGGGCCGCGGCGTCCGGCGTCGGCAGCGCGGCCCGGTCGACCTTCCCGTTCGCGGTCAGCGGCAGCGCGGCCAGTTCCACGAACACGGCCGGAACCATGAAGGCCGGCAGCGTCCGCTGGACGTGGTCCCGTACATCGCTGACCGCCGGTATGCCCTCGGTCTGGTCGGCGGGGACGAGGTACGCGACGAGACGACGGTCCTCGGTGTCCCCATGGGCCGTCACGACGGCGGTGCGGATCTGCGGGTGGGCGGCGAGTACGGCTTCGATCTCGCCGGGTTCGATACGGAAACCGCGGACCTTGACCTGGTCGTCGGCCCGGCCGAGGAAGTCCAGCGTGCCGTCCGCCAGCCACCGCGCCCGGTCACCCGAGCGGTACATACGCGAACCGTCGCCCACGTACGGGTCGGGCACGAAGTGTTCCGCGGTCAGGACAGGGAGCCCGCCGTAGCCACGGGCCACGCCGGTGCCGGCGATGTACAGCTCACCCGCCACGCCGACCGGAACCGGATTCAGCCGCTCGTCCAGGACGTATGTCCGCGTGTTGTCGATCGGAACGCCGATCGGCGGCGCGCCCTGGCTGTCCGGATCGACGGTCGCGATGCTCACGCAGACCGTGGCCTCGGTCGGGCCGTACGCGTTCAGCAGCCGGTGGTGTGCGCCCCACGCCATCGCCGTAGCGGCATCGAGACGTTCGCCCGCGGTGACCAGAGTGGCCATACCGTCCAGATCACCGGGGTTCAGTACGGCCAGCAGCGACGGCGGCAAGGTCGCCACCCGCACATTCCGCCCCCGTACGAGTGCGGCCAGTGCCTCGGGCTCGGCGCGCTCCCGCGCGGTGGCCACCACCAGCGTGCCGCCGGATCCCAGCGTCACGCACACCTCGGAGACGGCTGCGTCGAACCCGAACGGCGCGAACTGCACCACCACGTCCCCCGCCCCGACCCCGAACGCCCTCGCCTGCGCCCGCACCAGGTTCACCACACCACGATGAGCGACCTGCACACCCTTCGGCCGACCCGTCGACCCCGACGTATAGATCACATACGCCAACTGGTCGCCGTGCACGGGAACGTCGGGAGCTGTGGACGGCAGACCGTCGGGGAGGTCCGGGTCGTCGAGCCACACCACGGTCTCCACCGGCAGCCGACGGGCAGCCTCGGTCGCCGCTTCTGCCCCTTCTGTCGCCTCGGCAGGCGACCTGCGCCCGATCAGCACCTTCGCGCCGCTGTCGGCGAGCATGAACTCCAGTCGCTCAGCCGGGTATTCGGGGTCCAGCGGCAGATAGGCACCACCCGCCTGCCACACCGCCAGCATCGCCACGACCATGTCGACCCCGCGTGGGAGGCACAGTCCCACGATCGACTCCGTACCCACGCCGGATCCGCGCAGGTGGTGCGCCAGCCGGCCGGCGCGCGCCATCAACTCGGCATACCGCAGACGTGTTTCGCCGCATGTCACCGCCACCGCGTCCGGGTGGGCTTCCGCCTGGGCCGCGATCAGCTCGTGGACGCCGCTCGCCGAGAGCGTCGGCGCCGCGGTGTCATTCCACTCCTCGACCATGCGGCGCCGCTCGACGGCGCTCAGAACCGGCAAGTCCGTCACGTGCTGCTCCGCGTCGGCCGCGATCGCCTCAAGCAGGGTGACCAGGTGTCCCGCCATCCGCTCGATCGTGGAGATGTCGAACAGAGCGGTGCTGAACTGGAACTCTCCCGACAGTTCGCCGCCGGCCTCTCCCAGTGTGACCACCAGGTCGAACCTCACCGGCAGCTCGTCGGCTTCAGTGTGTGCGTGGGCGTCTGCTTCCCGGGGTGCTCCTCCCGACTGCCCGTTGTCGTAGTCGAAGAGGACTTGGAAGAGGGGGCTGCGGGACCGGTCGCGTTCCGTGCCGAGTTCGTCGACGAGCTGCTCGAAGGGCAGGTCCTGGTGGGCGTAGGCGCCCAGCGCCATCTCACGGACCCGGCCCAGGAGTTCGGTGAAGGACGGGTCACCGGACAGGTCGGCCCTCATGACCAGGGTGTTGACGAAGAACCCGATCAAATCCTCGGTCTCGCCCCGGTTCCGGTTCGCCACCGGTGTACCCACCACGACGTCGTCCGTGCCCGCGTACCGGCCCAGCAGCACACTGAACGCCGCCAGCAACGTCATGGACATCGTCGTCCCACTACGGCGCGACAACACACGCAAGGCTGCAGCCGTCGCGGCCGGCACCCGCACCCCCAGCACACCACCCTCGGTGGACCGCACCGCCGGACGCGGCCGGTCGAGGGGCAGCTCCAGCACCGCAGCCCCCGACAACACCGACCGCCAATAACCCAGCTGCTCCTCCAAAACCTCACCGGCCAGCCACTGCCGCTGCCACACCGCGAAGTCCGCATACTGCACCGCAAGCGGCGCCAACGGGCTCGGCTCACCGTCACGGAACGCCTCATACAGCGCCGACAGCTCACGACGCAGAATCCGCCCGGACCACTCGTCCGACACCACGTGATGCATCACCAGCGCCAGCACATGCTCATCCGAAGCCAGCCGGATCAGCACCGCCCGCACCAGCGGCCCCGCCGACAGGTCGAACGCCCGCCCCGCCTCCGCCGCCACCAACGCCCGCGCGGCTGCCTGCGGATCCACCGCACCGGACACATCACGCAGCGGCAGCGGGACGGATACGGGCGCGTCGATCACCTGATACGCCACACCGTCCGTGCTCGCCACCAGCCGCGTCCGCAACACCTCATGCCGCGCCACCACACCCGACAACGCCGCACCCAGCGCGGTCACGTCCAACGGCCCGGTCCACCGCATCAAGGACGACAGGTTGTACTCCGCGGAACCCGGCTCCAACTGGTCCAGGAACCAGAGGCGTTGCTGTCCGAACGACAGCGGAAGCGCCTGGTCCCGGGGCACCGCCGTCACCGGCGGAGCCGTCACACCGGTACCGGCGGTCTCGATCACCGAGGCGAACTCCCGCACCGTCGGTTCGTCGAAGAGCACGGACAGCGGCACCTCGACCCCGAACACCTCGCGGACCCGGGAGATGACCTGCGTGGCGAGCAGCGAATGCCCGCCGAGGTCGAAGAAGTTGTCCTCGGCGCCCACCTCCTCCACGCCGAGAACCTGCGCCCACACCTCGGCCAGGATCCGCTCGGCCTCGGTGCGCGGCGCCACAGGACCTGTTGCCTCCTGTCGTACACCGTGTGGTTCGGGGAGGGCGGTGCGGTCGAGTTTGCCGTTCGCCGTCAACGGCAGCGCAGCAAGCTCCACGAACACCGACGGCACCATGTACTCCGGCAACCGCCCACCCACAAACGCCCGCAACTCACCCACCGACGGCATACCACCCCCCACACCAGCCGGCACCACATACGCCACCAACCGGCGCTCCACGCCCTCACCCCACGCCGACACCACCACCGACCCCACCAACGGATGCCCCGCCAGCACCGCCTCCACCTCACCCGGCTCCACACGGAAACCCCGCACCTTCACCTGAGCATCCACCCGACCCACAAACTGCACCCGCCCATCCACCAACCACCGCACCCGGTCCCCCGACCGATACATCCGCGACCCATCAGCCGCAAACGGATCCGCCACAAACCGACCCGCCGTCAACCCAGACCGACCCCCATAACCCCGCGCCAACTGAGACCCCGCAATACACAACTCACCCACCACACCCACCGGCACCGGAACCAACCGCTCATCCACCACATACACCCGCGCCCCCGCCAACGGCCGCCCCAACGCCACCACACCATCCCCACCCAACAACCCCGCCAACACCCCCACCGTCGACTCCGTCGGACCATAGTGATTGACCACCACCCGATCCCCAGCCGCCGCCACCAACTCCCCCAACCACGCCCCGGACGCACCCTCACCACCCAGCACCAGACCCCGCGCCGGCACCAACCCCGCCAGACCCTCCCCACCCCCGGCCGCCAACGCCGCCAGATGCGACGGCACCACCTTTACAAAATCAATCCCCCACACACGCCAGTACGCAGCCACCGCCCGACCATCCACCGCCGCATCCGCACCCACCACATGCAGCACACCACCCGACACCAGACACCCGAACACCACCGTGTTACCCAGATCAGTCACCACCGGCTGCAACAAACCAAACCGAACCCCCACCCTCGACCAGCCCAACCGCTCCACCACACCCACCGTGTAACCAAACAACCCACCATGCGTGACCTGCACACCCTTAGGCCGCCCCGACGAACCCGACGTATACACCACATACGCCAACTGACCAGCAACAACAGGCACCCCGGGATCCGACGCCGGCATCGCAGCCAACCCCGCCACAGTCGCCGGATCATCCAGCACCACCGTCCGCAACCGCCCCACCGGCAACTCATCAAGAACATCGCCCGTACCGACAAGTACCGTCGCCCGGCTGTCCGCCAGCATGAACCCCAGACGTGCGACCGGGTACTCAGGATCCAACGGCACATACGCCGCACCCGCCCGCCACACCCCCAGAATCGCCACGATCATGTCCACCCCACGCGGCAGACACAACGCCACCACCGACTCCGCACCCACCCCCACACCCCGCAGATAATGCGCCAAACGATCAGCCCGACCCAACAACTCCCCATACGTCACGCACACACCACCCGACACCACCGCCACCGCATCCGGCACCGACAACGCCCGACGGGCAATCAGCTCATGCACCCCACCCACCCCAGAAACAGACCCACCAGACCCACGGGCCCCACTCCACTCCCCCACCAACACGGCACGCTCACCAGCCGTCAACACCGGAAGCCGGGACAGTTCCCGTCCCGTGTCCTCGGCCACCGCGCCCAGCAGCGTGAGCAGGTGCCCCACCATCCGCTCCACCGTCACCGCGTCGAACAACGCCGTGCTGTACTCGAATTCACCCACCAGCCCCGCATCGCTGTCGCTGAAGATCAGCCGCAGGTCGAACTTGGCGACGACGGCTCCGTCTGCCGCGTCGGCCGAGGCGGCCGAGGCGGCCGTGGCGAGGTCACCGGCACCGTCGTCGGCGCGGGTCGATGGCCCGACGGAGTCATAGTTGAACAGGGCCTGGAACAGCGGGGTACGCGACCGGTCCCGGTCGGTGACCAACGCCTCCACCAACTGCTCGAACGGCACATCCTGATGCGCGTACGCACCCAACGCCGTCTCCCGCACCCGCCCCACCACATCACGGAACGACGGATCACCCGACAGATCAGCACGCATCACCAACGTATTGACGAAGAACCCGATCAGATCCTCCGTCTCCGCACGATTCCGGTTCGCCACCGGCGTGCCCACCACCACATCCTCCGACCCCCCATACCGACCCAACAACACCGCATACACCGACAACAACGTCATGAACATCGACGCGCCACACTCACGCGACAACCCCCGCAACGCCTCCGACACCCCCACCGGAACAACGAACCGCACCGAAGCACCCGCAGACGAACGAACCGACGGACGAGGACGGTCAGTGGGCAGTTCCAGTTCCGGCGCTCCGGCCAACCGCTCGTGCCAGTACGACAGTTGCTGGTCCAGGACCTCACCGTCGAGCCACTTCCGCTGCCACGCCGCGAAGTCCGCGTACTGCGCCTCAAGCGGGGGCAGCGGGTCGGGCTCTCCCGCCAGGAACGCCTTGTACAGAGCCATCAGCTCGCGGTGGAAGACCTGGTCGGACCACTCGTCGAAGACGACGTGGTGCAGGGCGACCACGAGGATGTGCTTCGTCGGCGCCAGCCGGAGCAGTGTGGCGCGGATCAGCGGTCCGGCCGCGAGGTCGAAGGGGACCGCCGCGTCCGCCGCCGCCAGGGTCCGTGCGGCCGTCCGGGGGTCGGCGTCCTCCGACACGTCCACCATTGGCAACGGGAACGGCGCCGGCGCATCGATGACCTGATGAGGCACACCCTCCGCATCCGCCACCAACCGCGTCCGCAACACCTCATGCCGCGCCACCACACCCGACAACGCCGCACCCAGAGCCGCCACATCCAGGGTGTCGTCCCAGCGCACCCGCATCGACAGGTTGTACTCGGTCGACGACGGATCCAACTGATCGAGGAACCAGAGGCGCTGCTGCGCGAACGACAGCGGGATCGGTCCGTCAGGACGCGGCCCCCATTCGCGGCGCGACGCCTGCTCTCCCTTGAGGCGTCGCTTCAGCAATTCCCGCTTGGCGTCAGAAAGCATCAGTTGTTCCCCTGCAAATGAGAAAGCTGAATTAGTGCATGACGGTGCGCTGCTCGGCCCTGGGAAATACGTCGCGACACCGAAAGGGAGCGCGACGGCAAGAATTGATTCTCCGTCTCACCATGGCACATCACCGGATCGTTGATCCAGCGAGTCGGCGACCGGTCACCGATCGACTGGGTGACCGATCGCCGGAGAGGACCGGATCGGTATGTTCAACTGCTGCGCGGCGGCGTTTGAACGGCGGGAGGCCGGGCGGTGCCCAGGCTGAGAAGCGGGCCGGCAGGCAGGCTCAGACCGGACGTCCGGCGTCGAGTTCGTACAGGTCCGTGCCCGCCAGTTGAGGCTGCTGGGCGACGGAAACGGTGAATCCATGCCGTTCGAGCAGTCCGGTGATGCTCTTCAACCGGCCCTCCTCATCGTGCACCTCGGCGACGACGTGGCTGATCAGCGGCCAGTGCTCGTCCTCGATCCCGGCCAGGACCAGGTGCTCGGCGCGCTCCACGTCGATCTTCAGCAGACCGATCTCGCGCAGCTCGTGGCGCCTGACCAGATCCGAGACGGTCAGTGTGGGAACTGTCAACTGGATTCCGCGGTGCAGGTCCTTGACGATTTCCCCGATGTAGTCCTCGGGAATTCCGGAGTTGCGCAGGAATATCCGGGTGTTCGCGTCGTCGGCCTGCTGGTCTGCGAACAGCCCCGAGTTCCCGGTCGACTTCGGGTAGTAGGTGAAGGTGCTCTCTCCCGCACAGTCGCTGACGGCGCCGCGCACGGCCACGGCTCCCGGCAGATGGCTGCGGAGATTCGCCTCAAGACACGCGTACGTCGTCGGCGCGGGTTCCACGGAGATGATCCGCAGGTCGGGGACCCGCCAGCCGAACATCAGGGACACGATCCCGATGTTGGCACCGATGTCGAGCACGGTGGTGCCCGGCCGCAGCGTGTCCGCGGCCGACCGGTAGAGCCCCTGGCCCGTCGCCTCCGCCCAGAGGACCTTGGCCTCGGCCGCGCTGACGCAGGTAATCCGTCGTCCGTTGGGAAGTTCGTACCGGCTGGTGTCCGCGGGCGCCGTCGACCGCGGCGCCGTGGGCCTTGTCGGTTTCGCCGGCCTCGTCTGCTCGGTCATGCGGACCCTCCTGCGTCGTCGCCGTTCCTCAGGCGTTCGATCTCGGTGCTCAGATAGACGCCCACGGCTTGCGCGCCCTCGCCGTAGAAGACGTTGGAGTGCTCGCCGGGCACGTCGATGACCTCGGGTCCGCGGGTGACGGGGATCTGCCACTGTTCGAGCGTCCACTTGTACGGCTTGGGGTGGTCGTCGCGCGGCATCAGCAGCACGACGCGGCCGTCGTAGTTGCGCATGCCCCGGTGCATGAGCTCGCCGTAGTAGGAGTAGGCCAACCGGTTCGTGGCCAGGGCGCGCATGATGCGCAGGGCGTGCTTGTCGCCGTCGCGGACCCCCTGGGCGATCTCCTCGTCCGGTGCGCCGTACTTCAGGAGCCGTTTCTCGGTCTTGCGGTCGAGTGTCGTACCGGGTTCGCCGTCGAGGGCGACTTCGATGCTGTCGAGGAGTTTGCGGTCGGACTTGCTGAAGGCCTGGCTGGGCAGGCGGCGGGCGAAGGGCTGACGGGCCGGTGCCATGAGGTAGACGCCGGCGACGTCCTTCCCCATGGCCGTCAGCTGCCGTGCCATCTCGAAGGCCACATAGGAGCTGCCGGACTGGGCGGTGAGGACGTACGGCCCGTCCTTCTGGATGCGCAGCACCTCACCGATGTACGTGGTCGCCATCTCCTCGACCGACGTGGGTTGCGCGTCCTCGCCGGTCAGTCCGCGTTCCTGGAGGCCGTAGAACTGCTGGCCCTCGGCGAGATGCCCGGCGACCTCGGCGTACGCCGCGACCTCGCCGGTGAGGGTGTGGACGGCGAACACGGCGGGCAGGGTCGTGCCGGCGCGGACGGTCACCGCCGACCGCACCTCGGGGTCCTCGGCGTGGATCTGGATGAGCGGTGCGGCGGCCGCGATCGTCGGGTGGTCGAAGAGGTCGCCGACACTGATGTCGTGCCCGGCGCCGCGGATGCGGCCGACGATCTGGGTGACCAGCAGTGAGTTGCCGCCCAGCTCGAAGAAGTTGTCGTGGGCTCCGATGCGCTCGATGCCGAGTATTTCCGACCACACCGCCGCGAGCAGTTCCTCGGCCGCGCCGGACGGGGCGATGTACTCGGTGCTGGTGGAGCGGACCGTTTCCGGTTCCGGCAGCGCCGCCTTGTCGACCTTGCCGTTCGCCGTGAGCGGCAGCCGGGACATCTCCATGAAGGCCGCCGGGACCATGTAGTCCGGGAGGCTGCGCAGCAGCGCCTCGCGCAGGTCGGCGGCCTCGGGGATGCCCTCGCTGTGGTCGGCCGGCACCAGATACGCGGCGAGTTTGCGGTCCGCGCTCTGTCCGTACGCCGTCACGACCGCCGTCCGCACGGCGGGGTGGGCGGCGAGCACCGCCTCGATCTCGCCGGGCTCGACCCGGAAGCCGCGCACCTTGACCTGGTCGTCGGTGCGGCCGATGAACTCCAGCTGCCCGTCGGCCCGCCAGCGCACCTGGTCGCCGGACCGGTACATGCGCGTGCCGTCGCCGACGAAGGGATCGGCCGGGAACCGCTCCGCGCTCAGCGCGGCGCGGCCCAGGTATCCACGGGCGACGCCCGCACCGGCGATGAACAGCTCACCGGTCGTGCCGACGGGCACCGGGCGGAACTGCTGGTCGAGCACGTAGACGCGGGTGTTGGCGATCGGGCCACCGATGGGAGGTCCGCCGGGGTCCTGGGTCCCTGTCCCGACATCGAGGTTGTCGGGAGGGGTGAGGGTGGCGATGCTTGCGCACACCGTGGCCTCGGTGGGCCCGTACGCGTTGAGCAGCCGGTGCTCGTCCCGCCACGCGGCGGCTGTCGTCGCCTCCAGGCGTTCGCCGGCCGACACCAGGGTGCGGAGTCCGGTCAGGTCGCCGGGCCGCAGCACCGCGAGGAGCGACGGCGGAAGCGTCGCCACCCGGATCCGCCGTCGCCGGATGAGTGCGGCCAGCGCCTCGGGCTCGGCGCGCTCCCGCGCGGTGGCCACCACCAGCGTGCCGCCGGATCCCAGCGTCACGCACACCTCGGAGACGGCTGCGTCGAACCCGAACGGCGCGAACTGCACCACCGCGTCCCCCGCCCCGACCCCGAACGCCCTCGCCTGCGCCCGCACCAGGTTCACCACACCACGATGAGCGACCTGCACACCCTTCGGCCGACCCGTCGACCCCGACGTATAGATCACATACGCCAACTGGTCGCCGTGTACGGGAACGTCGGGAGTCGTCGACGGCTGCGTGGCCAGCTCCGCCACGACATCCGGAGCATCCACGACGACCGTCCGCAGGCGCCCCACCGGCAGCTCGTCCACCAGTTCCTCGGTACCCAGCAGCAGGGTGGCCCGGCTGTCCGCCAGCATGAAGCCGAGTCGGTCCGCCGGGTACTCCGGGTCCAGCGGCAGGTAGGCCGCACCCGCCTGCCATACCGCGAGCATCGCCACGACCATGTCGATGCCGCGCGGCAGGCACAGCCCGACCACCGACTCGGAGCCCACACCGGTTCCGCGCAGATAGTGCGCGAGCCGGTTGGCCCGCTGCAGCAACTCCTCGTAGGACAGTTTCAGTTCGCCCGACTCAAGGGCCACGGCGCCCGGCGTGGCGACCGCCCACTCGGCGATCAGCTCGTGAACTCCGCTCGTTTCTGCGGGCAGTTCGTCGGCCGTGTCGTTCCACTCGTGCACCAGGCGCCGGTGTTCGGCCTCTGTCAGCATCGGCAGCTCTCCCACCGGCTGATCGGCTTCCTCGCCCACAACTCCCAGCAATGTCACCATGTGCCCCGCAATCCGCTCGACCGTCACCGCGTCGAACAGAGCGGTGCTGTACTGGATCTCGCCGGTAAGGACGCCGTTGTCCTCCCCGAGCGTCACGACCATGTCGAACTGCACCGGCAGCAGTCCCGTGCCGGTCTCGACGCGCATGCCGACCGCGCCGTGCGACGCGCCGTCGTCACCGCTGCCACGGCCACGGTCAGGGGTGTCTGCCGTGTCCGTCCCGTCATCGCCGCCGTCGGAATAGGACGTCCTGGCGGCTCCCGCCGTGTGGTTGAAGGACACGCGGGTGAGCGGGCCACGAGTACGGTCCCGCACATCGGCCAGGGCGTCCACCACCTGCTCGAACGGCAACTCCTGGTGGGCGTACGCGCCCAGTGCCGTGGCACGCACCCGGCGCAGCACCTCGGTGAAGGACGGGGCACCGGACAGGTCGGTCCGCATGAGCAGGGTGTTGACGAAGAATCCGATCAGATCTTCGGTCTCGGTCCGGTTCCGGTTCGCCACCGGTGTACTCACGACGACGTCGTCCGACTCGGTGTAGCGGCTCATGAGGATGTCGAAGGCGGCGAGCAGCGTCATGAACATCGTCGTGCCGTGCTGCCGCGACAGCGCCCGCAGGGCTTCCGCGGTCTCCGCCGGGACGGTGAACCTCGCCACCGACCCTTCCGTGGAACGGACGGCCGGCCGGGGCCGGTCGGTCGGCAGTTCCAGCCTCTTCGCCCCCGTCAACTGCCGGCGCCAATAGGCGATCTGCGTGTCGCGCACGTCTCCCGAGAGCCAGTTCCGCTGCCATGCAGCCACATCGGCGTACTGCACCGCAAGAGGCGGCAGCGGGCTGGGACCACCGGCCCTGAACGCCCGGTACAGGATGGAGAACTCGCGCTGGAGGACGCCGTCCGACCACTCGTCGAAGACGACGTGATGCATCGCGAGGACGAGTACGTGGTCGTCCGGGCCAAGTCGGACGAGGGTGGCGCGGAGAAGGGGGCCGGCGGCGAGGTCGAAGGGGGTGAGACCGTCCTTGATGATCAGGCCGTCCGCCTCGCCCTGTGGATCCGCACTGCCGGACAGGTCCAGCAGCGGGAGGGGAACAGAGGCCGGCGGGTCGATGAGCTGGTGCGGTACGCCGTCAACGCCGGCCACCAGTCGAGTACGCAGCACCTCGTGCCGGGCCACGATCTCGTCCAAGGCGGCGCCGAGCGCCGGGAGGTCGACGTCGCCGGTCAGGCGCACCCGGGTCGACATGTTGTACTCCGGTGAGCCCGGCTCCAACTGGTCCAGGAACCACAGCCGCTGCTGCGCGAACGACAGCGGCAGGGCCTCGTCCCGGGCGACGGGCGTCATCGGCGGCGCGGCGTCCCGGGCAGTGCTGTCGATCACCGTGGCCAGCGCACGCACGGTCGGAGCGTCGAACAGGTCGGCGAGGGATACGCCGACACCGAAGGCCTCCCGGATGCGGGAGACCGCCAGGGTGGCGAGGAGCGAATGACCGCCGAGGTCGAAGAAACCGTCCGTGGCACCGACCCGGTCCACGCCCAGGACCTGCGCCCAGATACCGGCCAGCAGTTCCTCGGTCGCACCGGACACGCCGACATACTCGATCTCGGACCGTAGCGCCTGCGGCTCCGGCAGAGCGGACCGGTCGATCTTGCCGTTCGGGGTCAGAGGCAGGGTGGACAGCTCGGTGAACAGGGACGGAACCATGTACTCCGGCAGAGTACGGCGCAGATGCTCGCGCAGAACGTCCGGGGCGGGAATGCCCTGAGTGTGGTCACCGGGGACCAGGTAGGCCACCAGACGGCGGTCGCCTCCCGTCCCGTATGCACTGACCACAGCCGCACTGATCTGCGGGTGCCCGGTCAGGGCGGATTCGATCTCGCCCGGCTCGATCCGGAAACCGCGGACCTTCAGCTGGTCGTCGGCCCGGCCCAGGAACTCCAGACGGCCGTCCGACGACCACCGCACCCGGTCCCCGGTGCGGTACAACCGGCCCCCGTCGGCGGCGAACGGGTCCGCCACGAACCGCTCAGCCGTCAACGCCTGACGCCCTAGATAGCCCCGGGTCACCCCCGCGCCACCGATATACAGCTCACCCGCGACGCCCACCGGGACCGGGTTCAGCCGCTCGTCCAGCACGTACACCCGTGTGTTCGCGATCGGTGCGCCGATCGACGGAAGGTCCCCGGACACGCGCTCGCACGCCGACCAGATGGTGGTCTCGGTCGGCCCGTACATGTTCCACACGCCGGCCGTCCGCTCCACCAGCGCCACCGCCAAGGACGTCGGCAGCGCCTCTCCCCCGCACAGGGCACGAAGCTCCGGCGCGCCCTGCCAGCCGTCCGACACCAGCATCTGCCACGTCGCCGGCGTCGCCTGCATCACCGTCGCCCCGACCCTCGCCAGCTCACCCGCCAGCTCGGCAGGCACACCAGCCATGTCCCGGCCGGCGACCACCACCCGCGCACCCGACACCAGGGGCAACCACAACTCCAGGCCGGCGATGTCGAAGCCCAGCGTCGTCACCGCCAGCAGCACATCCGCGGCGTCGAGCCCCGGACGCCCGCCCATGGCCGACAGGAAACTCACCAGATTGCCGTGCGAGACCTGCACACCCTTCGGCCGCCCCGTCGACCCCGACGTATACAACACATACGCCAACTGGGCGGCCTGAACGAGCACTTCGGGGCCACCGGCGGGATACGCAGCCAGCGTCTCCACCATCTCCGGATCATCGAGCCACACCACCGACCCGACCCGCGCCACCGCCGACAGTTCAGCAGCCACCGCCCGATGCCCGACCACTACCGACGCATCACTGTCCGCCAGCATGAACTCCAGCCGCTCGGACGGATACTCGGGATCCAGCGGCAGATACGCCGCACCCGCCCGCCACACCGCCAGCGCGGCCACCACCATGTCCACCCCACGAGGCAGACACAACGCCACCACCGACTCCGGCCCCACACCCAGCGCACGAAGATGCGCCGCAAGTCGATCCGCCCGCGCCATCAACCCGCCGTATGACAACGACACCTCACCCGAGACCACGGCGACCACATCCGGCATCGAGCGCGCCCGCCCGGTGATCAGCTCATGCACCCCACCCACCAACGGCAGGGGAGCAGCCGTGTCGTTCCACTCCCGCGTCACCCGCTCCAGTTCCGGGACGGCCAACAGCGGCAACTCACCCACCGGCCGGTCCGCACCGACCGCGACGGCCTCCAGCAGGGTCACCAGATGCCCCGCCATCCGCTCCACCGTCACCGCGTCGAACAACGCGGTACTGAACTGGATGCCCGCCTTGAGCGTTCCGTCGTCGGCTTCCTCGGCCATCACCCACAGGTCGAACGGCACGGCGACCTGACCACCCGCCTGACCACCCGCCTGACCGCCTTCCGTGCCGGATTCTCCATCGGCATCGGCGGCGCCTCGAACCGCTTCACCGTCTCCGGCGCCGTAACTGAAGAACACCTGGAACAGCGGCGTGCGGGACCGGTCCCGCTCCACGACCAGGTCGTCCACCAACTGCTCGAACGGCACGTCCTGATGCGCGTACGCACCCAACGCCGACTCCCGCACCCGACCCAACAACTCGGAGAACGAAGGATCACCGGACAGATCCGCCCGCATCACCAGCGTATTGACGAAGAAGCCGATCAGGTCCTCCGTCTCGGCGCGGTTGCGGTTGGCGACGGGCGTGCCCACCACCACATCTTCAGACCCCGCGTAGCGGCCCAGCAGTACATCGAGCGCGGCGAGCAGCGTCATGAACATCGTCGTGCCGCGCTCGCGGGACAGCGCCCGCAGCGCGTCGGTCGTCTCCGCCGGGACAGTGAACGGAGCCATCGCCCCTTCGGCGGACCGCACCGACGGACGCGGACGGTCAGTCGGCAACTCCAGTACGGGGACGTCGGCCAAAGCGTCTCGCCAGTAGGCGCGCTGGTCTTCCAGCACCTCCCCGTCCAGCCACTGCCGCTGCCAGGCCGCGAAGTCGGCGTACTGCACCGGCAGCGGCGGCAGCGGATCCGGCTCACCCGCGCGGAACGCCTCGTACAGAGCGGACAACTCACGGCGCAGGATCCCGGCCGACCACTCGTCGGAGACGACATGGTGCGTCAGCAGGGCGAGCAGGTGCTGATCTTCACCGAGCCGGATCAGCGTGCCCCGGATCAGGGGTCCTGCCGCCAGATCGAAGGGTGCCGTCGCGTCCGCCAGTGCCAGCCGTTCGGCCGCACGTACGGGGTCGGGGCCATCGGACACGTCCACCATCGGCAGCGGGAACGCCGTCACCGGGTCGATCACCTGGTACGGCGCGCCGTCGGAACCGGCCACGAGGCGGGTCCGCAGCACCTCGTGCCGCGCCACCACCGCGTCCAGGGCCGCTCCCAGGGCCGCAATGTCCAGGTCGCCGTCCCATGGCACGTACAACGGCAGGTTGTACTCGACCGAGCCTGGTTCGAGCTGGTCCAGGAACCACAGCCGCTGCTGAGCGAAGGACAGCGGCAACGGTTCGTCCCTGCTGACGACCGTCCACTCCGGCTCTGCCACACCCGGTGTCACGGCATCGAGTGCCGCCCCCAGCCCGGCGATCGTCGGGCGATCGAACAGGGTCGCAAGGGCCAGCTCGACACCGAACACCTCCCTGATCCGGGAGACCACCTGGGTGGCGAGCAGCGAATGCCCGCCCAGTTCGAAGAAGTTGTCCGTGGTCCCGACCCGGTCCACACCCAGTAGGTACTGCCAGATGCCCGCCAGAAGCTCCTCGGAAGCAGTGGACGGTGCCACGAATCCAGCCAGTTCCGGGCGCACACCGTCCGGTTCGGGCAACGCGGACCTGTCCAGCTTTCCGTTCGGCGACAGCGGCAGGGTCGCGAGTTCGACGAAGGCGGCCGGGACCATGAAGGCCGGCAGGCTCCGCTGGACATGGTCCCGCAGGTCAGTGACCGCCGGAATGCCCTCCGCCGCATCCTCCGGCACGAGATAGGCGGCCAGCTTGCGGTCCTCGGCAGCACCGAACGCGGTCACCACCGCCGTGCGAACCTGCGGGTGGGCGGCGAGTACGGCCTCGATCTCACCGGGCTCGATACGGAAGCCCCGTACCTTGACCTGATCGTCGGCCCGGCCGATGAAGTCCAGCGTGCCCTCAGCCAGCCACCGCGCCCGGTCACCCGAGCGATACATACGGGTGCCATCGGCGGCAAACGGGTCCGGCACGAAGCGTTCGGCGGTCAGCGCAGACTGGGCGCGGTAGCCGCGGGCCACCTGCGGACCCGCGATGTACACCTCGCCGGCCACTCCGACCGGGACCGGGTTCAGGCGTGCGTCCAGGACATACAGACGGGCGTTGGCGACCGGGGCACCGATCGGCGGGGCCGCGGTCGGCTCCGGGACCACCGGGCCGGTGGTGACCATGACAGTCGCCTCGGTAGGACCGTAGGTGTTCACCAGCGTGCGCCCGGACGCCCAGGCCTGCGCCGCCTGCTGCGTCAGCCGCTCCGCGCCGAGGAGCAGGGTCTGAATACCGGGCACCTCGTCCGGGTTCAAGACACCCAGCAGGGACGGCACCACACTCGCCGCCTCCACCGCCTGCGCACCGACCATCCCGGTCAGTACCTCCGGGGCGGCGCGCTCGGCACTGCTCGCCACCACCAGCGTGCCGCCCGAGGCAAGGGTCACCGCGACATCCAGCACCGCCGCATCAAAACTGAACGACGCGAACTGCAGGACCCGAACCCCCGCACCCGCCCCCAGCACCGGAGCCAGCGCGGTCACCATGCCCACCACACTGCGATGCCCGACCTGCACACCCTTGGGCCGGCCCGTCGACCCCGACGTATAAATCACATACGCCAGCTGGTCCGCGTGTACGTCGACTCCAGGAGCCGTGGACGGCAGATCCCCGGCCACCTCGGCCATCATCTCCGACCCGACCACCACCCGCACACCACTGTCAGCGACCATGAACTCCCGCCGCTCAGCCGGGTATTCGGGATCCAGCGGCAGATACGCACCACCCGCCTGCCACACCGCCACCATCGCCACGACCATGTCGACCCCACGCGGCAGACACAGCCCCACCACCGACTCAGCACCCACCCCGAGCCCCCGAAGGTGCTGCGCCAGGCGATTGGCACGCGCCAACAGTCCGCCATACGTGAGCGCCTTGCCGTCCGAGACGACCGCCACCGCATCCGGACCCGCCTCCGCCCGCGCAGCGATCAGCTCATGCACCCCACCCACGCCCGGCAACGCCTCAGCAGTCTCGTTCCACTCCTCCACCACCCGCCGCCGCTCAGCGCCAGTCAGGACCGACACCTCGCTGACCCGTCGCCCCGCATCCTCCGCGATGCTCCGCAGCACGTTGACGACGTGCCCGGCCATCCGCTCCACGGTCTCCGCGTCGAACAGCGCGGTGCTGTACTCGATCTGCCCCGTGAGTCCCCCGTCCTCCCTGTCGCCGAGCCGCAGGGTCAGGTCGAACTGGACCGTACGGGAGACGTGCGCGAGGCGCTCCCCGGAGGGGGCGTTCGACTCCGGAGCTCCACCTGTGTCGTAGCTGAAGAATGCCTGGAACAGCGGCGTGCGGGACCGATCCCGCTCGGTGACCAGTTCGTCCACCAACTGCTCGAACGGCACATCCTGATGCGCGTACGCACCCAGCGCCGCCCCCCGCACCCGCCCCAACAGCTCCGTGAACGACGGGTCACCGGACAGATCAGACCGCATCACCAACGTGTTGACGAAGAAACCGATCAAATCCTCCGTCTCGGCACGGTTCCGGTTCGCCACCGGCGTGCCCACCACCACATCCTCCGAGCCCGTATACCGCCCCAACAGCACATCGAAGGCCGCCAGCAGCGTCATGAACATCGTGGAGCCATGTGCACGTGAGAGTGCCCGCAGCGCCTCCGCTGTCCCCACCGGAACGGTGAACGCGGCCATGGCCCCCTCTGTGGTTCGGGTCGCCGGGTGCGGCCGGTCCGTGGGCAGTTCCAGTGCCGGGACGCCAATCAACTGCGCGCGCCAGTGGCCGAGTTGACTGTCCAAGACCTCTCCGGTCAGCCATTCCCGTTGCCAGACCGCGAAGTCCGCGTACTGCACCGGCAGCGGCGGCAGCGGATCCGGCTCACCCGCGCGGAACGCCTCGTACAGGGCGGACAGCTCGCGCCGGAAGATCCGCTCCGACCATTCGTCGGTGACGATGTGGTGCATCGCGAGGGCCAGCACATGTTCGTCGGATGCGAGTCGGACAAGGGTGGCGCGGACGAGGGAGCCGTGGGTGAGGTCGAAGGGGGTGGCGGCGTCAGCCGTCAGCAGGTCCTGAGCGGTCACGACCGGGTCGACGGCGCCGGACACGTCGACGACGGTGAGCGGGAAGGGAGCCGGCGGCTCGATGACCTGATGCGGTACGCCGTCCGTGTCCGCCACCAGTCGGGTCCGCAGGACTTCATGGCGCGCCACGATCCCGCTCAGTGCCGCACCGAGGATCGCCACGTCCAGGTCTCCGGACCAGGGCAAGGGGGACGGCAGGACATAGCCGGTGGCACCCGGGTCCAACTGATCCAGGAACCATAGCCGTTGCTGTGCGAACGACAGCGGCAGCGGCGAAGGCGACTGTTGTGGTGCTGCCTGCGACAGCATCTCGTACCGGTTCCGGTCGACGGGTGTGATCGCCGGCGCCGTGTTTCCCGTTCCGAACCCGTGCCCGTCAGTTCCGCTGCCCGAGGCATCGATCGCCGCGGCCAGGCCACGTATCGTGGGCCGGTCGAACAGTGCCGACAGCGGCACCTCCAGCCCGAACACCTCGCGGACACGGGAGACCACCTGGGTGGCGAGCAGTGAGTGGCCGCCGATCCCGAAGAAGTCGTCGGCAACGCCGATCGCGTCCGCCTTGAGGACCTGTGCCCAGATCTCAGCGAGCAGTTCTTCCGTCGCGCCCGAAGGAGCCAGGTAAGTGTGCGCCTCGGAGTGGGCGGCGGCGCGATCGGGCTGCGGGAGTGCGGCGCGGTCGAGCTTTCCGTTGCGGGTGAGGGGCAGTTCGGTCAGTTCGGTGAAGACCGAGGGAACCATGAAGTCGGGCAGACTCTGCCGCAGAAGGTCGCGCAGTTCGGCCACCGCCGGAATGCCTTCGGCCGGGTCGGTGGGGACCAGGTGTGCCACCAGGCGACGGTCCGTACCGTCCCCGAACGCCGTCACGACGGCCGACCGGATGCCCGCGTGAGCGGCGAGGACGGCCTCGATCTCGCCGGGTTCTATACGGACGCCCCGTACCTTCATCTGGTGATCGGCGCGGCCCAGGAAGTCCAGTTGCCCGTCCGACCGCCAGCGCGCCCGGTCACCCGACCGATACATGCGCGAGCCGTCACCCGCGAAAGGGTCCGCCACGAATCGCTCGGCCGTCAGTGCGGAACGGCCGCCGTAACCGCGCGCGACACCCGCCCCGCCGATGAAGAGCTCGCCCGGGACGCCGATCGGCACAGGATGGGACCGGGCGTCGAGCACGTACACCTTCGTCTGCGCGATCGGCAGTCCGATCGGCGGGACGGACGACATCACCGGCTGCGGCAGGAGCCCGGCGACACTGGTGATGGTCGCCTCCGTCGGTCCGTACACGTTGTAGACGGGTACCGAGGTGTGTGCGAACCACTCCGCGAGCGTCCGTGCGGGCATCGCCTCGCCGCCCATGATGAGCAGGCGGAAGTCCGGTCCGAGGGTGCCCTGTTCCGCGAGGCCGGGGAGGAGCATCTCCCACAGTGCCGGGGTGATGTCGACCGAGGTCACGGCCTGTTCACGGATCTCACGCAGCACGCGTTCCGGTGTCCACTGCTCCGCTCCGCCCAGCAGCAGTCGTCCGCCGTGCAGCAGGGTGGCGAAGAGCTGTTCCTGTGCGGCGTCGAAGGTGAGGGAGGCCAGCTGGAGTGTGACGTCCGCGGGGGTCAGTCCGTAGCGGCAGCCCATCTCCTGGAGCTCCCGGCTCCATGAACTGTGCTGGACCAGAACGCCCTTGGGGGTGCCGGTCGAGCCGGACGTGAAGATGACGTACGCCAGGTTCTGCGGTGCGACTCCCGTCCGCGGGCTCTCGACGTCGTACGTGGCGATCGTCGGCCAGTCGGTGTCGATGAACAGCTTCGGGGTGGGAAGGACTTCCAGCCGTTCCGCGTACGCGGCCTGTGTGAGGAGCAGCGAGGCGCCGGACGACTCGATCATGTGGCGCAGCCGCTGGACGGGCTGGTCGGCGTCGAGGGGCAGGTACGCGGCTCCCGCTTTCATGATGCCGAGCAGCGCGACGAGTGCTTCCGGGCCGCGTGCCAGGCATACGCCGACGACGTCCTCGCAGCCGACGCCCAAGCTCTTTATGCGGCGGGCGAGTTGGTTGGCTTTCGTGTTCAGTCGGCCGTACGTGAGGTGGCGGCCGGCTTGCAGGATGGCGACGGCGTCGGGGGTGCGGTGCGCCTGCTCCTCGAAGAGCGTGTGAACGGTGCGCTCTTCCGTGTGTGTCTCCGCGCCTGTGCCGAGGGCGCGCAGCGTCTCGTGCTCGGCTTCGGAGAGAAGGTCGAGCGCGCCGATCCGGCGGGCGGGGTCCAGGACGGACCGCAGGACGACCACCAGGTGATCGGCCATACGGCGCGCCGTGGCCGCGTCGAACAGCGTTGTGCTGTACTCAAGTTCACCGGTCAGTGCTCCGTCACCGGTGTCCCTGAAGGTCAGCGCGAGGTCGGAGAGGGCGAGGTCGCGCGACATGGCGACGTCGGTGGTGTGAGCGGCTCGGTCCTCGTCCGGGCCGTCGTACCTACGGGCGTCGTCGCTGTCGACGTCCGGCGCGGCGCCTCCCGCTGCCCCACCGTCCCGTACGTAGTTGAAGTACACCTGGAACAGGGCGGTGCGGGAGCGGTCGCGGTCGGTGACCAGGTCGTCCACGAGCTGCTCGAAGGGCAGATCCTGGTGCGCGTACGCGTCGAGAGCCATGTCCCTCACGCGGGCGAGGAGTTCGGCAAAGGTCGGGTCGCCGGAGAGGTCGGTGCGCAGCACGAGTGTGTTGACGAAGAAGCCGATGAGGGACTCGGTCTCGGCCCGGTTCCGGTTCGCGACCGCAGTGCCGACCACGACGTCGTCGGTGTCGCAGTAGCGGCCCAGCAGGACGTCGAAGGCGGCCAGCAGCGTCATGAACATCGTGGAACCGTGCGCACGTGACAGCGCCCGCAGCTCCTGAGCGGTCTCCGCCGGAACCGTGAACTGTGTCGTCGCCCCGACCGACGAACGGATCGGCGGCCGGGCCCGGTCGAGGGGCAGCTCCAGCTCCGTCGAGCCCGCCAACTGGGCCTGCCAGTACGTGACCTGTCTGTCCAGCACCTCTCCGGTCAGCCATTCCCGTTGCCAGACCGCGAAGTCCGCGTACTGCACCGGCAGCGGCGGCAACGGGTCCGGCTCACCCGCGCGGAACGCCTCGTAGAGCGCCGCCACCTCCTGGCTGAGGATCCGCGCCGACCACTCGTCGGACACGACGTGGTGCATGGCCAACGCCAGTACGTGTTCGCCGAGACCCAGCCTGATCAGGGCGGCGCGCAGCAGCGGACCGGCCTCAAGGTCGAAGGACTCCGCCATGTCCCGGGTGACCAGTCGCTCGGCCTCCCCCAGCGGATCGTCGCCACCGGACACGTCGATCACCGGCAGGGGGCACGGCGCAGGGGCGTCGATCACCTGGTGAGCCACCCCGTCCGCGCCGGCCACCAGCCGGGTCCTCAGCACCTCGTGCCGGGCCACCACGGCGTCCAGCGCGGCACCGAGCGCGGCAACGTCCAGCACACCGTCCAGGCGGACGGGCAGCGCGACGTTGTACTCCGTCGAGCCGGGGTCCAGTTGGTTCAGGAACCACAGCCGCTGCTGCGCGAACGACAACGGCAGCGGCCCGCTCCGGTCCGTTGCCCTCACCGGGGGTTCTCCCCCTTGCGACGCGCCCTCGACCGTCGCGGCCAGCGCCCGCACGGTCCGCCGGTCGAACAGATCGGCGAGCCGCAATTCGACGCCGAACACTTCCCTGATACGCGACATCACCTGCGTGGCCAGCAACGAGTGGCCGCCGAGATCGAAGAATCCGTCGGTGACGCCGACCCGCTCCACGCCGAGAACCTGCGCCCAGATACCCGCGAGCAGCTCCTCGGTCTCACCGGCCGGGGCCACGAAGCCCTCCCGTTCCGCGGAGGCGGAGGCGGCGGCGGAGGGATCCGGGGTGGGCAGTGCGGAGCGGTCGAGTTTGCCGTTGGGGGTGAGGGGGAGGGTGGCCAGTTCGACGAACACGGCCGGGACCATGTAGGCGGGCAGGCTCCGCTGGAGGTGGTCTCGCAGGTCGTTGACGGCCGGGATGCTGTCGGCGGCGTCCTGCGGGACGAGGTAGGCGGCAAGGCGGCGGTCTTCGGTGTCACCGAACGCGGTCACGACGGCGGTGCGGATCTGCGGGTGGGCGGCGAGTACGGCCTCGATCTCACCGGGCTCGATACGGAAGCCCCGTACCTTGACCTGGTCGTCGGCCCGGCCGATGAAGTCCAGCGTGCCCTCAGCCAGCCACCGCGCCCGGTCACCCGAGCGGTACATACGGGTGCCGTCGGCGGTAAAGGGGTCCGACACGAAGCGTTCGGCGGTCAGGGCAGACTGGGCGCGGTAGCCGCGGGCCACCTGCGGGCCCGCGATGTACACCTCGCCGGCCACTCCGACCGGGACCGGGTTGAGGCGTGCGTCCAGGACATACAGGCGGGCGTTGGCGACCGGGGTACCGATCGGCGGGGCCGCGGTCGGCTCCGGAGCCACCGGGCCGGTGGTGACCATGACAGTCGCCTCGGTGGGGCCGTAGGTGTTCACCAGCGTGCGGCCGGGCGCCCAGGCCTGCGCCGCCTGCTGGGTCAGCCGCTCCGCGCCGAGGAGCAGGGTCTGGATGTCGGGGACTGCGCGCGGGTTCAGGACACCCAGCAGGGAGGGCACCACGCTGGCTGCTCCCACCGCCTGCGCGCCGATCATCCCGGTCAGCGCCACTGGGGCGGTGCGCTCGGCACTGCTCGCCACCACCAGCGTGCCGCCCGAGGCGAGAGTCACCGCGACATCCAGCACCGCCGCATCAAAACTGAACGACGCGAACTGCAGGACCCGAACCCCCGCACCCGCTCCCAGCACCGGAGCCAGCGCGGTCACCATGCCCACCACACTGCGATGCGCGACCTGCACACCCTTGGGCCGGCCCGTCGACCCCGACGTATAGATCACATACGCCAACTGGTCCGCGTGTACGGCGACTCCAGGCGCCGTGGACGGCAGATCCCCGGCCACCTCGGCCATCGTCTCCGGCCCGACCACCACCCGCACACCACTGTCAGCGACCATGAACTCCCGCCGCTCAGCCGGGTATTCGGGGTCCAGCGGCAGATACGCACCACCTGCCTGCCACACCGCCACCATCGCCACGACCATGTCGACCCCACGCGGCAGACACAGCCCCACCACCGACTCGGCACCCACCCCGAGACTCCGAAGGTGATGCGCCAGGCGATTGGCACGCGCCATCAGCCCGCCATACGTCAACACCCAGCCGTCCGACACGACCGCCACCGCATCCGGACCCGCCTCCGCCCGCGCAGCAATCAGCTCATGCACCCCACCCACACCCGGCAACGGCTCAACCGCACCACCACCCTGGCGCACCAGCCGATCACGTTCCTCAACCCCCACCACGGCGAGATCGCCAACACGCTGGTCCGGATCCTCCGCGGCAACGGCCTCCAGTACCGCGACGAGTTGAGCCGCCAAGCGCTCCACCGTCACCGCATCGAACCGGGATCGGTCGTAGGACAGACGAAGTACCAGCTCGTGGGCCGAACTGACGGCCACAGAGAGGGGGTAGTTCGCCTGTTCACGCATGTGGTTGAAACCAGCGTTGAGGCCGCTGCTGGCCGATTCGGCCTGCCCCTCTTCCAGCTCTTGGACCGGATAGTTCTCGAAGACGAAGAGGGTGTTGAACAGAGCCTGGCCCGGCGGGAGTTCACTGCTCTCCGCGATCGTGACCAACGGCGTGTGCTCGAACCTACGCGC
>NZ_JBIUVD010000046.1:0-24150 GCF_044742785.1 Streptomyces sp. NPDC087844 | reverse complement strand
GCCGGGGGGCTTGCCGGTTCCGATGCGCGGCGGATGGCCCGGTCCGGGGTGGAAGGACTCTCCGCCGAACAGGGCCTCGCCCTGTTCGACGCCGCCATCCTGACGACCGAGCCGCTGCTCGTCCCGATCGGGCTGGCCACGAACGCGCTCGCCGGCGCCGGCGACGAACTGCCGCACATCCTGCGAGGCCTGGTGTCCGGACGCCGACGCAGGACGGCCGCAGCGGGTACGCACGAGTCGGCGGCGTTGCGACAGCGGCTCACCGCGCTGCCCGAGGCCGAGCGCCGCCCGGCGATCCTTGAGACCGTACGCGTCCAGGCAGCGCACGTCCTGGGGTTCGCCGGTCCACAGGACGTCGACGGTGGGCGCGCGTTCCGTGACCTTGGTATCGATTCGCTGTCCGCCGTCGAACTGCGCAACCGGTTGAACCGGGCGACGGGCTTGCGGCTGCCGGCGACGCTGGTCTTCGACTACCCGACGCCGCTGGTGCTGTCCGACCACCTGCTCGGCGAGATCCTCGGCTCGGAGCAGTCCACCGGGCCTGCCCTCGCCCTGCGTTCGCCGGTCGACGACGAGCCGATCGCGATCGTGGGCATGGCGTGCCGCTATCCCGGCGGCGTTGTCTCGCCGGACGACCTGTGGCAACTGGTCGCGGACGGCGTCGACGGCGTCTCCGGTCTCCCCACCGAGCGGGGCTGGGATCTGGCCGGGCTTTTTGATCCTGAGCCCGGTCGTCCTGGGAAGAGTTACGTGGACCGGGGCGGGTTTCTGCATGATGCCGCCGGGTTCGATCCCGGGTTCTTCGGGATCAGTCCGAACGAGGCCTGGTTGATGGACCCTCAGCAGCGGTTGCTGCTGGAGGTGTCGTGGGAGGCGCTGGAGCGGGCGGGGATCGATCCGTCGTCGTTGCGGGGCAGTTCGACGGGTGTCTTCGCCGGGATGATGTACCACGACTACGCCCACAACAGCAGTACGGGTTCGGTCGCGTCCGGCCGGGTCTCGTACACGCTGGGGCTGGAGGGTCCGGCGGTCACTGTCGACACGGCCTGCTCCTCCTCGCTGGTGGCGTTGCATCTCGCGGTGCAGGCGTTGCGGTCGGGGGAGTGTGGGCTGGCGTTGGCTGGTGGTGTCGCGGTGATGGCGACGCCGGAGACGTTCATCGAGTTCAGTCGTCAGCGGGGGCTGGCCCCGGACGGGCGGGCGAAGTCGTTCGCTGCTGCGGCCGATGGCACCTCGTGGGGTGAGGGCGCGGGGATGTTGCTGGTGGAGCGGCTGGCGGATGCCCGCGCCAACGGTCACCCGGTTCTGGCGGTGGTGCGGGGCACGGCGGTCAACCAGGACGGGGCGTCCAACGGGTTGACCGCACCGAACGGCCCCTCCCAACGCCGCGTCATTCGCCAGGCATTGGCCACGGCCGGCCTCGGTACCGGCGATGTGGACGCGGTGGAGGCGCACGGTACGGGGACGACGCTGGGTGATCCGATCGAGGCGCAGGCGTTGCTGGCGACGTACGGGCAGGATCGTCCGCAGGGCAGTCCGCTGTGGCTCGGGTCGATCAAGTCGAACATCGGGCACACGCAGGCGGCGGCCGGTGTGGCGGGGATCATCAAGATGGTCAAGGCCATGGACCATGGTGTCCTGCCCCGGACGCTGCACGTGGATGCTCCGACGCCGGAGGTGGACTGGGCGTCGGGTGATGTGGAGTTGCTGACCGAGGCGCGGGAGTGGCCGGAGACCGATGGCCGCCCGCGGCGGGCGGGGGTGTCCTCGTTCGGGATCAGCGGCACCAACGCCCATGTCATCATCGAAGCGGCACCCGAACCCGCCGCCACGGAACCCGCCGACACCGATTCCCTGGACCGCTCAGCGCCTGCCCCCGTGGAATGGATCCTCTCGGGCAAGTCGGCCCAGGCGCTCCGGGCCCAGGCGGAGAAGCTGCGCGCGTACGTGGAGGCCCGGCCACAACTGCGCCCCCTCGATGTCGGGTTGTCGCTGGCGACCTCGCGCATGGCGTGGGAGCACCGTGCCGTGGTGGTGGCCGACGACCAGGTCTCCGGACTTCGCGGGCTGGCCGCCATCGCATCCGACGAGCCGCGTCCCGGTGTCGTGCAGGGTGCGGCCACTGCGGGGCTGACGGCGTACCTGTTCTCGGGTCAGGGGGCGCAGCGGGTCGGTATGGGCCGGGAGTTGTACGAGGCGTTCCCGGTGTTCGCGGCTGCGTTCGATGCGGTGTGTGGTGAGTTGGACGGGCTTCTGGATCGGCCGTTGCGTGAGGTGGTGTGGTCGGAGTCGGATCTGCTGGATCGGACGGTGTTCGCGCAGGCGGGTCTGTTCGCGGTCGAGGTGGCGTTGTTCCGGTTGTTGGAGTCGTGGGGTGTGCGGCCTGACTTCGTGGCGGGTCATTCGATCGGTGAGTTGGCGGCTGCGCATGTGGCCGGGGTGTTCTCGCTCGGTGACGCGGCCAGGCTGGTCGCTGCGCGGGGCCGGTTGATGCAGGGGTTGCCGTCGGGTGGGGCGATGGCCGCGATCCAGGCGGGCGAGGACGAGGTCGCTCCGCTGCTGGACGGCGCGGAGGTGGCGATCGCGGCGGTGAACGGTCCGGCGTCGGTGGTGGTGTCAGGTGCGGAGGCCCAAGTCGCCGCGATCGAGGGCCATTTCACCGCTCTGGGTCGTAAGGCGAGCCGGCTGCGGGTTTCGCACGCGTTCCACTCCCCGCTCATGGACCCGATGCTGGACGACTTCCGCGAAGTGGCAGAGAGCGTCACCTACAGCGCGCCCGTCATCCCGGTCGTCTCCAACGTGACGGGCGGATCGGCGGAGGACCTCGGCTCGGCCGACTACTGGGTGCGGCATGTCCGCGAGGCGGTCCGGTTCGCCGACGGTGTCGCGCACCTCCGCTCCGCCGGCGTGACCCGCTTCGTGGAACTGGGCCCTGACGGAGTCCTGTCCGCCTTGGTCCGAGGGCAGGCCATGGACGGGGCCATGGACGGGGCCATGGACGAGGCCGTGGAAGTCGTCGTGCCGTTGCTCCGCCGGGACCGTTCCGAGGAGCGGGAACTGAGGGCGGCCATCGGTCTGATCCATGCGCACGGGGTCCCGGTGGACTGGCAGGCCGTGTTCGCCGGACGCGGCGCCCGCCGGGTGGAGTTGCCCACGTACGCGTTCCAGCGGCAGGACTACTGGCTCGACACCCCCACGGGCATGAGTGACGTCTCGGGGCTCGGTCAGACCGCTGCCGATCACCCGTTCCTCCGCGCAGCCGTGGCGTCCCCGGAAAGCGACGGCGTGGTGCTGACCGGCCGGGTGTCGACCGGCACCCGGCCGTGGCTGGCAGACCACGAGGTGTTCGGCGCGCTCCTGCTGCCGGGCACCGCCTTTGTGGAACTGGCCGTACGGGCCGGGGACCAGGTCGGATGCGACGTACTGCGGCAGCTCACCTTGGAAACGCCGCTCGTGCTGCCCGAGCACGGCGGCGTCGATGTCCAGGTCGTGGTCGGCGCTCTGGACGACGACGGCGCCCGCCGCGTCAGCGTCTACGCCCATTCCGACGACGCCCTGCCCGACCTCCCCTGGACGCGGCACGCGAGCGGGCTCCTGTCCGCGGACGGCTCTTCCGGCGGTTCTTCGGGCGGCATCTCGGGCGGTGCGGCGTTCGAGGGCGACCTCGCGATCTGGCCCCCCGAGAACGCGGCCGTCCTGGACCTGACGAACGTCTACGAGTCCTTTGCCGATCGCGGGTTCGGCTACGGCCCGGCGTTTCAGGGGCTGCGTGCCGCGTGGCGGCGCGGCGACGAACTGTTCGCCGAGGTAGCGCTGCCTGAGCACGACCGGGCCGAGGCCGCCGAGTACGGCATCCACCCGGCCCTCCTGGACGCCGCGCTGCACGCGATCCTCGTCGACGGCGAAGGCGGCGAAGGCGGCGAGGGTGATGAGGGTGATGAGGGTGGCGGGGTCGTCCTGCCATTCGAATGGAGCGGGGTACGGCTGCACGCCGCCGGAGCGCCGGTGGCACGCGTGCGTATCCGCCGCGTCGGCGCAGCCGGGGTGAGCCTGCTGGTGACCGACGAGACCGGACAGGCTGTCCTGTCGGTGGACTCACTGGTGTCGCGGCCGGTGACCCCCGGCCAACTCGCCGTCCCGGACAGCCGGGACAGCTCGCTGTTCACCGTCGCCTGGCCGGCCCTGTCGGCTCTGTCGGCCGGGTTGATCGGCGAGTCCTCCGCCATGCCAGGCGTGGCGGTGCTGGGAACAGACCGCTGCGGCCTGCCCCAGGACGTCCCGGCGTACGAGGACCTGGCCGCGCTCGCGCAGGAGCAGGTTCCTGACGTCGTCGTGTGGGCCTGCCCGTCCGGCGTCGACGACGTACCGGCACGCGTGCGTGCGGTCGCGCACGAGACGTTGCGCATCGTGCAGGAGTGGCTGGCCGACGAACGGCTGGAGGCCGCACGGCTGATGGTGGTCACCCGCGGCGCGGCCGTCACCGCCGACGGCGAGCGTCCGGGCGATCTCGCGGCGGCGGCCGTGCGCGGCCTGATCCGCACCGCCCGGACGGAGCACCCCGACCGCTTCGTCCTAGTGGACCTGGACCCGGTCCCCGACCTGGAGCGGGACCTCGAACGGGACCTGGAACGCGACCTGGACCTGCACCTGGGAAGTGACGCGGTTCCGTCGCTGCCCGCGTTCCTCCCGTTCCCCGCGCTGCCCGCGCTGGCCGTCTGCGGCGAGCCCGAACTGGCCGTCCGCGGGGCCGAGGTGCGGGTCCCCCGGCTCGTCGGGGCAGCCGGCGGTACGGACGCCCCGTCGTTCGACCCGGCCGGGACCGTACTGATCACCGGCGGTACGGGCGGTCTCGGTTCCCTGGTGGCCCGGCACCTGGTGCGCGAACACGGCGTACGGCGCCTGCTGCTGACCAGCCGCCGGGGGATCGGCGCGCCCGGCGCCCACGAGCTTCGTACGGAGCTGGCCGGGTTCGGTGCCGAGGTCACGGTCGCCGCCTGTGATGTCGGCGACCGTGACGCCGTCGCCGCTCTCCTCGCCGGGATCGAGCACCCGCTGACGGGCATCGTGCACACGGCCGGTGTGCTGGACGACGGAGTCCTGACCTCTCTCACGCCCGCCCGGCTGGACACCGTCCTGGCGCCGAAGGCGCACGCGGCCTGGCATCTGCACGAGTTGACCCGGGACATGGACCTGTCGGCGTTCGTGCTGTTCTCCTCGGTCGCGGGCACGCTGGGCGGCGCCGGGCAGGCCGGCTACGCGATGGCGAACGCCTTCCAGGACGCCCTCGCCGCTCACCGCCACGCGCTCGGCCTTCCCGCGGTCTCCCTGGCGTGGGGCCCGTGGGCCGGAGCGGAGGGCATGGCGGGGACTCTCGCCGACGCCGACATCGAGCGGTTGCGGCGCTCCGGGATGCCGCCCCTCACGGTCACCGAAGGGCTCGCGCTGTTCGACCGGGCGCTGTCCGCCGGGACGGCGGAACTCGTGCCCGTCCGGCTCGACCTCGGCGTGCTGCGGTCGTTCGCGGCCTCCGGCGCCGTCCCGGCCCTCCTGCACGGCCTGGTCAAGCCGCCCGCCCGCCGGGCGGCCCGGTCCGGTGGCGCGGCAGCACTGCGGCGCCGACTGGACGCGTTGCCCGGAACGGAGCGCGACCGCGCGCTGCTCGACCTGGTACGCACGCACGTCGCCGCGGTCCTCGGCCACGAGGACGCCCGCTCCATCGAGCCCGCGCGCGCGTTCACCGAGCTCGGCTTCAGCTCCCTGTCGGCGGTGGAACTGCGCAATCTCCTCGGCGCCGCCACCGGCCTGCGGCTGCCCGCCACCCTCGTCTTCGACCACCCCAGTTCCGACGCGGTCGCCCGGCACATCATGGGCGAACTCCTCGGGGCGGGCGAGACCGCGACCCCGGTCAGGGCCCAGGCGCGCGTCGACGAACCGATCGCGATCGTGGGCATGGCCTGCCGGTTCCCCGGCGGCATCGCGTCTCCCGACGATCTGTGGCGGCTCGTCGCCGACGGCGTGGACGCGGTGGCGGAGTTCCCCCGCGACCGGGGCTGGGACGTCGACGGCCTCTACGACCCCGAGCCCGGGAAGCCGGGCAAGTGCATCGCGCGTGAGGGCGGCTTCCTCTACGACGCGGCCGACTTCGACGCCGAGTTCTTCGGGATCTCACCGAGGGAGGCACTGGAGACCGACCCGCAGCACCGGCTGCTGCTGGAGACCTCGTGGGAGGCGTTCGAGAGCGCCGGGATCGCCCCCGGTTCCCTGCGCGGCAGCGCGACCGGAGTGTTCGCCGGAGTGATGTACCACGACTACGGAGGCGGGGCCAGCGGTGGCAGTGTCGCCTCCGGGCGGGTCTCCTACACGCTCGGTCTTGAAGGGCCGGCGGTCACGGTGGACACGGCGTGCTCGTCGTCCCTGGTGGCGTTGCACCTGGCCGCGCAGGCGCTGCGGACCGGCGAGTGCACCCTCGCTCTCGCGGGCGGCGTGACGGTGATGGCGACCTCGGGCACGTTCGTGGAGTTCAGCCGTCAGCGCGGACTCGCGGCGGACGGCCGGAGCAAGTCGTTCGCCGCGTCCGCCGACGGCACCGGCTGGGGCGAGGGCGTCGGCATGCTCCTGGTGGAGCGGCTGTCGGACGCCCGCGCCAACGGCCACCCCGTGCTGGCGATCGTCCGCGGCACCGCGACCAATCAGGACGGCGCCTCGAACGGACTGACCGCGCCCAACGGCCCCTCGCAGCGCCGCGTGATCCGGCAGGCACTCGCCAATGCGGGTCTGGGCACGTCGGACGTGGACGCGGTGGAGGCGCACGGCACCGGTACCCGGCTCGGCGACCCCATCGAGGCGCAGGCACTGCTGGCGACGTACGGGCAGGACCGTCCGCAGGACGATCCGCTGTGGCTGGGGTCGATCAAGTCGAACATGGGCCATACGCAGGCGGCGGCCGGTGTCGCGGGGATCATCAAAATGGTGCAGGCGATGCGGCACGGAGTGATGCCCAGGACGCTGCACGTGGACGAGCCGACCCCGCACGTCGACTGGTCGGCGGGGCGGGTGGAGTTGCTGACGGAGGCCCGGGAGTGGCCGCGCAACGGTCGTCCTCGCCGGTCGGCGGTCTCCTCGTTCGGGATCAGCGGCACCAACGCCCACGTGATCCTCGAACAGCCCCCCGCTCCGCCCGGGACGGACGGCATCTCCGGGCCCGCCGACCGGCCCCGGACCGGCATCTTCCCCTGGGTGGTGTCGGGCCGGAGCGCCGAGGCCGTACGAGCCCAGGCCGAGCGCCTGGCCGCCTTCGTCCGGGCGGACGATACCGCCGGCATCCTCGACGTGGGGCTGTCACTGGCCACGTCGAGGACGGCGTTCGACCATCGCGCGGTCGTACTCGCGGCGGACCGGGCGACCGCGCTGGACGGACTGGACGCGCTGGCCACCGGCGGCGCGCACCCCGGCGTGCTGCGCGGCTCCGGCCGCGGCGGCGCCGCACCGGTGTTCGTCTTCCCCGGGCAGGGTTCGCAGTGGGTCGGTATGGCGGTCGAACTCCTGGACCGCTCATCGGTGTTCGCCGCGCGTCTGGAGGAGTGCGGGCGGGCGTTGCGGCCGTTCGTGGAGTGGGACCTGTTGGAGGTGTTGCGTGGTGACGGCGGGCCCTTGGAGCGGGTGGATGTCGTCCAGCCGGTCCTGTGGGCGGTGATGGTGTCGCTGACGGAGGTGTGGCGCGGTTTCGGGGTGGAGCCCGCCGCTGTCGTCGGGCATTCTCAGGGTGAGATCGCGGCGGCCTGCGTGGCGGGTGCGCTGACCTTGGACGACGGCGCTCGCGTCGTCGCGGTGCGCAGCCGCATCATCGCGGAGGACCTCGCCGGCCAGGGCGGCATGCTCTCGGTGGCCCTGTCCCCGGAACGGGCCGCCGAGGCGATCGCCGGGTGGGAGGGGCGTGTGGAACTGGCGGTGGTCAACGGCCCCACGTCCGTCGTCGTGTCCGGTGAGGTGGACGCGCTGGCGGAACTCCGGGCGACGCTGGAGGAACAGGACGTCCGGGTACGGCTGATCCCCGTCGACTACGCCTCCCACTCGATGTTCGTCGAGGGGCTCCGCGACCGGATACTCGCCGAGCTGGACGGTCTGTCGCCGCGCCCGTCACGGGTGGCGTTCTACTCGACCGTGACGGGCGCGCCGCTCGACACCGCCACCCTCGGCGCCGAGTACTGGTACGCCAACCTGCGGCAGACCGTCCGCTTCGAACAGGCCACGCGCGCCCTGCTGGACGACGGGTTCACCGCGTTCGTGGAGTCCAGTCCGCACCCCGGCCTGCTGGTCGGCCTGGGGGAGACCATGGACTCGGCGGGCGTGAGCGGAGTGACGGCCGGCTCGCTGCGCCGCGGCGAGGGCGGTGCGGAACGGCTCCTGACCTCGCTCGCCGAGGTGTTCACAGGCGGTGTGGACGTCGACTGGAAGGCCGCCTTCGACGGACACGGGGCCGGGCGGACCGAACTGCCCACCTACGCCTTCCAGCGCCGCCGCTACTGGACCGACCAGAGCACGGGCGCGGGCGATGTGACCTCCCTGGGCCTGGACGCCCCCGGGCACCCGCTGCTCGCCGCGGTCGTCCCGTCCGTGGCCCCCGGGGCGGACGGCGTGACGCTCACCGGCCGGCTGTCGGTGGGCACCCAGCCGTGGCTCGGCGACCACGCCGTGTCCGGCGTGACGCTGTTCCCCGGAACGGGCTTCGTGGAACTGGCCGTACGGGCCGGTGACCAGGTCGGCTGCGGCCGTGTCGAGGAACTGGCACTGGAGGCGCCGCTGGTGCTCCCCGCCGACGGCGGCGTCTCCGTACAGGTGGTGGTCGGCGCCCCCGACGGCCCGGACGGCGAACGGCCCGTGACGATCCACACCCGCGCGCACGCGGACGGGCCATGGATCCGGCACGCGCTCGGCACGCTGGCCCCGGCCGGCACGCCCACGGACCCCGGGCTCGAACAGTGGCCCCCGCCCGGCGCCACCGAGATCGACGTCACCGGGCTGTACGACGCCCTGGCCGACGTCGGTCTGGAGTACGGGCCGGTGTTCCGGGGGTTGGGGGCGGCGTGGCGGCGTGGTGAGGAGGTGTTCGCGGAGGTCGCGCTTCCCGAGCAGGTGGAGGTGGAGGGGTTCGGATTGCATCCGGCGTTGCTGGACGCTGGTCTGCACGCGGTGGCGTTGAGTGGTGCGGTCGGTGACGGGGTGGTGCTGCCGTTCGCGTGGTCGGGGGTGGAACTGTTCGCCTCCGGCGCCACGGCGCTGCGCGTCCGGGTGACCCCGACCGGCACCGGTGTGGTGTCGATCAGGGCCGCGGACACGGCCGGCCACCCGATCGTGGCGGTCGAGTCGCTGGCGCTGCGGGAGATGTCCCCGGCCCAGCTGTCCGCCGCGGCCGGATCACCGTTCCACGAGTCGCTGTTCCGTCTGGAGTGGACCCCGCTCCCGGCCGCCCGCGCCGGGCGGACCCCGGACTGGATCGCCTGGGACGACCTGCGGGCCGAGACCCCCGTACCCGAACTGGTGGTGCTGCCCGTGACCGGGACGGCGGGCGCCGCACCGGCACGGAAGGCCGTGCATCAGGTACTCGACGTGGTTCGGTCGTGGCTCGCCGCCGACCGGTTCGCGGGCGCCCGCCTCGTGGTCGTCACCTCGGGCGCGGTGTCCGTGGACGGTGAGGACGTCACCGACCTCGGGGGCTCGGCGGTATGGGGACTGGTGCGCTCGGCACAGTCGGAGGACCCCGGCCGGATCGTCCTCGCCGACCTGGTCGATCCCGCCGCTGTCACGAGTGTGCTCCCGGCCCTGGCGTCCTCGGACGAGCCGCAGGTCGCCCTGCGCGACGGCGTGCTCCGCGCGGCCCGCCTGGCGAAGGTGCCCGCCGCACCCGCCGAACCGGCCGACGCGCCCGAGCCGCAACCTCTCGCGGAGTCCCCGGAGTCCCCGGAGTCCCCGGAGTCCCCGGAGTCCCCGGAGTCCCCGGAGTTTTCGGCGTTCGTGGGTGAGGGCCCAGTGCTGGTGACCGGTGCGCTCGGGGCGCTCGGCGTGGTCGTGACGCGGCACCTGGTCGCCGAACGCGGCGTACGGGACCTGCTCCTGGTGGGCAGGCGCGGAGCGGCGACACCCGGCGCGGCCGAACTCCGCGAGGAACTGTCGGGACTCGGAGCACGGGTGGAGGTGGCCGCCTGCGACGTGGGCGACCGGGACGCCCTCGCAGAACTCCTGACCGGACGGAACCTGAGCGCCGTCGTGCACGCGGCAGGGGTGCTGGACGACGGAATGATCTCCTCCCTCACCCCCGAGAGCGTGGACACCGTATTCCGCCCGAAGGCCGACGCCGCCTGGTATCTGCACGAGCTGACCCGGCACATGGATCTGTCGGCGTTCGTCATGTTCTCCTCGGCGGCCGGCGTACTGGGCACTCCGGGACAGGGCAACTACGCGGCGGCGAACGCGTTCCTGGACGCCCTGGCCGCACACCGCCGCGCCCACGATCTGCCCGCCCAGTCCCTGGCCTGGGGACTGTGGGGCGCGAGCGACAGCGGCATGGCGGGCCGGCTCGACGACAGCGACCTGCAGCGCGTGGGCCGCTCGGGCGTCGAAGCGCTCTCCGCCGCACAGGGACTCGGGCTCCTCGACACCGCCGGACGTCTCGACGCGGCGGCGCTCGTCCCGATCCGCCTGAACCTCAGGGCCCTGGCCGCCGCCGGTGACGACCTGCCGCCGCTGCTGCGGGACCTGGTACCGCGCTCACGGCGCACCGCCACGGCAGGCCGGGCGGACTCGGGTGCGCTCCGCGCGCGACTCGCCGGCCTCTCCGAGGACGAGCGGGCCCGGGAACTGCGGACGCTGGTACTGACCTGTGCCGCCGGAGTCCTCGGCCACAGCGGCCCCGAGTCCGTCGACCCCGACCGGGACTTCCTGGAGGCGGGCTTCGACTCCCTCACGGCGATGGAACTGCGCAACGGACTCAACGCCGCGACCGGGCTGCGCCTGCCCGCGATGGCCGTGTTCGACTCCAAGAACCCCGCCGAGCTGGCCCGCCATGTCCAACTACGGCTGGCGGCCGACCTCGACGGCCCGGGTACGGTCACGGACGGCGAGCCCACCACGGACACCGACGGCGACACCCTCAGCGACCTGTTCCGCGCGGCCGTGCGAGCGGGGAACGTCACCCAGGGGTTCGTCCTTCTCGGCGCGGTCGCCGACATCCGTCCGAGGTTCACCGGGAGCACCGACCTGCCGAGCCCGCCCCGGCCGGTGGTCCTCGCGGACGGGCCCACGCGGCCACGCCTGATCTGCGTCTCCACACCCATGGCGGTCGGCGGCGTCCACCAGCATGCCCGGCTCGTCTCGCACCTGCACGGCACACGGCACGTCACGGCGCTGCCGCTGCCCGGTTTCGCACCGGGGGAGAGCCTCCCCGACTCGCTCGACGCCGTCACCGAGGTGATCGCCGACAGCGTGGCACGGGCCGCGGACGGGGAGCCGTACGTCCTGCTCGGCTACTCCTCCGGCGGCCTGGTGGCGCACGCGGTCGCGAGCCGCCTGGAGGCGGCGGACGCCGGCCCGCGAGGGATCGTCCTGCTGGACAGCTTCCAGGTCCGCGACGAGGCCATGACCGTCGGACAGGAGTCGCTGGCTCTGAACCTGCTGGAGATGGAGCCGACGTTCGGCCGCTTCGGCAGCGCCCGGCTCTCCGCGATGGGCCTGTACGCCAACCTCCTGCTCGACTTCACCCCGGGCGAACTCCGCGCGCCCGTCCTGTTCGTCCAGGCCGCCGAGTCGTTCATCACCGGGCCCGGCGAGGAACCCGGCGGCGACCGGTGGCTGGCCGCACCCTGGGATGCCACCCAGACCCTCAGGACGGCCCCCGGGAACCACTTCTCACTCGTACAGGAGGACGCGGAGACCACCGCGCGGATCGTCGACGAGTGGATCGGATCGATGAAGTGAACCCCTGATCCGCTCCTGCGCGAAACACCGGTTCCGCCCCCTGGATATAGGTTCCGGCCCCTGGATATAGGGGGTGGCCGGGGCATTTCAGGGGAGTTCCCGGAGCCTTTCCGTAACTAGTGTCGTCATGACCGCCGCGGCCTGCCGACCGGCCGCGGCGGGCAATGGACGGCGTGCGTCGTGGGACCAGTCGAACGGGGTGATTGAGGTGTCGTTGGCTCCCCATGCCAAGGGAAGCGTGCCATTCGGCGCGTACGAGACCTGGTATCGCGTCACGGGCGACCTGCGCGCCGGCGGGCCGCCCCTGGTGGTCGTCCACGGCGGGCCGGGCAGCACCCACGACTACCTGCGCTCTCTCGCCTCGCTCGCCGAGCTGGGACGGCCGGTCGTGCACTACGACCAGATCGGCAACGGCGGCTCCACCCACCTTCCCGGACGGGGCCCGGAATTCTGGACCGTGCGGCTGTTCCTCGACGAGCTCGACAACCTGCTGAACAGGCTCGGAATCGCCGACGACTACGTACTGTTCGGCCAGTCCTGGGGCGGCACACTCGCCGCGAAACACGCCTCGGCGAAGCCACCGGGCCTACGGGCATTGGTCATCGCCAATTCCCCCGCCTCCTATGTTTTGTGGCGCCAGGAAATGAAAGTCCTGCGGGAACTGCTGCCACCCGGGGTCGACGAGACGCTGGCCCGCCACGAGGCCGCGGGAGAGACCGACAGCGAGCAGTACCTCCAGGCCATGACGGTCTTCTACAACAGACACGTGTGCCGGCTCCGGCCGTGGCCGCGCGATTTCGTGGCGACGCTCATGGAGATTCAGAACGATCCCACCGTCTACCGCACCATGAACGGTCCGAGCGAGTTCCACGTGACCGGGACGCTGCGGGACTGGTCGGTGGAGGACTGCGTCGCCGGCATCGAGGTGCCGACACTCCTGATCTCGGGCCGGCACGACGAGGCGACGCCCGCGACCGTGCGGCCGTTCGCCGAGCTGATCCCCGACGTCCGGTGGGAGGTCTTCGAGGAGTCGAGCCACCTGCCCCACCTGGAAGAGCCCGAACACTTCACACGGGTGATGGCCGACTTCCTCAACGAGTTCGGAGGCTGAAGGTGGACACGTCCGCCGAGGAGATCATCGAGGCGCTCCGCGACTCGCTGCTGGAGAACGAACGGCTCCGGCAGAGCAACGGACGGCTGGAGGCCGCCGCCACCGAGCCGGTGGCCATCGTGGGCATGGCCTGCCGTTACCCCGGCGGCGTCACGTCCCCCGACGACCTTTGGCGGCTCGTCGCCGAGGGCACGGACGCCGTGTCGGGCTTCCCCGCCGACCGCGGCTGGGACACCGGGCGCCTCTACGACCCCGAGCCCGGCACGCCCGGCAGGAGCTATGTGCGCGAGGGCGGATTCCTGCTCGACGCGGCCGGGTTCGACGCCGCCTTCTTCGGGATCTCGCCGCGTGAGGCCCTCGCCATGGACCCCCAGCAGCGGTTGCTGCTGGAGACGTCGTGGGAGGCCCTGGAGCGGGCCGGCATCGACCCCGCCTCACTGCGCGGTGGCCGCACAGGCGTGTTCGCCGGCGTGATGTACCACGACTACGGCACCAGCTCCAGCAACGGAAGCATCGTCTCGGGCAGGGTCGCCTACACGCTGGGTCTTGAGGGACCGGCGGTCACCGTCGACACCGCCTGTTCGTCCTCGCTGGTGGCACTGCACCTGGCGATGCGGTCGCTCAGGTCGCAGGAGTGCTCGCTGGCACTGGCCGGTGGTGTGACGGTGATGGCGACCCCGGAGACGTTCGTCGACTTCAGCGAACAGCGCGGGCTCGCCCCCGACGGCCGCGTCAAGGCGTTCTCGGCTGCCGCCGATGGCACGGGCTGGGGCGAGGGCGCCGGGATGCTGCTGGTGGAGCGGTTGTCGGATGCCCGGCGCAACGGGCATCCGGTGTTGGCGGTGGTGCGTGGTTCGGCGGTGAACCAGGACGGCGCGTCGAACGGTCTGACGGCGCCGAACGGTCCGTCCCAACAGCGGGTGATCCGGCAGGCGTTGGCCACAGCCGGTCTCGGTACCGGCGATGTGGACGCGGTGGAGGCGCACGGTACGGGGACGACGCTGGGTGATCCGATCGAGGCGCAGGCGCTGCTGGCGACGTACGGGCAGGACCGTCCGCAGGACAGACCGCTGTGGCTGGGTTCGGTCAAGTCGAACATGGGGCATGCGCAGGCCGCGGCCGGTGTGGCCGGGGTGATCAAGATGGTGCAGGCGATGCGCCACGGGGTTCTGCCGCGCACGCTGCATGTGGACGCTCCGTCCTCGCAGGTGGACTGGTCGGCGGGGCGGGTGGAGCTGCTGACCGAGGCGCGGGAGTGGCCGGAGGTGGACGGCCGTCCGCGGCGGGCGGGGATCTCCTCGTTCGGGATCAGCGGCACCAACGCCCACGTCATCATCGAGCAGGGTCCGGCAGACCTGCGGGACATACGGGGTGACCAGGGCGACCGGTTGTCCCACTCGGGCACGGTGCCCTGGGTGTTGTCCGCGCGGAGCCGGGACGGGCTGCCCGCTCAGGCCGCCCGGCTGCTGGACTTCGTGGCGGACCGTCCGCTGCTGCGCCCCGCCGACATCGGGTACTCGCTGGCGACGTCGCGCGCGCTCTTCGAACATCGCGCGGTGGTGGTCGGAGGGAGCCGGGACGACCTGCTGGCAGGCCTGCGCACGCTGGCCGACGAGGCCCCCGGCGGTGGAGTCGTCCATGGCGTCGCGGGCGCCGGCCGGACCGCCTTCCTGTTCTCGGGGCAGGGCTCGCAGCGGCTCGGGATGGGGCGGGAACTGTACGGCGCCTTCCCGGTGTTCATGGCCGCGTTCGACGCGGTGTGCGGCGAGTTGGACCGGTATCTGGATCGGCCGTTGCGTGAGGTGGTGTGGTCGGAGTCGGAGCTGCTCGGGCAGACGGTGTTCGCGCAGGCGGGTTTGTTCGCGGTCGAGGTGGCGTTGTTCCGGTTGTTGGAGTCGTGGGGTGTGCGGCCTGACTTCGTGGCGGGTCATTCGATCGGTGAGTTGGCGGCTGCGCATGTGGCCGGGGTGTTCTCGCTGGAGGACGGGGCGCGGCTGGTCGCTGCGCGGGGCCGGTTGATGCAGGGGTTGCCGTCGGGTGGGGCGATGGCCGCGATCCAGGCGGGCGAGGACGAGGTCGTTCCGCTGCTGGACCTGGTGTTGGCCGATGTCGCGGCGGTGAACGGCCCCGATTCGTTGGTCGTTTCCGGCGTTGATGCCGAAGTGGCCCGTATTACCGCGCACTTCGCGGGGCTGGGCCGCAGGACAGCCCGTCTGCGTGTGTCCCACGCGTTCCACTCGCCCCTCATGGATCCCATGCTGGAGGCTTTCCGTGAGGTCGCCGAGAGTGTCACCTACGGCAGGGCCGCCATTCCCGTCGTCTCGCATCTCGGCGGCACGGTCGTCGGCGCGGAAGCGCTGGGCTCGGCGGATCACTGGGTGCGGCACGTCCGCGAGACGGTCCGGTTCGCCGACTGCGTACGGCACCTGGAGTCGGAGGGTGTCACCCGGTACGTGGAACTGGGGCCCGACGGTGTGCTGACCGCGATGGCGCGGCAGTGCGTACAAACCGAAGCCGAAGCCGAAACCGAAGCCGAAGCCGAAGCCGAAACCGGCGCCAAAGCCGAAACCGGCGCCGACACCCGGCCCGCTGTCCTGGTGGCGACTCAGCGAAAGGGCCGCCCGGAGCCCGAAGCACTCCTCCTCGCCGTCGGACAACTGCACGCGGCGGGCGTAACCGTCGACTGGCGGGCCGTGTTCGCGGACCGGAACACGCGACCGGTCGACCTGCCCACCTACGCGTTCCGGCACGAGACGTTCTGGCTCGACTCCACCGCCCAGGACTCCGATGTCTCCTCCGTCGGACTCGACCCGGCGGACCACCCGCTCCTCGGCGCCGTGGTGACGGCACCGGACTCCGGCGGCGTGGTGCTGACGGGCAGGCTGTCGACGGCCACCCGGCCGTGGCTGGCCGATCACGAAGTGCTGGGCACCGTACTGCTGCCGGGCAGCGCGTTCGTGGAACTGGCGATCAGGGCCGGAGACGAGGCCGGCTGCGACGTCCTGCGGGAGCTGACACTCGGGGCACCCCTGGTGCTGCCGGAGCACTGCGGTGTCGCGGTACGTGTCGTGGTCGGCGCGGCCGACGCGTCCGGCGACCGCCGGGTGAGCGTCCATTCCCGGCGCGAGGACGCCCCGTCCGGCGAGGACTGGACGCGGCACGCCGACGGCACGCTCGGCACCGGCTCCCCGCCCCCGTCCCCCGCGCCCGACCTCAGCGCATGGCCACCCGGGGACGTCGTCCCGGTGGATCTGGCCGAGGCGTACGAACGCCTCCGCGATGAGGGCTACGCCTACGGACCCGCGTTCCAGGGACTGCGGGCCGCGTGGCGGCGCGGGGACGACCTGTACACCGAGGCCGTCCTGCCCGATGAGGCGCGGGCCGACGCGGCACTGTTCGGTCTCCACCCGGCTCTGCTCGACGCCGGCATGCACGCCGAACTGCTCGACACGGACCGGCGGGGCGGCCGGACACTGCTGCCCTTCGAGTGGACCGGCGTGACACTGCATGCCTCCGGCGCGTCCGCGATCCGAGTGCACACCAGGCTGGGGCGGGACGACGGGCCGACGCGCATGACCGTGACCGACGAGAGCGGACATCCGGTCCTCACCGTCGAGTCGCTGGCATCCCGGCCGATGTCCTCCGACCGGACCCGCCACGCGGGCGGGCGCAGCGACGTGCTGCTGCGGACGGAGTGGACCCCGCGTCCGGTCAACCGGTCCGCCACTGCCCGCTGGGCGGTACTGGGCACCGACCGGGCCGGACTGCCGGCCGACGTGCCCGCGTACGCGGACCTGACCGCGCTGGGCGCGGCGGAGATCCCCGACGTCGTGCTCTGGTCGCTGCCCACAGGCACCGGGGACGTCCCGGCGGCCGTCCACACGCTGACACACCGGGCACTGGACGTCGTCCAGGGCTGGCTGGCCGACGAGCGGTTCGCCGCCTCCCGCCTGGCAGTGGTCACCCATGGACCCACGCTGGTCCAGGCACCGGTCCAGGGACTGCTGCGCGCGGCCCAGGCCGAGAACCCGGGCCGCTTCGTCCTCGCCGACGTGGACGGCCGGGGAGCCTCACTGGACATCCTGCCTGCGGCGATCCTGTCGGGTGAGCCCGAAGTGGTTGTGCATGACGGCGAGTTGCGGGTACCGCAGCTCGCCGAGACCGACACTCCCGGTGTTGAGCCGGTGGTGTCGTCGGTGGTGTCGTCGGTGTGGGGTGGGTGGGGTTCGGGGTGGGTGTTGGTGACGGGTGGGACGGGTGGGTTGGGTGCGTTGGTGGCGCGGCATCTGGTTGTTGGGCATGGTGTGCGGCGTCTGGTGTTGGTGAGTCGTCGGGGTGCGGGGGCGCCGGGGGCTGGGGAGTTGTGTGCGGAGCTGGCCGGGCTGGGTGCTGAGGTCGAGGTGGTGGCCTGTGATGTGTCGGATCGGGGTGCGGTGGCGGCGCTGGTTGCGGGTCGTGTGTGGTCGGGTGTGGTGCATGCGGCGGGTGTGGTGGACAACGGGTTGGTGGGTTCGTTGTCCGCGGGGCGGGTGGATGGGGTGTTGGGTCCGAAGGTTGACGGGGCGTGGTATTTGCATGAGTTGACGCGGGACATGGGTCTGTCGGCGTTTGTGTTGTTCTCGTCGGTGGGTGGGTCGTTGTTGGCGGCGGGGCAGGGTGGTTATGCGGCGGCGAATGTGTTTTTGGATGCGTTGGCCGCGTATCGGCGTGGTGAGGGGTTGGTGGGGACGTCGTTGGCGTTCGGCCTCTGGGACGTCGACACGGGCGTGAACCCGGCCGACGCGGACCGGCTGGCCCGCCTGGGCATGCCCGCGATGCCGGCCGACAAGGGCCTGGAACTGTTCGATGCCGCGCTGTGTACGGACGACGCCGTACTCATGCCGCTCCGCCTGGACCGGGCGGTGTTGCGGGCCCGGGGCGACGACGTCCCGGCTCTGCTGCGCGGTCTGACCGGCGGGACCCGCCGTGCCGTCCGCGCCCGGACGGAGAGTTCCCTGCGCGTACGCCTGACCGGATCGACCGCTGAGAAGCGTGCCGCCACCCTCCTCGCACTCGTACGGACCCAGGTGGCGGCGGTGCTCGGTCATGCCTCGCCGAGGGCCGTCGAGGCGGATCGGGCCTTCAAGGAACTGGGCTTCGATTCGCTGTCGGCGGTGGAGCTGCGGAACGCGTTGCGGGCCGAGACCGGTCTGGCTCTTCCGGCGACGCTGGTGTTCGACCACCCGACGGCCAGGGCCGTGGCGGCCCACCTCGACGCCGAGCTGCAGGGCGACACGGGCGGTGTCGCGGCGGGCTCTGCCGCGGAGATCCCGGCGGTGGTGGCGGCCGATGACGATCCGGTCGTGATCGTGGGGATGGCGTGCCGTTATCCCGGTGGTGTGGCGTCGCCTGATGATCTGTGGCGTCTGGTGGCGGACGGGGTCGACGCGGTGTCGGCGTTTCCGGTGGACCGGGGCTGGGATGTGGAGGGTATTTATCATCCGGAGCCGGGGAAGCCGGGGAAGACCATCGCGCGGGAGGGTGGTTTCCTTTATGACGCGGCGGAGTTCGACGCTGATTTCTTCGCCATCTCGCCGAGGGAGGCGGCGGACACCGATCCGCAGCAGCGGTTGCTGCTGGAGGCGTCGTGGGAGGCGTTCGAGCGTGCGGGGATCGATCCGCACACGATGCGTGGCAGCCGGACCGGCGTCTTCACCGGACTCATGTACCACGACTACGGGTTCCGCGCCGATACCGCCAGCACCAGTGGCGGAAGTCTGGTGTCCGGCCGGGTCTCCTATGTGTTCGGCCTGGAGGGGCCGGCGGTGACCATCGACACGGCCTGTTCGTCCTCGCTGGTGGCACTGCACCTGGCCGCACAGGCACTGCGCTCCGGTGAGTGCTCGCTGGCACTGGCGGGCGGCGTGACGGTGATGAGTACGCCGAACATGTTCGTGGAGTTCAGCCGACAGCGGGGCCTCGCCGCGGACGGCCGCTGCAAGTCGTTCTCGGACGCAGCCGACGGCGCGGGCTGGGCCGAGGGAGTGGGCGTCCTGCTGGTGGAGCGGTTGTCGGACGCCCGGCGCAACGGGCATCCGGTGTTGGCGGTGGTGCGTGGTTCGGCGGTGAACCAGGACGGCGCGTCGAACGGTCTTACGGCGCCGAACGGTCCGTCCCAACAGCGGGTGATCCGGCAGGCGTTGGCCACAGCCGGCCTCGGTACCGGCGATGTGGACGCGGTGGAGGCGCACGGTACGGGGACGACGCTGGGTGATCCGATCGAGGCGCAGGCGCTGCTGGCGACGTACGGGCAGGACCGTCCGCAGGACAGCCCGCTGTGGCTGGGTTCGGTCAAGTCGAACATGGGGCATGCGCAGGCCGCGGCCGGTGTGGCCGGGGTGATCAAGATGGTGCAGGCGATGCGCCACGGGGTTCTGCCGCGCACGCTGCATGTGGACGCTCCGTCCTCGCAGGTGGACTGGTCGGCGGGGCGGGTGGAGTTGCTGACCGAGGCGCGGGAGTGGCCGGAGGTGGACGGCCGTCCGCGGCGGGCGGGGATCTCCTCGTTCGGGATTAGCGGCACCAACGCCCACGTCATCATCGAGCAGGCCGACATGGCGCAGGTCGACATGGAGCAGGCTGTCGTGGAACCAGCCGACATGGAACCGGCCGACTCGGAACCGGCCGGTGTCTCCGCCGAACCGGAAGGGGCCGCCGTCGGCGCCGTCGGCACCGATTCGGGTGTTCTTCCGTGGGTCGTCTCCGCCAAGACAGCCGAGGCACTGCGCAGTCAGGCGCAGCGGTTGCACGCGTATCTGCTGGCCCGCCCCGAGGACGACCCGCTCGATGTCGGTCTCTCCCTGGCGACCTCACGCACCGCACTGGAGCGCCGCGCGGTGGTGCTCGCGGAGGACAGGGCCACCGCTCTCGACGGCCTGGCCACGATCGCCGCCGGCGAGCCGGACCCCGACGTGGTCCACGGTGTCGCCTCCACCGGCGCGACGGCGTTCCTGTTCTCGGGTCAGGGGGCGCAGCGGGTAGGTATGGGACGGGAGTTGTATGAGGCGTTCCCGGTGTTCGCGGCTGCGTTCGACGCGGTGTGTGGCGAGTTGGACGGGCAGCTGGATCGGCCGTTGCGTGAGGTGGTGTGGTCGCACGCCGATCTGTTGGATCGGACGGTGTTCGCGCAGGCGGGTTTGTTCGCGGTCGAGGTGGCGTTGTTCCGGCTGTTGGAGTCGTGGGGCATACGGCCTGACTTCGTGGCGGGTCATTCGATCGGTGAGTTGGCGGCGGCGCATGTGGCCGGGGTGTTCTCGCTGGAGGACGGGGCGCGGCTGGTCGCTGCGCGGGGCCGGTTGATGCAGGCGTTGCCGTCGGGTGGGGCGATGGCCGCGATCCAGGCGTCCGAGGGCGAGGTCGCCCCGCTGCTGGACCTGGTGTTGGCCGATGTCGCGGCGGTGAACGGCCCCGATTCGTTGGTCGTTTCCGGCGTCGATGCCGAAGTGGCCCGTATTACCGCGCGCTTCGCGGGGCTGGGCCGCAGGACAGCCCGTCTGCGTGTGTCCCACGCGTTCCACTCGCCCCTCATGGATCCCATGCTGGAGGCTTTCCGTGAGGTCGCCGAGAGTGTCACCTACGGCAGGGCCGCCATTCCCGTCGTCTCGCATCTCGGCGGCACGGTCGTCGGCGTGGAAGCGCTGGGCTCGGCGGATCACTGGGTGCGGCACGTCCGCGAGGCGGTCCGGTTCGCCGACTGCGTACGGCACCTGGAGTCGGAGGGTGTCACCCGGTACGTGGAACTGGGGCCCGACGGTGTCCTGACCGCGATGGCTCAGGCCTGCCTGCGCGATCCGGACGACGCGGTCAGCGTTCCCGCGCTGCGCAAGGACCGGGCCGAGCCACCCGCGCTGCTCGCGGCCGTCGCCCGACTGCATGTGACCGGCGCCTTCGTCGACTGGCGTGGGGTGTTCACCGGACGCGGTGCCCGTCGTGTGGAACTGCCCACCTACGCCTTCCAGCGCAGGCGGCACTGGCTGGACACCCAGGCGGTCTCCGGTGACGCGTCGGGCCTCGGACAGGTGGCCGCACGGCACCCCTTGCTCGGCGCCGTGGTCGTCTCGCCCGACTCCGACGGTCTGGTCCTGACGGGCAGGCTGTCGACCGCTGCCCAGCCATGGCTGGCGGGACACCAGGTGCTCGGCACCGTCGTGTTCCCCGCCTCGGGCTTCGTGGAACTGGCGATCCGTGCCGGGGACCAGGCGGGCTGCGACGTTCTGGCAGACCTGGCCATCGAGGAGACGCTGACCCTGCCCGCGAACGGCGGCGTCGACGTCCAGGTCGTGGTCGCCGAACCCGGCGAGTCGGGGGAGCGATCGGTGACGATCCACTCCCGCCGCCGCCAGGACGGGCCCTGGACCCGGAACGCCAGCGGTGTCCTCGCCACCGGTGTCATCGCCAACGGTGCCCTCGCCTCCGGTGCTCCGGCACCCGCCTTCGACCTCACCGCATGGCCCCCCGCGGGCGCGGACCCGATGGACATCGACGACATCTATGAGCGACTCGCGGCACACGGACACGACTACGGACCTGCCTTCCGGGGGCTGCGGGCCGCCTGGCGCCGGGGCGACGAACTGTTCGCCGAGGTCGCCCTGACCGAGGAGACCGGCGACCACTTCGGTCTCCACCCGGCGCTTCTCGACGCGGCGACACACCTTCGGACGTTCCACGACGAGGACCAACAGGACGGGGACGGCGGCGGGCCGAGGCTGCCGAACGCGTGGAACCGGGTCGTCCTGCACGCCGCCGGCGCCACGTCCCTCCGCGTCCGACTGGCGCACACGGAGCAGGACGGCACGTCCCTGCTCGCGGCCGACGAGGGGGGCAGGCCCGTCCTGTCGGCGCGGTCGCTCACATCGAGCCCGGTGTCACCCGCACAACTCGCCGCCGGCCCAGGCCCCGACGGGTTCCTGGACTCACTGTTCCGCATGGACTGGAACCCGGTCGAAGCGGCCCCCGTGACCGGCGCGGACGAAATGTCCTGGCTGCCCTGGGAGGACATCGGCGATACCGGCGATACTGGCGATCTCGGTGACCTCGCGGACGAAGTCCCCGGCGTCCTCGTGGTGTCACCGCAACCGGGCGACGACGCCGAGAGCGTCCACAGCGCCACACGACGGACGTTGCGCGTCCTTCAGGACTGGATGGCCGACGAGCGGCTCTTCGCCTCCCGGCTCCTGGTCGTGACGCGCGGTGCGGTGTCCCTGCACGGCGAGGATGTGACGGACCTCGCGGGCGCCGCGGTCTGGGGCCTGATCAGGGCGGCCCAGCTGGAACACCCCGGCGCGATCGTCCTGGCCGACGTGGACGCGCCCGCCGACACCATCGCACTCGCCGCACTCGTTCCGGCGGTCATCGCGACGGACGAGCCGGAACTGGCCGTCCGCGCGGGTGTGACCTACCGGGCGCGGCTGGCCAGGGTGCCGGTGTCCGAGCAGCGCGAACGCGCCCGCCCCGCCTCCTCCTTCGGCCACGAAGGCACCGTACTGATCACGGGCGCGATGGGCATGATGGGGCGCCACGTGGCCCGCCACCTGGTGACCGCCCACGGAGTCGGCCACCTGCTGCTGGCAGGCCGCCGCGGCATGGAAGGCGAGGGCGCCACCGGGCTCCACGACGAGCTGACGGCCCTCGGCGCGACCGTCACCATCGCCGCCTGCGACGTCTCCGACAAGGACTCCGTCGCCAGGATGCTCGCCGGAATCGACACCGCGCACCCGCTCGTCGGCGTCGTACACGCGGCGGGTGTCCTCGACGACGGTGTCATCGAGTCGCTGACCCCGGAACGGATCGACGCGGTGATGCGCCCGAAGGTGGACGCGGCGTTCCATCTGCACGAGCTGACCCGGCACCTGGATCTGTCGGCGTTCGTACTGTTCTCGTCGGACTCCGGCGTCTTCGGCAACGGCGGACAGGCGAACTACGCGGCGGCGAACACCTTCCTGGACGGGCTGGCCGCCCACCGCCGCGCCGCCGGACTCACCGCCCAGTCCCTGGCGTGGAGTCTGTGGGCCGACGCCAGCGAGATGACCGCGCAGCTCAGCGAGGTCGACCGGCTGCGAATGGACCGGATAGGCATCGTCGGCATGTCCGCCGCCGTAGGACTGGAGCTGTTCGACACCGCCGCGGCCGTGGACGAGCCGATACTCGTCCCGATCAAGCTGAACGAGTACGCCGCCCGCGCGAACCTCGACGAACTGCCACGCAAACTGCACGGCCTGTTCGGGGGCGCCTCGCGTCGGACCGTAAGGGCACAATCCGACGGTGGCGAGGCACTCGCCCGGAAGCTCGCCGCTCTGGCCGCCCCCGAACGCGACGAACTCCTCCTCGACCTGGTACGGGAACGCGTGGCCACGGTCCTGCGGCGCGACTCCGCGAGCGACGTCGAGCCGGACCGGGCGTTCCGCGAACTCGGCTTCGACTCGCTCACCGCCCTGGAGTTGCGCAACACGCTCAACGCCGCGACGGGCCTGCGGTTGCCCGCCACGCTGCTGTTCGACCATCCCACCGCTCGCGCGGTGGCCCGGGAGATCGGCAGTACGGCCGGTCCCAGGGAGCACGACCCGGCGCGGCCCGTCCTCACGGAGATCGAGCGACTCGAAGCCGCGCTCACGTCGTCGGTCCTGCCCTCGTCGGCCGACGGCGCCCGCTCCCGGATCACCGCGCGACTCGAAGCGCTCCTGCGGTCCTGGCGGGACGGACACGACCTGCCCGCCGAGACGGAAACGAACAGCGACCCCGAATGGGCCACCGACAACGAACTGTTCGAGGCCCTGGACAACGAACTCGGTATCTCCTGACACCCTGACGCGCGTTTCCCTGCGAGATTGGCTCACGTCCGATGGCGAACGACGAGAAACTGCGCGGCTACCTCAAGCGCGCCACGACCGAACTGCAGCAGACCCGGCGGCGCCTCCGCGACATGGAGGACCGGGAGCGCGAGCCGATCGCGATCATCGGGATGGCGTGCCGGTATCCGGGTGGGGTGGCTTCTCCCGAGGATCTGTGGCGGGTGGTGGCCGGTGGTGTGGACG
>NZ_JBIUVD010000045.1:0-24338 GCF_044742785.1 Streptomyces sp. NPDC087844 | reverse complement strand
GTCGTGGGAGGCGTTCGAGCGTGCGGGGATCGATCCGCACACGATGCGTGGCAGCCGGACCGGCGTCTTCACCGGACTCATGTACCACGACTACGCGCTGGACATGGACGCCGCCAGCACCAACGGCGGGAGCCTCGCCTCCGGCCGGGTCTCCTATGTGTTCGGCCTGGAAGGGCCGGCGGTGACCATCGACACGGCCTGCTCGTCCTCGCTGGTGGCACTGCACCTGGCCGCACAGGCACTGCGCTCCGGCGAATGCTCCCTGGCACTGGCCGGCGGCGTGACGGTGATGGCCACCCCCGGCATGTTCGTGGAGTTCAACCGGCAGCGGGGCCTCGCCGCGGACGGCCGTAGCAAGTCGTTCTCGGCGTCCGCGGACGGCACCGGCTGGGCCGAAGGCGTCGGCATGCTGTTGGTCGAGCGGCTGTCGGACGCCCGGCGCAACGGGCATCCGGTGCTGGCCGTGGTCCGTGGCTCGGCGGTGAACCAGGACGGCGCCTCGAACGGGTTGACGGCGCCGAACGGTCCGTCCCAACAGCGGGTGATCCGGCAGGCGCTCGCCAACGCGCGGCTGTTGTCCGACCAGGTCGACGCGGTGGAGGCGCACGGCACCGGCACCACGCTGGGCGATCCGATCGAGGCGCAGGCGCTGCTGGCCACGTATGGGCAGGACCGTCCGCAGGACAGCCCGCTGTGGCTGGGGTCCGTCAAGTCGAACATGGGGCACGCGCAGGCCGCCGCCGGAGTCGCCGGCATCATCAAGATGGTCCAGGCGATACGCCACGGCATCCTGCCCAGGACACTCCACGTCGACGAGCCGACCCCGCACGTCGACTGGTCGGCGGGGCGGGTGGAGCTGCTGACCGAGGCGCGGGAGTGGCCGGAGGTGGACGGTCGTCCGCGGCGGGCGGGGATCTCCTCGTTCGGGATCAGCGGCACCAACGCCCACGTCATCATCGAGCAGGCCCCGGACGCCACCTGGTCCGACCCGACGTGGTCCGACCCGACCGGGCCCGGTCGACCGGAACCCGCCGGAACCGGGTCCGGAGAGGTCGGGCCCGCCGAAACGGGGCCCGGTGGTCCTGCACGCGCCGAGACCGGGTCCGTCGAACCCGCGCCCGTCGGCGCCGAGTTCCGCGAAGTCGTACCCGGCTCCGTGCCAGGACCCGTCCCGTGGGTGCTCTCCGGCAAGTCCGCCGAAGGGCTGCGCGGCCAGGCGGAACGGCTGGCGGCCTTCCTGCGGACCGGGGCAGACCTCTCGGCGGTCGACGTGGGGTACTCGCTGGCGACCTCCCGGTCGGTGTTCGACCACCGCGCGGTGGTGTCGGCGCAGGACCGTGACGCCGGCCTGGCCGCTCTGGACGCGCTCGCCACGGACGCCGTGGACGGGAACGTCGTACGGGGCGTGGCCGCGGGAGACGCCCGGCCGCCGGTGTTCGTCTTCCCCGGGCAGGGTTCGCAGTGGGTCGGTATGGCGGTCGAACTCCTGGACTCCTCACCCCGCTTCGCCGCCCGCATGGAGGAATGCGCCAAGGCCCTCGGGCCGTTCGTGGAGTGGGACCTGTTGGAGGTGTTGCGTGGTGACGGCGGGCCCTTGGAGCGGGTGGATGTCGTCCAGCCGGTCCTGTGGGCGGTGATGGTGTCGCTGACGGAGGTGTGGCGCGGTTTCGGGGTGGAGCCCGCCGCTGTCGTCGGGCACTCCCAGGGTGAGATCGCGGCGGCCTGTGTGGCGGGCGCGCTGACCTTGGACGACGGTGCCCGCGTCGTCGCGGTGCGCAGCCGCATCATCGCGGAGGACCTCGCCGGCCAGGGCGGCATGCTCTCGGTGGCCCTGTCCGCCGAAGCCGTCACCGAACTGCTGGCGGACTGGGACGGACGCCTGGAACTCGCCGTGGTCAACGGCCCCGCCTCGGTCGTCGTATCCGGCGAGACGGAGGCACTGGCGGAACTTGAGAAGACGCTGAAGAGCCGGAACGTCCGCGTCCGCCTCGTCCCCGTGAACTACGCCTCCCACGCCATGTTCGTCGAGGGCGTCCGCGACCGGATACTCGCCGAGCTGGAAGGACTGTCTCCCCGGCCGTCCCGGATCGGCTTCTACTCGACGGTGACCGGTGGCCTGGCCGACACGGCCACGCTGGACGCCGCGTACTGGTACGCCAACCTGCGGCAGACCGTCCGCTTCGAACAGGCCACGCGCGCCCTGCTGGACGACGGCTTCACCGCGTTCGTGGAGTCCAGTGCGCACCCCGGCCTGCTGGTCGGCCTGGGGGAGACCCTGGAGGCGCACGGCTCCGCCGCCGTGACCGTCGGGTCGCTCCGCCGGGGCGAGGGCGGCGCTCGACGGCTCCTCGCCTCGATCGCCGAGGCGTGGGCGGGCGGTGTGCACGTCGACTGGAGCACCGCCTTCGAAGAGCACCGGACCCGACGCGTCGAGCTGCCCACCTACGCCTTCCAGCGCCGCCGGCACTGGACCGACGCCGTCGCCGCCGCCCCGGGGGCCGACCCCGCCGACGCCGCGTTCTGGGACGCGGTGGAACGCGAGGACCTGACCTCGCTGGCGGACCGTCTCGACCTCGCTCCCGAGGCACTGGGGGACATCGTCCCCGCCCTGTCCACCTGGCGCCGACGGCACCGCGAGGACGCCACTGTGGACTCCTGGCGCTACCGGATCGTGTGGAAATCCCTGGCCGAGCGCCCCGCCGCCCCGCTCAACGGCACCTGGCTCGTCGTGATCCCCTCCGGGCTCGCGGCCGGTACGGTCGCCGCGATCACCGACGGGCTCGCCGGACAGGGCGCGCACGTCGTGCCCCTGGAGACCGACGGGGACGACCGGGCCGCGCTCGCGGAGCGGTTGCGTGCCGGGACGGCCGACGGCGTCCTGTCGCTGCTCGCGTTCGACACCCGGCCGCACCCCGACCACCCGACGCTCACCCGGGGCGCCGTCGCCACGATCGCGCTGGCCCAGGCACACGGCGACGCAGGGCTCACGGCCCCGCTGTGGTGCGTCACCCGGGGCGCCGTCGCCGTGGACGGTGCGGGCGAGCCGGCCGATCCGGCGCAGGCGTCGCTCTGGGGCCTCGGCACGGTGCTCGGCCTGGAACGCCCCGGCACCTGGGGCGGCATGGTCGACCTCCCCGCCGGCACCGATGCCGATGCCGATGTCGACGCCGACGCGGACGCCGACGCGGACCTCGACCCGGAGACCGTCCGGCGCCTGTGCGCCGCGCTGGGCGGCGCGGACGGGGACCAGATCGCGATCCGCCCCGCCAGGACCGCGGCCCGCCGCATGGTGCGGGCCGCGCTCGGCGACACACCCGCCGAACGGCGCTGGCGGTCGCGCGGGACGGTCCTGGTCACCGGCGGCACCGGCGGGATCGGCGCCCACGTGGCCCGGTGGCTCGCGGGCAACGGCGCCGAGCACCTCGTCCTCACCAGCCGCCGCGGCCCGGCGGCCGAGGGCGCCACGGAACTGACGGCCGAACTGACGGCACTGGGCGCCCGGGTGACCGTCGCGGCCTGCGACGTCGCCGACCGGGACGCCCTCGCCGCCCTGCTCGACTCCGTGCCGGGAGAGCTCACGGCGGTCATGCACGCGGCCGGTGTGCTCGGCACCGACGCGCCCCTGGAAGACCTCACGCCGGCGGAGTTCGCCGCCGTCGGACGCGCCAAGACCGCCGGAGCGGCACACCTGGACGAACTGCTCGCCGACCACCCGCTGGACGCCTTCGTGCTGTTCTCGTCCGGATCAGCCGCCTGGGGCGGCGCGGGCCAGTCCGCCTACGCCGCCGCCAACGCCTACCTGGACGCGCTCGCACACCGGCGCCGCGCCCGGGGACGTACCGCGACCGCCGTCGCCTGGGGAGCGTGGAACGCCGGGATGATCGACGCCGGGACCGGCGCCGCGACCCGGCGGATCGGACTGGGCGCGATGGAGCCGCGGCTCGCGATCGCCGCGCTTCAGAAAGCGCTCGACCACGACGACGGCACCCTGGTGGTGGCCGACATCGACTGGGCCCGCTTCGCCGGCGCCTACACCCTCGCGCGGCCCCGGCCGCTGCTGGACGACCTCCCCGAGGTCCGTGCGGCCCTCACCGGCGGGGAGGACGAGGAGAAGTCCGCCGAGCCGGCGTTCGCGGCGGGGCTCGCCGCGATGACCGGGGCGGAACGCGGCCGGGCCCTGCTCGACCTGGTGCACACCCATGTGGCGGTGCTCCTCGGCTACGACGACAGCGCCGAACTCGACCCGTCACGCGCGTTCAAGGAACTCGGGTTCGACTCGGTCGCCGCCGTGGAGCTGCGCACCCGGCTGAGCGCGGCCACCGGCCGGAAGCTGCCCGCCACGGTGGCGTTCGACCACGCCTCACCGGCGGCGCTCGCCACGTACCTGCAGTCCCTCATGCGTCCGGACGGCGCCGTCGAGGTGCCCGTCAGCGCGGAGCTGGACCGGCTGGAGGCGGCCGTCGCAGGGCTCCCGCCACAGGAGATCGAACGCACCCGGCTCACCGAGCGGCTCCAGACACTGCTGGCGACGCTCAACGAATCCCTCGGCGCGCGGGACGGCACCGCCGTCGCCGACCGGCTGGAGAACGCGACGGCCGACGACATCTTCGACTTCATCGACAAAGACCTTGGCATGGCCTGACGGAGGCGCAATGGCGAACGACGAGAAGCTTCTCGGCTACCTCAAGCGGGTGACCGCTGAACTGCATCAGACCCGTCAGCGGTTGCAGGAGGTCCAGACCCGGGAGCGGGAGCCGGTCGCCGTCGTCGCGATGAGCTGCCGCTACCCGGGCGGGGTCCGCTCGCCGGAGGACCTGTGGCGGCTGGTCGAGAAGGAGACCGACGCGATCGGGGCGTTCCCCGACGACCGAGGCTGGGACACCGGGCAGCTGTTCGACAGCGACCCCGACCGGCCCCGCACCAGTTACGTCCGCGAGGGCGGCTTCGTCCACGACGCGGGCGAGTTCGACGCCGCCTTCTTCGGGATCTCCCCGCGCGAGGCCCTCACCATGGACCCGCAGCAGCGGATCGCGCTTGAGCTCTCCTGGGAGGCGTGCGAACGCGCGGGCATCGACCCGTCGGGCCTGCGCGGGAAACAGGTCGGCGTCTTCGTCGGCTCCGGTGGCCAGGACTACGCGTACGCGCTGGACGCCATGCCCGAGGCCGAAGAGGCGTACCTGAGCACCGCCAACGCGGCCTCGGTCATCTCCGGCCGGATCTCCTACACACTCGGGCTTGAGGGCCCCGCGCTGACCGTCGACACCGCGTGCTCGTCCTCGCTGGTCGCGCTGCACCTGGCCGCACAGGCACTGCGGCGGCGCGAGTGCGACCTCGCGCTCGCCGGCGGTGTCCTGATCATGTCGCTGCCCGCGCCGTTCATCGCCTTCAGCCGCCAGCGCGGCCTGGCACCCGACGGGCGCTGCAAGGCGTTCTCCGACACCGCCGACGGCACCGGCTGGGCCGAGGGCGCCGGAATCCTGCTCCTGGAACGGCTGTCGGACGCCCGCAGCAACGGTCACCCGGTGCTGGCGGTCGTACAGGGTTCGGCGGTCAACCAGGACGGCGCGTCCAACGGCCTGACCGCGCCCAACGGCCCCTCGCAGCAGCGGCTGATCCGCCAGGCACTGGCCGAGTCACGGCTGTCCGCCGCCGACGTCGACGCCGTCGAAGGGCATGGCACCGGCACCACGCTGGGTGACCCGATCGAGGCCCAGGCGCTGCTGGCGACGTACGGGCAGGACCGGCCGGAGTCCCGTCCGCTGTGGCTGGGCTCGATCAAGTCGAACATCGGTCACGCGCAGGCCGCCGCGGGCGTCGGCGGCGTCATCAAGATGGTGATGGCGCTGCGCCACGGACTGCTGCCGAAGACGCTGCACGTGACGGAGCCCTCGTCGCACGTGGACTGGTCCGAAGGCGCCGTGCGCCTGCTGACCGAGACGATCCCGTGGCCCGACAGCGGGCGACCGCGCCGGGCGGGCGTCTCCTCCTTCGGGGTCAGCGGGACCAACGCCCACATGATCATCGAGCAGGCACCGGACGAGCCCGCGGACGGGACACCCGAACGACCGGCCCCCGCGCACCCGCATGCCCGGGTCCCGGTGCCGTGGCCGGTGTCCGGCCGGGACCCCGCCGCGCTGCGCGCCCAGGCCGGGCGCGCCCTGGCACACGTGACGAGCGGCGGACCGGCCGACGTGCTCGACGTCGGATACTCACTGGCGACCGGCCGGGCCGCGCTGCAGCACCGTGCCGTCGTGCTGGCGGACGACTCGGAGGACGGACTGCGCGGGCTGGCCGCCGTCGCCGACGGCGAGCCGCACCCCGGCGTGCTTGCCGGCTCCGCGAGCGGCGGCCTGACGGCCTTCCTGTTCTCGGGCCAGGGCGCGCAGCGCTTCGGCATGGGCCGCGAACTGTACGAGGAGTTCCCGGTGTTCGCCGATGCGCTCGACGCGGTGTGCGCCGAGCTGGACCGGCATCTGGACCAGCCGCTCAAGGACGTGATCTGGTCCGAGGACGGGCCGCTGGACCAGACCGTCCACACCCAGGCCGGGCTGTTCGCCGTGGAGGTGGCGCTCCACCGGCTCCTCGAATCCTGGGGGATGGTGCCCGACTTCGTCGCGGGCCACTCCATCGGTGAACTGGTCGCCGCGCACGTCGCCGGGGTGTGGTCGCTGGCGGACGCCGCCACGCTCGTCGCCGCGCGCGGACGTCTGATGCAGGCGCTCCCGGCGGGCGGGGCGATGGCCGCCGTCGAGGCAACCGAGGACGAGGCCGTACCCGTCCTCGGGGCTGCCGCGGTGGCGGCGGTCAACGGACCCGGCTCGGTCGTCGTCTCCGGCGCCGCGGACGAAGTGGACCGGATCACCGCGCACTTCGCCGCCCTGGGCCGCAGGACGACCCGGCTGAAGGTGTCGCACGCGTTCCACTCGCCACTGATGGAGCCGATGCTGGAGGAGTTCCGTCGCGTCGCCGAAGGGCTCACCTACGCGGAACCCGCCATCCCCGTCGTCTCCCACCTGACCGGCACCGCGGCGGGGGACGTCGGATCGCCGGACCACTGGGTACGGCACGTCCGTGAGGCGGTCCGCTTCGCCGACGGCATCGCGTACCTGCGGTCCGAGGGCGTCACCCGGTTCGTGGAGCTGGGCCCCGACGGCGTACTCACCGCGTTGACCGAGGACATCCTGGACCGCGCCCAGGACACGGCGGCGCTCGCCGTACCGGTGCTGCGCCGCGAGCACCCCGAACCCGCCGCCCTGCTCACCGCGGTCGGCCGGCTCCACGTCGGCGGCGCCCGGGTCGACTGGCACGCGGTGTTCGCCGGACGCGGCGCCCGGCGGGTGGACCTGCCGACCTACGCGTTCCAGCGCAAGCGGTACTGGCCCGACGCGACGGACGCCGCCGCGGGCCGGGCCGACGACGTCGGTACCGCGGGGCTGGAGCCGGCCGGGCATCCGCTGCTCGGCGCCGTCCTCGCCCTGCCCGACTCCGGCGGCGTCGTCCTCACCGGACGGCTGGCGCTCGGCACACAGCCGTGGCTGGCGGACCACGACCTGCTCGGCAGTACGCCGCTGCCGGGCGCCGCGTACGTGGACCTGCTCGTGCGCGCCGCCGACGAGGTCGGCTGCGGGACGATCGAGGAACTCACCGTCCACGACCCGCTGGTGCTCCCGGCGCGCGGCGCCCTCTCACTCCAGGTGGCGGTGGGCCCGGAGGAGTCCGGCACCAGGCAGGTCACCGTCCACTCCCGGCCCGCGGACGCTGCCGCGGACCTGCCGTGGACGCGCAACGCCTCCGGCCGGCTCTCCCCGGGCCACGAACCCGCCACCTTCGACCTGGCCGAGTGGCCGCCGCGCGACGCCGACCCCGTCGACATCGACGACGCCTACGAGAAGCTGCTCGTCCGGGGCCACGGCTACGGACCGGTGTTCCGGGGGCTGCGCGCGGCCTGGCGGCGCGACGGGGAACTGTTCGCCGAGGTCGAACTCCCCGAGAGCGGCTCCACCGAAGCGGCCGGATACGGCATCCACCCGGCGCTGCTGGACGCCGCCACCCACATCGACCTCCTCCACGCCGAGAGCGGCCGGGCCGACGGAACCGGGGCCCTGCTGGCGACCGGCTGGAGCCGGGTGAGCCTGCACACGACGGGCGCGAGGGCCCTGCGGGTACGCATCTCGCCGGCCGACGGCGGCGGGCGCGCCCTGCGACTCGCCGACGAGAGCGGGCAGCCGGTGCTGTCCGCCGACCTGACGACGACCGCCGTCTCCGCCGAGCGGCTGAACTCGGCGGGCGGCGAGTGGCACGACTCGCTGTTCCGGGTCGGCTGGACGCGTACTGCCCTCGAAGCGCCGCGCGCGACCTGCGCCGTCGTCGGCGCGGACGGGTGGGGGCCGGCCGGCGGGATACCCGCGTTCGCGGACCTGGCGGCCCTCGCCGGGACGGACGTACCCGAGGTGGTCTTCGTCGCGCCACCCACCAGTGACGCTCACGGCGCTCGCGGTGCCCGTGACGCTCACGGTGCCTGTGACACCCGCGGCCCACAAGGTGCCCATGACACGGACAGCGCCGACGGCACGCCCGAAGACGTGCACGCCGCCTCGCGCGGCATGCTGGAACTGGTCCAGACATGGCTCGCCGACGACCGGTTCGCCGCGTCCCGGCTGGCCGTGGTGACCGAGGGCGCGGTCGCCGCGGCCCCCCACGAACGCGTCGCGGACCTCACCGGCGCCGCGCTGTGGGGCCTCGTCCGCGTCGCCCAGGCCGAACACCCCGACCGGTTCGTCCTGCTCGACACCGACGGCACCCCCGAGTCGGCACGGGCCCTGCCCGCTGCGGCCTCCCTGACCGAACCCCAGGTCGCGCTGCGCGCCGGCGAACCGTGGATCCCCCGGCTGACCGGCGCGGGCCAGGCACCCGCGGGTCCCGCGCCCTGGGACCCCGACGGCACCGTACTGATCACCGGGGGGACGGGCGGTCTCGGCACCCTCATCGCCCGGCACCTGGTGTCCGCGCACGGCGTGCGGCGGCTGCTGCTGACCAGCAGGCGCGGCATCGGTGCCCCCGGCGCGGCGGAACTGCGCGAGGAACTCACCGCACTGGGCGCGCGGGTCGAGATCGCCGCGTGCGACCTGGCCGACCGGCGGGCCACGGCCGCCCTGCTGGAGGGGCGTGCGCTCACCGGTGTCGTCCACGCCGCGGGTGTCCTGGACGACGGGGTGATCTCCGCCCTGACGCCCGAGCGCGTGGCCGCCGTCCTGCGCCCCAAGGTGGACGCGGCCTGGAACCTGCACGAGCTGACCCGCGAGCAGGACCTGACGGCGTTCGTGCTGTTCTCGTCCGTCTCCGGCACCCTGGGCGCCCCCGGGCAGGGCAACTACGCGATGGCGAACGCCTATCTGGACGCGCTCGCCGAACACCGGCGCGGCCTGCGCCTGCCGGCGGTGTCGCTGGCATGGGGCCCGTGGGCCGAGGCCGGAATGGCCGAGCGGCTCGGCGAGGACGCCCGCCGGCACGAACGCTCCGGGATACCGGCGCTGTCCACCGCCGACGGCCTGGCGCTGTTCGACCGGGCCCTGGAGCACGGCGCGAGCGTCCTGCTGCCCGTCCGGTTCGACATCGGCGTCCTGCGCTCCCATGCCGGGTCCGCGGCGCTCCCGGCGATGCTGCACGGCCTGGTCAGGGTCCCGCCGCGGCGGACCGCCCGCAACGGAGGGGCCGCCCCGCCGACGCTGCGTCTCGCCGGTCGGACAGGACCCGACCGGGACCGGTTCCTGCTGGAGGTCGTCCGCGGTCAGGTCGCCACGGTACTCGGCCACGAGGAGGGCGGTTCCGTCGAGCCGGACCGGGCGTTCACCGAGCTCGGCTTCAGCTCGCTCACCGCGGTCCAGCTGCGCAACGCCCTCAACGCCGTCACCGGCCTTCGCCTGCCCACCTCGCTCGTCTTCGACCATCCGACGTCCCGCGCGGTCGCCGAGCTGCTGCTGACCGAGCTGGCCCCGGAGGAGGAGACCGGGCCCGCGCTGGACTCCGAGCTGAGGAACCTGGAACTGGCGCTGGAGGCGGCCGAACCGGACGAGGACGAGCGCGCCAGGGTCACCGTCCGGCTGCGCGCCCTCACCGCGGCGTGGGCCGTCTCCTCGCGGCCCGACGACGACACCGCCGCCGGGGCGAGCCTGGCGACGGTGTCGGCGAAGGAGATGTTCGACATCCTGGACAGTGAGCTGGAGACGCCCGCCTGAGCCAGGGGCAGCCCCTGGGGCCGCCCGGGGGTCAGCCCCCGGCGGACCCGGGGACGCTCTTGTCGAGCGGCGCGTCGAGTGACGCGCCGCCCGGCACGTCGAGGGGCGTGTCACCCGGCACGTCACCCGGCACGTCACCCGGCACGTCGCCCGGCGCGTCGGGCACGACGGGGGAGGTCACCGGGGCCACGGCCTGCCGCCTCAGCAGCAGGGTGGCGGCCACGGCGGCGGCCACCATCACGGCGGCGGCGATGGCGGCGTTGAGGTTCAGCCCGTGGACGAACGCCTCCCGGGCCCCGTCCAGCAGCCCCGACCGTGCGGGTTCCGGCAGCTGCTGGGCCACCTCGGACGCTCCGCCCAGCGTCTCGCGAGCGGCGTGCACCGCCTCGGGCGACATCCCGGACGGCACGGTGTCCTGTACGTCGGTCCGGTAGATCGCGGCGCCGATGCTCCCCAGGATCGCGACGCCCAGCGCGGCACCGAGCTGGTTGGCGGTCTCCGACAGCGCCGACGCCGCTCCGGCGCGCTCCGGCGGCGCCGCGCCGAGGATCATGTCGGCGGTCAGGGTCAGCGCGACACCGAGCCCGGCGGCGACCCCGACGACCCCGCCCACCAGGACCGCGAGGTGGGAGTGCACTCCGACCTGGGTCAGCACGAGGAACCCGACGGCCGTGATCAGCAGCCCGGTGGACACGATGTACACCGGGCGCACCGTGCGGGCGACCCCGGTGGCTACCGTGGTGGCGAAGGCCACCGCCACCGGCGCGGGCAGCGACCACAGCGCGGCCTCCAACGGGCCCATGCCGCGCACGAGTTGCAGCCACTGCGTCGAGAACAGCGCGAATCCGACGAGCGCGAAGAACGCCACCACGTTCACCGCCATCGGCGCCGAGAAGGCACGTACGCGAAACAGGTTCAGGTCGATCAGGGGATCGCGCACCGTGCGCTGCCGCTGGACGAACGCCGCGCCGATCAGTGGTCCGGCGAGCAGGGCCGCCACCGCGACCGCGCTCACGCCGTCCTGCGCCAGCGACTTGATCCCGTAGATCACCGGAAGCACGGCGCCGAGCGACAGCACCGCGCTGAGCAGGTCGAACCCGCCGGGCCTGGGATCGCGGTACTCGGGGATCAGCGCCGGGGCGAGTGCCAGCAGCAGCACCATCGCGGGGACGTTGATGAGGAACACCGAGCCCCACCAGAAGTGGTCAAGGAGCACCCCTGACACCAGCGGCCCGAGCGCGGCACCGCCGGCGAACCCGGCCGTCCAGATCGCGATCGCGGTGCGTCGCTGGGAGATGTCCTGGAACATGTTGCGGATGAGCGCCAGCGTGGACGGCGCGAGGATCGCACCCGCCACGCCCAGCAGCGCGCGGGTGCCGATGAGCGCCTCGGCGCTGCCCGCGTAGGCGGCGGCGACGGACGCGGCGCCGAACAGCGCGGCGCCGGTCATCAGCAGTCGGCGGCGCCCGAACCGGTCCCCGAGCACGCCCATCGTGATCAGCAGGCCGGCGAGCAGGAACCCGTAGATGTCGAGGATCCACAGCTGCTGGACGCTGCTCGGCTCCAGCGACGCGGTGATGAACGGGACGGCGAGGTAGAGGACCGAGATGTCCATCGAGATGAGCAGATTGGCCAGGACCAGGACGGCGAGTCCCACCCACTCTCGCCGCCCGGCCAGCTGGGGTGATGCGGTGGTGGACATTGATCCTCCGTCGGGAGACATGGTCGGTCGGAGCCGGACCGCCCTGGGCGGACCGGCGTGGTGCGCTCAGGGCCCGCCGGACGTCACGGCCTTCGCGGCGAGCAGGGATCGGTCGATCTTCCGGTTGGCGTTGAGCGGGAACGACTCGACATGGCGGAACGCCCGCGGCAGCATCCCCTCGGGGAGTACCCGCCGCAGTTGTCCGGCGAGCACGACGGGGGAGACGGGGACGCCGGTGTAGAACACCACCAGCTCCAGTCCGCCGCCACCCGCGGGGCGGGTCACGGTCACCGCGTCCTCGACTCCGGCGCACGCGCGCACGGCGTCGTCGACCTCGGCGAGCTCGACCCGCCAGCCCTGGACCTGCACCTGGGCGTCCAGCCTGCCGAGGTAGACCAGTTCACCGTCCGCCAGTTCGCGGACGCGGTCACCGGTGCGGTACCAGGTCCGGCCCCCGTACCGGAGGAAGCGGCCCTCGTCGTCCGCGGGGTCCAGGTAACCGGCCGTCATCTGCGGCCCCGTGACGCACAGTTCGCCCTCGGCTTCGGCAGGAGCACCGTCGGGGCCGAGCAGCAGATGGTCGTGACCCTCGTGCACCGTCCCGATCGGCACCTGGCCGTTCACCCCGAGGGCGGGCGAGAGCTGAGGGGACCAGCGGTGACCTGTGACGGTGACGGTGAGCTCGGTGGGGCCGTACAGGTTCTCCACGGTCGAACGGGACGCGGCGCCCTGCCAGTCGGCGGCGTCCGCGCAGCGCAGCGCCTCACCGGCGAACAGGCTCCAGCGCAGCGACGGCATCGCCGCGGGCGTCAGGCCTCCCATCCGCCGGACGAGGGCGATGGCGCTCGGCGTGGAGAACCACACACTCGTCCGGCGCTCGGCGATGAACGCGGGCAGGTCGGTGTAGGCGCGCACGGGCACCGTGTGTACGCTCGCGCCGGCCCCCCAGGCACAGAACAGGTCGAACATCGCGCAGTCGAAGTTCAGCCCGAAGGTCTGCGAGAAGACGTCCTCGGGACCGAAGTCGTAGCGGGCGTCCAGCAGCGAGAAGTAGTGGTGCGTGCTCGCGTGCGTGATCGGTACGCCCTTGGGGCGGCCGGTCGAACCCGAGGTGAAGAGCATGTAGGCGAGATCGTCTGGCGCGACCGGACGCGGTGCGCTCAGGGCGTCGCGCGCGCGGACGGGAACGACCGGGAACCGGCCGCCGGTGGTCCCGGGCTCGTCCGCCAGCACCGGGACGTCCACGCCGGCCGCCTCCAGAGCGGCCGACCCGGCCCGGTCGGCGATCACCGCCGACACCCCGGCCGCCGCCAGCATCCGCCGTGTGCGGACCGCCGGAAAGTCCGGGGCGAGCGGTACGGCGGTCGCACCGGCGTACAGCGCCGCGAGCAGCCCGGCGCAGGATGTCCGGCCCTTCTCCGCCAGTACGCCGACAGCCCGGGGCGGTCCCGCCGGGGACGCCAGCAGCGCGCCCGCCCACGCGAGTGCCTGCTCGTGCAGGGCCTCGTACGTCACGGTCCCGGCGTCGGCCCGGAACGCGGGACGTGTGAGGGAGGCGGCCAGGCCGCGCAGGAACCGCGCGTGCAGCGCGTGCTCGGGGATCTCAGTCATTGCGTCATCCGTGGAAAGGGGTTGATAAGGGTTGTCCGCCGCGCGGGCGGATGCTTAGCGTGGTCCACGGAACACGTCATTTCCTCGGCCCGAAATCATGGCCCGACACCCTTCAGGAGTGCATATGTGGGATTCCCGATTCGAGGAGCTTCTGCGGCAACGGCTGCCTTTTCTCTCGGCAGGTGACTCGCTGGCCGGGGACAGCAGCCTGCGTGATTTCGGCCTGGATTCCATGGGCGCGGTCGAACTGCTGGCATCACTGGAGAACACGTTCCAGGTGCGGTTCGTGGACGAAGCGCTCGACATGGCCACCTTCGCCACGCCCGGCACGCTGTGGACGACACTCTCCCGGATGCGCGAAACAGCCGCCTGAAAAGCCCGTCTTAACAGGACCCGGCCGAAACGCCGACGGGATTCGCGCGCCCTCTTCACCGACTGTTTTCGCGATGGTCATACGGCGACGTCCCGGCGGCGCGGCCGCATGGCCACCTCCGGTTTGAGAGCGACGACCTCGAAATGGTCGGTCACGCACCGCACCCGCCCCCACAGGTTGTCGGGACCGCACACGTGGAGCGTGCCGACACCGAGGTCCCGCAGGGTCCGCATCACCGACGGCCACCGCACCGGCCGCACGGCCGCGTCCAGCAGCAGGGTGCGCAGTTCCCCGCCCGACCTCAGCAGCGATCCGTCGTGGTCCGACACGACCGGAAGCACCGGATCGCCGAATCCGACCTCCGCGTACACCTCGCTCTCCAGGGTCTCCCGAAGAGCGCGGAAGGCGCTGGAGTGCATGGGCGGACGCATCGTGGACAGGGGCAGCCCGCCCAGTGCGCGCAGCCGCGCGTTCAGCCATTCCAGCCGGTGTTCACGCACCGAGAGCATGTAGAAGTCGTGGTCGACATAGCAGGAGACGTCGTACCAGTCGCCCCGGTCGGCCAGCTCGCCCAGCACCTCGGCCAGTCTGTCCTCGGGGGTGCGGGCGAACGACTGGGTGACCACGTCGCGGTACTCACGGGTGAAGTACTCCTCGATGTGCCGGCCCGTCCGGGCGGTCAGCCGCACCGCCTCGGAGAAGTCGAGCGAGCCCGAGTGCACCGCCGCGGGCGTTCCGCCGAAGCTCGGCCCGGCGTAGACCACCGGATCGGCCCCGAGCGTCTCGGTCGCCCATTCCGCCATGGCCAGACAGTTCACCAGGAACGCTATCCGCGCGGACTCCTCGTAATCGCTTTCGGCGGCACGGAAACGGTCGAGAAGGGAGTATCCGAGCACCTGGTCCGCTTCTGCCGACAGTCGGCGGGCGGCCGGGTTCATGAGCATGAATTTCCCGACGTTCGCAAAACTCGCCGGACTGATTGCGGGAAAGATCATCGCGGCTTCCGTACGGAGGCCGGTATCCATATGTCTTTCTCTCCTCGAATGTAGGAACTGCCGTTGATAGTGTGGCTTCGCAAGTCTGCACGCCACCCGGGTATCGGCAGTACCCCTAATGCCCCCTAAGCGAAGGACCACTGTCCGGCGCGCCTTGTACGGCCGGATCGCGCCATGGTAGGGAGGCCTTCTCATTTCCGATTCGCGCGCTTTGCTCGCCAGTAGAGGTGACCCGGATGAGTGTGAACGAGAAACGGCCGGCCCGTGTACAGAACACGGTCGACAACCTTTATCACCACCTGATGGGAGCCTGCGAGGCCACGCCCGACAAACCCGCCGTGATCGAGCTCGCGGACACCGGCGACGGCGTCGCGACGACCAGCTACGCGCAGTTGCGGGAACGGGCCGAGACCTATGCCGACGCGCTCGGCGACCTGGGCCTGGACGTCGGTGACCGGGTGGTCCTGGAGTCCGACACCTCGGCGTCGGCGATCGCGCTGTACACGGCCTGCTGCCTGCTCGGCCTGCCGTTCGTACCGGTGAGCCCCGAGACCCCGACCAAGCGGCTGCTGTCGATCATCGACAGCGCGCGTCCCGCCCTGTACCTGCAGACCGAGCGCGGGGGCCGCGACGGCATCCCGCCCGAGGTCGGCACCGCCCGGTTCGGCCCCGACGGGCTGACGGTCGTGCGGGCTCCGCAGCCCAGGGTCCGGCACCGGCGGGAAGTCGTCCCGACGGACCCGGCGTACATCATCTTCACCTCCGGCACGACCGGCCGCCCCAAGGGTGTGGTGATGAGCCACCGCGCCAACACCGCGTTCTTCCGCGCGGTCCTGGAGCTCGGCCTCGTCGCGCCGGACGACCGCGTCGCCACCACGTCGCCGCTCCAGTTCGACTTCTCGCTGCTCGACATCGGCATGGCGCTCGGTGCCGGGGCAAGCGTGGTCGCGGTGCCCCGCGACCGGCTGCGCTGGCCGCGGCGGTTCCTCGGCTTCCTCCGTGACGCGGGCGCGACCCATGTGCACGGGGTGCCGTCGATCTGGCGGCCGGTACTGCGCACCGAGCCCCGCGCGCTGGCGGAACTCGGCCTGCGGGGAGTGCTTTTCTGTGGCGAGGAGTTCCCGCTGGCCGAACTGCGCCGGTTCCAGGCCCTGTCGCCGTCGACGCGGATCGTCAACTGCTACGGAGCCACCGAGTCGATGGCGTGCTCGTTCACCGATGTGCCCGCCCCGCTGCCCGAGGGCCTGGAACGGCTGTCGATCGGCTTCGCGCATCCGGGTGCCGAGATGATGCTCGCCGACGAACGCGGCCGGCCGATCACCCGGCCCGGCGTCGTCGGAGAGATCCACCTGCGCGGCCCCTCGCTGTTCAGCGGCTACTGGAACGACCCCGATGCCACGCGGGCGGCGCTCGTGCCCGACCCGCTGAACCCGGCCTCGGGTCAGATCGTGTTCCGCACCGGCGATCTGGCGCACCAGGGTCCGGACGGGGCGATGTACTTCCGTTCCCGCGCCGACTCCCAGGTGCAGATCCGCGGGAACCGCGTCGAACTCGCCGAGGTGCAGCGCCGGCTCATGGACTTCCCCGGCGTCGCCGCCGCGGTCGCCATGGTGGTGCCCGGCTCCGGCGCCGACCCGGTGCTGTGCGCCTTCGCCGTCATGGAACGCGGCACCCCGGAGCCCGGCCGCAGGGAACTGCGCGCCCACTGCGCGGAAGCGCTGCCCGACTACATGGTGCCGCAGGAACTCCAGGTCCTGGAGGAACTGCCCGTCACCGAGAACGGCAAAGTCGACAGGGCGGTACTGGCCGCACGGCTCACCACCCCGACGTCGTTTAGGGGCCGATAAGGGTTGGTGGCCGTCGGGGCCCCGGGTAGCGTTCGGCGCGAACGGTGCATTGGCTCAACGAATTGCCGCCGTATTCTCGCCACTTGGCGTCGCGGGGCGCGCCTCGCTCTTTCCCGTGGCCGACTGTGCTGCCACATTTCCCATTCCGAACGCGGACAAGACACGGAGAAATGAGATGAAGGTTTTCGTCACTGCTGGAACGGGCGTCGTGGGGACGGCTCTGGTGAGCGAGCTGCGGTCCCGTGACGTCGAGGTCTCGGTGCTGACCCGCAGCGCCGAGAACGCCGAGGCGCTTCCCGAGGGTGTGCGCGGCGTCGTCGGCGACCTGCTGGACCACAAGCTGCTGCTGGAGGAGTTCGCCGCCGCCGACGCGGTGTTCCTCAACCTGCCCGTCGGCGAGGCCGAGACCTACCAGGGGCTCCTCGCGGTGGACGCCGCCAGGCGCAGCGGCGTCGGACATCTGGTGTACGTCTCCACTCAGGACCTGGAGAACCTGTTCACCCCGCCGCACTGCGGTGTGAAGGTCGCCGTGGAGAAGGCCCTGAAGGCCTCCGGCGTCCCCTACACGATCCTGCGCCGCGGCGAGCTGATGCAGAACGACATCGGGGCCAAGGACATGCTGCTCATGGGCGTGTACGGCATCCCGCTCGGTGAGATCGGCGTGTCCCGGGTGGACGTCCGTGACGTCGCCGAGACGGCCGCGGTCGTCCTCACCTCGCCCGGCCACGAGGGCCGCACCTACACCGTCACGGGCCCCGAGCCCGTCACCGGGCAGTTCGTCACCGACACCTGGAAGCGCGTGCTCGGCGTCGAGATCGCCTACGTCGGCGGTGACCTGGAGTCCTGCTCGCTGATCCTCAACCAGATGATGCCGCAGCACCTCGCCCGCGACCTCTGGCTGATGTACGAGCACTACGACCACAACGGCTACGTCGCCGCGGCCGAGGACATCGAGGCCGTGACCAAGCTGCTCGGTCGCCCGCCGCGCTCCTTCACCGAGTTCGCCGAGGAGACGGCACAGGCCTGGAAGGCGGCCTGACCCCGCGTCACGGGGCCGTGGAAGACGTCGGCGAACGGTGTCACGATCGTGGAGTGCGCGCATGAGTGAATTCGGTGAACCCGGTGGCCAGGACGGCGGAGAATTCGCCGCCCTGACGGCCGCCGGATCGGCCTCGGAGCAGCTGCACCTGCTGCTCGAACTGGTGCGTGCCGAAACGCTCGCCGTACTGCGGAGGGCCGATCCGGGGGCGTCGGGGAGAATCGACGCGGAACGGCCCTTCCGGGAAATCGGAATCGACTCCCTCGGCCTGGTCGAATTGCATTCCAGGCTGACGGCGGTGACCGGCCTCCCGCTGCCGGTCACCATGGGATTCGATCACCCCAGCCCGGCGGAACTGGCCGAGTACCTGCGCGCGGAGGCGCTGGGGCTCCCCGCCGTCCGGCCGCCCGCCCCGGCGCGGCCGGCCGGCGACGGCGACGAGCCGATCGCCGTCATCGGGATCGGGTGCCGCTTCCCCGGAGGCGTCACCTCGCCCGAGGACCTGTGGCGGCTCGTCGCGGACGGCACCCATGTGATCTCCGGCTTCCCGGCCGACCGGGGCTGGGACCTGGACGCCCTGTACGACCCCGACCCGGACGTCCCCCGTACCAGCTACGTCCGGCAGGGCGGATTCCTGGACGGTGCCGCCGACTTCGACGCGGCCTTCTTCGGCATCAGCCCCAAGGAGGCCCTGGCGATGGACCCGCAGCAGAGGCTGCTGCTGGAAACGTGCTGGGAGGCGCTGGAACGGGCCGGCATCGACCCCGGTCGGCTGCGCGGCACCGAAGCGGGCGTGTTCATCGGCGTGGAGCCGCACGAGTACGGCCCGAAGACCCATCAGGCGCCCGACGGCCTGGACGGGCACCTGATGCTCGGGAACCTGCCCAGCGTGGTGTCCGGCCGTGTCGCCTACACCCTCGGTCTTGAGGGGCCGACGCTGACCGTGGACACCGCCTGCTCGGGGTCGCTCACCGCGCTGCACCTGGCGGTGCGGTCGCTGCGTGGCGGCGAGTGCGAACTCGCCCTGGCCGGCGGTGTGACGGTGATGTCGAGCCCCGGGACCTTCACCATGTTCAGCAGGCAGCGCGGCCTCGCCCCGGACGGCCGCTGCAAGGCCTTCGCCGCCGCCGCGGACGGCACCGGCTTCGCCGAGGGCTCCGGCGTGTTCGTGCTGACGCGTCTGTCGGACGCGCGCCGCGCCGGGCACCCCGTTCTCGCGGTGGTGCGCGGCAGCGCGATCAACCAGGACGGCGCGAGCAACGGCCTGACCGCGCCGAACGGGCTCGCGCAGCAGCGGGTCGTCCACCGTGCGCTGGCCGACGCGGGGATGACCGCCGGGCAGGTGGACGCCGTCGAGGCGCACGGCACCGGCACGCGTCTCGGCGACCCGATCGAGGCACGTGCCCTGATCGCCGCCTACGGGCCCCACCACACCGCCGACCGGCCCCTGTGGCTGGGATCGGTCAAATCGAACATCGGGCACACGGGTGCCGCCGCCGGGGCCGCCGGCCTGATCAAGATGATCATGTCGATGCGGCACGGCACGCTGCCGCCGACCCTCCACGTGGACACACCGTCCCCGCACGTCGACTGGTCGGCCGGCACCGTACGGCTGCTGACCGGGCCGGTGCCGTGGGAGTCCGGTGGGGAGCCCCGCCGCGCGGGCGTCTCCTCGTTCGGCGCGAGCGGCACCAACGCCCACGTGATCATCGAGCAGGCACCGGACCTCGACGCCGCCGACCTCGGCACCGCCGAACCGCACCGTTCCGGCACCGCCGAACCGCACCACCCCGGCGCCACCGCCCTCGCCACCGCCGGCTCCGACAGCGCGAAGGCCGGGCCCGCCGCGGCCCGGGTGACACCCCTCGTGCTGTCGGCGCGCGGAGAGCCCGCGCTGCGCGCCCAGGTGGAGCGGCTGAGGTCACTGCTGGCCGCGCCCGACGCCCCGTCACTGGACGACGTCGCGTACTCCGCGGCCACGACCAGGGCCGCCCTGGGCCACCGCTCGGCAGTCGTCGCCACCGACCGCGAGGAGGCGCTGCGCGCCCTGGCCGCCCTCGCCGACGGCGGACCGCCGTCCCTCGGCCCGGTCACCGACCCCCGCACCGCGTTCCTGTTCACCGGCCAGGGCAGCCAACGCCCCGGCATGGGACGGCAGTTGTACGAGACGTTCCCGGTGTTCGCACGTGCCCTGGACGAGGCCGCCGCCCATCTGGACGTACAGCTCGACATACCGCTGCTCGACGTGCTGTTCGCCGCCGACCCGGCTCGCGCCGCGCTCCTGCAGCGGACCGCCTACGCCCAGCCCGGCCTGTTCGCGGTCGAGGTGGCGCTGTTCCGCCTGGTGGAGTCCTGGGGCATCGTCCCCGACCACGTCGCCGGCCACTCGGTCGGCGAACTCACCGCGGCCCACGTGGCCGGCGCACTGTCCCTGGAGGACGCCGCACTGCTCGTCGCCGCCCGAGGCCGCCTCATGCAGGAACTGCCGTCGGGCGGCGCCATGGTCGCGCTGGGCGCCTCCGAGGAGGACGTACTGCCGCGCCTCACCGGGAACGCCGGGATCGCCGCCGTGAACGGGCCCGCGTCGGTCGTGGTGTCCGGCGACGAGGACGCGGTGGCGCGGATCACGGACCGCTTCGCCGCCGAAGGGCGCAGGACCCGGCGGCTGCGGGTCTCGCACGCGTTCCACTCACCGCTCATGGAACCGATGCTCGAAGAGTTCCGGCGTATCGCCCAGGTCATGGACCACGCGCCGCCGCGGATCCCGATCGTGTCGAACCTGACGGGGCGGCCCGTCGTGCCCGACGCCGGCTACTGGGTGCGGCACGTCCGCGAGGCGGTCCGCTTCCACGACGGCGTCCGGTGGATGGAGTCCGAGGGCGTCACCACGTTCCTCGAACTCGGCCCCGACGCCGTGCTGTCGTCGATGGGCCCCGACTGCCTCGGCGACGACACCGACGCGGCCTTCGTACCCGTCCTGCGGGCCGGGCGACCTGAGGAACGCGAGCTGGTCGCGGCGGTGGCACTCGCTCACACCCGGGGCACCGGCGTGAACTGGGAGACCTTCTTCGCCGGACGCGGCGCGCGGCGCGTGGACCTGCCGACCTACCCGTTCCAGCGACGCCGCTACTGGCTGGACGACACCGCGCCGACGGCGGGACGGGACGGCACCGGCCATCCCCTGCTGGACACGGCGATCGGCCTCGCGGACACCGGCGCGACGGTGCTGTCCGGACGGCTGTCGGTGCGCTCCCAGCCCTGGCTCGCCGACCACGTCATCGCCGGAGCCGTACTGCTGCCGGGAACGGCGTTCGTCGACATGGTGATCCGGGCCGGCGACGAGGTCGGCTGCGGCACCGTGGAGGAGCTCACGCTGGAGGTGCCGCTGGCGCTGCCGGCCGACGGCGGCGTGAGCGTGCAGGTCGTCGTCGGCCGGCCCGACGCCTCGGGCCGCCGCTCCGCCGACGTCCACGCCCGCCCGGAGGGCGACGGCCCCTGGACACGGCACGCGAGCGCGGTCCTGGCACCGCCCGGCCCCGTGGACACGACGTCGCCGACGCCCGCCACGGCCCAGTGGCCGCCACCGGACGCCGAGCCCGTCGACGTCTCCCTGCTGGAACAGGCGGGCTCCGCCTACGAGTTCGGCCCCATGTTCCGCAACCTGCGCGCGGTGTGGCGCCGCGGGACCGAGGTGTTCGCCGAGGCCCGACTGCCCGAGGAGGCCCGCGCACAGGCGGGACGGTACGGACTGCACCCGGCACTCCTGGACTCCGCGCTGCGCCCCGCCGACCTCGTGGGGGACCGCGTCCGGGGGAGCGAGGAGGTCTGGCTCCCGTTCGTCTGGACCGGTGTGACCCTGCACGCCTCCGGCGCCACGGCGCTGCGGATACGGATCTCCCCGGCGGGCCCCGAGGGGGTGTCGCTGGAGATCACCGACACCTCCGGCGCCCCTGTCGCGTCGGTGGCCTCGATCGTGGAACGCCTTGTCCCCGTCGAACGCCTCACCGGTACGGCGCCGAGCCCGTCGCTGCTCAGGCTGCGCTGGGAACCCGCGCCGGCGCACACGGCTCCCGCACGAAGCGGCTGGGCCGCACTCGGCACCGAGGAGTTCGGACCGGACGCCACGGCGCATGCCGACCTCGACGCCCTGCGCACGGCCATCGCGGCCGGCGCGGCCGTACCCGAAGCGGTGCTGGTCCCGTTCCCGCCGACGCGCGGCGAGCCCCACCGGGCCGCCCGGGCCGCGACCCACCGCCTGCTCGATCTGCTGCAGCGCTGGCAGGCCGAGGAACAACTGGCCTCCTCCCGGCTGGTGGTCGTCACCAGGGGCGCGGTCGCCGCACGACAGGGGGAGACCCCCGACCTCGGCAGCGCCCCGCTGTGGGGCCTGACCCGCTCGGCCCAGGCCGAGCAACCCGGCCGGTTCGTCCTCGCGGACCTCGGCGCCGGCACCGCGCGAGGGCTGCGCGCGGCGCTGGCCACCGGTGAACCGCAGGTCGCGGTCCGCGGCGACACGGTCCTCGTCCCCCGCCTGGCCGAGGTCCCCGCACCCGACACCGCACCCGACACCGCCCCGGACACCCCCTGGGACTCCACGGGCACGGTGCTCATCACCGGAGGCACCGGCGGGCTGGGCGGCCATCTCGCCCGGCACCTGGTCGTCGAACACGGCGTCCGGCACCTGCTGCTGGCCGGCCGCCGGGGCACGGACGCGCCCGGTGCCGCCGACCTCGCCGCGGAACTGACGGAACTAGGCGCCTTCGTCACCGTGGCCGCGTGCGACGCCTCGGACCGGCAGGCGCTGACGGCGCTGCTGGCGGCGATCCCCGCGGAGCACCCCCTGTCGGGTGTCGTGCACACCGCGGGCGTGGTCGCCGACGGCCTGGTCGGGTCGCTCACGCCCGAACGGGTCGACGAGGTGCTGCGCCCCAAGGCGGACGCGGCCTGGCACCTGCACGAACTGACCCGGCACCTGGACCTGTCGGCGTTCGTGCTGTACTCCTCCGTCGCGGGGATCGTGGACGGCCCAGGACAGGGCAACTACGCCGCCGCGAACGTCTTCCTCGACGCGCTGGCCGAGCACCGCCGCGCCGAGAACCTGCCCGCCACGTCACTGGCCTGGGGTCTGTGGTCAGGAGACGGCATGGGCGCCCGGCTGGACGAGGCCGCCCTGCGCCGGGCGGGCCGCTCCGGCCTGGTGGCCCTCACACCCGCCGAGAACCTCGCCCTGTTCGACCTGGCCCTGCGGGCGGGGCAGGCCGTGGCCGTCCCCGTCAGGGTGGACGCCGCCGCGCTGCGCGACCGCGCCGACGGTGTGCCGTCGGTCCTGCGCGGCCTGGTCCGAGGCCCGGTGCGCCGGACCGCCTCCGCGGGCGCCCCGCCCGTCGGCGGAGCGCCCCTCACGGCCCGGCTCGCCGCACTGCCCGAGGCCGAACGCGACCGTGTCGTCCTGGATCTGGTCCGGACCCGGGTCGCCCAGGTGCTCGGACACGACGGCGCGGACGCGATCGAACCGCGCCGGGCCTTCAGCGAGATCGGCTTCGACTCGCTCGCCGCGGTGGAGCTGCGCAACGGGCTCAACGCGGCGACCGGACTGAGGCTGCCCTCGACCCTGGTCTTCGACTACCCGAACCCCGCCGCTCTCGCCGCCCACGTACTGGCCAGGGCGTCCGGCACGCGTACGGCCCCCGCCGTGCCGCCGCCCGCCGCGATCACCGGCTCCGGCTCCGGTTCCGGTTCCGGTTCCCGGGACGACGCGATCGCGATCGTCGCGATGGCCTGCCGCTACCCCGGCGGGGTGGACTCCCCCGAGGACCTGTGGCGGCTGGTGGCCGAGGGCCGGGACGGTGTCTCGGCCTTCCCCGAGGACCGCGGCTGGAACGTGGCGGACCTCTACGACCCCGAGCCGGGCAGGGCGGGCAAGAGCTACATCCGCGAGGGAGGGTTCCTGCACGACGCCGCCGACTTCGACGCCGGCCTCTTCGGGATCAGCCCCCGCGAGGCCCTGGCCATGGACCCGCAGCAGCGCCTGCTGCTGGAGGCGTCGTGGGAGGCGCTGGAACGCGCCGGGATCGATCCGCTGTCGGTGCGCTCCACCACGACCGGTGTGTTCGCCGGGATCATGTACCACGACTGGGCGACCCGGTTGGCGAAGGTGCCCGAGGACCTGGCCGGTTACCTCGGCAACGGCAGCGCGAGCAGCGTCGCCACCGGGCGCGTCGCCTACACGCTCGGCCTGGAGGGTCCCGCGGTGAGCGTGGACACCGCGTGCTCGTCCTCGCTGGTGGCCCTGCACTGGGCCATGCAGTCGCTGCGGCGCGGCGAGTGCTCACTGGCGCTGGCAGGCGGCGTGACCGTGATGGCCACCCCCGACACGTTCGTGGACTTCAGTCTGCAGCGTGGTCTGTCGCGTGATGGGCGGTGCAGGTCGTATGCGGCCGGGGCGGATGGTACGGGGTGGGGTGAGGGTGTCGGGATGCTGTTGGTGGAGCGGTTGTCGGATGCCCGGCGCAACGGGCATCCGGTGTTGGCGGTGG
>NZ_JBIUVD010000044.1:0-25134 GCF_044742785.1 Streptomyces sp. NPDC087844 | reverse complement strand
GAGTACTGGGTCACCAATCTTCGGCGGCCTGTCCGTTTCGCCGATGCCGTGGACGCTCTGCTGCAGGACGGGCACCGGATCTTCATCGAGGCCAGCCCCCACCCCGTCCTCACCCTCGGCATGGAGGAGACCTTCGAAGCCGCCGCCATCGCCGCCACCACCGTCCCCACGCTCCGTCGTGACCGGGGAGACCGTACGCAGCTCGCGCACGCGCTGGCGCAGGCGTTCACGGTGGGCGCGCGGGTCGACTGGACCGCGTGGCTGCCCTCCCGCCCCGTCCTCGACCTGCCCACCTACGCCTTCCAGCGACAGCGCTACTGGCTGTCGGACGTGGCACCGCCCCCGGACGTCGAAGCCGCGGCGCCGCCCGAGGAGCGGCGGTTCTGGACAGCGGTCGAGGGTGGGGATCTGGAGGCCCTGTCCGGAGAGCTGAGCCTTGCCGAGGACGACGGCGCGCGATCGGCGCTCGACACGCTCCTGCCCGTGCTCGCCGACTGGCGCCAACAGCGGCACGCGCGGTCGACCGTGGACTCGTGGCGTTACCACATCCTGTGGGAGCGACTTGGCGAACCGGCCGTGCAGGTCCCAGCGGACGGCGGGTCGTGGCTTCTGGTCGGGACTGCGGACACCCCCGCCGACTGGACGGACGTCTGCGCCGAGGTGCTGGGCTCGGGTGGAAAGCCGGTACGCCACATCCAGCTGAAATCCGGCACCGGCAGGGACGAACTGGCCACGCTGCTGCGGTCCCACGCCCAGGACGAGCCACCCGCCGGCGTGTTGTCACTGCTGGTGCTGGACGGCGGCGAGCCCTCGTACGGCGTGACACCTGGCCTGGGCGCGACGCTCACCCTGCTGCAAGCCCTGGTGGACAGCGGGATCGAGGCGCACCTGTGGTGCGCGAGCCGAGGGGCGGTGCGCGTCGACGACTCCGAGCCTCTGGACTCTCCCGCGCAGGCCCAACTCTGGGGGTTGGGCAGGGTGGCCGCCCTGGAACATCCGCAGCAGTGGGGCGGCTTGCTCGATCTCCCCACGAGCCCGCACGAGCTGGACCCCGCGTTGCTGCGGGCCGCTCTTGCCGGGGCCGACGGCGAGGATCAGTTGGCGCTGCGGGCGGGCGGTGGCTTCGTCCGCCGCCTCGAACCGGCCCCGGCGAACGAACCGGCCCCGGCGAACGGCACGGCTCCGGTGGACGGCAGTGGTATCCCGCCGGGTGCCGTTCTCATCACCGGCGGCACCGGCGGGCTCGTACCCCACCTCGCCCGGTGGCTGGCTCAGGGCGGCACGGAACGTGTCGTGCTGCTGGCCTCCGAGGGACAGGTCACGCCCGACATGGCGCGGCTGGGGGAGCAGCTGGCCGCTGACGGCGCCGAACTGTTCGTGGCGGCCTACGATCCGGCCGACCCGGCGGAGACCGGGGCCGGAGTCGAGGCGGTCGCCGAGCGGCTGTCGGCAGTGGGGGAGCGGATCGGTACGGTCGTCCACACCTCGGCCTCCGGCGCGCCGGCCCCGCTGGCGGAGCTGACCCCGGAGAAGCTGGCCGACGTCGTCCGCGCGGTACAGGGGGACGCGGCCCCGCGTCTGGCCGAGCTGTGTGCGACGGGTGAGGGGGAAACCCTCGTCGTCCATCTCACCTCCGTGGCCACAGCCTGGGGCAGCCGGGACCACGGCGCCCATGCCGCCGCCCAGGCGCATCTGGACGCGTTGGCGGCGCTGCGCCGGCCCGACGGCGGCCGGGCGGTCTCCGTCGCCTGGGGGCTGTGGGACCTGCCGGAGGGCCTCCGCGGGCAGGACATGCCGGCCGGGGCGCCGCTCGAACTCTCCCGACGTCAGGGCCTGACCCCGCTCGACCCCGGGCTCGCGCTGGCCGCGCTCCGCCAGGTTCTCCAGCGCGGTGAGCGGGACATGGCGATCGCGGACGTCGACTGGGACACCTTCTTTCCGCTGTTCACCCTGGCCCGGACGAGCAGGATGTTCGACCGGGTGCCCGCGGTACGGCGGGCCGCCGAGGCCGTCGGGGCCACCTCGGCGGGCGCCGATGGCGCGGGGGACGGAAACGACGACGTACGAGCCGCGCTGCGCCGGGACATGGCGACCCTGCCCGCCGCCGAGCGGGCGGACAGGCTGCTGGCGCTCGTACGCACCCATGTGGCGGCCGTGCTCCGTCACCGGTCGGCCGAGCGGGTGGGCCCGGACCGCCCGTTCAGGGAGCTGGGCTTCGACTCCATCGCGGCGGTCGACCTGAGGAACCGGCTGCGCACCGCCACCGGCGTCGCCCTGCCCGCCACGGCCGCCTTCGACCACCCCACGCCGAGCGCCCTGGCGAGCCACCTCCTGGACGAGCTGCGGCCCGGGGAGACCACGGCTCCCGCGCCGGCCGCCGCGCACCTCACCGGGCTGGAGACCGCGCTCGACGCGCTTGCCCCGGACGACCCCGGGCGCGCCGGCCTGGTCAACCGGTTGCGGGCGCTGCTGTGGAAGCACGAGGCACCGGCGGAGAAGGCCGAGGAGAGGACGGACGAGGAGGACGATCTGGCCGGGGCCACCACCGACCAGATGTTCGCGCTCCTGGACCGCGAACTCGGAGCTTGACGAGAACCGGCCGGGTGGAGGTGTGCAGGGCGGAGGTGCGGACAGAACCGAACCGGCCGACGTCCGTGCCGAGGACCGCGCGATCGTGCCGACCGCGCGGCGTCGGCGGATCCGCGGGGCGTCGCGTGCGGCGCGGACGCCCGGCCCGGACCGCAGACCGGCGCCGTACCGCTCAGTGCAGTTCTCGGGCCAGGCGGAGCAGGTCGTCGGCGACCGCTTCGGGGCGCTGGGCATGGAGGTCGTGGTCGGAGTCGAAGTACTCGCGCACCCGTGCGTGCGGCAGGTCCCGGGCTGCCGTGCAGACGGCTGAGCGGTTGCGCTCGACCAGCGCGCGGATGCTCGGGGGCCACCGCACGTTGTCCCGGGGGAAGGCGGCCATCAGCATGATGGGCATACGGAGGAGCGCCGGGAACCAGCGGGCCGGGGCGTCCTCCCAGAGGCTGTGCATTATCGCGGTCCGCTGCGCGGTCGACAGCCGCGGGGACAGCGACCCGTCCGGCTCGACCCGCAGGGAGAACAGCGACGCCTCGACGGCCTCCGCGGACCAGTCGGGGTGCAGCGTGCGCAGATAGTCGCGCATGCCGCCGAGGGTGGTTCCGCCCAAGGGCTGTCCGGAGACGGACAGCGTGGACTCCACCACCGCGGCGAAGGACTCCCAGGCCCCGTGGACCGCGGCAGGTTCGACCCAGCCCCCCTCGACCAGGACCAGCCCGGCGACCAGGTCGGGGTGCTCCGCTGCCAGCCGCAGCGCGATGTGCGCGCCCCACGAATGGCCGGCCACCACGGCGCCTTTGACGCCCAGCGCTCTGCAGACCGCCACCAGATCGGCGGCGGCCGTGGCGTTGTCGTAACCGGTGCCCGGCGCGTCGGACTCGCCGTGGCCGCGCATGTCGACGGCGTACGCCGGGTGCCCGGCGGCAGCCAGTCTGTTCGCGACCAGCTCCCAGGTGCGGGCGTTCGAGTCCAGGCCATGGACGAGCAGGAAGGGCGGCGACTGTGCTCCCTGCCAGTGCCGGACGTTCAGCTTGGCGTCCTCGCTCACAGCGACGGAGAGGTTCATCCGGCTGCCGGTTCAGGAGTCGGTCTTCGCGGCGGAGGGGGCGGTGGCCCGCCCCCGGTTCCGCGCGCGGTACTTGGCCGTCAGCCGTTCCAGTTCCGGTACCACCTCGTTGGGCGCCGGCTGCGCCCGCGCCTCGTCCCGGACGCGCTCCGCGCCGGCCCGGTAGGAGGGGTCCTCCAAGAGGCGTACGAGGCTCTCCCGGATCCTGGGGCCTGTCACGTCCTCCGCCGACTCGATGGACAGGCCGGTGCGGTGCTCCTCGAAGTACGCGCTCTTGGTGGTGACGTCCGGCGCCATGGAGCCGACCATGAGCTGGGGGATTCCATGGAGCACCGAGCCGTTGAAGGCCCCGGCCCCGCCGTGGTGGATCACCGCGGAACAGGAGGGGAGGATGGCGTGCACGGGGACGAACTCCACGATGCGGGTGGTCTCCGGGATCCGGGTGAGCTTCTCGCTGAAATTCGCCGGCAGGGTGATGACGAGTTCGATGTCCAGATCGCTCAGAGAGTCGAGTATCTCCTGCATCTGCTCGACGGTGATGACCTCCAGCACGGACCAGTCGTTCATCGAGACACCGAAGGTCATCAGGACCCGCGGGGCCTGCGGATCACGGCGGAGCCACTTCGGGACGACAGCCGTGCCGTTGTAGGGGACGTAGCGCATCGACACATAGTCGATATCGGTTTCCAGCCGCAGGGACGCCGGGAGCTGCTCGATGGTGAACTGACCGTTTGTCATTTCCTCGGAGAACGCGGAACCGTACTTCTCGGCCCATTCCCCGAGCCATTCCTCCAGCGCGTCCTCACGCTTCTCCGGCGGCTGCTGCGCCTTCGCCCGGAGATAGTGTTCCCGCATCCGGCCGTAGACGTCCTGGGAGAACAGGAGCCGGGCATGCGCGGCCCCGGTCACCGCCGCGGCGAGACGGCCGGAATAGGTGATCGGGTCCGAGATGACCAGATCGGGTTTCCACCAGTAGCAGAAGTCCACGAGTTCGTCGAAGAGCGAGTCGTTGAGGATCTTCTCCTTCGGTACCCGCATCCGGCGGTACAGCCAGGTGAGGAACTCCCAGGTGAGTTCCTCCTCCCGGTTCTCCCCCAGATCGGGCATGCGGGAGCCCTCCGCCACCCACTGCTGCGGGGTGATGAGCTCGCCCTCCTCCATGGCCCGCACCGTCTTCTGTACGACCGTCTCCTCCGAGCCGACCGGGACGGCCGTCAGCCCCGCCCCGGTGATGGCGTCCACCAGCTCCGGCGCGCCCGCCACACGTACCTCGTGGCCCGCGGTGCGCAGGGCCCAGGCGAGGGGCACGCTGTTGAAGAACGGCGTGCGCTGAGCGAAGGAGGCGAACAGGACGCGCATGGGGTTTCCCTTCGAGGTGGGTGAGGTCCCGCGGGCGGCACTGGCCGCGCCCGGTGGTGGAGGGGGAGTTCGACCACCGGGCGCGGCTCGGCGGTGGAGGACGGTGCCTCACCACCGGGCGGGCGCGCCGCCGTCAGCCGGCCGGCTTCTCGGCGGTCGCGAGAACGTAGCCACGCGTCGCGAGTCGTGACGCGGTGAGTTTCAGATGCACCTTGATGCCGCTGCGGTGCTTGAAGGACGTGAAACGGGGGTCGCCGAGCAGCGTGGCGCACCGCTCACGCACGAACGCAGCGTTCGGTTCCAGGACCTTGTCGGTGACGTCCCGGACCTCGACGTCGACGAAGCGGGCCTGCTGGAGGCGCTCCGCGTAGACCCGGCGCGGATACCAGTTCGCGTCCGGGATGACCCGCTTGCGGCGCCAGTCGTCGAGACGCGCGGTCACACCGCCCCCGCCGGGCAGGGGGACCTCGCGCGGTACGGGGTCGGTCGTGGTGAGGGTGCCGCCGGGGCGCAGTACCCGGAAGGCCTCCTCGAAGAACGTCTGACGGGTGTGGAAATGCACCGAGGCCTCCAGTGCCACGACCCGGTCGAACGATCCGTCCTCGAACGGCAGTGAGGTCGCGGACGCCTGGCGCAGCTCGATCACCTTGTCCAGTTCCAGCTCCGTGACGTGTTCCCGTGCGACGCGGATCTGGCTGGGCGTGATGTTGAGGCCGACGATGCGCTCCGGCTTCCTGGTGCGCGCCCAGTGGATGGCCGGTCCGCCGTATCCGAAGCCGGCGTCCAGGACGCGGTCGCCCTCGGTGATCCCGGCCCGTTCGCCTACCTCCTCGGCCATCGCCTCGCAGGCCGCGTCCTGGTCGGAGCAGCCCGGGGCCCAGTAGCCGTAGTTGCCGTGCAGGCTCTCGTAGCCGAGCAGCTCGGTGTAGTAGTCCGTGCCGCGCATGCGGTCGATGATCTCGTAGAAGGAGCGCACCCTGGCCTCGGGCGACTTCTTGGATTCCTTGAGTTGCCTGTTGTCCATCGTCAACCGCCCGGTCTCGTGGCTTCGGTGGGTGCGCCGCTGTCATCGGCTCGCTCCCCGAGTACGAGGGGGAGCCGGGTGAGCTGGCGGGTGAGCGGGTGGGGCTTCCAGGGGAGCTGGTCCGGCGGGACGGCCAGGGCCAGTCGGGGATGCCGGGTGAAGAGGGCGGTGAGGGCGATCTCGGCCTCCTGGTTGGCGAGTGTGGCGCCCAGGCAGTAGTGGGGTCCGCGGGAGTAGGCGAGGTGCGGAGTCGCGGACGTGTGCGGGGTGCGGGTGATGTCGAGGGTGTCGGGGCGGGCGTAGTGATCGGGGTCGCGGTTGGCGGAACTGAGCACTGCCTGGACGCGGTCGCCCCGGTGGATGAGGGCCTTGCCGAGGGTGACGTCCTCGGTGGCGTAGCGGAGCTGCGCGGCGGTGGCGGGCCCGTGGAGCCGGAGGAGTTCCTGGACGGCGCCGGGCATCAGGGCCGGGTTGTCGCGCAGGAGGGCGAGCTGCTCGGGGTGGGAGAGGAGCGCGGCCGTGCCGTTGCCGATGAGGTGTGCGGTGGTCTCGTGTCCGGCGACCATCAGGGTGAGGACCATGGTGATCAGCTCGGTGTCGGTGAGACGGTCGCTGTCCTCGTCGTGGGCGTGGATGAGTGCGGTGGTCAGATCGTCCGACGACCCGCCCTGATGCTCTTCGATCAGGTCGAGCATGTGCGCGCTCATCTCGGTCAGCATCGCGTTCAGCACTCTGGGGTCGGTGCTGGTGCAGTCGCGGCTCCAGACGTGCCACTGCGGCCTGTCGTGTTCGGGCACCCCCAGAAGCTCGCAGATGATGGTGACGGGCAGGGGGTGGGCGAAGTGCTCGATCAGGTCGACCGTGCCGTCCACCGCGTGGCCCGGCAGCTCGTCGACCAGCCGGCCGGTCACCGTCCGCACCCGGGGCCGCAGCGCCGCGATCCGCCGCGCGGAGAAGGCCCGGGTGACCAGCCGGCGCAGCCGTGTGTGGTCCGGCGGGTCGAGATGTACGAGATTGCCCGCCAGATATGGTGCGAGGTCCTCCGAGACCCCGAGCGTCACCAGCATCTCCAGGTACCAGTCGGAACCGCCCGCGAGGGACCGGGTGTTCATCGCGAAACGAGGGTCGGTGACCACCGCCGACACCTCGTCGTAACGGGTGACGATCCAGACCGGGCTGCCTCCGTAGGGGTCCTCGACCAGCACGGGGTCGTCGAGTGGAAATCCGCGGACTGTGTGGCCGATGGTCATCCAGGGCCTCCTTGTCGCCTTCGCCGCCCCGGAGCGGGTCTAAGGGCTGTCCCGTAATGCCCGGCGGGCGCACGACGACAGCTACGGCACCTCGCGGCGTTGCCGGATCACCCGAATACACCCGGTATGCGGGTGACCCGGCGCCTTGCGATGCACCGCATCTGACGCCGCGCGCTGATCCACCGGGCATTACGGGACAGCCCTTAGCCGTTTCCGCCGTCCTCGATGAGCGCTCCGTTGATGTATCCGGCCAGCTCGGACGGAGTGGGGTGTTCGATGATCGCGACGAGCGGGATCTCGATGTTGGTGAGCGACATGAGATTCCGGGTCAGTTCGAGCGCTTTGAGGGAGGTGATCCCCTGCTCCAGGAAGTTGCTGTCGTCGTCGATGGTGGTGTGGTCGAGGATGTCGGCAGCCTGCGAACGCACCACCTCGCGCAGGATCCTCTCGCGCTCCTCGGCTCCGGCCGCGGCGATCCTCTCCTGGAGTTCGCTGCTGTCCAGAACGGTCTGGCCGCTGTTCCCGGTCACTTCCGGCTGCTGCATAGCACCCTGTCCTGTCCTTTTGACGGCGCTGAATTGATGATCCGTACGCGTGCTCCCCATCGTGGGAGACAGCTCTAAAGGCGTGCCAAACGGCCCCCCAGGGCTTTAGCGAAGCATTACCGGGCCGACGGACCATCGAAGGAGCCGGGGTGTGCGAATGAGCCTTCACGGCCAGACGGATCACCGAGTGTTGAGGAGTAAATCCATGACGTCCCCTTCGGCCGTGCCGCCGACCGCCCATCAGATGGCCGACTTCTACGACGCGCTGGGCCCGCTGCTGCGGATGTCATGGAGCGACAACTTCCATCTCGGTTATTGGGAGGGGCCGGGGGACGGGAGTTCGCCGCAGGAGGCGACGGATCGGTTCACGGATCTGTTGGTGTCGCGGTTGGGGGTGGGGGCGGGTGATGTGGTGTTGGACGCGGGGTGCGGGATCGGGAGTCCGGCGTTGCGGTTGGCGTCCTTGACGGGGGCGCGGGTGGTGGGGATCACGATCAGCCGGCAGCAGGTGGAGCAGGCGCGGGAGTTGGCGCGGGAGGCGGGGATGGCGGAGCGGGTGGAGTTCCGGTACGCGGATGCGATGGACACGCCGTTCGAGGCGGAGTCCTTCGACGCGGTGCTGGCCTTCGAGTCGATCGTGCACATGGAGCGTCCCACCGCGCTGCGGGAGATGGCCCGTGTCCTCAAGCCCGGCGGACGCCTCGTCCTCACCGATGTCTTCCAGCCGCAGCCGCAGGAGGAAGAGGCCACCGACGCGGGACCCTTCGACCCCGCCTTCGCCACCATCCGTGAGGAGGACAGCCCGGACATGACCTCGTTCGTGCGGCTGGACGACTGGCCGGGCCTGGTCTCCGACGCCGGGCTGGTGCTCGACGAACTGACCGATGTCACCAGGAACGTCGAGCAGACGTTCGCCCGGATGCTGGACGGATTCCTCGACCATCGGCGGGAGTTCGAGAGCCGGTACGGGGTGCGGCTGGAGCAGGTGCTCGACTCGGCCAAGCTGTCCGCGCAGCCCAACCCGGCCTCCGTCGGCTGTCTGGTCATGGCCGCGACCAAGCCCTGACCCCGTCGAGGCCGCGTCCGGCGGGTACGCCTCCCTACGGGGAGGCCCACCCGCCGGACGCGCGTTCCACGAGCCCGTGCGACGTCGTCAGCCGGGCTTCCCGAGGCTCAGCGGGAGGCGGGTGAGCCGTCGGAGGGGCTGGGTCACCCAGGAGAGTTGCCCGGCCGGGACGGCGAGGGCGAGGTCGGGAAAGCGGGTGAGGAGCCCGGTGAGGGCGATCTCGGTTTCCTGGTCGGCGAGGGCGGCGCCGAGGCAGCGGTGGGGTCCGTGCGAGTAGCCGAGGTGGGGCGCGGGGCGCGGGTCGCGGCCGATGTCGAAGCGGCCCGGCCAGGGGCAGCGCCGGGGGTCGAGACCGGCGGCGTCGAGGTCGGCCTGGACCCGGTCTCCCCGGCGGATGAGGGTGTCACCAAGGACGACGTCCTCGGCGGCATGGCGGAGCTGCGCCGTGGTCGCGGGGCTGTGGAGTCGCAGGAGTTCCTGGACGGCGCCGGGCATCAGCGTCAGGTCGTCGCGCAGCAGCGCCAGTTGACCGGGGTGGGTGAGGAGCGCGGCGGCGCCGTTGGCGATGAGATGGGCGGTCGTCTCGTGCCCTGCGACCATGAGAGTGAGGACCACGGTGACCAGCTCGGTGTCGGTGAGGCGGTCGCCGTCCTTGTCCCGCGCCCGGACGAGCGCGGTGACCAGATCGTCCCCCGGCTCGGTCCTGCGCCGGGCGGCCAGCTCCCGTACGGCCGCGCCGTACTCCGCCAGCGCGGTGTTCACGGTCCGGGGACTGCCGCCCGTGCAGTCCCCGATCCAGGCGCGCCACAGGGGCCGGTCCAGTTCGGGGACGCCCAGCAGTTCGCACAGGACGGTGAACGGCAGCGGCAGCGCGAAGTGCTCGACGAGGTCGACCGTGCCGTCCACGGCGTGCCCAGGCAGGGCGTCGAGCAACTCGTCCGCGATGTCCCGCACGCGGGGGCGCAGCTTCACGACGCGCTCGGCGGACAGGGCTCGGGAAACCAGCAGGCGCAGCCGTGTGTGGTCGGGCGGGTCGAGGTGCAGCAGGCCGCCGGCGAGATAGGGCGCGAGGTCCTTCTCGATACCGACCTTGACCAGCAGATCCGCGTGGGCGTCACCGCCGGCGCCGGGCAGCGACGCCGTGTTGGCGACGAAGCGGGGGTCGCCGAGCACTGCCCTCACCTCGTCATAACGCGTCACGATCCACGCCGTGCCACCGTCCCAGAGACGCTGCCGGGCGGGCGGCCCCGTCCTTCCGGCGCTCACCGCGTCGGCGGTCACGGCGCGGTTTCCAGCCTGACCGGCAGCTCCTGGAGCTGCCGGGTGACGGGCAACGGCTTCCACCGCAACGAGTCCATCGGGCAGGCCAGCCGAAGGTCCGGGTACCGGGCGAAGAGCCGGGCGAAGGCGACCTCGGTCTCCTGGTTCGCCAGTCCGGCGCCCAGGCAGTAGTGCGCGCCGCGCGAGTAGGCCAGATGGGGAGCGCGGTCCGCCTCCGGATTGCGCGTGATGTCGAGTTCGCCCGGCCGGGGGAAGCGCCGCGGATCGTGGTTGGCGGCGCCGGGCACCACCTGGACCTGGTCGCCCTGCCGGATGAGCGTGCCCGCGACGGTGACGTCCTCCGTGGCGTAGCGCAACTTCGCCACGATGGCGGGACCGCACCAGCGCAGCAGTTCCTGGACCGCTCCCGGCAGCAGACCGGGGTCGGCGCGCAGCAGCGCGAGCTGGTCCGGGTGGGTCAGCAGGGCCAGGGCCCCGTTGCCGATCAGCGCGGGCGTCGTCTCGTTGGCCGCGACCATCAGAGTCAGGACCATGGTGACCAGCTCGGTGTCGGTGAGGCGGTCGCTGTCCTCGTCGTGGGCCCGGATGAGACCGGTGATCAGATCGTCGGCCGGTTCGGTCTGGCGCCGCTCGGCCAGGTCGTGGATGTAGGCGCTGATCTCCGTGAGCATGGTGTTGAGACGGTGCGCGTCCATGCTGGTGTAGTCGAGACTCCACGCGCGCCAGGTGTCCAGGTCCTCGCCGGGCACGCCCACCATCTCGCAGATGACCGTGATCGGCAGGGGAGAGGCGAAGTGCTCGACGAGGTCGACCACGCCGTCCTCCGCGTGGCCCGGCAGGGCGTCGAGCAGCCCGTCGACGATGGCCTCCACCCGGGACCGCAGCGCCGACACGCGCCGGGCGGAGAAGGCCCGGAGCACGAGTTTGCGCAGCCGTGTGTGGTCCGGCGGGTCCGTGTAGACGAGGCTGCCCGCGAGGTAGGGGATCAGTTTCTCGGAGACGCCCATCTTGGCCATCACCTCGGCGTACACATCGGTACCGCCCGGCAGTGACTGGGAGTTGGTGGCGAAACGCCGGTCCATGAGGACGGCGCTCACGTCGTCGTACCGCGTGATGAACCACGTGGGGCTGCCGTTCCACAGGCCCCGCGCGACCGCGGTCTCCTCCCGGACCCGGCCGAACCCTCCGTACGGGTCCTCCATCAGCTCGTAGGCGCTGAGAAGAGGGCGGTACGACATGTCCTCGACAGCCATCGAGGTCCTCCTTCCTGTCCTTGCCGCTCGGTGTGACCTGTCGTCAGCCGTCCGCCGGGGATTCCTGCGGGGCGGAGCTGTCCAGCCAGTAGTGCCGCCGCTGGAAGGCGTAGGTCGGCAGTGGGACGGCGCGGGGACGGGGGACGCCGTCGAAGAGAGCGGCCCAGTCCACGGCGGTGCCGCCGCCGGTGTGCAGTCGGGCCAGGGCGTGCAGCAGCGCCCGTACCTCCGGCCGGCCGCCGCCGAGCACCGGCAGCGGTACGGGGCCCGTCCCCTCGGCGGTCCCCGGACTCTCCCGGCGGGGGCCGAGATACAACGAGAACCCGCTCTCCGTGTCGACCTCCCCGGCCGGTGCCCGGTCCGCCGGCCGGCCGAGCCAGTGGCCGGCGGTGGCGATGTCCCCGCCCGACGCAGGCCTGGGGCTCAGGACCGGGATGCGGGGCCGCTGGTAGGTCAGTTCCGTCACCGTGTCGCGCACCCGGTCCGGTACGGGGCCGTCCTCCGGCAGCGCCGCCCGCGCGGCCACCAGCCGGCAGGCGTCGGACAGCCCGAGAACCCCGGCGACATGAGCGGCCGAGACCTCCCCCACGCCTTCACCGGCCACGGCACCGGGCCGGACTCCCGCCGACGCCAGCAACCGGGCCAGCGCGATGTGCAGCGCGCAGAGCGCGGCCCCGGCGTAGACGGGCTCGTCGGGCCACTCCGTGGTGTCGGCGAACGCCACCTTTCGCACGGGGTGCTCCAGTTCGGCCTCGAACTCCGCGCACACCTCGTCGAAGGCGGCGGCGAACACCGGGAACCGGTCGTACAGCGCGGCCCCGCTCCCCGGACTCGGTCCGTCCCCGTCGCCGAACAGGAACACCGGCTTGCCGGCGTCCGGTGCCTCGCCGTCCGGCCCGTCGGCGGCGACGGCGCACGGGTGGCTCCCGCGCGCGGCCAGCGCGTTCAGCCCCGCGAGCAGCTCGCCGGAATCCTCACCCACGACCACCGCCCGGTGCTCGAACACGGAGCGCGTCGTGGCCAGTGACCACCCGATGTCCTCGGGCGGGACGGCGGGGCCGGACACCAGCCGTCCGGCCAGCGCCGCGGCCTGCGCCCGCAGGGCCTCAGCACTGCGCGCGGACAGCGCCCAGGCGATGGTCCCGCCCTCGCGCAGGGGTTCGCGGTGCTCCGGCGCCGCTGCGGTCTCACCGCCGGGCGCTTCCTCCACGACGACGTGGGCGTTCGTACCGGAGATCCCGAACGCCGACACCCCCGCGCGGCGTGGACGCCGCTCCCGGGGCCAGGCGACGGACTCGGTCACCAGGCGCACACCGCCGGACTTCCAGAGCACCAGGGGGGTCGGCCGGTCGATGTTCAAGGTGGGCGGCAGCGTCTCGTGCCGCATCGCCATCACCATCTTGATCACACCGGCCACTCCGGCGGCGGCCTGGGTGTGCCCGATGTTCGGCTTGATCGAGCCCAGCCACAGCGGTCTGCCCTCCGGACGGTCCTTCCCGTAGGTGCTCAACACGGCCTGCGCCTCGATGGCGTCCCCGATGGCGGTGCCGGTGCCGTGCGCCTCCACCGCGTCGACGTCGGCCTGGGTCAGCCGGGCGTCCTGAAGGGCCTCCTGGAAGAGCCGCTGGCGGCCCGGGCCGCTCGGCGCGGCCATCCCCGTACTGGCCCCGTCCTGGTTGACGGCCGTGCCGCGGATGAGGCCCAGCACCCGGCGGCCGTGGCGGCGGGCGTCGGAGAGCCGCTCCAGCAGCAGCAGCCCCGCGCCCTCGCCCCACACCATGCCGTCGGAGGACGCGGCGAAGGGCTTGCACCGCCCGTCCGGGGCGAGCTGGCGCTGGTGCGCGGACAGCAGGAAGGTGTTGGGGGCGTACATCACGGCGGCCCCTCCGGCCAGCGCGAGCCCGCACTCGCCGCGCCGCAGCGCCCGCGAGGCGAGGTGCATCGCCGTCAGTGACGAGGAGCACGCCGTGTCGAGCGACACGGCGGCGCCCGTCAGCCCGAGGGTGTACGCCACGCGCCCGGAGGCGACGCCGGCGGCGTTGCCGTTGCCCAGATAGTCCATGAGGGCTTCCGGGATGTGCTGCAGCCGGGCCGCGTAGTCGTGGTAGGAGACCCCCGCGTACACCCCGGTGTCGCTGCCGCGCAGGGTGTGCGGATCGATCCCGGCGCTCTCCACCGACTCCCAGGCGCACTCCAGCAGCAGCCGCTGCTGCGGCTCGACCGCCAGCGCCTCCTCGGGGCTCATCCCGAAGAACCCGGCGTCGAAGTCGCCTGCGTCGTGCAGGAAGCCGCCCTCGCGGACGTAGGAGGTGCCCTTGTGCTCAGGGTCGGGGTGGTAGAGCCGCTGCACGTCCCAGCCGCGGTCGCCGGGGAAGCCGGAAACGGCGTCCCGTCCGTCCGCGACCAGCTCCCACAGCTCGTCGGGCGAGCGGACACCACCGGGGAACCGGCAGGCCATGCCGACGATCGCGATGGGCTCGTGGCCGCCGTCCTCGGCCTCCCGGAGCCGCCGCCGGGCGCGGTGCAGCTCGGCGGCGGTCCATTTCAGATAGTCGACGAGCTTGCCCTCGTCCGTCATGGGAGACGCGGCTTCAGGTTCACCAGGTCCATCTCCTCCGGAGTCAGCGGTGGCTCCGTGAGATCCGGGCGCATCCGGTCCCGGTGCATCAGGGCCATGAAGGCGCTGGAGCCCAGCTCCGCCTGCGGGGCGGTCATGCTCATCACGTCGGTCACCATGTCGCACACCTCGGGCGAGCGGATCGACCGCCCGGCGACGAGGTCGGCGAAGTTCTGCCGCGCCGTCGCCCCGCCCGTCAGCCGGGGGTCCTTGGCCCGGTTGCGGCAGTTGACGAACGCGATGTCCTTGGACGCGGCCATGATCCACGGGTCGTCCACCCCGGCACTGATCGCCCGCTGCGTCCGGTGCGCCGCTCCGGGCCCGAAGGGCTCGCCCAGCGCCTCGTCCAGCGCGGCGGCGCCGCGGGCCGCCGCGCTCATCCCGTGGCCGTAGATCGGGTTGAAGACGGCGAGCGAGTCCCCGAGGACGAGCAGCCCGTCCGGCCACCGCTCCAGCCGCTCCGGATACAGCCGCCGGTTGATGCCCAGATGCGAGGCGGACACCGGGGTCAGCGGCTCCACCTGGCCGATGAGATCGGCGACCAGCGGATCGCGCAGCGTGTGCGCGTACGGCAGGAAGTCCTCCTCGCGGGTGGGCAGTTCACCGCCACGTGTGCAGGAGAGGGTGACCATCCACCGGCCGTCCTCCTGCGGGTACACCACCCCGAAGCGGCCCGGCTCGCGGACGCGGTGGTCGGCGGCGACGTTGACGGCGGGGAACAGTGTGGTGGCGCCCTCCGGCGCGCGGTACAACCTGCTGGAGTACGCCATGCCGACGTCGACGACATCCTCCTCGACGGGGGGCAGACCCAGCGCTGTCAGCCAGCGCCGCAGCCGGGAACCGCGCCCCGCGCAGTCCACGATCAGGTCCGCCTCCAACAGCTCCTGTGCGCCGCTGTCCACGTCACGCACCCGCACACCGGTCACGCGGCGGGCGTCGCCGGTCAGCTCAACGGCCTCGGTGCGCTGCCGCACGGTGATCCTGTCGTCGGCCAGGATCCGGCTGCGCACGATCCAGTCGAGCAGCGGCCGGGTGCACATCAGGCCGTACTGCCGCGGCGGGAAACGATGCTGCCAGCCGTGTGACGTCAGCGTCACCAGATCCTCGTGGAAGCGGAGCTTGCGCGCGCCGGCGGCCAGCAGCCGGTCGGAGGTGCCCGGCAGCAGGTCCTCGACGATGCGGGCGCCGCCCGACCACAGGATGTGGCCGTGGCGGGCCTGCGGGGTGCCCCTGCGGTGGAGCGGTTCGTCGGGCAGCGCGTCGCGCTCCACCACGGTGACGCTCTCCAGATGGCGGGCCAGCACATGGGCCGCCAACATCCCGGCCCAGCTGCCGCCGAGCACGATTCCATGTACGGGTCCAGTCACGATCGGTCCTCCAGGACACAGATGATGGCCAGCGCCTCTTGAGCGGGCCTTCTAAACGGGCTCTGCCTCTTCCCGGGCCAGGTCTCCCATCCGGGTCAGGGCCTCGGTGACGGCCATGAACTGGGCCACCCCCGTCGGCTGGGGCCCCTCACCCACCTGGGTGTCGGTGACACCCCAGAACGCCTGGACGTGATGGCTCAGCCCGTCCTCGCCGACCTCCATGACGCCGATGATGCGGAAGCTCAGCTTCGTCGGGATGTACACGGTGACGGTGGTCGGGACGACCACCCACCGGCCGTCCATGGAGGTGACCGGTCGGCCCGGTTCCTCGTGCACGTCGCACTTCATGGACCAGGCGATACGCCGCCGCAGGTCTTCCTTGCCCTCCAGCGCGGGGGTGCCCACCGGGTCCTCGAAGCGCACGTCGTCGGAGAAGAGTTCGAGGACCTTGTCGACGTCACGGTCGTTCATGCGCCGTGCGTACTCCAGGGCCAGGTTCTTTCTGGTCGCCTCATCGGGCATGGCTCTCCAATGCGGTTCGTGAGGGGCCTTCAGTCCGCGGTCTCCACGTCGGAGCGGCCCCAGAAGGTCTTCAGATCCTGGATGAGCCCGTCCGATCCGGTCCGGATCATCCGGACGTACTCGAACCGGAGCCGGGTGCCCGCCGGGTCGTCCGGGGCCTTGAGCCAGCCGCGCTCCGCGAACCCCGGCCCCTTGGGCAGGTAGTCCATGACGGCGCTGACCGGGATCAGCGCGTGTACACCGTCCTGACCGGCGACCGGCTCACCGGGGACCTCGCTCAGCCGTGAGGCGAGGCTCTGCTCGAAGTGGGAGCGCAGCGCACCCCGTCCGCTCTGCGGGCCGGAGCCGACGGGATCCTCGAAGACGACCTCCTCGTCGTACAGCTCCAGGAGCTTGTCGAGGTCTCCGGCGTTCAAGCGCTCGCTGTGCTCCAGCAGGAGCTTCTTCCGTCTGCGTTCGTCAATCAACTGCTGCCTCCAAGGGCTGATCCGGTCCGCCGCTCCTGCGGCCGAGGTCCCGGTCGATGAGCTCGAAGATCTCGTCGGCCGTGGCGTTGCCGATCCGTTCGGTCAGTTCGTCCGCCGGCTCCGCCCCGTCCGCCGGCCCGCCCCCGGGCAGCCGGTTCAGGCGGGTGAGCGTCGCCTTGAGGCGTTGCGTCAGCGCCCGCGCGGCCTCCCTGTCCCGGGCGAGGCGGAGCAGGGCGCCCTCCAGCGCGTCCAGGTCGCCGAGCGCCGAGGCCACGGTGTCCGGCCCGCGCGGGGCCAGCTCGGCGCACAGGAACGCGGCCAGCGCGGTGGCGTTGGGATGGTCGAAGACCACCGTGGCCGGCAACTGGATGCCGGCCGCGCCCGCCAGTCTGTTGCGCAGCTCCAGCGCGGTGAGCGAGTCGAAGCCGATGTCGAGGAAGCCGCGCTCGACCGGGATACGGCCCGGGTCGGAGCGGCCCAGCACGGTCGCGGCGTGCGTCAGGACGAGATCGAGCGCCGCCGTGCGCCGCTCCTCGGGCGACAGCGCGGCCAGCCGGCGGCCCCAGTCCTCGGACGGGCGCCCGGCGGCCGAGGGCCGCGAGCGCGCTGCACCGGCCCCGGCCCCGGCGATACCGCGCAGGGGCGCGGGCAGCGCGGCGCCCTGCACCGCGCGCGGGTCCGGGGCGGTGGCCACGAGTTGGTGGCCGCGGTGCTGGAGGGCGGCATCGAACAGGGCCAGCGCCTGATCCGCGCTCAGCGCGGTGACGCCCGTGCCGTCCGGTCCGTCCTCGTCGGCCCTGGGGCCCCATGCCAGCGACAGGGCGGACAGCCCGGCGGCGCGGCGGTCGGCGGCCAGCGCGTCGCACAGGGCGTGCGCCACGGCCCGCTCCGCGTCCTCCTCGCCGCCCAGCAGGGCGGCGGCGGAGGAGAGGACGACGAACGCGTCGAGCGGCATGGCGCTGGTGGCGCGGTGCAGGGCGAGCGCGGTGGTCCAGCTCTCCCGACCAGGCCACGCGGCGGCCGGGTGCACGACCGCGGTCAGCGGGTGCGCGGGGTCGATCCCGCCGATGAGCCGGGTGAGGGCGGCCGGGTCACCGGGGTCGATGACCGCGGTCGTTACCTCGGTGCCCGGAGCGGACACCCGCTCCAGATCCGCGGCGTGCGGGGCCGCCACCAGCAGCCGCCGCACGCCCCGGGAGCGGATCAGATGCCGGGCCAGCTCGGCGGCCCCGGGCCCGCTCCCGGCGGTCAGGAGCACGGTGCCCCGGTGGGCGGGGGCCATCGGCGGGGCACCCTCGGGGGCGGTCCGAGACAGCCGGGGGACCATAGGGCGGCCCGCACGGACGGCCACCTGCGGCTCCCCGGTGCCGAGGGCGTGCCGTACGGCCCTGAACGCGTCGTCGTCCGAGTCCTCCACGTCGACCAGCACGAAATGGCCGGGGTGCCGCGTCTGCGCCACGCGCCCGAGTCCCCAGGCGGCAGCGGCGGCGAAGCTCGTACCGCCGGGCCCGGCGCCCCGGGTGAGCAGCACCAGACGGGCCCCGTCCAGCCGCGGGTCGCCAGGCCAGGCGTCCAGCAGCGCGGTGAGCGGGGCGACGGTGCCGAGGACGTTCTCGGCGGCCCTCTCACCGTCCGGTGGGCAGACGGCGATGACGACGGAGGGTACGGGGCCGCCCGCGTCGATCGCCGCGGTGAGCGCGTCCCGGTCCGTGTAGGCCGGCGTGTCCGAGCCGGTCACCGTGCCGCCGAGCACCGCCCAGCCGTCGGCGCCCGCCGGCGGCAGCGCCGTACCGGCCGCCTCAGACGGCGCGGGCAGCCACTCCACGGTGAACAGGCCCGGCTCGGCGCGCCGTTCCGCCGCCCGGAGCAGCTCAGCGTCGACGGGGCGCAGCGTCACCGACTCGGCCGTCAGGACCGGCACCCCGACGGCGTCCGCCACGACGACCCGCACCGCCCGCTCGCCGTTCCCGGTGGGCGGCAGCGGCGTCAGCCGTACGCGGACGGTGGTCGCGTCACCGGCCCACAGAGTGACCCCGCTCCAAACCCCGGCGGCCGACGGGCCCCCGGCCTCGCCGGGTGCGCCGCCTGCCGTACCGTCCAGCAGCGCGGGGTGCAGGGCCGCGTCCAGCAGCGCCGGGTGGATACCGAACGCGCCCGGCTGCCCGCCGCCCGTCCCGGGCAGCTCCACCTCGGCCATCAGGTCAGGCCCGGCGCGCCACAGCGTGCGCAGACCGCGGAAGACGGGCCCGAACGTCTGCCCCGCCGCCGCGGCGGCCTCGTAGAGCGCGTCGACGTCCACCGGCTCGGCTCCGGCAGGCGGCCATACGCCCGCCAACTCGTCGGCCCGCACGTCGGCGCCGGGACCGAGCGTCCCTGACGCGTGGCACACCCATCCGGCGTCCTCGGCCCGGTCCAGGCCCTCGTCGTGGTCGGGCCGGGAGTGGATCCGGACCGCGCGGCGCCCGTCCTCGGTGGGAGCGTCGACCGCCACCTGGATCCGTACGCCCCCGGACGGCGGCAGCGCCAGCGGAGCTGAGCACTCCAGTTCCTCGACGGCCGCGCAGCCGGTCTCGTCGGCGGCCCGCAGGGCGCACTCCAGCAGCGCGGCCTCCGGCACGAGTTCGGTGTCCGCGAGATGGTGGCCGGCCAGCCACGGGTGGGTGCGCCGCGACAGCCTGCCGGACAGCACGACCTCGCGGCAGGGCAGCCCCAGCGCGGCCGGGAGCAGCGCGTGCCCCACCGGCCTGAGCCCCGCGGCGCTCACGTCACCTGCGCCGCCGGCCGTCGCCAGCCAGTACCGCTCCCGCTGGAAGGCGTACGTGGGCAGCTGGACCGGGCGCCGCTCCCGGTCCGCCGGGAACCAGCTCGCCCAGTCGACGGGGGCCCCGGCGACGAATGCCTGGGCGAGCGACCGCGCGAAGCGCTCCCGGCCGCCCTGGTCCCTGCGGAGCGTGGGAACGGTGGTCGCCGCCACACCCTCCCGCTCGAAGGTCTCCTGCATGCCGACGGCGAGTGCCGGATGCGGACTGGCCTCGACGAACAGCCGGTAGCCGTCCTCCAGCAAGGCCGTGACGGTGTCGGCGAACCGTACGCGTTCGCGCAGATTGGTCACCCAGTAGCCGGTGCCGAGCCGCGCGGTGTCGATACGGGACGCGCTGACGGTGGAGTAGAACGCCACCGGTGTGTCGATGGGGCGTACGCCCGCGAGGATCTCGTGCAACTCGCCGGTGATCCGGTCGACCTGCGGGCCGTGTGAGGCGTAGTCGACGTCGATGAGCCGGGCCCGCAGACCTTCGGCCTCCGCCTCGGCGACGATGGCGGCGACCTGCTGGGGCGGCCCGGAGACCACGGTGGAGGACGGACCGTTGACGGCCGCCACCGTGACTTCGGCACCCTGCCGCTCCAGGAGTTCCTCGGCCGCCTCCCGGGAGACGCTCAAGGAGGCCATGGCGCCGTCACCGGCCAGTCGGCGCAGCGCCCGGCTGCGCAGCGCGACGACCTTGGCCCCGTCCTCCAGCGAGAGCGCCCCGGCCACGCAGGCGGCGGCGATCTCACCTTGGCTGTGCCCCACCACGGCGGCCGGAACGATGCCGTGCGACGCCCAGACGGCGGCGAGGGAGATCATGGTGGCCCACAGCACGGGCTGCACCACGTCCACCCGGTCCAGTCCCGCGCCCTCGCCGCGCAGCACCTCGGTCAGCGACCAGTCCACGTAAGGGGACAGAGCCCGCTCGCACTCGGCGATCCGCTCGGCGAACACGGGAGAGGAGGCGAGGAGTTCGGCGCCCATGCCGGCCCACTGCGAGCCCTGTCCCGGGAATACCAGCACGGGCCCGGTGTCGTGCTCCGCGGCGACGCCCTCGGTCACCGCCGGGTGCGACCGGCCTTGGGCCAGGGCCCGCAGCCCGGCCATCGTCTCCGCGGGGTCCTCCGCGACCAGCACCGCGCGGTGCTCGAACGCGGACCGTGCGGTGGCCAGCGACCACGCCACGTCACCGTGCGCGGCGGCGGAGTCCGCCAGCTGCCCGGCCAGTGCGGCGGCCTGCCCGCGCAGCGCCTCTGCGCCGCGAGCCGACACCACCCAGGGCATCACCCCGACCGTGCGACCGCCCTCGGACGGCTCCGGCGGCCCGGAGGGCCCGGGGTCGCCGGGCGCCTCCTCCAGGATCAGATGGGCGTTCGTCCCCGAGACACCGAAGGAGGACACCCCGGCCCTGCGCGGACGGCCGTTCCCCTCCCACGGCGCCGCCCGGTCCAGCAGCCGTACGTGTCCGCTCTCCCAGTCCACGTGCGGGCTGGGCTCATCGATGTGCAGCGACGCCGGAAGGCTCCCGTGGCGCAGCGCCATCACCATCTTGATCACACCCGCCACGCCCGCCGCCGCCTGGGTGTGTCCTATGTTGGATTTGACGGAGCCGAGCCACAACGGCCGCTCCCGGGGCCGGTCCTGGCCGTAGGTGGCGAGCAGCGCCTGTGCCTCGATCGGGTCGCCCAGGGTGGTGCCGGTCCCATGGGCCTCGACCGCGTCGACCTCGCGCGGCGACAGCCGGGCGGCGGCCAGGGCCTGCCGGATGACGCGCTCCTGGGAGGGGCCGTTGGGCGCGGTCAGTCCGTTGCTGGCGCCGTCCTGGTTGACGGCCGAGCCGCGGATCACCGCGAGGATCCGGTGCCCGTTCGCGCGGGCGTCGGACAGCCGCTCCAGCAGCACCGTACCGACGCCCTCGGAGAAGCCGGTGCCGTCGGCCGCCCCGGCGAACGACTTGCACCTGCCGTCGGCGGCCAGCCCGCGCTGGCGGCTGAACTCGGCGAACATGCCCGGCGTGGCCATCACGGTCACCCCGCCCGCCAGTGCGAGGGAGCACTCCTCCTGACGGAGCGCCTGGCACGCCAGATGGATCGCCACCAGCGACGACGAGCACGCGGTGTCGACCGTCAGAGCCGGCCCTTCCAGACCGAAGGTGTACGCGAGCCGGCCCGACAGCACGCTGCCGCTGTTCCCTGTGGCCACGTGCCCGGCCACATCGTCCGCGGCCCTGCCGACGAGCGAGAGATAGTCCTGCGACGACATCCCGGCGAACACACCCGTCGTGGAGCCGGCGAGCGCCTCGCGGCCGAGGCCCGCGTGCTCGAAGGTCTCCCAGGCGCACTCCAGCAGCAGTCGCTGCTGTGGGTCCATCGCCACGGCCTCGCGCGGGCTGATCCCGAAGAACTCGGCGTCGAACAGCGGCGCGTCGTGGAGGAAACCGCCCTGGTCCGTCGCGCTGGTGCCCGGCCGCTCCGGCTCGGACAGCTCCTCCAGCGGCCAGTCGCGGTCGCCGGGGAAGGAAGACATGGCGTCCACGCCGTCGGCGACCAGCCGCCACAGGTCCTCCGGGCCGTTCACCTCGCCCGGCAGCCTGCAGCCCATCCCGATGATGGCGACCGGTTCCCGCGCACGGTCCTCCAGCTCGCCGATCCTGCGGCGGGCCTGGCGCAGATCGGCGGTGGCGCGCTTGAGATAGCTGCGGAGTTTGTCGTCGTTCACCATGGCGTGTCAGTCCCGTTCGGACGGGACGTCGTGGTCGCCCGGATGCCCGCGCCCGCTCAGTTCGCCGTCGAGCAGGTCGAACAGCTCGTCGTCGGTGGCCGACTCCAGGCGGTCGTCGTCGGGCGCCGGTGCCGTCCCGCCTTCCCCGGGCACCGTGACGCCACGCAGCAGCTCCTCCAAGCGCGCGACGACCTGCTCCTGTTCGCTCCCGGACAGCGCCGTGACGGCGTCCGCGATACGGTCCAGATCGGCGAGCACGGCCTCGCCCGGTGCCGGCCGCCCCGGATCGCCGTCGTCCCCGGCACGGTCGATGCGCTCGCCGAGCAGATCGGCGAGCGCTGTGGGCGTGGGACGGTCGAACACGAGCGTCGCGGGCAGCCGGAGCCCGGTGGCCGCGCTGATCCGGTTGCGCAGTTCCACGGCGGTCAGGGAGTCGAAGCCCAGCTCCCGGAAGTTCCTCGACGCCGGGACGGACGACGGCGACCCGTGCCCCAGGACCACCGCGGCCTGACCCCGTACGAGGTCGAGCAGCGCGCGGTGCCGGTCCGCGCCGGAGAGCCGGGCGAGTGTCCGGGACAGGGCGGGCCCGCCCGCTCCGCGGCCCCGCTGCGCCGTCCCGCGCAGCAGATGCCGAAAAATCACCGGGATCTCCCCGGAGTCGGCGCGGCGGCGCATGCCTGGCAGGTCCAGCCGTACGGGCACCAGCAGCGGATCGCCCCGGCCGAGCGCCGTGTCGAGGAGGGTGAGGGCCAGCTCGGTGGTCAGCCCCAGGTCACCGGCGCGGACGTTGCGGGCGCGGTCGGACTCGCCGAACTCACCCGACATCCCGGAGTGCTGGTCCCAGAAGCCCCAGGCCAGCGAGGTCGCGGGCAGACCCGAGGCGTGCCGGTGCAGGGCCAGCGCGTCGAGGAACGCGTTGCCCGCTGCGTAACTCCCCTGCCCCGCGCCGCCCGCCAGGCCCGTCACGGAGGAGAACAGCACCAGCGTGGACAGGTCCAGCTCCCGGGTCAGCTCGTGCAGCAGCCACGCGGAGGCCGCTTTGGCCCGCAGCACGTCGTCGTACTGCTCGGCGGTGGCCGACTGGATCGTGGAGTCCCGCACCACCGCAGCCGTGTGGACGACGGCTGTGAGCGGATGCCCGTCGGGCACGGATGCCAGCAGCCCGACCAGCTCGCCCCGCTCGCTCGTGTCGCAGGCGACGACGGACACCTCGGCGCCGAGAGCGGTGAGTTCGGCGGTCAGCCCGGCGGCGCCCGGAGCGTCGGGACCTCTCCGGCTCGCCAGCAGCAGACGCCGCACACCGTGGCGCGCGACCAGATGGCGGGCGACCACGGACCCGAGGGCGCCGGTGCCACCGGTGATGAGTACCGTTCCTGCGGGGTCGAGCGGCGCGGGAGCGGGGAGGCCGGCGGGCACGTCGTGGACGAGCCGGGGGATGTACGGCACACCCTCGCGCAACGCCTGCTGCGGCTCGCCCTGGACCACCGCGGCGGGAACGGCCGCGTACGACGTGTCACTTCCGTCGAGGTCGAGCAGGACGAACTGCCCGGGGTGCTCCGACTGGGCGCTGCGCACCAGCCCCCACAGCGCGGAAGCGGTCAGATCGCCGATGTCCTCGCCCTCGTGCGCGGCGACCGCGCGGCGGGTGACGACAGCCAGCGTGGCCGTGGTCTCCGGCTCCGCGAGCCACTCCTGGAGCAGAGCCAGGGCCGCCCGGCCGGCGGTGCGCAGCCGCTCACCGGGGTCGGACACGGGGTTGGTGCCGCTGTCCGTACCAGCGGTGGTGCCGTCGTGGGACGGCACCACGGACAGCGGCGCCAGCACGGTGTCGGGCGCCGGGACTCCGGCGGCGACGGCCGTGCGCAGGGCGGCGACGTCGGGATAGCACGCGACGTCGGGCAGCGCGGCGAGCAGGTCGGCGGCCATCGGATCCGACACGGGAGCGACGACGGCCAGCCGCTGGGGCGGAAGGGAGCCGGGCGGCGGGAGCTGCTGCCAGGCCAGCCGGAACAGTGTGTTCCGGTTCGCCGTACGTCCTGGGCCGAGCCTCTCGGACGGCAGCGGACGGAGCGTCAGATCCTCCAGGGTGAGGACGGGGGCCCCCGCTTCGGCGTAGGCGGTCAGACCGAGCCGGTCGGGAGCTGTCAGCCGGATGCGTACCCGAAGCGCCCCGGCCCCGGGGGACAGCAACCGCAGCCCGCTCCAGGAGAACGGCATCCGCACCGTGTCCGTGTCGTCGCCCGCGAGCGCTGCGTCCAGTGCGCGGGCCTGGAGGACGGCGTCGAGCAGCACGGGGTGGACGCCGTACGCGTCGGCGTTCGCGCGCTCGCCGTCCGGCAGGACCACCTCGGCGTAGAGGTCGTCGTCGAGCTTCCAGGCGGCGGCGAGCGCCTGGAAGGACGAGCCGTAGCTGGAGCCGTGGTCGGCGAGGTCCTCGTAGAGATGCTCGGTCGCCAGGGGGGTGGCACCGGGGGGAGGCCAGGTGCCGTCCAGCGGAACGGTCCCAGGGCTGTTCGCCACTTCGGACGCGGGCGCGAGGACACCGGAGGCGTGTTGCGTCCACGGGTCGTCGTCCGGGCCGCCGTCTTCGCCCGGATCGCGCGCCGGGCGGGAGTGGATGGTGAGCGTACGCCGTCCGTCGTCGTCGGGTGCCACGACGGAGATCTGGAGGTCGACGGCGCCTTCGTCGGGAACGGTGAGCGGATCGTGCACCACCAGCTCCGCCACATGGTCGCTGCCCACCCGCGCCGCCGCGTGCAGGGCCAGCTCGGCGAAGGCCGTCCCGGGAAGCAGCACCGTGCCGAGGACGCGGTGCTCGGCCAGCCAGCGGGTCTTGGCCGACAACCGGCCGGTGAGCAGGTGCGCATCCTGTCCCGCGAGCGGAGTGGCGGCGCCGAGCAGCGGATGTCCCGCGGCGGCGAGTCCTAGACTCGACGGGTCGTTGGACACCGGGTCGCGCTCGTCGAGCCAGTAGCGCTGGTGCTGGAAGGCGTAGGTGGGCAGGTCGAGGGCGGGGCGGGAGGGCAGCCACGCGGTCCAGTCGACCCGGGCCCCGGCCGTGAACGCCTGCGCCAGCGCGTGGGCGAGCTGCGTACGCGATCCCCGGTCACGACGGAGCGTGGGAACGGTGGTGGCCTCGACGGCGGCGGCCTCGAAGGTCTCCTCCATACCGAGAGTGAGGACGGGGTGCGGACTGGCCTCGATGAA
>NZ_JBIUVD010000043.1:0-26509 GCF_044742785.1 Streptomyces sp. NPDC087844 | reverse complement strand
CCCCCAGGTCATGCCTTCGACAGGGGGACACAGTCATGCCGGACCCGGAGGCCAGCGGCCCCGTTGCGGAACCGCAGAAAACATAACGGGGGGCTGGCCGCGCCGTTCCCCGCGCCCCTTACGGGGTCGGTTCCCGCGCCCCTTACGGGGTCGGTTCCCGCGCCCCTTACGGGGTTGGTAGGGGCTGGGCGCGCGTCACCGCACCCCGCTACAGGGCCGCCCCTACGGGCGCAGCCCCGCCGCCTCCCGGGCCAGGCGCTCCACCCGGGCCCAGTCGCCGGAGGCGATCGCGTCCGGGGGGAGCATCCAGCTTCCGCCCACGCAGAGGACGTTCGCCAGCGCGAGGTACTCCGGTGCGACGGCCGGGCCGATCCCTCCCGTCGGGCAGAAGCGGGCCTGCGGAAGCGGCCCGGCCAGCGACTTGAGATACGCCGTGCCGCCGGCGGCCTGAGCCGGGAAGAACTTCATCTCGCGCACCCCGCGCTCCAGCAGCGCCACGACCTCCGACGTCGTCGACACCCCCGGCAGGAACGCCACCCCGGACGCCTTCATCGCGTCGAGCAGCACGTCCGTCCAGCCGGGGCTGACGAGAAAGCGCGCCCCGGCCGCCACGGAGTCCGTCACCTGGGCGGGAGAGATGACCGTGCCCGCACCGACCACCGCACCCGGTACCCCGTCCGCGATCGCCCGGATCGCGTCGAGCGCCACCGGCGTCCGCAGTGTCACCTCGATCGCGGGCAGCCCGCCCGCGACGAGCGCCCGAGCCAGCGGGACGGCGTCCGAGACGTCCTCGACGACGACCACGGGCACGACGGGTGCGAGTTCGAGCACGGAAGTGGGCGACGGGGAGGAGGGCAGCGGCGAAGGCGGAGGCGGCATGCCGTCATCCTGCCCTCACCAAGCAGCATGCGCAAAGGTCGTTGCGCATGCTGCAACAAGCCTCAGTGGCGCGCCGCGCCGTGCCGTCCGCTCAGTGGATTTCATCCACCAGAACATCCAGCATCCACGGCTTGCCCGCACCCGCCGCACCCGCCGCACCCGCCGCACCCGCCGCACCCGCCGCACCCGCCGCACCCGACGTACCCGACGCACCAGACGCACCCGGTGTACGGCCAGCAGACGCCACCTCCACCACGTACCCGAGGTCCCGCAGCGCCTCCACCAGTTCCGCCGGGCCCGACGGAACGCCCCCGGTCTCCATGAGGCTTCGTACGATGCGCCCCTTGGTCGCCTTGTTGAAGTGGCTGACGACCTTGCGGGTCGGCGCGTGCAGCACCCGTACGCTTGCCGTACGCCCCGCGACCTCCCCCTTCGGCTTCCACGCGGCCGCGTACGCCGCCGACCGCAGGTCCAGTACCAGCCCGCTCCCGGCGACCTCGGGCAGCACGGCGGCCATCGGCGCACGCCAGTGCGAGCCGAGCGCCCCGAGACCGGGCAGCTTCACCCCCATCGAGCAGCGGTACGAGGGAATCCGGTCCGTCAGCCGGACCGCGCCCCACAACCCCGAGAAGACGAGCAGCGACCGCGCCGCCCGCCGCTTCCCCGCGGTGCCGAGGGAGGCCAGGTCGAGGGCGTCGTACAGCACACCCGTGTAGATCTCCCCGGCGGGCCGGGCCCCCGCGCTGCGCAGCTCCGTGTTCTTGGCGACCTCGCCGCGCAGGCCCTCACTCAGCCCGAGCACCTCGCGCGCCTTCTCCTCGTCGGCCGCGCACAGCTCGACCAGTTCGTCGAGAACCGCCTGCCGTGCCTCGGCGAGCCCCGGCAACGACAGCGACTCCGGCTTCAACGGCGCGCCCCGCCCGGAGGGAGCCTTTCCTTCGGACGGCGGCAACAACACGAGCACGGCGGTTCTCCCTGGGGCTTTCAGTACGTACGCGAAGCACCCGCCAGCCTACGGGGTGCCGCACGCGCCGCCCCAGGCGATGCACCTCTCGCGCCGCCGGTGGGCCTCGGCGTCCAAGGTGGCGCCGGGCACGACGAACGCGCCAACGTCGGCGATCACGTACCGCACCCGGCAGTCGTGCCCCGTCCGGGAGCGGACTCGCGGCGCCCTCGCTCGGCACCGGCGGGTGCGGCGGGGTCGTCTCGGCGAGGTGCGGCCGGCGTCCTCCGCGAGGACGTCCCGGACCTCGGTGAGACCGAGTCCCAGCTCGGTCAGCCGCCTGATCCGGGCGAGCGCGACGGCGTGCCGCAGTCCGTAGTCGCGGTAGCCGTTGGGCCGCCGCTCGGGCTCGGGCAGCAGCCCGAGCTGGTGGTAGTGCCGCACGGTCCGCGTCGTGACGCCGACGGCCGCGGCGAGCTCTCCGATCCGCGTGACCTCAGTAGAAACGCTGACGTTGCGGCAAGGTCAAGCGAGCCGCACAGCAGCGGGTCGCCGGGTACGCCTCTGGATGTCCGACGCCGTCGGAGCACGGAGGCGGGCATGGAAACGCGCCATGTGTGCGTTGCAGTCCGCGGGACCCGAGGAGGTGGGCGGCCATGGGGGCAGCGAGTGAGGGGGCAGCGGGTGAGGTGGCAGGTGAGACGCCGGGCGGACGTGAACGCGCAGGACCCCCGGTCCGCACGGGCAGGCGTGAGCAGGCCGTCTGGACGAGGGCGACCCTCGGCGGCACCGGCCGGCCGCTCGACCTGCTGACGGCCAGGTTCGACCGCCACCGGTACGCGCCTCACGCGCACGACGAGTTCACCATCGGCGTCTGCGTCGCCGGCGCCGAGGTCATCGACTACCGCGGCGGCCGGATCCGACCGGGCCCCGGCTCGATCGTGGTCCTGGGCCCCGGCGAGGTGCACACGGGAGGCCCGGCCGCACCCGACGACGGTTACGCCTACCGCGCCCTGTACGCGGAGACACCACTGCTTACCGAGGGCACCCTGGGCATCCCGAACTTCCGCGAACCACTCTTCGACGACCCCGAGTTGGCCGCGGCCCTGCGCCTCGCGCACACCGAACTCAGCGCGTGCCCAGACCCCCTGGAGGCCGAGTCCCGCATACCGTGGCTGCTCACGGCCCTGGCCCGCCGACACTCCACCACCCGCCACGTGTGCGACACGATCCCGGGCGCGGGCCGAGTGGCGGCGGCGGTACGCGACCGCCTCGCCGACGAACTCCTCGCCCCGCCCTCCCTCGCGGCCCTGGCAGCGGACCTCGGCCTGTCCCGCTACCAACTGCTGCGCGCGTTCCGTACGAGCATGGGAATGCCGCCGTACGCGTGGCTGGCCCAGTACCGGGTGAACCGCGCCCGCTGCCTGCTGGAGTCGGGACACCGCCCCGCCGAGGCCGCCGCGCTGGTGGGCTTCGCGGACCAGGCACACCTCACGCGCTGGTTCCGGCGGGTGCTTGGGGTGACACCGGCGGCGTACCGCAACAGCGTTCAAGACGTCCGCCGCTGACCGGCCGAGACTGCGCGCATGACTGCACGCGGCTGGTTTCTCTTCTCCCTCATGGGAGTGCTCTGGGGCATCCCCTACTTGATGATCAAAGTGGCGGTGGACGGTGGCATGTCCGCGTCCATGGTGGTGTTCGCGCGCTGTGCGCTGGGCGCGGCACTGCTCCTCCCCTTCGCCATCCGCCAGGGAAACCTGGTGGGAGTCGTACGAACGCACTGGCGCCCCATGCTGGCCTTCGCGTGCATAGAGATCATCGGCCCCTGGTGGACCCTGACCGACGCCGAACGCCACCTCTCCAGCTCGACGGCGGGCCTGCTGATCGCGGGCGTACCGATAGTCGGCGTCCTGCTGGCCCGCTTCTTCGGCGACACGGAACGCCTGGGCGCCCGCCGAACGGCAGGACTGGGGCTCGGCCTGGGAGGGGTGGCGGTCCTCACGATCCCGCACCTGACAGGCGGCGACGCCCGCTCGCTGACGGAGATGCTGATCACGGTGGTGGGCTACGCGACGGCCCCCCTCATCATGGCCCGCTACCTGCGGCCGGTCCCGACCCTGCAACTGATAGCCCCTTGCCTGCTCCTGTCGGCGCTGGTGTACGCCCCGGCGGCGGCCCTGCAATGGCCCGCCACACTCCCCTCCCTCCCGGTCCTGGCATCCCTCGCGGGCCTGGGCGTCATCTGCACGGCGCTGGCCTTCGTGGTCTTTCTGGAGCTGATCAGGGAAGCGGGACCCACCAGGGCGGTGGTCTTCACGTACGTCAACCCGGCCGTGGCGGTGACGGCGGGTGTCCTGCTGCTGGACGAGAAACTGACCGGGGGGACGGTGGTGGCCTTCGCCTTGATCCTGCTGGGCTCCTTCCTGGCCACAGCGTCGTCGACCTCGGGGCGGCGGCGGGGTGAACGCCCGGTAGCATGGTCGACACGGCAGACGAGCCGGGCGGACGGCCGCGTGGAGTCCCCTTCGGGGGCGCTCCCCGAGGAACGTCCGGGCTCCACAGGGCAGGGTGGTGGCTAACAGCCACCCGGGGTGACCCGCGGGACAGTGCCACAGAAAACAAACCGCCCGGGACCTCGGTCCCGGGTAAGGGTGAAACGGTGGTGTAAGAGACCACCAGCGCCTGAGGTGACTCAGGCGGCTAGGTAAACCCCACCCGGAGCAAGGTCAAAAGGAGACACCTTGGTGTCTCTGCGCGGACGTCCGAGGGCTGCTCGCCCGAGTCCGCGGGTAGACCGCACGAGGCCGGCGGCAACGCCGGCCCTAGATGGATGGCCGTCTCCCCGGCCGCCGCGAGGCAGCCGGGCGACAGAACCCGGCGTAGCATCCGAGTACCGTTCCCGTCCGGTATAGCGCAGGTCAGACCATGTGCGGCAAGCCAAGGTTGGCAGCCGGGTCGAATCCGGGTCGAATTTCGCCGTGCGAGCGCAGAGCGACGTGCGCCGCCTGAGGCGCCAAACGACGAAAGTGCTGTGACCAGCGGAAAAGTATCAGGCGGCCGGACACCTCGGACGATATAAATATATCCTCCGAGGTGTCCGGCTTGGTTGAATGCGGGTGATCTGGACATCGGTACGGCTCTGTCAGAGCTTGCTCGTATCCTCGCGCCGTGATCACAGCTCAAGGTTCAGGCGCGTCCGGGAGTGACGCAGCAGCACTCGCCGGCTGGCCGCCTCGGCCGAGCGAGGAACAGAGTGACCGGAGAGCTCTGGCTCGACTATTCCACGAATGAGCTCGCGGCTGGTGCGCAGGCCAAGGAGACTCCGGATCCGCCCTTTGGTCACTGACCGAAGAAACAAGGAGCCACGCCTGGTCGGCTAACATGGTTCATACGGCAGACGAGCCGGGCGGACGGCCGCGTGGAGTCTCCTTCGGGGGCGCTTCCCGAGGAACGTCCGGACTCCACAGGGCAGGGTGATGGCTAACGGCCACCCGGGGTGACCCGCGGGACAGTGCCACAGAAAACAAACCGCCCGGCGCTCAGGCGCTGGGTAAGGGTGAAACGGTGGTGTAAGAGACCACCAGTGCCCAAGGTGACTTGGGCAGCTAGGTAAACCCCACCCGGAGCAAGGTCAAAAGGAGCGCCCTGAAAAGCGCTCTGCGCGGACGTTCGAGGGCTGCCCGCCCGAGTCCGCGGGTAGACCGCAGGAGGCCGGCGGCAACGCCGGCCCTAGATAGATGGCCGTCTCCCCGGCCGCCGCGAGGCAACCGGGCGACAAAATCCGGCGTACAGCCCGACTCGTCTGCCGCCGTGCGCTTCTGACAAGCGAAAGCCCTGGGCAGGGGCCTTCTTGTCCGAGCGAAGGCTTCGCTGGAACCCAATCTGTACAGGCACAAACCGGATCTCCCGGTTGCCAAGGTAGCCACCGACGCAGCCACTGTGGGTGCTGGTCCTGATCGCTGGGCTGCGTTGATTCTCCGTGAACTACAGCCCGGCCTACCCGAACGCAAAACATCCCCCTCCGAAAAAGGCTTGTGGAGGATGTCTATAGTTCGAAGCAGTCGGTGTACAGAGGTCCGCTTCCTCGGCCACCACCTTTCGGCCGAGTGGGCTGTCAAGACCTGTGGATCGACGGCCAAGTGAGGGGTCCGAGTTTGGGGTCGTTGTGACCGCGCAGGAGCTTCAAACGAGGCTCTCGATGAAGTCCGAGAGCGCGGTGCGCAGGATCTCGGGCTGTTCCAGGTGCAGGTCGTGCCCAGTGCCGGGGATGCTCATGGCCATGGTGGCGGGTCGTTGCCGGAGCATCTCGTCAGCTTCCTGCTCGGGGATGAAACTGGATTGGGCCAGGACGATCAGGGTGGGGCACGTGACCTGCCCCCACTCGTGCTGAAAGGAACGCTGTGCGTTCTCCGCCAGCGATCGGACCATCACATCCTGGTCGAAACGAGGCCACCATCCGCCCTCGCGTTCCTCCAACCCGGCCGCCCAGCCTGCGCCGACCCGTCCACCGCCAAGGAACACGGTTGCCGCTTCGCGTGAGGGAAACGGCGTCGGCCATGAGTCGAGCCATTTGCCGACGTCGGCGGGGCCACTCGTGTGTGAACCGCCGGGGCTGGCTTCGACGAGTACGAGTGCGCGGACGAGCCCGGGGTGCGCGGCTGCGACGAGCATGGCCGTATGCCCGCCCAGCGACTGACCGACGAGAACGGGTCGTGGCAGCGCCAGCTGATCCACAACAGCGATGACGTCGGCGACGTAGGCGGCGCGGGAAACGTCCCGCGGACGGCGCTCGCTGGCGCCATGCCCGCGCTGGTCGAACGCCACGACCCGATACCTGGGGTGCAAGTCCTGTGCCAGTACATCCCATACACCTGCGTGACCGGCCAGCCCATGCAGCAACACGATGGGCTGTCCAGGCCCGCCCCAGTCCCGGCAGGCAAGCCAGACATCGTCCCGCACCACCACGCGTTCAGACCATGCCATGTCGGCCTCCAGGGAATCGACTGGCCTTGATCATGCCGCAACTGCCCTGAGTCAATCGACGGCTCGGCCGCGTTCGAAGCAGACTCCTGTCCGAGCGAGAGTGAACCGCTCCGGGTCTGATGGAGGCTCCGGACCGTCCCGGAGCGGTTCAGTAAACACCAAGCACACATGGGGCTATGTGAGATGCGACACCATTGACCAGCGTGATCGATGGACACATGATCTTCACGGCTCTCATAAGGAAAATTTAAGAGAACGGGTGGGGCGTGTCTACGCACATAGGACGGCACGGCTGGTGTCAAGCGGCGCGAAGCGGGGTACTGGCCGTCGCACTCCTGGGGGGTGCGGTTCCGATGGGCGAAGCCGGGGCGACGCCCCGGCTCGCCGATGATGGGCCGACTGCGGTGGCGGCTGACAAAACTCCGGAGTCGAAAGCAAGTGAGCTTGCAGCGAAGACCGGTGAGAAGGTGACCGTGGGTGCGGCCACCACCGACTCATCTCAGGTCTTCGCAAATCCGGACGGTACGTTCACGCAGGAGATGAATGCCGCTCCCGTTCGCGCTCGACAGGACGACGGTAGCTGGGCTCCCATCGACACCACCCTGGTGCGTAAGGCGGACGGCTCTGTCCGGGCCAAGAACACCACGGCCGGTGTCATCTTTTCGGACGGCGGCAGCGGTGAGGGACTGGTCACGCTCAAGGGCCAGGGGCACAAGCTGCAGCTCGGCTGGCCCGCTGCGCTGCCCAAACCCCAGCTCGACGACGCCACCGCCACCTACGCCGATGTGCTCCCGGATGTAGATCTGGAACTGACTGCGCTGAGCACCGGCTACACCTCGGTACTCGTGGTCAAGACCGCGCAGGCAGCAGAGAATCCGGCGCTCGCGACCATCAGGATGACCGTTTCCGGTGGCAGCCTGGACATCGCCCCGACGGCCGACGGCGGTTTCATCGCGCGCGACGGAAACGGAACACCGGTCTTCGAGAGCCCGGCCGGGCGCATGTGGGACTCGGCCGGTGACACTCCGACTACTGCTGTTGACAGGCCACTGCTTGGGCGCTCCGCGTCTTCCGTAGAAGCAACGGCCGAGGATGTGCAGGAGGTAGCTCCGCTGCCCGCCGCCAAGGGTGAGCCTGCACCGTCGGAGGGGCCCAGCAGCGGTGACGCGACGGCGGAGCTCCCGCTCGACATCGCCGGCACCACCCTGGAGATCACGCCTGATCCGGCTCTGCTCCACGGCGAAGACACCGTCTTCCCCCTCTACATCGACCCGCCGACCAAGGGCATCTCGCTGGGGGACTGGACGGCTCTGGCCTCCAACGGCACCAAGTACTGGGAGTTCGACGGGGACAAGGGTGTGGGTCGCTGCTCCAACTATGCGGGCTACCTTTGCTCCAACAGCCCGTACACCCAGCGCATGTACTTCGAGTACCCGCTCTCCTCGATCCACGGCAAGAAGGTCCTGGACGCGACGATGGAGGTGTACCAGGAGTGGACCTTCACCTGTGAGCCGCACTGGTACGACCTGAGCCGCGTGGACAAGGGCATTGCCTCCAGCACCACATGGTCATCCCGTCCCACCGCTGTGGATTTGATGGGTGACCGGTACGTGGCCTACGGGCGGGGCGGCCTGTGCTCCCCGTCGCAGCCGGCGAACTGGGTGCGCTTCAGCGACAACGTGGACGAGGAGACGAACGAGAATCTGACGACGACGCTGGCGTCCTACGCCGCGGACAAGAAGTCGCAGATCACCTTCTCGCTGACCGCGCACGACGAGTCCGACGCGGGCGCCTGGGCGCGGTTCCGCAAGGATGCGAAACTGTCGGTGACGTACGTGTCCTATCCGGGCAAGCCGACTTCCTACGGCGTCCAGCAGGGCACGACCGGACGGGCCTGCAACACGTCTTCGCTGCCCTTCGCCACTGGTGACAGCACGCCGAAGATGCTTGCCACGGTGCAGTCGGCCGACGGCTCCAACGCTCAGCTGCGCGCCATGTTCGAGGTGTGGAAGGCCGACGGCTCCAGCCGCACCTGGTACGCGACCTCGCCGGACGGCGCCTGGGTGGCCGACAACGCCGCACGCACCGCGACCTCAAGCACACTTCCGGCGCAGACGGACTACCGGATGCGGGCCAAGACCCAGGCGTACTACAAGACGGACCGGGGCGCCACCGGTGTGCTGGACTCGTCGTGGTCGTCCTGGTGCTACTTCCGGGTCGACACCGACTCGCCGCCGCCTCCGGTGATATCCAGCGCGGACGGCGTGTACAAGCCTGCCGAGACCGAGCCGGCCGCGGGCGGGGTGGGCACGGCGGGCAAGTTCACCTTCACGCCCGCGGACACCAACTCCACCACAGACGGCATCCAGTCCGACGTGGTCAGCTACAGGTGGAAGCTGAACAGCGGCGCCGTATCTGCCCCGATCAACGTTGCCAAGGGCACGGCCACCACTCAGACGATCACGCCGAACCAGGCCGGTGAGAACACCATTCAGGTCTGGGGCTACGACGCGGCCGGACACAGCTCGCTCACCGGCTACTACAGCTTCCTGGTCAAGGGCGCCGAGAAGCCCTCGGGGATCTGGCACCTGGACAACGGGCTCACCGATTCCACCACCGCCACCCCGCACCCGCTGACCTCCTCAGGAGGTACCTGGGACACCCTGTCCCGCAACGGGACCGGCGCAGCGAAGTTCAACGGCACCAGCGCCTATCTCTCCACCTCCGGTGCGGTCCTGGACACCACCAAGTCCTTCACCGTCTCGGCCTGGGCACGTCTGGAGAAGAAGGACGTCAACTACACGGTCCTGTCGCAGGCGGGAACGAACGCTTCCGGGTTCCAGCTGTACTACTCGACCACCTACAACGCCTGGATCTTCAACCGGCATCAGACGGATGTCGCCGATCCTGTGATCATCCGCTCGATCGGCGCCAAGCCGCCGGTACTGAAGGCCTGGACCCATCTGGCGGGCGTCTACGATGCGGCCGCGCAGACCCTCCAGCTCTACGTCAACGGCGTTGCGCAGGGCAATCCGGTGGCGTTCACGGCCACCCCGTGGAAGGCGTCCGGCGGCCTGCAGGTCGGGCGGTTGTGGCATGCCGCGGCCGGCAAGGAGAACTTCGCCGGAACCATCGACGAGGTGAACGTCTGGTCGCGCGCGCTGGCGGACACGGAGGTGACCCATGACGCCTGGCTGGAGGACGAAGACCTCACCGACGGCACCGCCGGTGACCCGGTCCCAGCGCTCGTCGCCAAGTGGGATGCCACCGACATGGCCAACGCGACCGGCAGCACCGTCAAGGACACCAGCGGCTTCGGACGCAACCTCACCCTCAGCGGTGCCGCACTCACCCAGTTCACCACCGGCGACCCCGACATCGGCGAAGAGGTGACGACCAGGCAGACGATGACCGTGAACGGCACGAGCGGGTACGCGACCGCCACCGGCCCCATCGTCGACGATGCGGGTTCGTTCACCGCGACCGCCTGGGTGTCGCTGGATCCTGCCAAGCTCGCCGACACCACCAAGTCGTACGCGGTGCAGGTATTCGGCCAGTCGGGGACAAGCCAGTCCTCCTGGGGCGTCTGGTACGAGCAGCCGGCCGGCAGCACCCAAGGGCGCTGGACGTTCGGCCGTCCCGACAAGGACGGCACCGGGGCAGCCTGGACCAGGAGTGACTCCACGGCCCTCACCACGGCCCAGCTGGGCACCCCGGTCATGCTGACGGTTGTCTACGACGCCCAGGCGGCAGCCGACCCCGACGACACCTCCAAGCTCGGCGGGCTCAAGCTCTACGTCGACAGCGCCCTGATGGGTGATGAGGACGGCGTGCCGTACTCGGCCCCCTGGCAGGGGAGCGGCGCGTTCGAGGTCGGCCGGGCGAAGATCAACGGCGCTGCCGCGCGCTACTTCCCCGGCACGATCGACAGTGTCCGTGTCTGGGTCGGAGCTACGTCCACCGACACCATCGCCAACCGGCGTAACACCGAGCAGCAGTAGGAGCAGGGCGGGGTGGGCCAGGGATCTCTGGTCCGCCCCGCCCTGCCCTCTTTCGCTGCGCTCAAGACGTGTCTGTGTGCCGTACGGACGCGCCGTTGGGGAAGCCGGTGCGCTCGGGCGCCGATGCCGCCGTCCGAGTGCTGTCTGCCCATTCCTTTCTTCGAGAATCGGGACATTACTGTGTCTTCATCCCTTTTCCGCAGACGCGTGCCAGGGGCGGTCATACGCCGCTGGCTCGGTCGTGGCGGACTCGTCCTCTCTCTCTGCCTCCTGCCGCAGGTCGTGATTCCTGTCGGCTACGATTTCGCGGCCCAGGCCCAGTCGGCGGCAGGCCGTAAGCCGCTGGAGGACCGGCCCGACGCGAAGACCGACAAGGTGGGCGTGCTCAAGCCCGGCACATCCAAGGCCCCCAAAGACAAAGCGGTCTCCGCTTCCCGGGAAACGCGTGAGCGGCTGAAGCAGGCTTCCTGGCCAAAAGCCGGAAAGGCCGCCGTCGACGTCCCGGCCGCCGGCAAAGCTTCCCTCACCGTCGGTGGGCTGAGGGTGAAGCTGGGCCAGGAACCCGCGGACCCGGCAGGCAAGAAGGCGAAGAAGAAGGCGGCAAAGGCCACCGGCCCTGCCGAGAAGCTGGCGCTCAGTCTCCATTCCCAGGCCGACGCGAAGAAGGCGGGCGTCAACGGCGTCCTGCTCACCGTCGACCCGGCCAAAGCCGCATCCGCGCGCACGCCTGATGACACCGACAGGCTCCGCATCTCGCTGGACTACTCCTCCTTCAACGATGTCTACGGCGGAAACTTCGGGCCCCGCCTGCGTCTGGTGACTCTCCCGGCGTGTGCGCTGACCACCCCGCAGAAGAAGGCCTGCCGCGCCCAGAAGCAGGTGTCAGGCGCGGACAACAACACGAACTCCCAGACGCTGACGGGCACCGTCTCAGCCCGCAGCCTCACCGCCGGCACCCCGATGCTGCTGGCGGCCGCAGCCGACACTTCGGGTGGCGGAGGCGATTACAGCGCCACCTCGCTGTCTCCGACCGCGACCTGGGAGGCCGGCGGCAGCACCGGTGACTTCACCTGGAACTACCCGTTGCGCGTTCCTCCGGCGACAGCCGGCCCGTCCCCGAACCTGTCCGTCTCCTACAACTCCGCCTCGGTGGACGGCCGCACGGCCGGGGAGAACAACCAGACCTCGGTGATCGGTGAAGGCTTCTCCCTCACCGAGTCCTACATCGAGCGCAAGTACGCGTCCTGCAAGGACGACGGCCAGACCGGCAAGGGCGACCTGTGCTGGAAGTACGCCAACGCCACCCTGGTCCTCAACGGCAAGGCAGTGGAACTGGTCAACACCTGCGCCGACAAGACGGCCTGTGACTCCGCCGCCCTGTCCGAGGCTTCCGGCGGCTCGTGGAAGGTGAAGAACGAGGACGGCTCCCGCGTCGAGCACCTGACCGGCGCCACCGGCAACGGCGACAACAACACCGAGTACTGGAAGGTCACAGACGCCTCCGGTACCCAGTACTTCTTCGGCAAGCACCGCATGCCCAACTGGAGCGACAACGGCAGCGCCGACGACGACCCGGTCACCAACTCCGTGTGGACCGTCCCGGTCTTCGGCGACGACTCCGGCGAGCCCTGCTACAAGTCCACCGGCTTCGCCGACTCCTTCTGCGCCCAGGCCTGGCGCTGGAACCTGGACTACGTCGTGGACACCCACGACAACGCCTCCACGTACTGGTACGGCCGGGAGACGAACTACTACTCCAAGAACGCCGACACCACCGTCAACGGCACTGGCTATACCCGGGGCGGCTACCTCAACCGCATAGACTACGGCCTGCGCAGTGACCTGATCTACGCCAAGCCCGCCGCCCAGCAGGTCAGCTTCACTTATGCCGAGCGCTGCGTCGCCTCAGGCGGCTGCTCCAGCCTCACCAAAGACACCAAGGCCAACTGGCCCGACGTGCCCTTTGACATGATCTGCGCGGCCGACACCAAGTGCAGCACCCAGATCGGCCCGGCCTTCTTCACCCGCAAACGCCTCACCGACGTCACCACCTCGGTGTGGACCGGCACCGGCACCACCCGCCGGGACGTGGACACCTGGCACCTGGAGCAGAGCTTCCCCGACACCGGCGACGCCTCCTCGGCAAGTCTGTGGCTGAAGTCCATCCAGAACACCGGCAAGGCCAACACCACCACGGCCGCCATGCCGCCGGTCGTTTTCGGCGGCATGCAGCTGTCCAACCACGTCGAAGGCAGCAACCCGGACACCCTGCGCTACATCAAGTGGCGGGTGCGCACCATCAAGTCCGAGACCGGATCGACCCTCACGGTCAACTACTCCGATCCCGACTGCATAGTCGGCACCAGCATGCCGACGGCCGTCGACAAGAACACCCGTCGCTGCTTCCCAGTCAAGTGGTCCCAGTCCGGCACGACACCCGTCACTGACTGGTTCCATAAGTACGTCGTCACCTCCACCTTCCAGGACGACCCCTACGGCCACGGCGACACCGGTGAGAAGTACTACGACTACCAGGGCGGCGCCGGCTGGGGCTACGCCGACGACGAGGGCCTGACCAAGGCCTCCAACCGCACCTGGTCCCAATGGCGTGGCTACGGCAAGGTCGTGGAAACCTCCGGCAATTCCGAAGGCCCCCGCTCCAAGAAGTCCACGCTCTACATGCGCGGTCTCAACGGCGAGAAGGAACTGGACGGCACCGCCCGCGTGGAGAAGGTCACCGACTCCACCGGCACCGCCATCGACGACTCCCGCCAGTACACCGGCTTCGTCCGCGAGACCATCGTCTACAACGGCACCGAGGAACTCAGCGGCACCGTCAACACCCCCTGGTCGCACAAAACCGGCAACCACACCTACAGCTGGGGCATCACGGAATCCTGGATCGTCCAGCCAGCCGAGAGTGCCACCCGGGCCAAGACCTCCACTGGCACCCGCACGGTCGTCACCAAGAGCACCTACGACCCGACGTACGGGCTGCCCGTCACCGTCGAGAACCTAGGCGACGCGGCCAAGTCCGGTGATGAGACCTGCACGCGCAAAACCTACGCGCGCAACACTTCAGCCTGGCTCGTCGACTCGGTCTCCCGCATCGAGACCTACGCGGTCGCCTGCTCGGTGACCCCGGTTCTGCCCCGGGACGCCATCAGCGACGCCACCACCGGATACGACAACCAGGCCATCGGCGTCGCACCGACCAAGGGGGAGGTGACGTCAACGTACCGACTCGCCGACTACGACGCCGACAAGAAACCGGTCTATACGAAAGAGTCCTCGGCGACCTACGACCGGCTCGGCCGGCCACTGTCCTCGACCGATGCCCTGAACCAGACCACCACAACGACGTACGTACCCGACGACGCCGGTTACGGTCCGCTGACCCAGGCGACCTCGACCAACCCCATGCTCTACAGCACCGTCACGGACATGGATCCCGCCTGGAGCACCGCGACAAAGGTAACCGACGCCAACAGCAACGTCACCGAGTGGTCCTTCGACGCGTTGGGCCGCCTGCGATCGGTCTGGAAGCCGGACCGCTCCCGCACGCTAGGCGACGCCGCGACCGTTGCTTACGCCTACAGCATCAACAACGACAAGGAGACCTGGGTCCGCACCGACGCCCTCAAGGCCGACGGAAAGACTTACAACAGCTCCTACGAAATCCTCGACGGTCTGCTGCGCTCACGCCAGACGCAGGTCCCCGCGCCAAACGGCGGCCGGGTAATCTCCGAAACCCTCTACGACGACCGCGGCCTGGCGTACATCTCCAACAGCCAGGTCCACGACGATATCGCCCCATCCAGCACCCTGGCCAACACCTTCCCCGGCTCTGTTCCCGCTTCGACCGAGACGCTCTTCGACGACGCCGGCCGCGCCACCGAAACCGTCTTTCGGGTCTACGACCAGGAGAAGTGGCGCACCAAGACCGACGAGCAGGGTGATCGCACCGCCGTCACCGCTGCTGCGGGCGGCACCGGCACCCTGACGATTATGGATGCCCGCGGCAGGACCACCGAGCGTCGGGAGTACGGCGGCCCCGTCCCGACCGGCAGCGACTACACCCGCACCCTGTACGAGTACAACGCCGGGGGCCGGCTTAAGCAGATGACCGGCCCAGACGACGCGGTTTGGACGTACGACTACGACCTGCTTGGCCGCACCACAACCTCCACCGACCCCGACAAGGGCAAAATCGACACCACCTACAACGGAGCCGACCAGCCCCTGACAGTAACCACCACCCTCAACGGCGTCTCTCGCACCCTGATCACCGACTACGACAAGCTCGGCCGCGAGACCGGCACCTGGGACGGAGTGCAGGACAGCGCCCACCAGCTGACCAAGTTCACCTACGACTCCCTTGCCAAGGGAGAGCCGACCGCCTCGATCCGCTACGTCGGCGGCACCACCGGCAAGATCTACTCCCAGTCCGTCACCGGTTACGACGCCCTCGGCCGCCCCAAGGGCACCAAGACCGTCATCGCCGCCACCGACCCCCTGGTCAATCCCGGTGGTGCACCCCAGTCGTTCACCACCTCCACCACCTACAACATCGACGGCACCGTCCAGTCCACTTCGCTGCCCGCGGTCGCCGGCTTGCCTGCCGAGACCGTGACCAACAGCTACAACAGCCTCGGCATGCTCACGGGCACCGACGGCATGACCGACTACGTCCAGAACATCGGCTACTCCCCGTATGGCGAGATCGAGGAGACGCGCCTGGGCACCTCTACAGGTGCCAAGCAGCTCCAGATCCTCAACCGCTACGAGGACGGCACCCGCCGACTCGCCAACACTCACACCGTCGACCAGACCAACACCGGCTACACCAGCGACGTGGACTACATCTACGACGCCACCGGCAACGTCAAGTCGATCACCGACAAAGCGGGCGCCAAGGACACTCAGTGCTTCGCCTACGACGGCTACCGCCGCCTGACCGAGGCCTGGACTCCTTCCTCCAATGACTGCGCCACCGCCCGCGCGGCCAGCGCCCTCGGCGGTCCAGCCCCGTACTGGACCAGCTGGACCTACAAGAAGGGCGGTCTGCGCGACACTCAGGTCGAGCACAAGTCCGCCAGCAACAACACGACCGCTTACAGCTACCCGGCCGTCAACGCCTCCGGCGTCGGCCAGCCCCACACCCTGACCTCCGTCACCGTCGACGGCGGCACCGCCAAGTCGTACACCTACGACGAACAGGGCAACACCAGCAAGCGATACAGCCCCACCGGCACCGCGCAGAGCCTCACCTGGGACATAGAAGGAAAGCTCACGCGCCTGACCGAAGGCCCCAAGACCACCGACTACCTCTACGACGCCAACGGCGAACTGCTCCTCCGCCGCGGCCCCGTCAAGACCGTCCTCTACCTGGGCGGTCAGGAACTCCACTATGACACGGCCACCAAGAAGTTCACCGCCCAGCGCTACTACCCGGCCGGCGACACCACCGCTGTCCGCACCGAAACCAACCTGTCCTGGACGGTCGACGACCACCACGGCACCGCATCGATGACGGTGGACGCCACCACACAGGCCGTCACCCGCCGCTACACCAAGCCCTTCGGCGAGGCCCGCGGCGCGACACCGTCGGCCTGGCCCGACGACAAGGGTTTCCTCGGCAAGCCGGCCGACACCGACACCGGCCTGACCCACGTCGGCGCCCGCGAGTACGACCCGGCCACCGGACGCTTCCTCTCCGTCGACCCACTCCTCGCCCCAGAGGACCACGAATCGATCAACGGTTACGCGTACGCCAACAACACCCCAGTCACCCTGTCCGACCCGACCGGGTTGCGGCCGATTACGGACTGCGAGCGCGGATGCAGCGACGGCAAGGGCGGCACATACCGGGACTACATGACGATGGGTCCCAACGGGACCTTCGTATACCACTCGACCCAGACCTACCAGTACAGCTACCCCGACGGCTCTTCGCTGACCCTCACCGTCAACACCAGGGCCCGCCATGTGTCGTACAGGGTCAGCTTCAAGACTGGCCCGAGCCCGCTGCCGGCAGTGAAATACGGCAGCGACATACCGTCCACCGCGACGCCAAGCCCCAGCCCGGGCATGGCTCCGGACCCCGACTACAAGGGGAGCGCCACCGGACCGTCCTGGGGCGTGGCCGGTGAGATCGCCTTGATGGCCTGCGGCTGGGTACCCGTGGCCGGCGCCGGATGTGATGCCGCGGACCTGGGTCGCTCTGCCATGGACAAGGACGCGGTCGGGGTCGGCCTCGGAGCGGCTGGCTTTATTCCGCTCGCGGGTGATGCGGCCAAGCTGCCCAAGCAACTCGACAACATAGCTGACGCGATCAAGCTCGCGAACAAGGTCGTAACCTCGCCGTTCGCGGCCAAGCTGGACCGGGTCTCCGAGCATCTGCAGATGAAGGACCTCACCGCCGCTGCGCGGGAACTGAAGGGAGAGGTGGTCGCGCGGAAGGCTGACGGCACCCCGTGGGATCATGTCCACGAGGTTCGGGACGCCCAGAATGGCTTGCTCAAGACGATCGGCGACATCAACAAGAAGCTGGCCCATCCCAAGACGGGTGGTGCCGAGCGGGACATTCTCGTCGCAGACCTGGGGCGGGCCAGCAGGATGCTGGACTACTCCGAGCAATTCGTCCCCAGGGGGTGAGTGGAACATGACAGTGACGCATGACGAATATTTGCGGCAGCTGACCGCGCGGGCAAAGGACGGCACCATCCCCCAGCGGGAGGTGAAGGAGATCGCCCGGACCATTTCCGAGGGCCGGGCTGGCCGGGACCTTTACCGGCTCTTGTACGCGGTGGCCCGAGCGGGCGGACCGGCGTACGAGTCTCTGGTCGCCGGCTATCTGATCTACCCCGAGGACCCTGAAACCTCGGCGCTTGCCGTGCAGGTGCTCACGGGGCACTGGAGAGTGGGAGCGAAGTACAGGAAGCAGATTCTCGAGTTGCTCGGTTCCCCCGAGTGGGACCTGAGTGACGACGCGTTCATGGCCGCGGTCTCGGGGGCGGGGGAAATCCTGCATGACGGATTCGACGCCGGACTCCTCCGCGCCCTACTGAAGCTCGCCGAGGAAGGCCGCGGTGAGTACGACGACGAGCTCATGCAGCGTCTCACGGTGGAGGCTATCGCCCGCGCGCTGGACGCCAGTCACGCCGAGTCGATGAGACCGCCGGAGGGAGTCACGCGTTCGGAGTGGTCGCAGGATCTGCTGAGGGCCGCGCGTGACCGACTGCACGATGCGGCACGTCAGCCCTGACTCCTCTTGCAGCCGAGCGGGCCCTGGCCGGACGACGTCCGGCCAGGGCCCGCTTTGACGCTGATCGGAACATCGATGTCCGGGAGGGCAGGCTCCCGCACCCGGTCCACCGTGGCCCGGATGGCAGTGAGACGGGCTGGGCAGGCTTACGCCGGTGATGTCGGCGAGCGAGTGCAGCAGACGGACACGGCCGAACCGCAGCGATGGTCTTCCCAGTCGCCGGTGTGAAGTTCGGCCGCGCGCACCTCGTGGTAGGCGTGTGGCTCGTATGCGGATTCGGTGAGCCAGGCAAGTGTCAGGTTGCCGCCGGTCGTCGACGCCGGCGGCCTCACGAACCGCAGCAGAAGGAACGTGCCGAACCCGGAACCGGAGCGCAAGGAGGGCAAGACCATGGACCTCTCCGCTCAGGAGCTTGTCATGCTGTGGGCGAAGGGCGGACCGTCCGACGTCACCCTGCCCCCAGACGGCGAGTTCGTCCGGCAATTGCGCACGGAGGACCACTTTCGGTCCTTCATCCGCAAGATGCAGGGCATGATCAAGGACGGTGTGTACACGGCGAAGGGATCCTTCGACAAGTCGCACGCCGACCGCACCGATGGCGAGAAGATCTGGGAAGGCCTTATCGACGCCACCGGGTTCCTTACCGAGGGCATCTTCGGTGCCAGCCCCGCGAGTCTGGCGCTCGGTTCCTACAACCTCGACTTGAACTGCTCGGGGTGGCCTGCGAGCCGCCCAGGACGGACTCGGAGTGGGCCCACGGAGCTCTCGTCGGCCAGGCCCAGGTGTCAATCTCCAACACCATGTCGGTAGCATCGGCGACGCGCAGCCTTTCAAACGACGGGTATAAGAACGGCAGCTCTAATCCGGTCATGAAGGCAGGTTCGAACGTCGCAAAGCAGGTATGGCCTGACGGTCAAACGGACATCACCGTGAGCATCAACTGGATCGAGGAAATCTATGTGCCGTACTAGGAGCGGCAGACGGACCCTCTTCGTCGCCGTCATCTCCGCCGCCCTCGTCGTGGGGCTGTCCGCCTGCGAAAAGGAAGAAAGACTTCCCGTTCCTAAGGAAGACCAAATCGTCGGTTCCTGGGGAAACCCAGGAGGCGACTGGATCACCTTCGAGGAAGGCGGGACGGGCACCATCTCTGCAGGGGCCCAGCTCCAGCTGAGCAGCCTGATGGAGAAGGCCGATGCCAAACCGGAATGCCCGTTCTCCTGGGGCGTGGACACCGTGCCCGCAGGAGGTAGCAAGTGGATCTCCGTCACTTTTGCGCCGAGGCAGTGCGGACCAGTGCCTGGTGAGTTCGGTCTGTACTACTACGAGAAGGACTCTGGGCAAGTTCGGCTGTCACCGGCTGTGGAGTTCCCGAAGCCCGAAGAGATCTACGCCCGCTCGGAGGAAACCGCGTAACGAATGACCGGGGGCTCCGGCTCGGGGAACCCCCAAAATTCCGGTAAGAGACGGTTTTCCGTCTCCCACCAAAGCATTTCTGCCGTCCAGGTTCAGCGGTGCACGGCACCAGGACTGTGCAGCGCAGAGGGGCCTTCCAGCGGGCCGATGAGCCCAGCGGTCGAGTTGTTCGAGGTCGGGCCCGCGCGTAGGCGTTCGCGTCGAGCACTACGGCCCTGAACTTCTGCGGAAGCGACGTGCATGCAAGCCAACCTGATCGGAGCGACGCTAACCCCGATCGTTCATGAGTCCCCGGCTGCTTACTGACGGGGACTCATGAACGATCGAGGCTATTTGGCAGCCGAGTCGTCGTGGGGCGCCGGGCGGCCAATCACTGAAAGCTACAAGTGGCAGAGCCTTTTGAACCACACCCGGCGCCCCTGGGTGGGTGAACCATACGAAGGGCTCACCACGTCCCGCAGAACAACGTAGGGAGCCATTTTCCGCCTTGATCGGCTGGCGAGTTGAGGGCGCCGCTGAAGTTCATGTGCGGGACTTCGACGAGAGGATCACCGCCGTAGTTCGAGTCATCATCACCCTCGAACTCGCCAACTGATTAAGATGGAAACGGCTCATTGCTTCGCGAAGCCACGGAAGCCGTCCACCGCGCGGGTGACCGCGCCGAGCCCGCCGGCCTGCACCACCTGGGCCTTCACCAGGCAAGGACCGCCGGGGAGACCCTGCCCTCCAGCCGGAGGCATTCATCCGCGAGCGCATACAGTGGGGTTGCCGAGTTGGGGCGCGGATCTGGATATCCCGGATGCCGTCCATGCGGAGAGAGAAGAGACCTGCATCTCGGACGTCGCGGGGGGACTTCTGATATTCGATTGCTTGAGGTGGGCCGGTGCCGCAGGCTGGCGGTAGTGGGCCGCGTCGGGTGGAGCATTCGAACGCAGACGTTGCGGGAAAAGGTACTTCAGTGGGCAACCGGATGGATGTCGGCCTGTGCGAGGCACTGGTGGCGTGGTTCAGGGCGGTAGCGGCAGGACCGAAGGATGCCCAGGGCTCGGGCGAGATGGTGCAGCGGCTGGGTGAACACCCCCTCTGGGAGAAGGTGCGTCAGGAGGTCGGCGCGCTCGCCCCTCATGATCGGCGACCGGATCTGTACGGGGGAACCATCCTCAGGAGTAAGGGAGGAACCAGGCGGGGGCCTGCCAAACTTTCAAATCGTCGGCTCCTGGGGACCTCCGGGTTGGCCGAGGCCGCGCGCGCCGCGTCCCGCGGTGAGGGTGGGTTCGACCCCGACGAGGTAGCTAAGGAGTTCGCCGCGCTCGTCACCGGACCTGCCCTGACGGGCGAGGACTGGTTGCTGATGGACGCTGACCTCCCGGAGGGCTGCTCGGTTCAGGTGGGGGAGTGGACCCTGGAACGGGTGAATCCCCAACGGTTGGCCGAGTTGCGACCCACGGGTGTACTCGGCCGTTTCCGGCGGTTCGACCTGGACTCCGATCTCCTGGACGGGGCCGCCTTTCTTCACCGGGAAACGGCTTGGCGACGCACTGGGACTGTTCTTCCGTGGCCGCTGCTGCATGCACGCCCGCAGGTCCGCTTTGCGGTGCCGCAGAGTGTGCTCGGGCTCTGGGCGTGCGAACCGGTCCACTTGGATGCCATCTACTACCGGGAAAACGGTCGGCAGGCCGTGAGGGAGTTCGGCAGCGTGCCCGTGGAGGAGCAGTCCAGTGACGGGGAGAATTTCTGGGAGAGTCGCGTGGATGGCCCGTACAGGGTGGAGCCGGCTGAACTGGTCGCCTTCATGAAATTCATTGCGGTCGCCGGTGAGCTGATGACCACCGCTGCTGCCGAACTGACCACAGCCAGGAAGCCAGCCGACCGTAAGCCGAGTCCGCGGGCGCAGCGCCTGGCCCGTGCCACCGAGCACTTGGTCCAGGCGACGCACGCAACGTACGGGGGCGACTACGTCCGTCACGGGATGCTGGACGAACTGGTGACGCACTACGTGATCGCCCTGGAAGCACTGCTGGCGGGCGGGGACAGCGAAGGCCTGACTCGACGGGTCGGCCAGCGTGCCGCTGCCCTGCACCTGACCGACGACATTCGCACAGATGCTGAGGACCTGGTCCGCCGGGCCTACGCAACGCGGTCCATCTACGCCCACGGTGCGCCACCGCCCGCCAAGGAAAAAGACCGGTTCCCCGAGAGTGACCTGCTGCGCCTGCGCCAACTGACCTACCGGGTGCTACTGCGCTGGCTTGTGCTCTGGGCACCAGATGAAAAGGACCGGCCCCAACTGCACCAGCACCAACTACTGGACCGGTCCTTGATCTCCCGACAGGTAGCCAGCAAGAAGATCGAGGAGCCGCTGCGCCGGTTCTACGCCGCTACGCCTCCCGCGGATCTGCCTGCCGACGTGTGCTGAGGTGAGCCGCGCTGGCCGGATGGGCTCCAGGGAGACTACTCCCGTGGCGTGTGTCGGCTGCAGTCGTTTCCAGACCGGTGTAGCCGACTACGCGAACAAGCCGGTACGTCTGAGTATCCCGTCAGGTCCCAGGGCAGCGAGTGAACCGTGCCCTTGGAGGTTCCCATGACGATCGAGGGCGCCTCCTGACGAACGGTAGACATGCCGCCGGGCGGTCAGAGGTGCGGGTGATGAACTGGTCCCACTTGTGCAGCAAGGTCCCGTGCTCGGGGCTCCCCGCGGCCTCGTACCGGTGATACTCGGTACGAGGCCGCCACTCTTTACGGCGATGGCGCTGCTATCCGTCGGGTTTCCTAATGCAGGTCGATAAAGCAGCGCAGTCGTACGCCGGGGTCCCTCGTGGTCCGGGTCCCGGGTGCGATGGCGTAGTGCGCGGCGAGCAGGTCCTGGATGGCGAGGGCGGTCTGGTCGTCGGCGGCGGCGACCTCCACCACGGCTAGTAGGGCTTGGTCATCTTCACTTGTGCATGCGTGTCTCCTGTTCTATGAGCGTCGTTGGGATGGTGTGACACCTGAGGAGATGGCCTCGGTCCGGGAGGATCTGGAGGCGTTCGCTGCGGAGTTGTTCGACGGGTTCTTCCGTGCGGATCAGCGGCGGTGGGGGCAGGCGTATGTGCGGGGGCTGCTGCTGGAGGGGCGGCGCAAGTCGGTGGAGCCGATGGCGGCTCGTCTGGGTGAGGACGGCAACCGGCAGGCGCTGGCGCACTTCATCCCCTCCAGCCCTTGGGATCCGGCGCATGTGCGGGCCCGGCTGGCCTGGCAGATGCAGGACGCGATCGGCCCGGAGGCGTTGATCGTGGATGACACCGGCTTTTTGAAGGACGGGGATGCCTCGGCGTGTGTGTCGCGGCAGTACTCCGGGACCGCGGGCAAGGTCACTAAATGCCAGGTGGGCGTCTCCCTGCACCTGGCCAGTGACCGTGCCTCCGCGGCCGTCAACTGGCAGCTGGCCCTGGACATGATCGACGAGGCCCGGTCTTGGGGCGTCGACGTTCCCCTGGTGGTCGCTGACGCCGGATACGGTGATGCCGCTGCCTTCCGCTTGGGCCTGGAGGAGCGCCACTTGCCCTACGCGGTGGGGATTTCCTCTCGCCATACCGCCCAGCCCGCCGGTGCCCGGCCCGTCCAGCCCGCCTATGCGGGCACCGGTCGGCCACCCAAAATGCAGTACCCCGAGCCTGCGCAGACCATGAAGGACCTGGTCATCGAAGCCGGCCGGACGGCCGCACGGCCGGTGTCCTGGAGGGAAGGCTCCCGGCCGGGCAAGGGCCAAAGCGGCCTCAAGCGCATGTACTCGCGGTTCGTCGCCCTGCCGGTCAGCCACACTGAGGCCTCGTCCGCGGTGGAGAACAGCAGCGTGCAGAGTGGCTCATTTCCGGGGGGCAGCGGCAGGGGTAGCGCACGGCGATGGGGATGGCCGAGCCGGTCGGCTCTGTGAGCAGTGGTGACGTAGTGGCCGATGAGGCGGCCGACCGAGGTATGCCGGACCATGTCTGAATCCGTGTGGAAGCAGACCTGCAGGGCAAAGGCACGGGTCAGGTCGTGCAGTCGGTAACGCCCACGTACCGGCTCCTCAAGCAGGCTCGAGTCGAGCAGCTCCTCGACGCATCGCTCCAGCAGCCCCGGCTCGTTACCGAAGTCCGTACCGGCCAACGCGGTTGCCGCCTGGAGAGTGATGTCGGGGCCGGTGTGCAGGGCGAGAAGGCGGAACAGCTCTTGCGCGGGACCGCTGAGTTCCGTGTACGAGAACTGGAAGACCGCGCTGATCAGGGTGTCGAATTCCTGGAGCGGGTCGGTCGAGTGTGTCAGCCGGTCGAGCAGGTGCTGCAGGTCCCACGAGTCCCGGTGACGGAAGCGGCTCGCCAGGAGCTGGAGAGCTAGAGGGTGGCACGCGCAAGCGTCCACGATCTGCTTCAGACCCTCGGGTTCGGTGGAGAGTCTTGACGCGCCGACGATCCGGGTGAAGAGAGTCGCCGCCTCCGCCCTGGACAAGGTGTCCACGAACAGGGGCGTGGCGCCGTCCAGTCCGGCAAGCCGGCTCCGGGTGGTCACGATGACACGGCAGGTGGGGGAGCCTGGCAGCAAGGGGCTGACTTGAGCGGCGTCCCGCACGTTGTCCAGAACCACGAGTGCGCGACGTCGAGCAGTCCACTCGCGCCATCGGGTCGCTCGTTCGTCCAGTGTGGAGGGCAGTTCGCCTGGCCATCCGGCCGCTTGCAGTAGGTTGGCCAGGGCGTCCGCCGGATCGAGTGGCTGCTGACCGCTGTAGCCGCGCATGTCCACGTAGAACTGGCTGTCCGGGTAGACCGTGGACAGTTGGTGCCCGGCGTGCACGGCAAGGGCCGTCTTGCCGATACCGGGCATTCCGTGGATGACGGTGACCGGCAGAGCGGTCGTCGCGCCGTCCTCGGCTGCGGAATCGGTGAGCAGGATGCGCAGTGTGCCGACCCGGCCGGTGAAATCCCGGATATCGCGCGGTAAGCAGTTGCGGGGCTCCGGAGTCGGGGCCGGGGCAGGGGGACCGGTCTCCGTCCGGAGAAGGCCGCCGTCCTGTTCGAGCATGCGGAGATGGAGCTGCTGCAGTTCCGCGGTCGGCTCGATGCCCTGACTCTCGTGCAGTCGCTCGTGCGCGTTCCGATAGACGGCAAGTGCTTCGTCGTGACGTCCGGAGCGGTACAGCACCAGCATCAGGGAGCCGATCACCTTCTGGGCGAAGGGATTCTGCGAGGCAAGTTCCTGGAGTTCGCCGACGAGGTCCGCATGACGGCCCAGCTCCATTTCCAGGCCGATCCGTCCCTCGCGGACCCGGCGATGGTCCTCGATCAGCCGGGTACATGCCGATTGGGCCCAGAGGCTGCCGGTGAACTCAGCCAACGGCTCGCTCCGCCATAGAGCTTCGGCGGTACGCAGCAGCCCGATGGCCAGCGCGCGTTCACCCCGTGCGGCCGCAGCCAGCGCGTCCGTCCGCAGTCGTTGGAAGCGCAGTAGGTCGATGTCCTCCGGGTCGGCCCGCAACTGGTACATCCGCGGAGAAGGCCGCTCCACCCGTGCACTGTCGTCGCCGACCGCCCGGCGCAGCCGTCCGCGGAGCCTGGAGAGGTAACTGTGCAGCGTGGCGATGGCCGTTGGAGGTGGTTCGCCGTCCCATACCCGGTCCATCAGCGTGTCCGCCGTGACCGGCTCACCGCGTGCGTGGATCAGGACGGCCAGCACACAGCGTTCCTTGAGTGACCCGAGTTCGTACTGCTGCTGGTCGTGCCAGAGTTCAAGAGGTCCCAGAGCGAGAAGTTCCACCATCACCCCCGACGGGTGCGCTTCTTCCCACGGTCTTCGGCAACGACCACACATCCGTGTGACTCGTACCACTGTTCTACGGAGTTGGGGTTGGAGTCAGGGGTGGGGACCGAGGCGCACTGAAGCGTGACGGGCGCACAGGCGTAGTGCGATCGCCCTCCCGCAGGAGTGCAGGATTTCTGTCGTAGAACTTCCGCCGCAGGAAGAGTGGCCACAGGGCGTCGGCGAGCTGCCAGCAGACGGTCGGGAATCCGGCGGAACGAGCCTGATGGATCACGGCCATCAGCGTGGGCAACTCACGCTCCAGCCGGTTCAGAGCAGCTTCGGAGTCGGGGCCCACATCCGCGATGACCACCGGTCCGGCCCTGTAGTCCCGGGCCATGGTCCGGTGCTGGGGGTCGATGATTCCCTCGGCGCGAGTGGCGCTCGCAAGGTAGTGGTCGGCGATACGACGCATCGCCTTCGTGCGTTCCTGCGGCGATTCGTCCCGCCTCGCCTTCGCGGCGGCGCGCAGTCGTACGAGATCGTGAAAGCGATGACGTTCGCCCGCGGCATCAATGAGAAGGCTCGCGTCAGCAAGCACTTCCAGTAACTCCGCAGCATCCCGATCCGCAGCTGACAACGCCGAGACCACCGCGCCGTCGAACTCCCGGCCAGGATGCAGCCTCAACAGCCGGTACAGTCGGGCAGTTGGGGGAGGCAATGTTGCATACGACAGATTCAGCGCCGCTCGGACGTTGTGATCGCCGTCGATGGCCAGCGCCTCCAACCGTTGATGCTCCTCGGCAAGCGCGGACCATCGTGGTGATACTCCGCTCGGGGCGCGCCGCGAGCCGGGCACCGGCGACCCGAACGGCCAACGGTAGTCCGGCGCACAACGCAACCAGGGTGCGGGCGTCTTCGGGCTGCTCGGACACCCTCCCGTCCGAGAGCGTGTCCGCGAGCAGCTCGACCGCCGCCTCGGGGGTAAGTGGTTCCAAGTGGACGGGATAACCACCGTCGACTGTCAGCCCCGGTAGGCGTCTGCGGCTGGTCACCGCGGTAACGCTCCCGCCCGCAGGCAGCAACGGTCGTACCTTCGACCGGTACAGTGCTGCCCGTTCGGCGAGCATCGCGGGGACCTGCTGCGCGGGGATACCCAGGGCTCGTAGGAAGCGTGCTAGGGCCTGTGTGATGTCGTGATCAGTCAGTTGCCTTCAGCAGGTCGTTGATCCAGATCATGGAGGCGCGGAGGTGGAGGCCTGCGAGGTAGCT
>NZ_JBIUVD010000042.1:1271-28308 GCF_044742785.1 Streptomyces sp. NPDC087844 | reverse complement strand
GCTACCTCGCAGGCCTCCACCTCCGCGCCTCCATGATCTGGATCAACGACCTGCTGAAGGCAACTGACTGATCACGACATCACACAGGCCCTAGGTGTCAGGACGAGCCGGTCTCCACCCTCACACCCCACATCTCTCGTCGTCAAGATACTTCACATCAAGAGACTTCACATCGACACAACCACTACACTGATCGTCATGGAGGACGAGGTCGATCGGCTGGTCGCAGCATGGCGCCGGGAGCGCCCCGACCTCGACGTGGAACCACTCGAAGTGCTCAGCCGCGTGAGCAGGCTCGCGCGGCATCTGGACCGCGCCCGGCGGATCGCGTTCGCCGAGCACGCCCTGGAGCCCTGGGAGTTCGACGTGCTCACCTCGCTGAGGCGCGCGGGAGCCCCGTACCAGCTCTCTCCCGGCCAGCTGCTCACCCAGACTCTCGTCACCTCGGGCACGATGACGAACCGTATCGACCGGCTCGCGAAGAAGAGCCTGGTCGAGCGGCTCCCCGACCCCAGCGACCGCCGGGGCGTGCTCGTGCGCCTCACCGAGGAGGGCCGCGACCGCGCCGACCAGGCACTCGCCGGACTCCTCGAACAGGAGCGGGCGCTCCTCGCGGAGCTCAGCCGGGCCCAGCGCGGTGAACTGGCCGGGCTGCTACGCCAGTTGACCGCCCCGTTCGACAACATCCCCGGCTAGGTCGGCCGGACCGACCCCGGCCCGGCGGGCGAGCGCAACGGCCGCGAGGGTCGAGTGCACGCCCAGCTTCCCCAGCACGTTCTGCATATGCGTGCGGACCGTGTGCGGGGAGAGGAACAGCCGTTCGGCGACGGCCTTGCGCCCCAGCCCGGCCACCATGCAGCGCAGCACCTCGCGCTCGCGCGGAGTCAGCGACTCCACCAGCCGCTCGCTCTCGGTACGGTGCTTGCGCGCGGCGGTCAGCTCACGCAGTACACCCGTGAGCAGGGCCGGCGGCAGGTGCGTCTCGTCCCGCAACACCCCCCGGATGACGGTCAGCAGCCGGGACAGCGAGCAGTCCTTGGCCACCCAGCCCGAGGCGCCCGCCTGCAGCGCGAGAGCCGCACGGCGCGAGTCGTCCTTCTCGGCGAGCACGACGATACGGACCCCGGGCTGGCCCGAACGGACGCCGGCCACCAACGAGATGCCGTCGACCAGGCCTTCTTCGTTGTTGTCGTGCACGGGCACGGCCGGGCGGACGCCCGGCACGTTGCCGCCGAGGTCGGCGTCGACGAGCAGCACGTCGAACCTGCGGCCTTCCGCGACCGCCCGCTCCAGGCAACGCAGCGCGGCCGGGCCGCTGCCCGCCGCGGAGACGTCGACATCGGGCTCGGCGGCCAAGGCCGCGGCGAGCGACTCGGCGAAGATACGGTGGTCGTCGACGACCAGAACACGGATGCGAACCACAGAAACCCCCACTGGTCGGGGGACGGACCGGCGCAGGTACGGCGCCCGAGGTGTTCCCGAGCCTCCTGTCGACTCGGAAAACGGGGTGCCGCGGTCGCACGGCCGCCGCCGTGCTGAAACTGCTACCCCCACTTCGGGCGTCGTACCCGACTGTCTCGCCCCCTGATCGGCACCGGCCCCCACCGGTGCTGCTCATCAGAGTAAGGCCGTGCGGCAGGAGCGGAAGGTGATTTACAGAACTGATTGGCCGACGCGTTTATGGTGAGCCGTATGTTTCGTATTGAGACAGAAGTCGACAAAGAACGTAGCCAATTCCTGCGTTCTCGGTTGCGGGAGGCCAACACGGCCGGCTCTCCGGTGTTGCGTTCTCTGCGTGGAACCCCTGGTGAACGGGAAGTTCCGCTCCAGGTCTGGGCGTTGGAGCCGGGTGGCGAGGTCGCGGGGGGACTGGTCGGGCACACGTGGGCGACATGGCTGCATGTCGTCTACCTGTGGGTCGACGAACGCCATCGCGGGGCCGCGCTCGGCTCGCATCTCCTGGCCCGGGCGGAACATCTGGCCGCGTCGTCCCGCGGGTGCCGTGCCGCACGCCTGGAGACGTGGGACTTCCAGGCGCCGGACTTCTACCGCAAACAGGGCTACGAGGTGGTGTGCGTGATCCCCGACTACCCGCCGGGGATCACGGAGTACACGCTCACCAAGAGGCTGGACTGAGCGTGGCGTTCCACTACTGCCCGGCCTTCTACGGCTCCTGCCGCTCGGGGGACAGTCCCATGTCCTTCGCGCTGTAGCGGGGCAGGCCGGTGGTGTCGATCGTCCAGGTTCCGAGATCGGTGTCCAGGGTGACCGGCTTGCCGTACGGGAGGTGCAGCCGGTTCTCGTACCCGGCCCGTCCGTCCGTCCGTCCGATCTCCCACTGGTACGTCCAGGTGGCGTCACGCGGGTCGAGGATCAGGTAGTGGGGGATGCCCATGGCCGGGTAGTCGCGGGTCTTGTCCCGATAGTCGTTCTCCGGATTGGACGGCGAGACGATCCCGATGGCCAGAGTGATCTCACGCGGGTCGAGGGGGTCGTCGGTCTCCATGGCGTCGTACGGGCAGACGTGCAGGTCCGGGACGCGCAGCTTGCCGAGCCCCTCGTCGTCGGTATCGGTCGCCTCGAACACTCCGAGGTCGTCCGGGAGCTGCCGGCTGAGCCTGTCCCGTACGCGCGTCGCGGTCAGCTGGTGACGCGGACGCGGACTCATCATCATGACGATCTTCCCGTCGCTGATCTCGGGCCAGGCGAGGCCCGGCGGCGGGGTGAAGTGGTCACGCATGTCGCGCAGCCGCCGGTACAGGGTCTGCTGAGTCATGGGTCCTCCCGCCTCCAGTATGAAGGCGATGATCTGCCGGTGTGGACAGCGGCGCCGGTCCGCTGTCCACCCGCTCGGCCCGTGGGCCGAAGACCTTCGAGATCATTCGCAGACCGGCCCGACGGCGACCTCGGCCCAGACCGTCAGACCGTCGCCGCAGGGCCTGCTCCCCCAGCGGGTGGCCATCGCCTCGACGATGAGCAGCCCCCTCCCGCGCTCCCCTTCCTCCTCCGGCTCCTGTCCAACTGCTTCTGGCTGTTCCGTGCCGGACGTCCGCCCCTGCCCCTCGTCCGACACACTGACGACGACGCCCTCGGCCGTGCGGAGAACCGACACGGTGACCGTCCGGCTGTCACTGTGCTCCAGTGCGTTCGCCGCGAGTTCCCCGGTGATCGCTTCCAGGGTGTCCGCCTCGTCCGGGAGCAGTCCCCAGAGTTCCGCCGTGCTCCGGACATGCCGACGCGCGGCTCGGGCGGAGGAGAGATCCCCGCCCGGCAGCACGAGCAGACCCAGAGTCTGCTGGACGGCCCGGCGGCCGACCGCCACTTCGCGACTTCCGGCGATGAGCAGGGCGTCACTCAGCGCGGCCGTCAACGCGGACGCCAGCACGCCCAGTTCGCGTGAGGGGACGCCGGGGGTGTCCAGTACGTGCCGGGCACGGACGAGCAGCCTGTTCGCGAGTCCGAGCTGAACGCTCTCGGCGCGGCTCGTGTGGTCGGTATCCATCACGCCGCTTCCAGCCTGCCGTGGATGTACCGGGTGTCCAGGTCGACCCCGTAGGTGGCACACCAGAGCGCGTCACGGCGCAGCCGCTGGATCCGGGCCCTCTCCCCGCGCTCGTACGCGTCGACGTAAGGGCGGACCAGCGTGGTGGCCGCGCCGTCGATGGGCTCGTACCAGCGCCGGACCGACGCGGCGACCACCGGACGCGGCGGGCCGGATTGCGGCGATTCCGGGGCGGTGTACCGGGCCGAGTTTCTCGACACGGCAGCAGAACCCGATGCCGATGCCCGATGTCTGCCGCGGGGCGCGAAAAGGGCTCTGACCCGGTCGACGGTACGGATGTTCAACAGACGCATACAGTCAGTTCCGTTCCTGCGGGGTGGTACCGCGATCTCTGGTGGCAGCCGTCACGTCGATCTCGGCCCAGACGGCTCCGCCTTGTGCGGTCATGTCGTGGCCGTACCGGTCGGCGTCGGCGAGTGCCATGAGCAAGGCACGCCGACAGACATCGCCGAGTCGGACGGGGAGCGGGACCCTGACACGTATCCGGTCGGCGAACTCTTCGGTGTGCGCCTCGCGTTCCGTCAGTGCGGCGAGTTTGGCGGCCAGCGCGACTGCTCGTGACTTGGCAGAGCACACCTAAGAGACCTCCGTGACGGAATGAAAGCGGAGAGTAGTTCTACTTCAGTAGCTTTCACCTGATGCAGTAACTTGTCAATGTCTCTGTAATCGCTCACTGACTCACGGTCGCGAAACGGGAGGGCTCCCCATGCCGAGAGAGGCGCCGTACCTGAAGGTGGCTGACTCCCTGCGTGATCGGATCGTCGCCGGTGAGTGGGAGATCGGGGCCCGACTGCCCTCCCGGGCGCAGCTCGCCGCGGAGTACGGGGTCGGGCGCAACGTCACCCAGCGCGCGATGGACCGACTGATCGTCGAAGGGCTCCTCGAAGGGCGCGCGGGGTCAGGTACGTACGTTCGCAAACCCCGTGAGCGGATGAGGATGGTCCGCTCACGTCATCGGGAGCACCGGGACGGCTCGCCCTTCAGGGCTGACATGAGGGAGCACGGCAGAGCCGGAACCTGGGAAGCCCACACTCAGGCGCGGGTCGCGGCACCCGGGGCCATCGCGGAGCGGCTGGCGATCGAGCCCGGGGACCTCTGCGTGACAACGCGGTACGAGTTCCTGGCCGACGGACAACCGGTCCAGCTCTCCACGTCCTGGGAGCCCTTGGCCGTCACGGACGGAACTCCGGTCGTGCTGCCCGAGATGGGACCCCTCGCGGGGGCGGGCGTCGTGGAGCGCATGCGCTCCATCGGTGTGAAGGTCGAGACCGCGGTCGAGGTGCCGCAGCCGGCCCGCGCCACCCAGGCACAGGCCAACCTGCTCGGCGTCAACGTGGGCGACCTGCTGCTGAAGATCGAGCGCACCTACTACGACAGCGACGGCCGTCCCGTGGAGACGGCCGACATCGTCGTTCCCGACATGCGCTGGGAAGTGGCTTACGAGTTCGAGGTCGACCGCCCGTAGCGGTTCCGGTGACCGCGTGCACAGGGGTCACAGCGCCTCCACGGTCGCAGGGCCGGCCGGGTCACCGGGTCCCTCCCGACCGGCGGGGAGGGAGGACCCGGTTGAGCGAGCGAAGCGCGTCAGCGCACCCGTCGCGCGCCCTCCGACGGCACCGCCGGGAACACCCGCGGCGCCGTGTACCCGGCGGTCGCGAACGCCTCCTCCACCGCCTTCGTGACCGTGTCCGCGTCCGCCGTCTCGACCAGCACGACGGCCGAGCCGCCGAAACCGCCGCCCGTCATACGGGCCCCCAGCGCCCCGGCCTGGTTCGCCGTCGCGACGGCGAGGTCCAGCTCCGGGCAGGAGATGCGCAGATCGTCGCGGAGGGAGGTGTGGCCGGCCGTCAGGACGGGGCCGATCCCCCGGATGTCGCCCGCGTCGAGGAGCGCGATGACCTGCTCGACGCGGTGGTCGTCCGACACCACATGGCGCACGTACCGACGCACCCGCTCGTCCGAGAGACGGGCCAGCGCCGCGTCGAGGTCCTCGTACGCGAGGTCGCGCAGGAAGGGCACGCCCAACTGCCGCGCACCCTCCTCGCAGCCCTCCCGCCGCTCCGCGTACGCGCCGTCGCCCAGCGCGTGCTTGACGCGGCTGTCGACGACGAGGAGTTGCAGCCCCTGCGACGGCAGGTCGAAGGGGATCTGCCGGATCGACAGGTCGCGGCAGTCGAGGTGGAGAGCGTGGCCCTCCGTGCAGCAGGCGGACGCCGTCTGGTCCATGATCCCGCAGGGCACGCCCACGAAGTCGTTCTCGGCGCGCTGGGCGACACGGGCCAGCTCGGGCCCGGTGAGGCCGAGTTCGTACAGGTCGTTCAGGGCCAGCGCCGTCACCACCTCAAGCGCCGCCGAGGAGGACAGGCCGGCGCCCGTCGGGACCGTCGAGGCGAGGTGGATGTCCGCGCCGGTGACGGCGTGCCCGGCGGCGCGCAGGACCCAGACGACACCTGCGGGGTACGCCGCCCAGCTGGTGTTCGTCAGCGGGGCGAGGCCGTCGACGTGCAGTTCCACGACCGGGCCCTCGATGTCGGCCGAGTGCAGCCGCAGCACTCCGTCGTCGCGGCGCGAGACCGCGGCCACCGCGGTGTGCGGCAGCGCGAGCGGCATGACGAAGCCCTCGTTGAAGTCGGTGTACTCACCGATCAGGTTGACGCGCCCCGGCGCCGCCCAGATCCCCTCGGGAGGGGTCCCGTACAGCCTCTCGAAGCCGCCGCGGACCTGCTGAGCCGCCTGCCCCGCCGACGCTTCCCGCTGAGCCCCCACTAGTGCCCCTCCGCCTTCGCGACGTCCTGCTGCTCGATGTCCTGCTGCTCGATGTCCTGCTGTGCGATGTTCCGCGCGAACTCCCACGCGTCCGCGACGATGCCCGCGAGGTCCGCGCGGGACGGGTTCCAGCCGAGCCGTTCGCGGGCCGTGGCCGCCGAGGCGACGAGGACCGCCGGGTCGCCCGCCCTGCGCGGGGCCGCGACCTCGGGGATCGGGTGTCCGGTCACCTCGCGGACGGTCTCGATCACCTCGCGGACCGAGAAGCCGTTGCCGTTGCCGAGGTTGCAGATCAGGTGCTCGCCGGGCTGCGCGGCGGCCACCGCCAGCAGGTGCGCCTCCGCGAGGTCGGCCACGTGGATGTAGTCGCGGACGCAGGTGCCGTCCGGCGTCGGGTAGTCGTCGCCGTAGACGGAGATGGCGTCGCGGCGGCCCTGGGCTACCTGGAGGACCAGCGGGATCAGGTGCGACTCGGGGTCGTGCCGCTCACCGCAGCTGCCGTAAGCGCCCGCCACGTTGAAGTAGCGCAGCGAGACGGCGGCCAGCCCGTGCGCGGCCGCCTCACCCGTGATCATGTGGTCGACCGCCAGCTTCGAGGCGCCGTACGGGTTCGTCGGGGACGTCGGCGCGGACTCGGTGATCGGGGTGGTCTCCGGCTCGCCGTACGTCGCCGCCGTGGAGGAGAAGACCAGCTTGCGCACACCCGTCTCGCGCATCGCGGCCAGCAGGGCCATCGTGCCGCCGACATTGTTGTCCCAGTACTTCTCGGGCTTCACGACCGACTCGCCGACCTGCGAGAACGCGGCGAAGTGCAGCACCGCGTCGTACGAGGGGTCCAGCCACTTGGCGGCGTCGCGGATGTCGCCCTCGACGAAGGCCGCCCCGGCCGGGACGCCCGCGCGGAAGCCGGTGGAGAGGTTGTCGAGGACGGTCACCTCGTGGCCCGCCTCCAGCAGGTGCTGCGCGACCACGCTTCCCACATAGCCCGCACCGCCGGTGACCAGGTACTTCCCACTCATGAACTCGCTACCTCTCGCAGTCGCTGGGCCGCGGCCTCCGGCGGCACGTCGTTGATGAACACGTTCATGCCGGACTCGGAACCCGCGAGGAACTTCAGCTTGCCGGAAGTGCGGCGGATGGTGAAAAGCTCAAGGTGGAGCGCGAAGTCCGCACGCACCACGCCGTCGAACTCCTCCAGCGTGCCGAACGGCGCCTGGTGCCAGGCCGAGATGTACGGCGTCGGAGGCTCACCTTCGCCGAAGATCCGGTCGAAGCGCCTCAACAGTTCCAGATAGACCTTGGGGAACTCTGTGCGCGCGCCCTCGTCCAGGCCCAGCAGATCGGGCACGCGGCGGCGCGGATACAGGTGCACCTCGTACGGCCAGTGCGCCGAGAACGGCACGAAGGCCACCCAGTGCTCGGTGGCCAGGACGATCCGCTCGTCGGCGAGCTCCCGCTCCAGCACGGCGTCGAAGAGGTTCTCCCCGCCCGTCGCCTCCTTGTGCGCCGCCACCGAGCGGAGCATGAGGGCCGTTCGAGGCGTCGTGAAGGGGTACGCGTAGATCTGCCCGTGCGGATGTCCGAGCGTCACACCGATCTCGGCGCCGCGGTTCTCGAAACAGAACACCTGCTCCACGGAGGGGAGATGGGACAGCTCCGCCGTGCGGTCGGTCCAGGCCTCCAGGACCAGACCCGCCTGCTCCTCGGTCAGATCGGCGAAGGACGCGTCGTGGTTCGAGGTGAAGCAGACGACCTCGCACCGCCCGGAGTCCCCGGCCAGCGACGGGAAGCGGTTCTCGAACACCGCGACGTCGTACGCCGAGTCCGGGATCTCGCTCAGCCGGTCGCCCTCGGACGGGCACAGCGGACATTCGTCGGCCGGCGGGTGGTAGATGCGGCCCTGGCGGTGCGAGGCGATCGCCACCGCGTCACCGAGCAGCGGGTCGCGCCGTACCTCCGAAGTGGTGACCGTCCGGTCGAGCGGGCGCCGGTCCACCGCGTCGCGCACCGTGTCGTCGCGCGAGTCGTAGTAGATGAGCTCACGACCGTCGGCCAGCCGGGTCGAGGTCTTCTTCACGCCGGACTCCCCATCCCTAACCCGATCAAACCAATAAACAGAATCAAACACATCAAACCACAAACCCCCACGTACGTCAGCACCACAACCGAACAAAGAACACCAAGGTGAAGTGAGAGCAGTATGCAGACCCCCACATACCCGGCCACAGACCCGGCCACATCCCTGGCCACAGAACTGGCAACACCCCTGGCCGCCGAGCTGCGGCTCCCCACCAACTGGCTCGACTACACGATCCTGGCGATCTACTTCGTCGTCGTGCTCGGCATCGGCTTCGCCGCCCGCCGCTCGGTGAGGACCAGCCTCGACTTCTTCCTCTCCGGGCGTTCACTGCCCGCCTGGGTGACCGGACTGGCCTTCGTCGCCGCCAACCTCGGCGCGACCGAGATCCTGGGCATGGCCGCCAACAGCGCCCAGTACGGCGTCTACACCGTGCACTGGTACTGGATCGGCGCCATCCCCGCCATGGTCTTCCTGGGCCTGGTGATGATGCCCTTCTACTACGGCTCGAAGGTCAGATCCGTCCCCGAGTTCCTGCTGCTGCGCTTCGACCGGGGCGCGCATCTGCTCAGCTCCGTGCTGTTCGCCTTCGCCGCGGTCCTCATCGCGGGCGTGAACCTGTACGCCCTCGCCATCGTCGTCGAGGCGCTGCTCGGCTGGCCGGAGTGGGTGTCGATCGTCGTCGCGGGCGCCTTCGTGCTCGCGTACATCACCCTCGGCGGGCTGTCGTCCGCGATCTACAACGAGGTGCTGCAGTTCTTCGTCATCCTCGCCGCGCTCATCCCGCTGACGGTGCTCGGCCTGAAGAAGGTCGGCGGCTGGGACGGCCTGACCGACTCCCTGACGGCGAGCCACGGCAGCGACTTCACCACCGCGTGGGGCGGCACCGGCATCGGCAGCGACAACCCGCTCGGCGCCAACTGGCTGACCATCGTGCTCGGCCTCGGCTTCGTGCTCTCCTTCGGCTACTGGACGACCAACTTCGCCGAGGTGCAGCGCGCCCTGTCCGCGAAGAACCTGTCCGCGGCGCAGCGCACCCCGCTCATCGCCGCGTTCCCGAAGATCTTCATCGTCTTCCTGGTGATGATCCCGGGTCTGGTCGCGGCCGTGCTCGTACCGAAGATCGGCACCTCCGGCTCGGACCTCCAGTACAACGACGCGATCCCGTACCTGATGGAGGACCTGCTCCCCAACGGTGTCCTGGGCATCGCGGTGACAGGCCTGCTGGCGGCCTTCATGGCAGGAATGGCGGCCAACATCTCCTCGTTCAACACCGTCTTCACGAACGACATCTGGGGCAAGTACGTGAAGCGGGACGAGGAGGACGCGTACTACGTGCGCTTCGGCCGTCTCATCACGGTGGTCGGTGTGCTGGCGTCGATCGGCACGGCGTTCCTCGCCTCGTCCTTCTCGAACATCATGAGCTACCTCCAGACGCTGTTCTCCTTCTTCAACGTGCCGATGTTCGTCGTCTTCATCGTCGGCATGTTCTGGCCGCGCGCGTCCATGAAGTCCGGGTTCTGGGGGCTGCTGGCCGGCACGACGGCCGCGATGGTCAACTACTTCGTCCTCTACAAGCAGGACATCATCGACATCCCCTCCGACCAGGGCGCCAACTTCGTCTCCGCGATCGCCGGGTTCGTGGCCGGCGCGGTCGTGATGTTCGCCGTCTCCCTCTTCACCGCCCCGAAGCCGGAGGCGGAGCTGCGGGGACTGGTGTACGGGACGAGCTCGCCCGGTATGGAGGAGCCGGCCGGAGCGGGCGACGACGCCTGGTACCGCAGGCCCGCCCTGCTCGGCTGGGGCGCCGTCATCCTCGCCGCCGCCTGCTACATCCCGTTCTCGTTCTGACGACTGCCGCCGACTTCCGCCGAATCCCGACGACCGGAGGGCTGATCACCCCATGTCCACCACCCCCGACCACCCCGACCGCCCCGGGAACTCCGGGCGCACCGAGCATGACGTCCAGCGCGAGGTCACCGAACTGCAGGGCGAGTCGGCCACCGCGGCCCGGCTCTTCGACATCCGCCGCATCATCGGCGGCCTCTTCGTGGTCTACGGGATCATCGTGACGATCGCCGGGATCGCCGCGTCCGACGCCGACATCGACAAGGCGGAGGGCGTCAACATCAACCTCTGGACGGGCCTGGGCATGCTGGCCCTCGGCCTGTTCTTCCTGGCCTGGCTGTGGCTGCGCCCCGTGGCACCACCGACCCCGGCCGACGACACGACCGAGTAGCAGTCGGCCGGGGAGCGGGCAGCCGCGGGCTCCAGGCCCTGTCGTCGAATTCCCGTCTGCCGGGCGGCCCTACGGGCGGACGACGGGAATCTGACGACAGGACCTAGGCCTCCTGCCCCGCTCCCGGTGCCGAGTGCTGCGACAACGGCCCCGCACGGTCCAGCAGGCCCGTGCGGGCCGCCAGTGCGGCCGCCTCAAGCCGGGAGCCCACGCCCAGCTTCATCAGTACCCGCTGTACGTGCGTGCGGGCGGTGCTGGGCGCTATGCCCATACCGGCCGCGATGAGCCGCGTGTCCTCGCCGTCGGCCACCCGCACCAGCACCTCCACCTCGCGGGGCGTCAGCATCTGGAGCAGCCGCTGCCCCTCGTCGTCGGGCTGCGCGGCCGGGTTGAGGAGCTCGCTGAAGGCGGCCTGGAGGAGCTGCGGCGCCACCGCGGCCTCCCCCGCTCGTGCCTTCATGATGGCGCGCTCGACACCCTCTATGCGCTCGTCGTGCCGTACGTAACCGGAGGCGCCGGCGGCGAACGCGGCGGCGATGCCTCGCGGGTTGGGCACCGGCCCAAGAACCAGCACCGCGACCTGCGGCCGCTCCCGTTTGATCTTCACCACCGGGTCGAAGATGCCCGGTTCGGCAGGCGTGGCCGTGCCGATCAGGCACACCTCCGGCGCCCTGGTGATCACCAGCTCCGCCGCTCCCGCGGCGGGCGCGGCCGCGGCCAGCACACGGTGCCCGCGCAGTTTCAAGGCCGAGGCGAGCGCCTCGGCGAGCAGTCGGTGGTCGTCGACCACCATGAGCCGCACTCCCATCGAGCCCAACCCCCCAGTCCCCCCAGGATCCCTACTGGTACCCCACGGATAGGAGCCCCCCGGCTCTCCATCCCCCGGAAGCTACACGCTTGTTCGACGTTGCGCTCCCCCCAGTGGAGAGAAGTGCCCCGTAATGTCAAGATTCATCTCATTCGCGGAACGGCTCGCGGAAGACAACCTCCCTGCATCCACACAACACCAACATCAACACCAACACACCGGTATACACCCGGAAGTTTCCATTGATCATGGGTCTCCGTCGAGCGCAGCGGGGCAACTTGCCACACTCCGCAGCGAACAAGCCTGACCCGGATCACTGTTTGACCACCCCGTATCGCCCTTGGACCATTTCCCGCCCGTCCCGCTGCCCTTCTGTCGCGCTGCCCTTTCGACAGCACAGCGGAACGCCCCTGCCACCCGGGAAACGGGCGACAGGGGCGTTCAGCGGACCGCGTGGGTGCCGCGTGGGTGCCGCGTGGGCTACTCGGCGCCGAACCCGATCGCCACGTAGTCCTTCTCGTCCTTGGAGTACGGCGCGCTGACCAGGTCCTCGGCCATGAAGAGCCGACCTCCCGTGTAGAGCATCTCCGACGACTTGGGCACCATCCCGCTGATCGCGCTGCGGACCTGGTCGGTGGCCGGGGTCTCCAGGAGCTTGGTCTCCTTGAAGGACTTGCCGTCGATGGAGACGACCTGGGAACCCTTGTCGTACGGGCCGCTCTTGTACGCGATGATGTCGGTGCCGTCCATCCGGACCGGCCAGATCTCGTAGCCGTCGCCGGCGTCGGCCCGGTCGCTCGTGGACTTGCCCGTGGCCAGCGAGAAGGACACGATCTCGTTGACCCGGCTGTACTTCTCGGTGCCCTCGTGCTGCTTGGTCGGCACGTACAGCTTGTCGTTGCCGACCGCGATCGACTTGCAGTTGTGGACCTTGTTCACACCGCAGTCGTGCTCGTACTTGCCGTCCTCCAGCGTGATCTTCGCACGCAGCTTGCCGCTGTCGTCCAGCGAGAAGATGTCCGTGGCGCCGGACGCGGTGATGGAGTCGGGTCCGTCACCGGAGTCCACGCCGAAGACGACCGGCTTGGTGGAGATGACCTTGGCGTTGTCGATGCCCGTGGGGAGCTTGAAGCTCCACTTGACGGTGCCCGTCTTCGGGTCGAGCCGCTGGACCTCGTACTTCTCGTTGCCGTAGTCACCGCACTTGCGGACCGCGACCAGCTGCTCGCCGCCCGCGTAGCCGACGTCCTCGCACGTGCCGACCTTCGGCTGCCACAGAACCTTGCCGTCGGCGATGTCGAAGGCGGCGCCGCCGTCGAGGCCGGAGCCCACCGCGACCGTGGTGCCGCTGATGCTGGCCTCCTTGAACGCGGCCTTCTCACCGCCGCCCGGAGCCACCGACTTCGTCCAGAGCGCCTTGCCGGTGTTCACGTCGAAGGCCGTGACCTCGGTGCACGACGGGTACGGGTCGGCCTTGCTGCGCGGGGCGCCCTCCGCCACCACCACGGCGACACCGTCCTTGGTGACCTCGGGCGAACCGGCGCAGGTCAGGCCCGTCAACGGCAGGGACCAGGTCTCCTCGCCGGTGTCCGGGTCGTGGCCGACGACCTTGCGCACGCCCGCCTTGGCGTACACCTTGTCCGTCAGCCAGGAACCCTCCACGCTCCAGACGTCCTTCTTGGGGACCTCGGGCGCGGGCAGCTGGAAGAGGACCTTCGCACTCGTGCTGGACGGCACCTTCTCCGAGCCGCCGCCGCCGCCACCGCCCGTGCCGTCGCCGCCGCTGTCGCCGTCGCCGTCCTTGCCGCCGTCGGTGCCGCCGGAGCCCGCGGAGGTGTCCTTGTCGTCCTTGCCGGACGAGCTCGCGTACCAGACACCGCCGCCGACGATCAGCGCGATCGCCACCACGGCCGAGACGATGATCGCCGCCTGGGCGTTGAACTTCTTCCCGCTCTGCGGGGCCTGCGGCTGCATCGGCATGGTGCTGGGCATGGTGCCGGGCTGCGGATAGCCGTACTGGGGCTGCTGCCCCGGGTAGCCGTAACCCTGCGGCGGCTGCTGGCCCGGGTAGCCGTAGCCGGGCACGGTCGGCGGCTGCGGGGGCCCCTGCGGGTAGCCGTACGGCTGCCGCGGCGGGCCCTGCGGTGCGGAGGGCGGGCCGGCCGGGGGAGGCGTCTGGGGCGGCGTCTGAGGCGGGGGCGCCTGCGGGTAGCCGTAACCCGGCTGCTGTGGCGGCTGCTGCGGCGGTCCGGCGGGCGGCGTGGGTGGACCGAACCCGCCCGGGGGCGGGTCCTGCGGGGCGCCGAAACCGCCTCCCTGGGGCGGCTGGTTCGGCGGCGGGGGCGGCGGCTGGCTCATGGCGTGAGTACCTCGGATGCGAAGGGGACGGAAGGGACGCGGAAGACGCTGAAGACGGGCGTGGGGCGGACGCGCACGCGGCGGGCGCGAAGGGCGGAAGCGGAGACGGGCCCGGTCACTTGCCGTAGGCCAGCATCAACTTCTCCTTCGACTCGTCGTTGCCCGTCAGCCGGGTGGTGGAGAGGTAGAAACGCCCGTCCACGTAGTCGACGGCCTTCGAGAAGAAACCGTTCTCCACGTCCGCCGCGCCCTGCGGGTTCTGCAGCAGCGTCTTCGGTGTGTGCGAACCGCCGCCGGTCGGGATCGAGACGATCCGCCCGCCCGCGTCGTACGAGGGCTCCACGTACGCGACGAGGTTCGCGCCGTCCATCCTGAGCGGCAGCATCGAGTCGTCCGCGGGGGACTTGACGCGCCACTTCTCCTTGCCGGTCTCCAGGCTGACCGCGACGACCTCGTTGGCGCCGCTCTTCGCCTCGGTCGGCAGATAGAGGGTGTTGGCGTCGGCCGCCACACCCTCGCAGCCCTGGAGGTCACGCGAGAGGAGCGCCCAGCCGCACTGCGGCGCGAACGACTCGTCGACGTCGACCTGCGAACGGGCCGTGCCGTCGTTCTTCAGCGTGGTGACGTTCCACTGCTTCTTGTCCGCGTTGGTGAGGTAGAGGACGACGGGATCGACCGAGTACGCGCGCTCCACGCGCCAGCCCTTGGGGATCTTCTTGGTCCACTTGGCCTTGCCGGTCGCCGGGTCGAGCTCCTGCACCTCGTCGTGCTCGTTGTCGCCGCCAGCGCCGCAGGAGGAGACGGAGAGCAGCTTGGCACCGCCCGCGAACGCCGAAGGGAAGCAGGCGTTGTCGTACCTCTTCTTGTCGAAGAGCTTGTCGCCGCTGTCCGTGTCGTAGCCGAGGCCGGACTGGGAACGGCCGACCATCAGGGTGTCCCCGGAGATGTTCAGGCTGAGGGAGAGGGAGCTGTCGAACAGCTCACCCTTCGGGATCTCCTTCGTCCAGCCCTTCTTGCCGGTCGCGAGGTCGATCTGCACGAGCTGGTTGCACTCGGCGCCGCTCTTGGTGCCTTCCTTGTACGCCACGAAGACCTTGTCGTCGGACGTCTTCTGGGCGGACGCGGCACAGATGGCCTGCGGGAAAGTGATCGCGGGCCAGCTGACCTTGCCGTCGCCGACGTCGTAGGCGAGGACCTGCTTGTACGCGGCCTTCACGGCGACCTCGTCCGTGATCCACATGCCGGGGGCGTCGGCGCCGGAACCGGGCGCGTCGGGCGCCTCCTTGTACCAGAGCACCTTCGACTCGCCCGCCTGGCGGCCGTCGTTGAGGTCCTCGGTACCGGCGTTGCCGTCGCCGTCGCCGTCACCGGGGTTGATGGGCGCGTCGGACCCGGAGGGCTTGGCGTCCTGGCTCCTGTCGGCGACGGGCTTCTTCTTGCCGCCGTCGTCGTCACCGCTGGAGACGACCAGTACGGTGCCTCCGATGACGAGCACCGCGGCCAGCGCGGCTCCGATGACCATGGCGGGCTTCCCCTTGAAGGGGCTCCGCGACCCACCGCCGGGCGGGGTGCCGGGCCCGCCCGGGAACTGCGGCTGCGTCGGGTAGCCGTAACCGGGCTGCTGCTGGCCGTAGGGCCCCGGCTGCTGCGGCTGCCCGTACGGACCGGGCTGGGCGTACGGGCCCGGCTGCTGCGGGTAGCCGTACGGGCCGGGCTGCTGGGGCTGACCGTAGGGGCCGGGCTGCTGCGGATAGCCGTAACCGGGCGCGGGCGGCGGCGTGGTGCCCGGTGCGCCCTGCGGGGGCGGCGTGGTGCCCTGCGGAGCGCTTTGCGGGGGCGGCGGGGCCGCCGGCGGCTGGGCGGGCGGTGGCGGCGTGGCGCCCCGCGGGTCCTGCGGAGGTCCGAAACCGCCTTGCGGCGGCTGGTCCTGCGGCGCTCCGAACCCGCCCTGCTGCGACGGCTTTTCAGGCGGCTGAGTCATCAGCGCGTTCCCCCTCTTCACTGATTTTTAGCCATGCCCTGCAGTACGCACCGCAGCAGGCGATGCACTCACAGTGGTTGTCATAGGGCCTGAGAGTGTTCTCAGACGGCCCTTTCTATCACCCTGGAGCGCTCGAACACCGGGCCGGTTCTCCCCTGTTTCCAAGGGAGAACCGGCCCGTGATGCCCTCGTTACGCTTGTTCACCGCGCTCGTCACGCATCGTCGGCGAGCTCCAGCCAGCGCATTTCCAACTCCTCGCGCTCGGTGGCCAGTTCGCGCAGCTCGCCGTCCAGTTTGGCCACCTTTCCGAAGTCCGTGGAGTTATCGGCGATTTGCGTGTGCAGCCTGCTCTCCTTCTCGGAGATCTTGTCCAGCTGCCGCTCGATCCTCTGGAGTTCCTTCTTCGCGGCGCGGTCCTCCTTGGCCGACACCGCGGCGGGGGAGACGCCCTTGTCCGCGGCCGGAGCCGAGGCCGCGGCGGCCTCCTCCATCTTGTGGCGCCGCTCCAGGTACTCGTCGATGCCGCGCGGCAGCATCCGCAGGGTCGCGTCGCCGAGGAGCGCGAACACCCGGTCGGTCGTGCGCTCGATGAAGAACCGGTCGTGGGAGATCACGATCAGGGAGCCAGGCCAGCCGTCGAGGAGGTCCTCCAGCTGGGTGAGCGTCTCGATGTCGAGGTCGTTCGTCGGCTCGTCGAGGAAGAGGACGTTCGGCTCGTCCATCAGCAGCCGCAGGATCTGCAGCCGGCGGCGCTCACCGCCGCTGAGGTCGCCGACGGGCGTCCACTGCTTCTCCTTGTTGAACCCGAAGGTCTCGCAGAGCTGGCCCGCGGTCATCTCACGGCCCTTGCCGAGGTCGACCCGGTCGCGGACCGCCTGGACGGCCTGCAGCACCCGCAGCGTCGGGTCGAGCTCGGTGACCTCCTGGGAGAGGTAGGCGAGCTTGACGGTCCGGCCGGCGACAACCCGGCCCGCTGCGGGCTGCGTCTCGCCGTCGGAGCGGGCGGCATCCGCCATGGCGCGCAGGAGGGAGGTCTTGCCTGCGCCGTTCACCCCGACCAGACCGATCCGGTCGCCCGGTCCGAGCTGCCAGGTCAGGTGCTTGAGGAGCACCTTCGGCCCGGCCTGCACGGTGACGTCCTTCAGTTCGAAGACCGTCTTGCCGAGCCGGGACGAGGCGAACTTCATCAGCTCGCTGCTGTCGCGGGGCGGCGGCACGTCCGCGATCAGCTCGTTGGCGGCCTCGACGCGGAAGCGCGGCTTGGACGTACGGGCCGGGGCGCCCCGCCGCAGCCAGGCCAGCTCCTTGCGGACCAGGTTCTGCCGCTTGACCTCCTCGGTGGCGGCGATGCGCTCCCGCTCGGCGCGCGCGAAGACGTAGTCGGTGTAGCCGCCCTCGTAGTCGTAGACGTCACCCTTCTGCACGTCCCACATGCGGGTGCAGACCTGGTCCAGGAACCACCGGTCGTGGGTGACGCAGACGAGCGCGGACCGGCGCTCGCGCAGATGCCGCGCCAGCCAGGCGATGCCTTCCACGTCGAGGTGGTTGGTGGGCTCGTCGAGGATGATCAGGTCCTGCTCGTCGATGAGTAGCTTGGCCAGCGCGATGCGCCGCCGCTCACCGCCGGAGAGCGGTCCGATCACGGTGTCGAGGCCCTGCGGGAAACCGGGCAGGTCGAGCCCGCCGAACAGGCCCGTCAGGACGTCCCTGATCTTGGCGTTGCCCGCCCACTCGTGGTCGGCCATGTCCCGGATGACCTCGTGCCGGACGGTGGCCGCGGGGTCGAGGGAGTCGTGCTGGGTGAGCACGCCGACGTTCAGGCCGCCCGAGTGCGTGACGCGCCCGGTGTCGGCCTCTTCCAGCTTCGCGAGCATCCGGATCAGCGTGGTCTTGCCATCACCATTGCGGCCGACCACCCCGATCCGGTCCCCTTCGGACACGCCGAGGGAGACTCCGTCGAGCAGCGCACGGGTTCCGTACACCTTGCTGACTGCCTCGACATTGACCAGATTGACGGCCATCGCACTCCTGACAAGGGGGATCGATCGACCTTCCAGGGTAGTCGCCCGGAAGGGTGATCCTTCCGGCCTCCCTGAAAGGGTGGGCGGGGACGTTCGGGGGCGCGGTCTTGCGGCTTTTAGGGGCGCGGGGAACGGCGCAGTCTTTCGGCTTCTGTCTTCAGGGGCGCGGGGAACGGCGCGACCAGCCCTCACGCACCCGCACCCACACCCGACACACAACCGTGCAGGTCACAACAGAACAGCCCCCGGCACAGGCCCCACAGCCACGCGCGCAGCGCGACAGACCCCGGACGCCACCAACGCGTCAGCGACCTTCCCCCCGGCCTCCGCGTCAGCGACAAGGAACGCGGTCGTGGGCCCGGACCCCGACACGATCGCGGCCAACGCCCCACCGTCGCTGCCGACGGCCAGCGTCGAGGCCAACGACGGCCGCAACGACAACGCGGCACCCTGAAGGTCATTGGACACGGCCCCGGCCAGCGCCGAGACGTCCCCCGAGGCCAACGCCTCAAGCAGCACCCCGGAGGCAACCGGCTCAGGCACCGCGACCCCGTCATGGAGCCGGTCGAACTCCCCGTACACCGCCGGGGTCGACAGCCCCCCGTCGGCCACGGCGAACACCCAGTGGAAGCTCCCCCCGACCGGAAGGACCCGCAGCTTCTCCCCCCGCCCGGTCCCGAGCGCGGCCCCGCCGACCAGGCTGAACGGCACATCACTGCCCAACTCGGCGCAGATCTCCAGAAGCTCGTCCCGCGAGGCCCCCGTACCCCAGAGGGCGTCGCAGGCGACCAGCGCGCCCGCGCCGTCGGCGGAGCCACCCGCCATGCCCCCGGCAACCGGAATGTCCTTCGCGATGTGGATGTGCACATCGGCCCGGCGCCCGTACCGCGCGGCCAGTTTCTCCGCCGCCCGCGCCGCCAGGTTCGTACGGTCCAGGGGCACCTGGGACGCGTCGAATCCCTCGCAGGTGACCCGGAGGGCGTCGGCGGGGGTCACCGTCACCTCGTCGTACAGCCCGACGGCGAGAAACACATTGGCGAGATCATGGAACCCGTCGGCCCGGGCCCCACCCACGGCCAGCTGGACATTGACCTTGGCGGGAACCCGTACCGTCACGCTCCCCGTCGCGCTCCTCGTCACACCTGCCGTCTCGCCTGCCGTCACACCTGCCGTCTCGCTCACTGCTTGTTCTCCGCGATCCGTGCGAACTCCTCCACCGTCAGGGACTCGCCGCGCGCCTGCGGCGAGACCCCCGCGGCGACCAGCGCGGCCTCGGCGGCGGGCGCCGAACCGGCCCAGCCGGCCAGCGCGGCCCGCAGCGTCTTGCGCCGCTGGGCGAAGGCGGCGTCCACGACGGCGAAGACCTCGCGCTTGGAGGCGGTCGTCCTCACCGGCTCCGCGCGGCGGACCAGCGAGACGAGGCCGCTGTCCACGTTCGGGGCGGGCCAGAAGACATTGCGGCCGATCGATCCGGCACGCTTGACCTCGGCGTGCCAGTTCGCCTTCACGGAGGGCACGCCGTAGACCTTCGAGCCGGGCGGCGCGGCCAGCCGGTCGGCGACCTCCGCCTGCACCATCACGAGCGTGCGCTCGATGGTGGGGAAGGTGTCGAGCATGTGCAGCAGCACGGGCACGGCGACGTTGTACGGGAGGTTCGCGACCAGGGCCGTCGGGGCGGGGCCCGGCAGCTCGGCCACCTGCATGGCGTCCTCGTGGACGAGCGAGAAACGCTCGGCGCGGGCCGGCATGCGGGCGGCGATCGTCGCGGGCAGCGCGCCCGCGAGGGCGTCGTCGATCTCGACGGCGACGACCCGGTCGGCCGCCTCCAGAAGCCCCAGGGTCAGGGACCCGAGGCCCGGTCCGACCTCGACGACCACGTCCTCGGGACGGACGTCGGCGGTCCGGACGATACGCCGCACGGTGTTGGCGTCGATGACGAAGTTCTGACCGCGCTGCTTGGTGGGCCGTACGCCGAGGGCTGCCGCGAGTTCGCGGATGTCGGCGGGGCCCAGGAGGGCGTCGGAGGCGGGGCTGGTCACGCCCCAAGGGTAAGGGTGACCGCTGCCGGGTCCCGTCCATGGGGGTTGCGCCCCACACCCCCTGTCGCGCCGGCGCGCTCGTCCTCAAACGCCGGACGGGCTGAGATGCAGGGGCGGGGGGAACTGCGCGACCAGCCCCCACCGGGCCGCAGACGCCCCTCTCCCCCACGGCCCCCTACAACCGCCCCCCACAGTGCGGCCAGGGACTGGCCCCCCGCCGCACATACAACTTCTTCGCCCGAAACGTCTGCTCGGCCGCGGAAGCGTCCTGCGGCCGCCCCGACCCGCCCAGCGCCTGCCAGGTCCGCGTATCGAACTGGTAGAGCCCGCCGTACGTGCCGGACGGATCGACCGCCCCCGGACGCCCCCCGGACTCGCAGTGGGCGAGCCCCTGCCAGTTCAGCCGGTCGGCTCCCTGCACGGACATGGGAAGCGGCTTCGTCCCCACCTTCACCACCTGCGCACGCGGCTCCCGCACCACCTCGGACCGCAGCAGCCGCGGCTTCTGCTCGACGCCGTTGACGGTCCGCAGCGCGTACGTGACGCGCCGCAGCCCGGGCCGCCCCGCCTGCTCCACGACCTCGGTGCCCCGGAACAGCCCGGGGTCCTGGGTCCGCCGCACCTCGAAGGGCAGCGGTTCCTCACGGACCTCCTTCGTGCCGGTGATCCGCATAACCGTCACCGTCTGTCCGTCGCGCGGAAAGCTGTCGCCCGGCACGGAGGTGGTGTCCTGGCCGTGCAGCGTGATCCCGGCCTCGTCCACGGTCTCGCGGACCGTCGCCGCGTTCGTACGGACCGTCCGCGACTGTCCGTCCGCCATGACCGTCACGGTCCGCTCGGTACGGACGTCGAGCACGAGCCCCGCCCGCCCGATCCGCCGAGCGCGCGGCACCGACACGTACGCGCCCTCCGCGCGCACCCCGAGCTCCCGCAGTGCCTCGTCCACGGTGTGCGCGGTGGTCCACACGCGACTCGCCCGCCCGTCAAGGGTGAGCCGCAGGGGCCTCCCGTACCGCACGGCGATCTCCTCACCGCTGGTCAGGGCGGTTCCGGGGGCGGGGGCAACCACGTCGTGGGCGCCCACCCTGACCCCCTCGTCGGCGAGCAGTTCGCCCACGTCGTCCGCGAAGGTGTGCAGGGTGCGGGGCTTGCCGTCGACGGTCAGTTCGATCGCCTTGTCTTCGGCGACGAAGGCGGAGGTGCCGCCCGCGAGGAAGGCGACGACCAGCGCCTGCGGGAGCAGCTTCCGTACGTCGGGCCGTTCCGCGCTCCTGCGGCGCCGGGCGGCCCGCCGGGCTTCGGCGCGTCCACCGGACCGGGTCGGATCGGCTGTCGGATCCGTCATCGGATCCGCGGTCGGATGCGTGGTCGGATCCGCGGTCAGTTCGGTGGTCGGGGCGAGGGGCACCGCCTGCCGCGGAAGCGTCGGCGCGTCCGGGAACCAGGCTTCGCCGGGGTGCACGTAACCGTGCCCGTACCCATGGCCGTACGCGGGGCCGTGCTCAAGCTCGTACGCGTACACAGGCCCGTGCCTGGTCCCGTACTCGTGGGTGGGCACGGGCTCATACTCGTACGCGGGCCGATACGTGTCCGGATGTCCGTGGCCGTAGCCGTGGCCGTGGCCGTACGCCTCGGGATCGTCACGACCGCCGTAATTGCCGTAACCGCCGTAACCACTGTGACCGCTGTGGCCGCTGTGGCCGCCGTGATAGGCGGGCCCGTATGCCGGAAACGGAAACGGAAACGGAATCGGGCTCGGGCTTGGGTTCGGGCCATACGTCCCGTACTGCGGACTGCTCACGACGACACGCTCCAGAAGACCGGTGGAGAGAGGTACGCCCGCGGGGCTCCTTCGGGTTGAGGGGAGGCGGGTGGGCGGACAGAACCTAGCGGAGCGTCCGTCACTCTCCAAAGCAGCGCGACTACACCGTGTGGTGAAGCGCCTTCGGCCGGACCCTGGGAGCGCGCTGCCCGTTACGGCTCAGTAATCGAACGCGCGGGCGGTGTTCGTCGAGAGCGCCGTCGCCAGCACGTCCTCGTCTAGCCCCCGCACGGTGGCCATGGCACGGACCGTGACCGGAATGAGATAGGGGGCGTTGGGCCGTCCGCGGTACGGGACGGGGGTCAGGAAGGGCGCGTCGGTCTCGACGAGGACGAGTTCGAGCGGCGCCACGGCGAGGGCGTCGCGCAGCGGCTGCGCGTTCTTGAAGGTCATGTTCCCGGCGAACGACATGTAGTAGCCGGCGCGGGCACAGACCGCCGCCATCTCCGCGTCCCCGGAGTAGCAGTGGAAGACGGTCCGCTCGGGCGCGCCCTCCTCCTTCAGGATCCGCAGCACGTCGGCGTGGGCGTCCCGGTCGTGGATGACGAGTGTCTTGCCGTGCCGCTTGGCGATCTCGATGTGGGCGCGGAAAGACCGCTCCTGGGCGGCGATGCCCTCGGGGCCGGTGCGGAAGTGGTCGAGTCCGGTCTCGCCGACGCCCTTGACCTGCGGAAGGGCGGCGAGCCGGTCGATCTCGGCGAGCGCCTCGTCCAGCGCGCCCGCGCCACCGGCCACCCGGGCGCCCTGCCGCGACCAGTTGTCGGGATCGCCGTGCACGATGCGGGGCGCCTCGTTCGGGTGGAGGGCGACGGTCGCGTGGACGGCGTCGTACGCGGCGGCCGTCTCGGCCGCCCAGCGCGAGCCCTTCAGGTCGCAGCCCACCTGCACGACCGTCGTCACGCCGACCGACGCGGCCTTGGCGAGACCCTCCTCGACCGTGCCGGACTGCATGTCGAGATGGGTGTGCGAGTCGGCCACCGGCACCCGCAGGGGGTCCGGCAGGGGCGGGGCTTCGGCGTGGGAAGGCATACCCCGATCCTACGAAGGGGGCCCGGCGGCAACGGAACGCGGTCCTGCCGTGCTGCCGTCCTGCCGTCCTGCCGTCCTGCCGGGCTACCCCGGAGTCACCCCGCCTTGCGGTGGTGGAACGGATGCAGCAGATCGGAGAGGTGCCAGTGGTGCTCGGCCTTGGGCAGCGCGGCCGTCTCCGGCAGTTTGGCCGTCTCCGGCAGCTGTGCCACCTCCGGCGACTGTGCTGTGTCCGCCGATAGCGCGGGGGCCGTCGCGGGGCCCGTGGCGGAGGCTGTCGCGGGAGCTGTCGCGGCAAGCGGGGCGCGCTTCATTGGCGGTACGGACAGCGCGCGGCGCATCGAGTTCTGTGCCGAGGACACCTGGCCGGCCCGCATGATGCGCACGATGTGGCCGTCGCAGTTCACGCAGCTCGGCCGGCTCAGCGGCGACGGCACGACCAGGCCGTCGGCCACGTACGTCACGAACTCGGCTCCGTCGGCGTCGAAGTGGTGCTCGATCTCGTACGACTGCTCCCAGCCGTGTCCGCAGCGCATGCAGGCGAAGGAATAGGACTCGTGGACGGTGTCGGTGTTGGTGGCCGTGATGCGGTGTGCGGGTCCGCCGGTGATCCGACCGGGCTGCCCTGCGATCTCACTCATGCCAGCTCCTCTTGTCCGCTGGACGAGGACGGGTCTGTCCTTCCTCCAGTGGACGCCTCCGCCGACGTGAATGCACCGAACCTGTCGAGTGTTGGAGCCGTCTTGGCCGTTCCTTGTCGGACGGCCCTTGATTCCCGGTCGGAGCTTTGCCTTCGACGGCGGTTCTTTACGAGCGCTTGGGCCGGTGCGCTCCCCTGTGAAATCGTGCGCTCCCCTGAGGGCACGCGCGCTCCCTCGACGGGGCCGACCACGCCCTATTCCAGCAGGTCACCCGCTTCTTCGCGCGCCCACTCCGGGGGTCGCTCAGGAGGTCACTCCGGAGGTCGGTGAGAGGGTCAAGGTCGGTCAGGAGGTCGGTCATGAGGTCGGTCAGGAGATCGCTCAAAAGTTGCTCAGGGAGTCACGCGTTCGGCGTTCTTCGCCGCGACGACCGCGTCGAAGACCTCCCGCTTGGGCACTCCCGCGTCCGCGGCGACGGCGGCGATCGCCTCCTTGCGCCGCTCCCCCGCCTCCTCGCGCACCCGCACCCTGCGCACCAGTTCGTCGGCGCCGAGCACCTCGGTCTTCTCGGGGGCGCCCTCGACGACGACGGTGATCTCGCCGCGCACCCCTTCGGCGGCCCAGACGGCGAGTTCCGCGAGCGGGCCCCGCTTGACCTCCTCGTACGTCTTGGTCAGCTCGCGGCAGACGGCGGCCCGCCGCTCGGTCCCGAACACCTCGGCCATCGCGGCGAGCGTGTCGTCGAGCCGGTGCGGGGCCTCGAAGAAGACGAGCGTGCGCCGCTCACTCTCGACCTCGCGCAGCCGCGACAACCGCTCCCCCGCCTTGCGCGGCAGGAATCCCTCGAAGCAGAACCGGTCGACGGGCAGCCCGGACAGCGCGAGCGCGGTGAGCACGGCGGACGGCCCGGGGACGGCCGTGACCTTGATGTCCTTCTCGACGGCGGCGGCGACGAGCCGGTAGCCGGGGTCGGACACGGACGGCATCCCGGCGTCGGTCACGAGCAGCACGCGCGCGCCGCCGACCAGCGCCTCGACCAGTTCGGGCGTACGCGCGGACTCGTTGCCCTCGAAGTACGACACGACCCGTCCGGTCGGCTGTACGCCGAGGCCCTGGGTCAGCCGCCGCAGCCGCCGGGTGTCCTCGGCGGCGATGACATCGGCCCCCGCCAGCTCCGCCGCGAGCCGGGGCGGTGCGTCCGCGATGTCCCCGATGGGCGTTCCTGCGAGTACGAGGGTTCCTGCCGCGGTTCCACCGGTTCCTGTCACGGTTCCATCCTCGCAGGGGCGGCCCGCGGGACTCACACAGACCTGTTCCCTACGATGGCGCGGTGACAAGTACCGCGTCCTCCACGGACACCCGGCAGGGACAGGGCGTCGAAGAGCAGCGGCCGTCGTGGCAGCAGCGGCTGCGCAGGTTCGGCTACGCGGCCGGATCCAGAGACGACGTCCGCGACCGCCTCGTGCCCGCGTACACCGAGCCCGGCCCACGTCTGTGGGCGGCGATCGGGCTCCGCCAGGAGGCCGCCGAACGCATCGTCCGCTGGTCGGCGTGGGGCGGCCCGCTGCTCATCACGCTGCTGGCGGGCCTGATGCGGTTCTGGAACCTGGGCAGCCCGAAGGCGGTGATATTCGACGAGACGTACTACGCCAAGGACGCCTGGGCACTCATCCACCGCGGGTTCGAGGTCAACTGGGCCAAGGACGCCAACGAGCTGATCCTGCAGAACGGCGGCAACGTCAGGATCCCGACGGACGCCGCCTATGTCGTGCACCCGCCGGTCGGCAAGTACGTCATCGGGCTCGGCGAGTGGATGTTCGGGTTCACGCCGTTCGGCTGGCGGTTCATGACGGCGCTGCTCGGCACGCTGTCCGTGCTGGTGCTGTGCCGGATCGGCCGCCGCCTGTTCCGCTCGACGTTCCTCGGCTGCCTGGCCGGCGCCCTCATGGCCGTGGACGGCCTGCACTTCGTGATGAGCCGCACCGCGCTGCTCGACCAGGTGCTGATGTTCTTCGTCCTCGCGGCCTTCGGCTGCCTGGTGGTCGACCGCGACAAGGCCCGCGAACGCCTGGCCGCCGCACTTCCCGAGGACGCCGACGGGGTCGTACGCCCGGACTCCCACACCGCCACGACCACCCGCCTGGGCCGCCGCCCCTGGCGCCTCCTCGCGGGCCTGATGCTGGGCCTGGCCATCGGCACCAAGTGGAACGGCCTCTACATCCTCGTCGCGTTCGGCCTGATGACGGTCCTGTGGGACGTCGGCTCGCGGCGGGTGGCGGGCGCCCGCCGCCCCTACCGGGCCGTTCTGAGGCGCGACGTGGGCTGGGCGTTCCTCTCGACGGTCCCGGTGGCGGTCGCCACGTACCTCCTCTCATGGACGGGCTGGTTCCTGTCCGCCACCGACGGCAAGGGCGGCTACTACCGCAACTGGGCCACGGCCGACGGCCGCACCAGCGACTGGGGCTGGCTGTTCCCCGACTGGTGGCGCAGCCTGTGGCACTACGAGACCCAGGTGTACGACTTCCATGTCGGCCTGCACTCCCCGCACACGTACCAGTCGAACCCGTGGAGCTGGATCGTCACGGGCCGCCCGGTCTCGTACTTCTACGAGTCGCCGCTGCCGGGCAAGGACGGCTGCCCGACGGACGCGGGCGAGAAGTGCGCCCGCGAGGTCCTGGCCCTCGGCACCCCGCTCCTGTGGTGGGCCGCGGGCTTCGCGCTCCTCTACGTGCTGTGGCGCTGGCTCTTCCGCCGCGACTGGCGGGCGGGCGCGATCGCCTGCGGCATCGCGGCGGGCTACCTCCCGTGGTTCCTCTACCAGGAACGCACGATCTTCTTCTTCTACGCGGTCGTCTTCCTCCCCTTCCTGTGCCTGGCGGTGGCGATGATGATCGGCGCGATGCTGGGCCCACCCGGCGCCACGGAACGCCGCCGAGTGGTCGGCGCGGCAGCCACCGGCGTCCTGGTCCTCCTGATCGCCTGGAACTTCATCTACTTCTGGCCGATCTACACGGGCCAGGCGATCCCGGTCGACTCATGGCGGTCGCGGATGTGGCTGGATACGTGGGTCTAGCTGGGCAGACGCTACGACGGCCGGCTACCGGTGCCGGGCCGTCGTAGTCGTCGTTGGTCGTCACTGGTGGTCGTTGGTCCCCCTCAGACGGCCCGGAGACGGCCCGGCCCCTAGGGCGTCCGCACAGGTGGACGCAACTCTGCGTCCACGGCGACGATAGAGACAGTCGACGGCGCTTAGACGGATCTCAAATGCACGAACCGCAGGAGTGGTCTGCCAAAGACTTACCGCCATCGGAACCGACAGAGGTGCGTGAGTCGTAGTCTCATTACATGGACGACGATGCAACCGAAACCGGGCAGCAAGATCAGGTCGAGTCCGGTGAGTCAGACCGGATCCATCCGCCGCAGCTCGGTGCGTCATCGCGTATTGACTCGTCTCTCGTAGCGGCGACGCGAGCACAGCGTGAACTGGGGTTGGGATCCCTCGCGGCCAGCCTCAATTCCTTCGCGGAAATGGCAGCACAGACCCGACGCGACCTCAACATTGCACCCCTCGCGGCCAGCCTCAATTCCTTCGCAGAGATGGCAGCACAGACCCGACGCGACCTCAACATTGCACCCCTCGCGGCCAGCCTCAATTCCTTCGCAGAGATGGCAGCACAGACCCGACGCGACCTA
>NZ_JBIUVD010000042.1:0-1176 GCF_044742785.1 Streptomyces sp. NPDC087844 | reverse complement strand
ACCTCAACATTGCACCCCTCGCGGCCAGCCTCAATTCCTTCGTGGAAATGGCAGCACAGACCCGCGAACAACTCGTCGAGTCAGGATCCATCGCCACTCTCGCTGAAGTAGCAGCTCAGATATCCGTCAGTCAGCGCACTCTTCGTAACTTCCAAGCAGCGGTTGGCCAGTCCTGGCTCCGAGAGATGCAAGCAGTGTCGCCACTCCTGGATCAGCACTTTGAGCAGCCAATACTGAACTTCGTTGACACAACCCTGCAAGGGCTCGCCAGCCATGATGCTGGCGACGAAGTCGCGCTGGGCGATCTATCGGACGAAACCGTCCATGAGATTGAAGAAGCGCTGTCTAGTTTCGAACAGTCATTGCAGGGATTCCCTCCTGCGATAGCACGTCGACTGTGGATCACATGGGTGCAAATCACCGTGTTCGCAATTTGCCTGCAAGCCCTGATCCTCTTGCCGACCACGGCAGAGGTGATGGCTCTAATGGGTAGCGGCGCGTTGCCAGTTGCTCAGCAGGCAGGACTTGCAGCCGCCAAGGTCTGGGACAAATACCATCCGCGCCCGGAATCGGATACGCCCGAGGAGGAGTGAATACACACAGCGGCGGCCCGCACTGTTCCATGCGGGCCGCCGCTGTGCGCGGGGATTAACTGAGGGGCGGGCTGTAGCGTAGAACCCAACCAGGGCTGGGACGGTGCACGGTGACCTCAACAGCGCGCCCGGTCTTCGTGTAACCGGTGTGCGTGATCTGGATAAGGTTGCTGCCGGCCTCGATCCCAAACGCCTCTGCTTCGACCGAGGTCGCCGCGTACAGCGTGATCTCCTCAATCGCTTCGGTCTGCTCGTATCCTGCGTCGCGCATTCGGCTGATGATGCCGCCAAGACCCGGGTCAGGTTTCTCGATGCTTGCGGCCTCTGCTACGTCCATGGGGACGTACGAGTCAGCGAGTTGGACCAGGCGGTCACCGTCATACATGTGCCTGGCGCGGATCACGGTCTGGTCAGCGCTCGCGATGCCGAGAAGTTCGGCGACCTGAGAGGGCGCGATGTCGTGACGGATCGCAGTTTCCACGCGGGGAGCCCCCCGTTATGTTTTCTGCGGTTCCGCAACGGGGCCGCTGGCCTCCGGGTCCGGCATGACTGTGTCCCCCTGTCGAAGGCATGACCTGGGGGG
>NZ_JBIUVD010000041.1:0-29971 GCF_044742785.1 Streptomyces sp. NPDC087844 | reverse complement strand
CGTCCCACCCTCGGCGTCCGTACTTACCGCTCGCTTAACAAAGCCTTGCTCCCCTCCCGCCCGCCACGACAGCCCCACGACAGAAACCAACAGGCCTTCCTCCGGCTGGATCAACACAGCATCGCAACCAGGCGGAAGACGAGTCCGGTCAGTAGAAGGCGGCCAGCACAGAGGGGGTGCCGGACATCCGTTCGTGGAGCTGGTGACCGCCCGTGGTCCCGTTCTCGTGGCCGGCTTCCAGATGAGCCACGAGCAGTCCCACGGCATCGCGGGCGAGCGGCTCCAACAGGAGGCGGTGCGTATCGGCCGCCAGCTGAAGCCACCGCTTCGAAACCACGGTCCCGCTGTTCTCGGCCCCGCTGTTCTCCGCCGCGGAATCCTCGGTCCCGGAGTTCCCGTCCGCGGGACCAGCCGTGTGCAGTGCCAGTCCGAGACCGGCCACCGCCTTGCGGTTGGGGGGAGCCGAGGGAGAGTCCCACACGGCCCGGAAGATCTCCCCGGCCTCCGCGAAACGGTTGTGGCAGGCCGCAAGAACACCCCGCAGGTTGTCCGCAGCCGACTTGAGATCGTCCGCACTCAGCGCCGCTGCCAGCTGTTCCACTTCCGAGAGCCGGTCTTCGGCGGCGCTGACGGAACCCTCCGCGATGTCCAGGCACGTCAGCCGCAGCAGGGCGTAGGCCAGGCGGGTGCGGGACCCGATGGACCGAAGGGTCCGAGCGGCCTCGCACCACTGCGTGCGGGCCTGGTCCCTCCTGCCGGCACTTTCGTCCGCGTCGCCGCAGAGTTTGACGGAGAAAGCAGCCGCGAAGGCGTCGTTAGCGGCATGTGAGGCTTCGAGGGCCGCCTGCCCGTGGCTCCGCGCACCCTCGACGTCTCCTTGCTGGAGGCAGTACGTCGACCAGTTCGTCTGCAGGACCGCCCGGTTCCAGTGGAACCGCGTTCCCGAGATGCCCGCTTCGGCCTTGGCGAACAACTCAGCAATTCCGCTCTCGGAGTTGAGCATGGCGTAGAGCGTGTCGTAGCAGGGTCCCAGGACGGCGAGGTCCGGATGCTTCGCATGGCGCCACGCGGCCTGGTACCGCAAGCCGTACGAGCTGGCGTCCGCGTGCTTTCCGGCGATGTGACTCAGCCAGGCGAGCCAGGCGAACGTGAAGAAGAATGCCCACTCCTCGTCCGGTGTGGGTTGTCCCGACCGGCCGGAACGGGTGTCCTCATAGGCTTTCAGGCTCCTCTTGAGCCGCTCGATCCCCTCTTCCTCTCGGCCACTGACGAACCAGTAATAGCCGAGGTGCGCCTCCAGGACGAGGGACTCGACCGTCCTGCCCTGCCGTATCAACAGGTCCGACGCGACCCGGATGTTGGCGGACTCCTCCGTGAGCGTGGTCACCCAGGTGGTCAGATCCTTGGACGAGAGCCCTGCCGCGCCGTCACTGGTGAGGCGCAGGGCCCACGCGGTGAAACGGTCCTCCGCCTCAGGTCCGCGCCCCTCCTCGTACAGCCGCGCCAGCGCGTATTCGCGTACGGTCTCCAGCATCTGGAGCCGGACCCCGCTCACGGCCGTGACCGGGGACAACAGGGACTTGTCCACCAGCTGGGTCAGAAGGTGCATGAGGTCTGTTCCGTCGCCGCCCGGCTGGATCAGGCCGGCCCGTTCGGCCTGGTCGAGGGAGCAGCCGCCGACGTGCAGCGCGAGTTCGGTGAGCACCAGCTGCTCGGAGACATCGAGAAGGGTGTAGCTCCAGTCCAGGACGGCCCGCAGGGTCTGGTGCCTGGCGGGCGCCGTCCGTTCACCCCTGGTGAGCAGCGCGAACCGGTCGTCCAGTCTGAGCGTGATCTCGCGCAGCGGAAGCAACCGGGCGTACGCGGCCGCGAGTTCCACGGCCAGCGGCAGGCCGTCCAGTCGACGGCAGAGCGCGCGGATCTCCTCCATCGACGCCTCGTCCGTACTGAACGACGGATTGATCATCATCGCGCGAATGCTGAAGAGATCAGCGGATTCCTCGGTGGACATCGGAGACAGGGGGAACAGCACTTCGCCGGGAACGGTGAGGGGCTCTCTGCTGGTGGCCACCACGGTGAGTTGCGGGCAGCGGCTGAGCAGGTCCGCCACGAGAGGAGCCGCGGCGTCCAGGACGTGCTCGCAGTTGTCGAGAGCGAGGATGGTCCGCCGACCGCCGAGGAAGGAGGCAGCGCGGTACATGTAGTCGTGCGGCTGCTGGTCGGGCTTGGCCGACGAATCGGACAGACCCAGAGCGGACGCGACGGCCGCCAGTACTCCTGACTCGCCCACCGCTGTCAGGTCCACCCACCAGACGCCGTCGTGACTGGGCGCCAGTCCGGAGCACGCCTCCAGCGTCAGACGGGTCTTGCCGACACCGCCGGGCCCCACGACGCTGACAAGCCGCTCACCGGCGACCTGCTCGCACAGAGTGGCCAGGACATCCCGGCGGCCGACGAAAGGCCCCAGCGGCCGGACCAGATTTCCCTCGCTCCGTGACGGGCGATGGTGTTCGGCCTGCTTCGGGGAGAGCTGGAAGGGGTCGCCGTTCTCGCGTTTCAGGGACTGGTCATGGCGCAGGATCGCGGAATGCAGGGAGCGGAGGTCCGGCGACGGATCCACTCCCAGTTCGGAACCGAGGAGCTTACGGCCCTTGTCGAAGACCTCCAGGGCCTCGGCGTGCCGCCCACAGCGGTACAGCGCCAGCATCAGTTGAGCGCGGACCTTCTCGCGCAGAGGCGTCTCGGACAGAAGCGCCGACAACTCCGGTACGAGCTCTTCGGCCCGGCCCAGTTCGAGGCACGCAGCCGCCGCGTCCTCGATCGCACTGAGACGGTGCTCCTCCAGACGGGTACGTTCGATGTCGAACGGCCTGCCGACCAGATCGTCGAGGGCGCGGCCACGCCAGAGCGACACACCGGCCCTGAGGTTCTGCTCCGCCTGCTCGTACGCTCCGTTGCGCAGGTGTTCGCGGCCCTGCTGCACGAGGTCCTCGAAAGCAGAGACGTCGAACTGGTCCTGCGGCAGCAGAACCAGTTGGTAACCGCCCTGGCGCGTCTCGATGCGACCGTCGGCTCCGTTCGCGGTGAAGACGGCACGCAACTTGGCCACTTGCACCTGCAGGGCGTTGACCGGGTCCTTCACCTCCCGTTCCCACCACAGTTCGTCGATGATGGTGTCTCGCTGCACGGGCTGGCCGCCGGCGAGGAGCAGGCGGCCGACGACAGAGCGGGAGAGTGATCCGGGGAGGCTGACCGGGGAGCCCTCGTCGTTCAGTACTTCAAGTCGGCCAAGCATTCGAAAGTGCATGAGTCACTATCCCCCGGACGAGGCCCGCCCATGGACGAACCTGTGGCTGCGATGTCCCCAAGCGGAAACGCGACCTCCGTCGGCGGACGCGCGGACGGGCGGCGATGACCGGGCGCGCATACCGACGGCAGAAACAAGGTCGCGGTGCGGCCAGGAGGCATGACATGACCTGCCAGCCGCTGACGCGTACACCGGGTGGTTCGTGGCCGACAGGAGGTGGCGAGCACGTATGTGCCCTCCCCCCGCAACCGACCCCCGGCCGACTCGGTGGCCGTCACGAGATCGATCGGCAACGTACGTCCTCCGGAGACCGTTCCACAAGCCCGCGACAGCGCTCGGCCTTCTTGTTCAGCGGTGCCTGCCGGCTGGGCTTTGCGTCCGAGAGCGACTGGCCGCCGCGGTGGGGGCCTGTGGGGGCAGAGGAGCGCGAGAGGAGCCCGCCACATCACTCCTCAGAGCTGCGGCCGCCGAGACGGAGGCAGCAGCCGGGGACGGGTTCTGCGGGTCGCGGCCGGCGGCGCGTGAGGCGGCGTCCCGCGGCACCGAGCCCGGGAAGGCATCACGCTTGCCGCGCCGTTGTTCGAGCTGCTCGCCGCTCTGCACGGCGGGCCCTTCGCGTCGCGGCGCTGTCGGTATGACACGACCGGCTGCCCGGTCAGGAAACCCGCGGACCGGTGCGGTCGACCGCGTCGGGGCAGCCCACACCACCTGGCTGCTGGAGGTCTGAGGAGGCGATGTCTGGGACTCGCGGACGGGCGCTGGCGCAGGGGCCCATGTCGGAGCGCTGATGGATGATGCGAACGGTGCGGACGGTGCGGACGGCGACAGGATCTCGAAATCGGCCCCGCCGACTTCTACGGTGGCGGCGCCACGGCTCTGGGAAGCGATCTCGTCCCAAGCACTCGGGTCCCCTCTCCGCGCTCCTTCCGGAATGCTGTCGTCTCGACGCACGAACGGCCCTCGCTCGATCCGTGCGGTCCGTGCGGTCCGTGCGGACCGCTCAAGGCGTGCAGTTTGCGCAGCGCCTGCGGCATGCAGGGAATAGTCATCGGACTGGTCCGTCTCTCCGGACTGGTTCATCATCGTTGGCCCCTTTCAAGTGCTTGTAGTGGTCCATACGCGGACAACGACGCACCGGTTCATACGTGGCTGCGGCCCGACCTGACCCGGCGCCGTACACAGCCGGTCTCGCATCGGGCGTGATGGCGGCGACCGCTTGGACCAGGGAATCCGCCGGTGAACCCCGTCCCGGCCCCGGACGTAGCCCTGTGCGAGCGGTCCCGTTGCGCAGTTGATCGGCATCCGGGGACCGCGCGCACGATCCTGCACGCCTTACTCGACATCATTTGGGGACACATGGCGACAACAAGAAGCACCGGTCCGCGTACTGCGGGATGGCGCACGTGGCTGGGGGGCGCGCTGGCTCTGACCACGAGTCTGACCGCCCCGGGCACCGCTTTCGCCGCATCGCCCGGCTCCGGTGCTCAATCCGCCGAGCACCGGTCGGTGGGGAACTATGTGGCACTCGGAGACTCCTACGCCTCAGGCCCTGGAATCGCCGACCAGACCGATGCGGCCTGTGCCCGGTCCGACCAGGCATATCCCGCACTCGTCGCCCGTGCCAGGCAGGCCACCTCGTTCTCCAACGTGACCTGCAGCGGTGCCACGACGGCACACATGACACAGAGCCAGGGCACCGTCGCGCCGCAGCTCGACGCGGTCGGTCCTGGCACCGACCTGGTCACGCTCACCATCGGGGGCAACGACATCGGCTTCAGCCGGATCCTCGGCACCTGCGCGCAGTTGAGCACCACCGACGTGACGGGCAGCCCCTGCCGGACGTTCTACGGGACGAGCGGTACCGATCAGCTCGCCCTGAACATCGAACAGACCGCTCCGAAGGTCTCCGCGGTCCTCGCGGGCATCAAGCAGCGCGCCCCGCAGGCACGCGTGGTCGTCGTGGGCTACCCCGACCTGCTTCCCGATGACGGAGTCGGCTGTTTCCCCACCGTCCCCTTCGCCGCCGGGGACTTCGCATATCTCCGGGACACCGAGAAGCGGCTCAACGCCATGCTCGCCCGGGCGGCCAGGCAGGGGCACGCCACCTACGTCGACACCTACACATCGAGCATCGGCCACGACATGTGCCAGGCCGCCGGCACGAGGTGGGTCGAGCCGCTGACGCCGCAGGCGCCGGCAGCGCCCGCGCATCCCAACGCCGCCGGCCAGGCGGCGATGGCCGCGGCGATCGAACGACGTGTGTGCTGACTGAAGGCGCCCGTCGGCCCGAAGACCCCCGTTCATGACCATCACTGCTCCAGTGAACCGATCCGTGTCGACTGCCGTTCCACAACCGAGTGGGGTTCCGCACCAGGCTGGAGCCCCTGTTCTTCGTGGCGTTACGGGCGTCGTCCGCCCAGTGTCGTTACGCGACGATGAGGAGTACGAAGATGGTGACGAGTACGCGGGTGCGACACAGCACCTTGGCGCCGGTCGTTGCAGCGCAGTGGGCGCTGTGGACGTTCGCCGTCGTCAACGTGGTGATTGTCGAGGTCCTGTTCTCCACCGGCGCCGCCGGCAAGAACGGGACCCTGAGCGTCGCCAAGTTCTTCGGTCTGCAGGCGGCCCTGCTGATGGTCTTTCAGTTGCTGCTGGTGGCCCGCATACCGTGGCTGGACCGACGTATCGGCATGGACCGGCTGACGCTGTGGCACCGTTGGATCGGCTTCACCCTGCTGTGGACCATCCTCACCCACGCCACACTGGTCGTGCTCGGCTACGCCAGGCTCGACGACGCACCGATGCTGAAGACGTTCTTCGCGCTGAGCGGAGTGCCGGCCTCGCTGCTGGGCATGCTCGCCGCCGCCGTCATCATCGTGATCGCCGTGGTGTCCACCCGACCCCTGCGGCGCCGGCTGCGCTATGAGACCTGGCACGGCCTGCACCTGCTGCTGTACACAGCCCTGGGGATGGCGTTCGTCCACCAACTGATGGAGACCACCACCTTCACGTCCTCCGCGTTCGCCACGGTCTACTGGTGGGCGCTGTGGCTGTTCGCCTTCGGCGCCCTGCTGATCGGGCGGATCATCGTGCCGGTCCGGCGCAACGCCTACCACCGGTTCCACGTCGCGGCCGTCGTGCCCGAGTCGGACGACGTGGTATCGGTACACGTCACCGGCCGCCACCTTGAGCAGTTGCCCGCTCGGGCCGGCCAGTTCTTCGTCTGGCGCTTCCCCGGACACAACCACTGGTGGCTGGCGAACCCGTTCTCACTGTCTGCGGCGCCCGACGGTCACACGCTGCGGCTGAGTGCGAAGGCGGTCGGCGCCACCAGCGGCGGTCTGCGGCACCTGCCGGTGGGTACCCGCGCGTTCCTGGAGGGTCCGTACGGAGCGCTCACCTCGTTGCACCGTACGCGTCCCGGTGTGCTGCTGATCGCCGGCGGGATGGGGATCACTCCGATCCGAGCACTGCTGGAGGAGGAGCCGGCCGGCGACATCGTCGTGCTCTACCGGGTGCGTACCGAGACCAACGCCGTCCTGGGCGACGAGGTGCGAGAACTGGTCGACGCCCGCGGCGGACGCCTGCACCTGCTCACCGGTCAGAGCCGGGAGGGGGCGTTGCCGTTCGAGCCGGACAACCTCCGCGCTCTGGTCCCCGACATCACCGAACGCGACGTGTACGTCTGCGGCCCGCCCGCCATGACCTCGGCCGTGCTCGACAGCCTCCGGCGACTGAAGGTTCCCGTCCGGCAGGTGCACGCCGAGAAGTTCAGCCTGGCCTGACCGGCAGCGACCGCGCGGGTCAGGTGGCCGGGTCAGCTCCACGTTTCGTAGGGGCGGCTGATCCGGCGGAGGCTGATCCAGGTCGACGCCGTTGCCGGAGGTTCCGGGTACGCGAACGAGGCGGGCCCGGCGCGAGCCGCCGAGCACTCCGCCGAGCGGTTCCGCACTGCTGAGTCGACATGGCACTGCTGAGTCGACGTGGAAGCCAGGGCCCGGGCCGAGTTCCCCATGCGGTCGGCGGGAGTCGCACGTGGCGAGGCAGGCCGGGTGGATGCCACGGACTGCCTCGGTCGGTCGAGCGTGGTGGGGGAACGAGGGGAGTCCGCGGCGTACGGCGCCGTCGGCCGCCGTACGAGGACTCCGCGATCCGCGAAGGGGAGCCCCGTTCCAGCGGGCTGTGCGTACCGGCAGGTGCACGGGTTCCGCCGCACCGATGCCGCCGTGGACCGCGAGGAACAAGGGTTTCGCATGCCCTGTCCACGAGGGCCTGACAACACCTGAGAACAGTGGAGCGCAGGCGTTGGTCTCGTCACCCGGGTGAGAGCCGCCGGCACGGGAACCGACCTCCTGCAAGACCGACCTCCTGCAAGGAGAAGCGCCTCCTGTGTGAACTGGCGGGACCCGTAAACAGGGTTACCACTCTGTTCCAGGAGGCGCTTCCGCGCGCGCTCGTGAGAAGTCTTCGACCGCGACCGCGGCCGCGACCTCGACCCCGACCAGAGCGCCAGGACGTCACCAGCAGGTCACACAGCGCGTGGCGTCAGCGCGTGGCGTCAGCGCGAGGCGGGATCGGTCACCAGGACCGTGCCCGACTCCGCGAGAGCCCTCGGAAGCGACTGAAAGATCGTCAGATCGTTCGCCGGATCCTTACCCGGAGTACTTACGCTGGCGATACCGATCCCGACGACCGTGTCGTTTCCGCGCGGATCGAGGACGAAGACCGGACCGCCGCTGTCGCCTTCGTCAGCCGCGAGGGCCGCTGTCGTCACTCCGAGCAGGGTGTGGTCGACGGCCTCCGACGTGTCGACGGGCACTGAAGCGTTGTGAGCGGTGATGCGACCGCAGGTGAGCGAGGTTGTCCTTCCTCGCTTGCAGACGATCGACCCGACGACGAAGGATTCGGGGGCGGCCACCCTGGAAATGCCGAGGGTCGTCGGACCGGCGGGAACCGTGGCGGAGAGCTGATCCGCGACGGCCTCATCGGCCACAGGGATGAGAGCCCAGTCGGAGCTGTCGCGCCGGAACAGCGCGGACGGGCCGAACTCGCCGTCCGCGTGTCTCCATGTCTGACCGGCCGCGTCGCCGACCACGCAGTGCCCGGCCGTCATGACGTAGTTCTTGCTCTGCCGGGCGTCGGCGCTGCGCACCCACCACCCGGCGGAACAGATCTTGCTTCCGGTGATCTCGTCACCACTGGCGATCGCCACGGGGGCGATACGGCCACTCCGGTAACGGACATCGATCGCGCCCGGGAACGTCCGGTCCAGTTCCGAGGCGATCGCCCCGGGCAGATCCGACTGTTGCGCTTGGATCACCACGACGTTCTTGGTCACGTCGATGAAGGTCGTCGCCTGCTCGACTGATCGGCGCGACAGCAACTGCTCCACACGGGACCGTACGCTCCGCAGATCCTGCGCCGACCGCTCGACCAGTCGTGGCTCAGCGTCCCGCGCCCGGACCTCGGCGGCCCTGCGCTCATTGGTGACGGCCACCACCAGATTGCCGCTCTTACGGTCGAGCCACGTGCCCGCGCTCCAGCTGTCGTCAAGCGTCGGCTTGACGGTCGTGTTCAATTCGAGCATTTCGGCTTGCTGGACGAGCCGGTCACCGGCCTGATCCTTGCTCACATGGAGGTTCTTGGCGACCGCGGCCACGGTCTCGTCCAGCAGTGGGGTGGCCGACGCCGAGGCCGCGGCTGACGAAGGCCCGGCCTTGCCATCGGAGTTCTCGGCGCTGTCGACGTTCACGACAACCAATGCGGTGACCGCCACCAGCGTCAGGCCGGCTGCGGCCACCTTTGTGCGCTTACTCATTTTCAGCTCGGGCATTTTCTCTCAATCGTGCCGTCGGTGCGTATGATTTACGGTTCCAGCAGGGGCAGGACAGCGGGACCCGTTTCACGTACTAACGTCTGCTGTCGCATCCGGGTTCACGCACAAGCCCCGGGCGTCTCAGCTTCTTCGAGTGCTCCGGGAATTGGCTGCTTCGGATGGCGGACCTGCTCGACGGGCTTTTCCACCGGGAGTGGACACCGTGGACACCGGCTCTCGGAATTTCCATGCAGATCCAGTAAATTCCGCGACCGCTCGCGGCGGAGTACCCCTGTGTTTCGATGTGCCTCCGGCAAGGTTTTCCGTAGGCCGGAACATTCCGCCGACATTCCGCCGACATAGCGCAGCAGTTGCCCGCCAGTTGCTCTCTCCGCCGCGACCGCTTCCGGATGGTCCGGCTGCGTACAGGACCCGGGTGCCTACCGGGCCGGGGCGCGAGCCGAAGCTGTACACACCTACGGTGCCCGAGGCGCCGGGCGCGGCGCCTCGGGCCCGCTCGCAAGCTCCCGGCGGGAGGGACGGCAGCTCCGGTACGACGGAGGCGCGGTCAGCTCGCGATGTCGACGGTGTCGTTGCCGACTCCGGTGGTCGGTTCGGCCGGTGACACGGCGGCCGGAACGGTCGTACTCCAGGTGCCCCGGGTGAGGTGCAGGGTCGCGTCGGGGTCGATGGTGACGGTGGAGCCGTAGACGGGCAGGAACCCGTCGCTGAGCCAGTCGTGCCGGATGGCGTCGAGGATGTCCCACAGGCGGCGGGGGCCGCTCTGGTGGACTGTGGGGCGCTCGCCGCGGCAGCCGGTGGCACGGGCCCATGAACCGTCCGGGTGGACCATGACGGCCGTCCGTACCCCGTCCCGGTCGACGCTGTACGAGTGCTGCACGCCGGGCGCCGCCAGGGCCAGGCAGGTCAGCAGTTCCCAGGTCTGGGCCACCGGGACCACGGGGTGGCGGCCGGTGGTGACGTCGTCGGCGTCGCCGGTCCAGGCGTGCCGGGTGTTGGGTGGCGCGGGGTGGTCCCGGCCGGTGTGGGTGGCCATGAATCCGGCCGGTTCCCAGGTGACACGCCCGCGGGCGCCGCCGTCGGGCATCTTGTCGGCGACTATCACCAGACCGGTGGCGGCCAGATTGGTGACGAGGCGTCCGCCGCTGCGCAGCGAATGCAGCCAGTGCGGCGGGACACCGGGCAGGCCGACCGTGGACACGATCCGGTCGAACGTGCCGGGCAGGGGGCCGGTGATGTCGGCGACGCACACCCGGGGTCGCGCTCCGATGAGGTCGAGTCGACGGCGGGCCGTGTCGACCAGGTAGGGGTCGATGTCGATGCTGGTCACCCTGCCGTCACCGATCCGACGGGCAAGCAGTGCGGTTCCGTAGCCGGTGCCGGTCACGCACAGCACATCCGTACTGTCGGTGATCACGGCGTGCCGGTACATCGCCACGACGAGGGAGGGCAAGGTGCTGGAGGAGGTGGGTGCCCCGTCGGGGTGGTCCGCCTCGCTGGCGTGGTCGGCGTGCAGCGGTCCGATACGGGTCACCAGGGCGCGGTCGGCATAGACGGCATCCGCCCACCCGCCGGGTTCGGCGGCGCCGTCGCTCAGGGTCCAGCCGGATCCGGACCGGTAGCTCCACCAGTGGGGCACGAACAGGTGCCGCGGGACGTCGGCGAGCGGCTGGTGCCAGCCGCTCGCCGGATGCACGACGGCGTCGGCCAGCGCCGCGGCGCGGGGTTTCCAGTCCATGACGGCGAAGCAGCCTTCCAGTAGAGCGGAGTGCCGTCCGGGGTGGCGGGCGTCTTCAACCGGATCGCCTGCACGGCCACGGCCGGTGTCCGTGAAAAGACAGCCGGCACCTTGGGCGGCACGGCACATGTACAGGTACAGGTACACGGTCCTGATGCCGGACCTCGCTGCGTCCCAGGCGTCCGCAGCACATGCCACAGGTGAACCAGGACCAGCAGGACCAGCGATCCGCGATCCGCCATTCGCGATCCGGTCATCGACGACAGCACCTTCGCCGAGAACCGCATGGGAGCGCCCGGTTGCGTGAACCGGAGTCTTAACAAGGCTTCATCGAGGACATCTTGTCATTGTGACTGGCGAAACCTCCGGAGAACACGATCGTGGCACGGGGAGCTATCTCGAAAGGAGACCCCTGAAAATCCGTGTCATGGTAGAGGCAATACGTGGTATCACCAAGGTTCATGACCGCCGAGACCTTGTCGTTGAATCCGGAATCGGTGAGGTCTCGCTGCGCGCCGCCCAGGACGACGGAGTTTTCGCTGCTGACCTCGAAGTCGCTGCTCAGAGCAAGGCCCTGCAGGGCCTCAAGGGCTGCCGGATCGATGCTGGTGAAGAACTGGGAGGAAATCTCCTGCGTAGTCTGCTTCGGATCCTCGTCCATGAGATTCGGGACTACGAAGAACGCGCCGACGGCGAGAGAGGCGGTCACGCCGATTGCTGCGAGAAACATCTTCTTCATGAGTTTTTTGCTCCTTCTGTGGTTTTGGAAACGGCCACGGTCGCAGTGTTGCTTACATAAGAGGAAACGGCCGTGCTCCGGTGTCGGTTCACTCCTGGAACAGAGGAATAAAGGACAGAGAAGCAGGCGGAGCGGCGAAAGCAGGTGACTCGTGGCCTGGCAGTGGGGGTAGGGCCTGAGCGCCGACTGGCCATCAAGCCCTGTCTCATCCGTGCTGCGGTGACACGTGCGCCGACGCGTCACAAGGGCCGGCGTCTGTACCGCGACCGCAGGCGCAACCGCCCGAGCTCCCACCGCTCGATGAACAGAGCAGCGACGAACAGAGCAGCGACGAACAGGTCCGGATCGGCCAACTTCTCGTCGCCGCACGTCGGCGCACGCCGGCGAACGCCGACCGGTGCCGCTCCGGCCGCCCGCTCCGGTCGGGTGGCACCGGTTACTCCTCTGCGAAAATTCGGCGCTTCGCGGCGATTTCGGGAGGATCAACCCTGACCGAGGGGAATCAGGTCCTTGTTGTGCTTGAGCCAGGTGGAGAAGTTCCGCAGTTCAGGGTTGAGCGACCTGCTGATGTCGATGTCGCGGGCCTTCACCAGCTCATCGCTGCAGTCCGCCTGGTACTGGAACATGTTCGCGAGGTCACTCGCTCCGGGAAACCCGAACTCGCGAAAATCCGCGGGCTTGAGCGGAGAGTACAGAACCTGTTCGCCGAGCGCCGCTTCCAGCTCGGCAGCCATCTCAGCTCCCGACAGGTGCTCTCCGGCAATGCTGACCGTTTCGCCCACCATCGCAGGACCACGCTTGAAGATACCCAGCGCGCACTTGCCGATGTCCTCCGACGAGATCCCGGAGAGTACGGCATCCCCGATGGGGAGCGTGAACCACAACTTTCCATCCTGTGCCCTCTGAGGCCCAAGATTCAGATTGATGAAGTTCTCCCAGTAGAAAGATGTCTGCAGGAAAGTGGTCGGCACCCCGAGACGCGAGAACAGCTTGTTCGACTCGGCCTTGACGTCGGCGTGCGGAACGTTGTACCTGCCGTCGAGTACCGGCATGCGCCCGCTTCCCAGCGGTATGAGAGCGCGCGAGTCCTCAAGGGTGGACCAGATCACGTGCTTCACGCCTGCCGCCCGGGCTCCAGTGGCCAAGTTCGCGGCGTGCATCGTTTCCTTGTCGGCAGACAGATGCTGCCAGTAAAAGGTCACACAGTACGCTCCGTAGGCCCCCTCGAATGCCTGGGTTATGTCGTCCTGGCTCTGCAGGTCCACCTTGACAAGTTCCGCGCCCTGCCGTTCGAGCTCTTTCGCAGCTACGGAATCCACGTCCCGGGTGAGCGCACGCACCGAGAACTCGCTTTCCGGGTCCGCCAGGATTGCCCGCGCCAGTCCGCCGCCTTGCGAACCAGTCGCTCCCGCAATGGCAATGATCTTCTTGTCGGTCACTGTGACTCCTAGGTGTTTATGGCCCGGTCGGGCTTCTCACCTATTTTTACGCGACAGATCTGTTCCGAATCTGTTCCGGCCCTTTCGGGCAGCTTTCATACCCCTTGCTTGCCCTGAGCTCCCTGTGGGCTGACGTGCCGCGCCGGGTTGCCGACCCGGCCGGCACTCGGGATCCGGGCCGGCACTCGGGATCCGGGCCGGCACTCGGGATCCGGGCCGGCACATCGGCTTCAAAAACCGCTCTGGTCCGGACGGCAGGACCACGCGGCACGGCAACGGAGGTGGCCGGCCAGGTTCTTCCGTAGATCCGGCTGCGATCGAGTCACTGCGGATCGTCCGTCGGCACCGCACCACGCTCACCCGGGGGTGGTGTCTCGTGGGTGCGAACCGGTGGCGCGCTCCAAGCAGGAGGACCGGCATTCTTATGCTCGGGAATGTCAGCGGCCCCGTCTCACCGCCGAGTTCCTGGTGGTAGGTGATTGGACCGCGTTGTGTCGAGACGGTGTGGCGGGGTTATGCAACTGGTCGGGTGTTTGCGATGGTTCGGCTGAGGACTCGCTGCCCAGGGAGCTTTGCGGAGATGACGGTGGTTCTACGGACTCGGTGTTGTCACTGCCATGGAAGCTTTGCCGGGATGAAGCTGATTCTGCAATACTGGTGCTGCTTCTCAAGGAGCTCCGTGCAGAAGAAGCTGCTTCCGCATGACCAGTGCTTTCGCTATCGAGAGAGCTTCGTGGAGATGACGCAGCCTCCGTATTCGGCGCTTGCCTTGGTCCGGCTGAAGAATCCATGAGGGAATATTCAGGTAGGGTCGATGAATGCGAGTCACTGGTTCCTTGCCGATAGGGCGGAGGTGCGATGTGCGCCCCTGCGACTGTGGCGTTCGTGTGTGTCTCGCGACTTGTTGTGTGTTCCTGTACAGGACCCGTCATGGCCGCTCGCGCCTGTTCGGCCATCGCGAGACTAGAATTTACGATAATGCCGCCGATATGCCCAGATGGACCGACCGTTGGATCGAATTGCCCCACGGGCCTATCAATTTGATTTCGTCGGTTCATCAGGCGGTTGATGCCGGCCCTGATCGCTTGTCCGATCGACTCTCTTGGCGGGATCGGTGGGACGGGGAAATCCACGCTGTCCGATTGGTGTGAACGCTCGGAATTCGAGTTGGTGACGGGCTGACCAATTGGTTGTCGCGGCATGTCAGGCTTCTTTCTCGATCGCCGAATCAAGCGTGATTGTTCTCCATGGCGGCCAGGTTCATTAATTCCTGCTGTCTCTCACTCATGACCGTCTGGGGCTTGAAAATTAGGTGTTTCAAATCCCCTGAATTGCCAAGTCCAATTTGAGGTACGGGCGTGCGGTTCGGTTGGTTCACCTCATAGGCGTGGCGAAACGTGGTGCGCAGACGGGCGGCACCACGGCTGCTGTGGCCCGGCGGATCGGGCTCCGAAGCCCAGGGTGGTTGCTCCTGGACCGTGTGCCGCGTCACCTCGATCGACAACCTCGGCAAATAGTGCAAAAAGGATGAATCTCGACGGTTGATTCGCTCGACGTCCCTCCCCTCCGGGCATTCGTAAAAAGTTCAATGAGAACGTGAACCCGTTTGCTGCGGGTACGTAATGACGCTCGAAGGCTGGCCCGACCGGTGGTCCAGTGCGGCAATGCAGGAGTTTCGCTTGGCATACTCACGACAGGCTCCTTGCCGTCAGTGCTGGACGCGCAGCCCCGAGAGGGCGGGAGCGGAGCGCAATCGAATCATGGGGCATCGCGTTGCGTCAGGGGTGACCGATCCGCGGTCGATCCGTCTTTTACGCCCATGGCGTGGGCTCGGCAGCCCGTCACCGGATTATTTTCCAGGTCGGCAGTCGTTCCGGAAGCGGGAAGTGAAGAATCCGCTGCTTCGCTTCTGACCCGGCACAGAGAACGCCGTATCGCCGGCGCGCTGAAACTCTCCTGTGTGGGCTTCGAATGGTTCGACGGCAACGATCATGAAAGGAGCTGGCTGATGACTATTGCCACTATTGATCCGATGCGTCTCTGGTGTCCGTATGACTACCGACGGAACGCGCTGATATCCGTAGAAGACGTGGAACTGCAGTTGCATGCCTGGGCGGAGAAATATGGGCTGCTGTCCGATCCGGTCATCGCTGAACGGTTCGTCGGCGCTCGATTCGGGGAATGTGCGGCTCTGGTGTATCCGGACGCACCCGACTTGCTGGTGTACGCGAAGTGGCTCACATGGCTGTTCATCGCCGACGACGAATTCGACGAGAACCGCGCGCCGACCGTCGGCGGGATCGATGCGGGTGTCCTGGACTATCTTCCTCTCGACGGACCATCCCTGAAAACACCGACCACCCCGGTCACCGTGGCTTTGGCGGATCTGTGGCGTGAACTGGCTCCCGCTATGCCGCGTCTCCTGCGCGAACGCTTCCGAACGCACGTGGACCAGTACGCGCGGTCATACGGAAGCGCACTCGCGCAATCCCGGACCGATGAGGCGCCCGACCTGGGACCGTACGTCGCGCTGCGCCGCTCAAGCGGCGCGGTGGAGACGTGTATGGACCTGATCGAGCGTCAGCCCGGTGCCTATCTGATTCCTCTCATCGCCGGTGCCGAGCCTGTACTCGCGCTGCGTGCGGCTGCCAACGACATCATCTGCTGGACCAACGACGTGCTGTCCATCGCCAAGGAGATCCGGCACGGCGAGATGAACAACCTCGTGGCCGTACTGCGTGGTGCCATCGGAATGGACTGGCAGGCGGCTCTCGAAGCAGCCACCGAGATGAACGCGGTACGCACGCGCGAGTTCGACCGCAATCAGCGAGCGCTGCTCGCGGCGAACGAGTTCTTCGCGCTGAGCAACTTCATCGACGGACTGAAACTGTGGATCTCAGGAAGCCTGCGATGGCATCTCGGGTCTCCCCGCTACGCGGACAGTCTGGCGTCGTGATCGGCTCCGTCGTCCACCCGTTCTCAAGCCCGTCGCTCGGACAAGGAAAACACCATGGCGCAACACCTCGTGCATGACCGGAGCCAGAGGTTGTCGGAGGTCCCTTCCGCAACGGCGGTCGCCCACCGCTATGCGGACACACTTGACGACGCACGCGAGTTCGTACTGCCCGTCATCCGGGAGATCCTGGAGGACCTCGATCCTGATGTGCGGCGCGTCTGCGCCTATCACCAGGGCTGGGTGGATGCCGACGGGAGGCCCGCTGACGGAAACACCGGGAAACTGCTGCGGCCCGCGCTGGTCCTGCTCTCGGCGCGGGCCGCCGGCGGTGACGTGGCGGATGCGGTGCACGCGGCCGCGGCCACGGAGATGGTGCATGCCTTCTCGTTGCTGCACGACGACATCATGGACGGTGACGAAGAGCGCAGGCACCGCCCGACAGCATGGAAGGCTTTCGGCGTGCCCATGGCCCTTCTTGCTGGTGATGCCTTGCTGAGCCTGAGTCATTCGGTGCTGCTGGCCAGGCCCACTCCCGGTGCGATCAGTGCTCTGCGCAGGCTTGCGGCAGACACTCAGCGACTCATCGCGGGTCAGCGTCTGGACCTTGCGTTCGAAGAGGGGAAGCAGGTCACTGTCACGGAATACGAGGCCATGGCCGGTGGTAAGACGGCCGCGCTGATGGCCTCCTCCTGTGCGATCGGCGCCGAGGTCGTCGGCGGTTCCAAGACCCTCGTCGAGGGGCTGGCGTATTTCGGCGCAAGGCTGGGCCTGGCGTTCCAGATCAGTGATGACATCCTGGGAATCTGGGGTGATCCATGGAACACCGGCAAAGCGGGTCGCTCCGACCTGGTGCGCCGCAAGAAGACCTACCCGGTCGTGGCCGCCCTGTCCGCGGACGGGGCGGCCGCGGAGAGGCTTCGCGCCTACTACAGGGCGACCGAACCCCTGTCGCAGTCCGAACTCGTGGAAGTCGCCTCACTGATCGAGGAAGCCGGCGGGCTGGCTGAGGCGCACCGCGCTGTCGCGGGCTGTCTCGCAGAGACGGAACGCATTCTCGGCATGCTCGGTCTTCCAGCAGAGGCACGGGACTCACTACTCGCCGTAGCGGCCATGATGACCGGACGGAACCACTGACATTCCTTGCGCGACCATGGCGTCCACGCCTCCGGTATGTGCGCTGTCTGCCCTCGGCACCCCTGCTCGGCATGCTGACCGCAGGGGCGCCGAGGTGAGAGCCGAGCCGACCCGTGAGGCGGTGCGCGGTGAGTAGGTCGCGACGGTGGTGGTGGCCTATCGCCGCAAACGGTGACGGGGTTCACCGGCGCTCCTCCGTGCGGAGGGAGGAGGTTCCCCGCTCAAGGCAGTGGTCGGCGCACTGTGAAAGGAACCGCGCCCGATCCGCGCGAACAGTGAACCGAGATGCTGCACGGTCCGTCGTTTTAAGACAGGTCAACTGACGCTCACCCCGACGACGAGGCTCTTGTATGACGCCGCTTTCCCCTGAGAACCAGACCGCAGCGATTGCGCAGGCCGTCATTGACGTGGATATTCACGCAGCCCTGGAGCTCCCGACGAAACAGGCCGTGGACCGGCAGGATGTCGAGTCGGTACTTGCCGCCCTTTCCCCACAGGAACGTCATGAAGTCAGCGTGGAGATCCAGAGAACCATCGCCGAAGGATCGGCTGAGGTCATCCGAGCGTTCGGCAAGGGCGCGACGCAACTGTCGAGCATGCTCCACGACGAATCCACCCGGCGGCAGCAGTGGCAGAGTGATCTGGGACGCCTGTTCCAGCAGTTGGAGTCCCGGCAGCAGGAACTTGAGTTCTCGCGGACGACGCCCGGCTTCGACTCGTACCAGGCTCCGATCAGGCAGGTTCTGGAGAGCCTGGAAGCCAGGATCGAGGTCCACCTTCGGAATGAGCCCGGCTTCCTGCCAGGAGAGCAGGCGTCACGGCCGCCATCGCCGACCGCAGCACCGCCGGAACCATTGCTCCCGCGCCCCGCCGTTCCGCCCATACCGATGTCACCTCCGGCAGCCGGGGTCTCGCTCGCGGCCCAGACGAGTCAGCCGGCACATGGCGTGCAAGGGACCCGCCAGTCCGATCCCGCACCCCAAGCCCGGGACGCCTTCGGCGCGGGATCATATCTGGCAGTTCTCGCCAGGAGCTTCGCCAGATATTTCGTAAAGGCGGTACGGAAGCTTCACAGGACTTGGACGGCGGCCCCTACGAGAGCTGAACCTCAGGTCTTCGGGAGCCTTGGCCAAAGCCGAACCAGGACCACCGCGCCACGGACTTCCGACACCAGGACGGATGACTGGACAGGCCAAGGGGCCTACCAGGACACGGCCAGCCGTACGGCGCGCCAGGCGCGTGATCCCGACAGCGTTCAGCAGCGGCTCACGAGGCCGGTGCCGGCCGGCGCTTCCTCATCACCCCGGACGGCCTATGGTGCCGCGGCGCCGGCAGGTCTGTCAGAGGTCGCTTCATATCGGCAGACGGCGACGTCCCGCACGCCTACGGCGGACTCGCCGCCCACAGTGTGGACTTCGGCGGCCGGCGTTTCGCAGGCCCGGCGACGGACACGGTGATTCGCACGTTCCTACCAGCCGGTCGAAGGCCGAACCGGGTCCCGGCCTGTCCCTCAACCGGTAAAGCCAACTGATCGGTTCACATCGCTGTCCAGTCAGCAGCCCAGGCGGCGGCCGGGCGAGGTGGCGAGGAGCATGGTGCGCTCGGTTGTCGCGGCGTCCAGGGTGGCCCGGGTGAGGGGCGATCCGCTGTTCCCGGGAGCCGCACTGATCTGGATCGCGCCGACCGTCCCGAAGGTCGTTGCGCCGTCGATGGCCGCGGCGACGACCACCTTGCGGGTAGCGGGCGGCAGGGACGCGAGATCGAGGGCGATGGTCTGTTCGGCGGGACCGCCGGTGAGGAGCCGCACGGTGCCGGCGGGACTTTCAGGGGCGCCGTGGAAGATGAGGTCCTCGTCGAAGGTGACCTGTTCGTCCTCGTCGAGGATGAAGGCGACGACGTCGATCTCGCAGTCTGTCCGCGGAGCCCAGCTGGCGGTGACGTACCACTCGGGCGCGGGTCCGCCGGATGGGGCGGGCAGGTCGATGACGCCGCCCCTCGGCATCACGTACGGCTCCTTCGGCCGGACAGCCACCGCGGCAGGGTCGGTGACGGTCGGCGAAGTGAGCCAACCCGCGTCGTGCAGGGCGAGCTCAAGTGCGGTGATACGGCTCATGCGGCGGTCGTCCTCACCTCCGGCGAGAAGGACGACGTCGGTGACGCCGGCGGACAGGTTGACCGCTGCCGATCCGCCGAGCTCGACGACGCGGGTACGAGCCGCGGCGGCATCTCTGTGTACACCGCCGAGCACCAGCACCCGGCGGTCCGTCAGCGGCTTGGCCAAGATGCCGGCCGAGTCGCCCGGTCGGTGCGGGGCGGGGACGGTTGCGCCGGGGTGGGCGGCCAGCGTGCCCAGTTTCATGTCGTCCGTCGGCGGATCCACCTGACGGTTCAAAGCCAAGGTGCACAGCCGCTGAGACACCGGCAGCCACATTCGGGCCCGGGCGAACTCATAGGCCAGGAAGTCGTAGTCGAACTGAGCGTTGTGGGCGACCAGGACCCGGTCCTGGAGCATCGCTCCGAGCTGTCCGGCGACCTGGCCGAAGGCAGGCGCACCCTGCAGTCGCTCGACGGTCAGCCCGTGCACCTCCACCGGTCCCGGATCGCATCCCGGGTCGAGCAACGTGGAGAACTCCCCGGTCTGCTCGCCGTCCGGCCCGATGGTCACCACCGCGACGGACAGCACCCGGTCCCGCTGGGCTATGAGCCCGGAAGTCTCCACGTCGACCAGGGCCCAGTCGCGGGCGTGTCGCCCGTGGCGGGCAGGTCGAGAGAGGCGGGCAGGTCGAAGGAGGCGGAGGCGAGACCCATGGTGCCAAGGATGATCCGATATACGGCCCTCCTTCAATCTGTATGTCATTTTGCCCTGCTCTGGAAGGGTGAACTGCCCTGCCGAGCCTGGAGGGACCGCACCAAGACTTCGGGAAGTTTCCGGGAAGAACGCCCGCCAGAAGCCGGTCGGAACCGCTCTCAACCGGACTCCCGCACACTCCATGAGGGAGTCGGTCCGGCCTTGCGCCACCGGATGCCGCGCCTCTTGCCATGCCCCTGACCAGCAGAAACGCCCTCCCGGAGGGAGGGCGGAGGCGGTGTGCGCGCAGAGCGCCCCCGGCAGGACTCGAACCTGCGGCCAAGCGCTTAGAAGGCGCCTGCTCTATCCACTGAGCTACGGGGGCCGGGTGTGGTGGCCTGTGGTGCTGGTGCCCGGGTATGGGCGGGGCTGTGACCTTGCCGGGGACAAGGATAGAGCTCCTGGGTCCCTGTGCTTCGCGCTTCACCTCCGTGGCTCGATGTGGAGGTTCAGTGAAGCGGTCCTGATAATCGCAGGCAGGTACGAATCGTGCATCGCTTTTGGCGTCTCACGCCCCGGGTGTTGTGCACTCGTTATGCCTGCGCCCCAGTCATCCCTTAGGCCCCGTGTGTCCAATCGGCGCGCAGACATGCCCATATGCTTTAGAAACCCTGCAAAATTGGGCATTCTTCGCATGTGGTGACCTTGGACGTACGGCCCCAGCTGCTCGACGCACTCTCCGCCCTGCGCGACCGTGTCGCCGCCGCGCGCTTCCCGCTGCCCCTGGCGGGGGCTCCACGCGCGCGTGCCAACCGCGACGAACTGCTCGCGCAACTCGACGACTATCTCGTGCCCCGGTTGAGAGAACCCGAAGCACCCCTGCTCGCCGTGATCGGAGGATCGACCGGGGCGGGCAAGTCGACGCTGGTCAACTCCCTTGTGGGGCGGCGGGTCAGCGAGGCGGGGGTGCTCCGGCCCACGACGCGCACTCCGGTGCTCGTGTGCCACCCCGAGGACCATCACTGGTTCAGCGGGATGCGCGTACTGCCCGGCCTCACGCGCGTGTGGATGCCGCAACAGGACGTCGACGACGATCCGCTGCTGCCCGGCGAGGAGGACACGCGCGTCCTGCGCATCGAGACCGCCGACACGCTCCCCCGAGGGCTCGCCCTCCTCGACGCGCCCGACATCGACTCCCTGTTGGCCGGAAACCGGGTGCTCGCCGCCGAACTCATGTGCGCGGCGGACATCTGGGTGATGGTCACCACAGCGGCACGGTACGCCGACGCGGTGCCGTGGCATCTGCTGCGTACCGCGAAGGACCATGACGCCACTCTCGTCACCGTGCTCGACCGGGTGCCCCACCAGGTGGTGTCCGAGGTCTCGCGGCAGTTCGGCGCGCTCCTCGCCAAGGCGGGGCTCGGCGACGTGCCCCGCTTCACCGTGCCCGAGCTGCCCGAGTCGGCCTGGGGCGGGGGACTGCTTCCGGCCACCGCCGTGGCGCCCCTGCGCGCCTGGCTGGCCCAGCAGGCCCAGGATCCGGGCGCCCGGCATCAGACGATGGCGCGCACCGCCCACGGGGCGCTCGACTCCCTCAAAACACGGATGCCCGAGCTGGCCAGTGCCGCCGCGGCCCAGTACGCCGCCGCGCTGCGGCTCACCGCGGCCGTCGACGGGGCGTACGACAGCGAGTACACCCGCCTGCGGGGCCGACTGCAGGCCGGGGCGGTCCTCGCCGGGGGCGCGCTCAAACGGTGGCGCAGTTACCCGCTGGACTCCAGTGCCGGTGAACTGCTGGACGGGCTCGTCGAGAGCCTGGCCGCCCTCCTGCTGTGCGCCGTCACCGCGGCCGACGAGCGCATCGACGAGGCGTGGCGGCGCGAACCCGCCGCGGGCGCCCCGGGGCTGACGGACCGCGATCCCACGCTGGAGACCGCCGAGCACCGTATCGGGATGGCGGCACGGCGCTGGCGGCGCGTCCTGGAGGAGTACGCCGAGGACGAGGTGCGTGCCCTGGAGAAGAGCGTCGCGCCGGATCCCGAGGCGGTGGCCGCGCTGGTCGCCACCGCGCTCCTGGGCGGCCGGCGGGCGCGTTCCGCGGGCGAGGGGCTCGCCGAGCGGATCGGCGCGCACGGCGCGCTGCGGCTGCGCGACAAGGGCGGCCGGCTGCTCACCGACTACCTCGACAAGGCGCTGCACAACGAACGGGAGCGGCGGCTCGCCCCGCTCGACGCACTCGACGTGCATCCGGGACCCCAGGCCGAACTCATCGCCGCGCTGTCGGTACTGCAGAAGGAGAGGTGACCGCGGTGACCGCCGTCACGGACCACACGGATCACGCCGACCAGCCGGGGGACGACGACGCCCACAAGAAGAACCCCGGCAGGGAAATCGTGCGCAAGAAGAACCCCGGCAAGGAGATCGTGCGCAAGGAGAAGGAGGATTCCGGGCGCGGACGCGGGCGCGGGCGCGACCAGGGGCACGGGCACGGGTCTACGGAGGCGGGCTCCGCAGCCAGCTCTGGCGCCGGCGGTGCGGGCGCCGGGGACTCCGCGGACTCCGAGGACGCGGTGGGTGGTTGGGACGACGGGCTGATCGCACGGCGCGTGTCCGCCACGGCCGAGGGCCAGACCAGGCCGGTACAGGAGACCGTCGTGGACAACAGGCCGCCGGCGGTGGCCCCCCTCGCGTACGACGGGCCGTTGCGGTCCCGTCTCGACGCGCTGCGCGAACTGGTGGGGCTCTCCAGGACGCGGTTGGACAGCCGGACCCTCGCCGAGGCGGGACAGGTCCTTGACGAGGCCGCGGCGCGGCGCAGGCTCTCGGGGCAGCACACCGTCGTCGCCATCGCGGGGGCCACCGGAAGCGGCAAGTCGCAGCTCTTCAACGCGCTCGCCGGAGTGGCCATCTCGGAGACCGGGGTACGCAGGCCGACCACCGCCGCCCCCATCGCGTGCAGCTGGAGCGACGGCGCGGCCGGACTCATCGACCGGCTCGGTATTCCCGGGCGGTTGCGCCGCAGGCCGCTGCAGAGCGCCGAGGCGGAGGCGCAGTTGCGCGGGCTCGTCCTGGTGGACCTGCCCGACCACGACTCGGCGGCCGTCCAGCACCGGGAGCACGTGGACCGGATCCTCGCGCTCGTGGACGCCGTCATCTGGGTCGTCGACCCGGAGAAGTACGCCGACGCGGTGCTCCATGAGCGCTACCTGCGGCCCATGGCGGGCCACGCGGAAGTCACCTTCGTGGTCCTCAACCAGGTCGACCGGCTGCCCGGAGAAGCCGCCGACCAGGTCCTCGACGACCTGCGGCGGCTGCTCGACGAGGACGGGATCGCGCTCGGCGAGTACGGCGAGCCCGGCGCGACCGTTCTCGCGCTGTCCGCGCTCACCGGTGAGGGCATCGGGGAACTGCGCGAGGTGCTCGGTCACTTCGTTGCCGAGCGGGGCGCCGCGGCCCGCCGGATCTCGGCCGACGTGGACGCGGCCGCGGTGCGCCTGTGGCCCGTCTACGCCAACCGGCGGCAGGCCGGGCTCAGCGAGGAGGCACGCGACGAGTTCGCCGACCGGCTCGCCGACGCGGTCGGCGCCACGGCGGCGGGTGAGGCCGCCGAGCGCGCGTGGCGCCGCAACGCCAACCGCGCGTGCGGTACGCCCTGGCTGCGGCTGTGGCGCTGGTACCAGGACCGGCGCGAGCCCGCGACGGGACGGCTGTCCGTACGGGTGTACGACGATGAGGAGGTCACGGCGCGGCAGCGCGTAGAGCAGGCGGTGCGCACGGTGGCCGAGCGGGCGACCGACGGACTGCCCGCGCCCTGGGCGCAGGCGGTCCGTGAGGCGGCCGTACGGGGGTCTCAGGGTCTGTGCGAGGCCCTGGACGAACTGGCGGTACGGGCCGGGACACCGGTAGGCCGGCCGCCGCGGCCGGGCTGGTGGCCGGCCGCCGTACTCGCGCAGGCGGCCATGACCGTCCTTCAGGTCGTCGGCGGGCTGTGGCTGTTGGCCCAGGTCATCGGCTTCATGTCGCCGAATCTCGGGGTGCCCGTGCTGCTGATGGTCATCGGCATCGTGGGTGGCCCGGGTGTCGAGTGGGCCTGCCGACTCGCGGCGAACGGGCCCGCGCGCCGGTACGGGGCCGAGGCGGAACGGAGATTGCGGGAGGCGGCGTCGGGATGCGGCCGGGCCCGGGTTCTCGATCCGGTGGCGGCGGAGTTGCTGCGGTATCGGGAGGTGCGGGAGCAGTTCCTGCGGGTCACGGGGGTCGGGGTCTAGGGGAGGTCCAGGAAGCTTCTGCTGGACCTCCGTGCGGAAGGTCCCGTTCGGGTGGCGGAGTTGTCCACAACCGGGTGGTGGCCCACAGGGCTCAGCGGGTTCGGGCCGACGAAGGCAGTCTGAGGGCGTGGCGATGACGACGCGATGACGACGCGATGACGACGTGATCAGGACGTGATCAGGACGTGGTCGCCACGGCAGACAGACGCAGCCGTACGGGACGGACCCGTGCGCGTGGGCAGGGAGGGCTACCGCGATGAACGAGACGATGGTGTGCGTGGTGGGGAACGTGGCGACACAGCCCGTGTTCCGGGAGACGGCGGCAGGCCCGTCGGCGAGGTTCCGGCTGGCGGTCACGCAGCGGTTCTGGGACCGCGAGAAGAACGCCTGGCGGGACGGGCACACCAACTTCTTCACGGTGTGGGCCAATCGGGCGCTGGCGGCGAATGTGCAGGCGTCCGTGTCGCTCGGGGAGCCCCTGCTGGTGCGGGGCAGGCTGAAGGTCCGCTCCGAGCAGCGCGACGGGCAGTCGTGGACGGGCGCGGACATCGAGGCTTCGGCGATCGGACACGATCTGGCGCGCGGTACCGCGGCGTTCCGGAGGGCGCTCAGGGGCGACCAGTCGTCGGGGGCACCGACCCGCCCGGAGCCGAACTGGGAGACGGAACCGGCCGATCCGGCCGATCCAGCAGATCAGGCTGAGCGGGCCGATGGGGCTGATGGGGCTGATGGGGCCGACGGGGCAGTTCTGCAGCGGCAGGAGCCGGCCTTGGCGGTGTGACTGCGGTGACTGTGAGTGCCGATACCTCCGCCTGACCGAAGTGCGGCTTATCGGTGAATGCGTTGCGAACGGTCCTAGTGGACTTGTCGACAAGCACGGTCCGCAACCGGCCCTGGCGATAACGATTCCGATTCGGATCACTCATCAGATGACATGACCGGGGAGGGAGCTGCGCCCCGTCCTTAGGATGCCGGGCATAGCTCTCGGGGCTGCTGATTCCGCTGGTGGGACCGTAACCCTCCAGTTCAACCGGTCCCGCTCGAAAGGGAATTCTGTGCTTTCTTCGTTCTCTGCGCCGTCCGTGCACGGGCGAGGTGCCGCTGCCGCCCGCCTGGCCGCGGTGGTGCTCGTGTCCGGCCTCGTCGCCGTGAGCGCCGTGACCACCGCCGGTGCGGCCGTCGCGGACGAAGTCCCTCTGAGTCAGGGCGGCGCGACCGCCACGATAGGCGGCCTGAAGACGTCCGGCCCCGCGGTCATCCACGAGGAGGGCGGGGACACGCAGGTCTCCGCGGGGCTCTTCGAGATGTCCGTGGACAACGGCGGCACCCTGCAGACCTACTGCGTCGACATGTACAGCCCGACGCAGAAGGACGCCAAGTACCAGGAGACCCCCTGGAGCGGTACGTCGCTGAACGGGAACCCCGACGCGGGCCGGATCCGTTGGATCCTGCAGAACTCCTACCCGCAGGTCAACGACCTCGCCGCGCTGGCCGCGAAGGCGGGTGCGAGGGGCCTCACCCAGCAGGACGCGGTGGTCGGCACGCAGGTGGCGATCTGGCGTTACTCGGACGGCGCCGACGTGGACGCCGTGGACCCGCGGGCGGAGAAGCTCGCCGACTATCTGCAGCGCAGCGCACGCGATCTGGCGGAGCCCGCTGCCTCCCTGGAACTGGATCCGCCGGCGGTCTCCGGTCGCCCGGGTGAACTGCTCGGTCCGGTCACCGTGCGCACCAACGCGGCCGGCGTGACGGTGACGCCGCTCGCCGACGCCACGAGCGGCGTGCAGGTCGTCGGCCGGGACGGCAAGGAGATCACGTCCGCGACCGACGGCAGCGAGCTGTTCTTCGACGTGGCCGAGGATGCCGCGGACGGTTCGGCCGCGCTGACGGTGCAGGCCTCGACCACGGTGCCGGTCGGGCGGGCCTTCGCCTCCGAGACCAGGAGCCAGACCCAGATCCTGGCCGGTTCCAGCGAGTCGACGGTCTCCGCGGCGGCGACCGCGAACTGGGCCGGCGCCGGGGCGATACCCGCGCTGTCGGCCGAGAAGAACTGCGCGGAGGGCGGCCTCGACGTCACGGCGGTGAACGAGGGCGACGAGGCGTTCACCTTCGAGCTGATGGGCACCGAGCACACCGTCGAGGCGGGCTCGTCACAGACCGTGTCGGTCCCGCTGAAGGAGGACCAGGCGTACGACTTCACGGTCGAGGGGCCGGGCGGCTACGAGAAGCGGTTCCAGGGCGTGCTCGACTGCAAGACGCAGAGCGGCGCCGCCGCCGAGGAGACCGTCCGGACGCTGAACGAGCCGAGCCCCGCGACCGTCGGCGGCACGTCCGCCACGACCACCGACCTCGCCGAGACCGGCACGTCGAGCGCCACCCCGGTGATAGCCGGAATCGCGATAGGCCTGGTCCTGATCGGCGGCGCCGCGATCCTCTTCATCCGCAAGAAGAAGACACCTGCGCAGGACTGAATGCCGGTCGGAGCGGCAGGGCCGGGGCTGGAATCAGCTGCCGTGTCCCAGCCTCACCCCTGGCCCAGGTTCTGATCACCCAGCTCCTCGGAAGTCTGCTCAGCGGCCGACAGTCCGCCGTGTACGCGCTGCACGGGAAGGGCGGCACCGGTACGGCCCGGGAGGAACGCGGCAGCCGCACGGCAGCGAACGAGACCGGACACGGCCGGCACGTGATCGGTGTCGGCGCCGCGGACGAGGCTCCTGCGGGCCGGGCCCGCTCGATCGAAGGCCACCCGCTGTGAGCCGAGCAACTGCGTGACGACATTCCGAACGAACGTTCGGTGGCGTACGGCCGTGCACGCGAGCCGCAGCGACAGGTGAGCCGTAGCGGTAGGTGGGAAAAGACCAGGTCAGTGGTCTCCGGCCATACGGGTTTCCCCCCAGGGGTAGCAGTCCGGCAAGATGGGGTGTATCTGCCCACTGCCGATTTCAAGCGTCCGGACGGTTTCTCTTGGCTGAGTTCATTTACACCATGCGCAAGACGCGCAAAGCGCACGGCGACAAGGTGATTCTTGATGACGTCACCCTGAACTTCCTGCCGGGGGCGAAGATCGGCGTCGTCGGGCCGAACGGTGCCGGCAAGTCGACCGTGCTCAAGATCATGGCGGGCCTTGAGCAGCCGTCGAACGGTGACGCGTTCCTGTCACCCGGCTACAGCGTCGGCATCCTCATGCAGGAGCCGGAGCTGGACGAGAGCAAGACGGTTCTGGAGAACGTCCAGGACGGTGCCGTCGAGCTGATGGGCAAGCTCAAGCGCTTCAACGAGGTCGCCGAGCTAATGGGGACCGACTACTCGGACGCGCTCATGGAAGAGATGGGCAAGCTCCAGGACGACCTGGACCACTCCAACGCCTGGGACCTCGACGCGCAGCTGGAGCAGGCCATGGACGCGCTGGGCTGCCCGCCCGGCGACTGGCCCGTCACCAACCTCTCCGGTGGTGAGAAGCGCCGCGTCGCGCTCTGCAAGCTCCTCGTGGAGGCGCCCGACCTGCTGCTCCTCGACGAGCCCACCAACCACCTCGACGCCGAGTCGGTGAACTGGCTGGAGCAGCACCTCACGAAGTACGCGGGCGCCGTCGTCGCCGTCACTCACGACCGGTACTTCCTGAACAACGTCGCCGAGTGGATCCTCGAACTGGACCGCGGCCGCGCGATTCCCTACGAGGGCAACTACTCCACGTACCTCGACAAGAAGTCCACCCGCCTCAAGGTCGAGGGCCGCAAGGACGAGAAGCGCCAGAAGCGGCTCAAGGAAGAGCTGGAGTGGGTGCGGTCCAACGCCAAGGGCCGACAGACCAAGTCCAAGGCGCGCCTCGCCCGGTACGAGGAGATGGCGGCCGAGGCCGACAAGATGCGGAAGCTGGACTTCGAGGAGATCCAGATCCCGCCGGGCCCGCGTCTGGGCTCCATCGTCGTCGAGGTCAACAACCTCTCCAAGGCCTTCGGTGACAAGGTCCTCATCGACGACCTCAGCTTCACGCTGCCGCGCAACGGCATCGTGGGCGTCATCGGCCCGAACGGCGCCGGCAAGACCACGCTGTTCAAGATGATCCAGGGCCTGGAGACCCCGGACTCCGGTGCGATCAAGGTCGGCGACACCGTCAAGATCAGTTACGTCGACCAGAGCCGCGCCAACATCGATCCCAAGAAGTCGCTGTGGGCCGTCGTCTCCGACGAGCTCGACTACATCAACGTCGGCCAGGTCGAGATGCCGTCGCGGGCGTACGTCTCCGCCTTCGGCTTCAAGGGCCCGGACCAGCAGAAGCCGGCCGGTGTCCTCTCCGGTGGTGAGCGCAACCGTCTGAACCTGGCGCTGACCCTCAAGGAGGGCGGCAACCTGCTGCTCCTCGACGAGCCCACCAACGACCTCGACGTGGAGACACTGTCGTCGCTGGAGAACGCGCTGCTTGAGTTCCCCGGTGCGGCCGTGGTCATCTCCCACGACCGCTGGTTCCTGGACCGGGTCGCGACGCACATCCTCGCGTACGAGGGTGAGTCGAGGTGGTACTGGTTCGAGGGCAACTTCGAGTCGTACGAGAAGAACAAGGTCGAGCGGCTCGGAGCGGACGCCGCGCGTCCGCACCGCGCCACCTACAAGAAGCTGACCCGGGGCTGATCTCCTTGCGGCACATCTACCGCTGCCCGCTGCGCTGGGCGGACATGGACGCGTACGGCCACATCAACAACGTGGTCTTCCTCCGCTATCTGGAGGAGGCGCGTATCGACTTCCTGTTCCGCCCGGACAAGGATTTCCAGCAGGGGTCCGTGGTGGCGCGCCATGAGATCGACTACAAGCAGCAGTTGGTGCACCGGCACACCCCGGTGGACATCGAGCTGTGGGTCACGCAGATCAGAGCGGCCTCGTTCACCATCTCCTACGAGGTCAAGGACCCGGACCAGGTGTATGTACGGGCCCAGACGGTGATAGTGCCGTTCGACTTCGAGGCGCAGCGGCCGCGTCGTATCACCGCGGAGGAGCGCGAGTTCCTTCAGGAGTACTCGGACGACGGGGCCGGTTCCGCGGGGGCCGTCGCCGCATGACGGCCCTGTACCTCGCCGACGAGGGGGAGGCGGCGGATCTCGCCGCCTTCCTGGCCCGGCTGATCCACTACGACCGGGCCGCCGCGGTGCGGCTGCAGGCGTCGGGGGCGACGCTCGCGGTGTTCGGCCGGCCGCCGTCGTTCGAGGTGTTCGCGATCCGCACGGCACGGCTCGCGAAGCCGTACGAGAACGGTCTCGACCGCACCCTCGACGTGACGGTCTCGGCCGGTGAACTCCTGGAGTCCCTCGACGAGGCGGCGGCCATGGCGACCGTGCCCGCCGCCGTCACCGGGCCGCCGTGGGCCGGGGTGCTGCCGCCGCGCGGCGGCTGGCGGCCGGAGCCGGGGCTGCCCGCGCTGGACGCGGTGCGCACGACGGTGGCCGCGGTGGTCGCCGAATTCCGGTCACGGCTCGACGAGTTGGCGCCCGAGGGGCGTACGCGGGCCGCGCTCGACGGGATCGGGCGGGAGATCTGGTCCCGGCCGGTCGGGGACACCGAACTCCCGGTGCGGGCCGCACACGCGGCTCAGTCGCTGGGATTCCTGAGGCCCGCGCGTGCGGGCTCCTCCGCCGCGCCCGCCGGCCCCACCGCATCCGGTGCATCCGGTGCATCCGGTGCGCCCACCGCGCCCACCGCGCCCACCGCGCCCACCGCGCCCACCGCGCCCACCGCGCCCACCGCGCCCACCGCGCCCACCGCGCCCACCGCGCC
>NZ_JBIUVD010000040.1:0-32648 GCF_044742785.1 Streptomyces sp. NPDC087844 | reverse complement strand
TGGTCACCGGCATCGAGGAAACGTTCCTTAACGCGTACAGGAACGGCAGTTTCCAGTACCTGCTCATCGTGGCCGACCGCGTCTGACATGCCCTGAACCGGGACAGGGCCCGGCCGTCACGATCGGCGGCCGGGCCCTGTCCCTGGTCTTCAGGCGGCCTCCGCGGCCTCCGTCGCGTCCCGCTGCCCGCCGTCACGGTGGATCGGGGTCCGTGTCCCGGTGAGGGGCGCGCCCGTTCCACCGCGCCGGGCCGCGACGATCTCGGACGCGATGGACAGGGCCGTCTCCTCGGGCGTACGGGCGCCGAGGTCGAGGCCGATCGGCGACCGCAGTCGCGCCAACTCGACCTCGGTCAGGCCGACTTCACGCAGCCGCCGGTCCCGGTCCGCGTGGGTCCTGCGCGAACCCATCGCCCCGACGAACGCCACCGGCATCCGCAGTGCCTGTTCCAGCAGCGGGATGTCGAACTTGGCGTCGTGGGTGAGCACGCACAGCACCGTGCGCCCGTCGGTCGCGGTGCCCCGCAGATACCGGTGCGGCCAGTCGACGACCAGGTCGTCGGCCTCGGGGAAGCGGGCCCGGGTGGCGAACACGGGACGGGCGTCGCACACCGTCACGTGGTAGCCGAGGAACTTGCCGGCCCGCACGAGCGCCGCGGCGAAGTCGATCGCACCGAAGACGATCATGCGCGGCGGCGGTACGTTCGACTCGACGAGCAGGGTGAGCCCGCCGGGGCAGTTGCTGCCGTCCTCCGAGAGGTCGAGGGTGCCGGTCCGTCCGCCGTCCAGCATCGCCCGCGCCTCGGCCGCGGCCGTACGGTCCAGCTCCGCGGAGCCATTGCCGTACGACCCCTCGTACGAGCCGTCGGGGTGCACCAGCAGGGCCCTGCCGAGGAGTTCCGCCGGGCCCCGGACGACCCGGGCGAGTGCCCTGGGTTCGCCCGAGGCGACGGCCGAAAGCGCCGAGCGGAACACCTCACGGACCGTTGCCTGTGCGGCGACCGGGGTGATCATGATGTCGAGCACCCCGCCGCAGGTCAGACCGACCGCGAAGGCGTCCTCGTCGCTGTAGCCGAACCGTTCGAGGACGCATCCGCCGTCCTGGAGCGCCTGCACGCACAGGTCGTACACCGCCCCTTCCACGCAGCCGCCGGAGACCGAGCCGATGACCGTGCCCTCGCTGTCGACCGCGAGGGCCGCGCCCGGCCCACGTGGTGCGCTGCCCCCGACGGCCACCACGGTGGCCACGGCGAACTCCCGGCCCTCCTCGGCCCAGCGGGCCAGCTCGTCGGCGATGTCAAACATGCGGGCCCGCCGTGATGACGCGGTCCGGCCGGATGGGCAGGTCGCGGTGGCGTACGCCGGTCGCGTGCCAGACCGCGTTGGCGATCGCCGCCGCGGCTCCCACGATGCCGATCTCGCCGATGCCCTTGATTCCGACCGGGTCGTCCGGGTCCGGGTCGTCCACCCAGTCGGCCTCTACGAGCGGTACGTCGGCGTTGCTGGCGACGTGGTAGCCCGCGAGGTCGGCGCCGTAGAGGGCGCCGGTGTTCCGGTCCCTCACCGCCTCCTCGTGCAGGGCCATGGAGATGCCCCAGATCATTCCGCCGGTGAACTGGCCGCGGGCCGTGAGCGGGTTGATGATGCGCCCCGCGGCGAACATGCCGAGCATGCGGCGCACGCGCACTTCTCCGGTGCTCACGTCCACGGCGACCTCGGCGAACTGCGCCCCGAAGGAGTGGCGTTCCTTCTGCGCGAGGGCCCCGACGGCGGCGGTGGTGTCCGACCGTACGGTGATGCCCTCCGGCGGGATGCCGTCGCTCAGGGCGAGCCGCTCCAGCAGTTCCCGGGCCGCGGCCGTGACCGCCCAGGCCCAGGACCGGGTGCCCATCGACCCGCCGGCGATCATCGCCGGACCGAAGTCGCTGTCGCCGATCCGCACACGAACCCGGTCGGTGGGCACCTCAAGGGCGTCGGCGGCGATCAGGGTGAGCGCCGTCCGGGCCCCGGTCCCGATGTCCGCCGCGTTGATCCGCACGGTGAAGGTGCCGTCGGCCTCCGCGGTCGCGGCGGCCGTGGACGGCATCGCTCCCACGAAGAAGGAGGCCGCCGCCGTACCGGTGCCGATCAGCCAGCGCCCTTCCCGGCGCACACCCGGACGCGGGTCCCGGTCCGCCCAGCCGAACCGGCGGGCGCCCTCCTCGAAGCAGGCGGGCAGGTTGCGGGTGCTGAACGGCAGTCCGGAGACCGGACCCACCGCGGGCTCGTTGCGGCTACGCAGCTCGATCGGGTCGACACCGAGCTTCTCGGCGAGTTCGTCGAGTGCCGATTCCAGCGCGAACGAGCCGGGCGCCTCGCCGGGAGCGCGCATGAACGTCGGGCTCGGCACATCGAGCCGTACGACCCTGTTGGCGGTGTGGTGGGCGGGGGCGTCGTACATCACCCGCGCCGGTCCGGCGCCCGACTCGATGAACTCGTACACGGTCGAGGTCAGGCTCAGGCAGCTGTGCTCCAGCGCGCGCAGCCGTCCCTCGGCGTCGGCGCCGAGCCGGACCCGCTGGGTCGTGGGGCTGCGGTAGCCGGCGAGCGAGAACATCTGACGGCGCGTCATGACGACCCGGACGGGGCGCGACAGGACGGTCGCGGCCATCACCGCTGCGACCTGGTGGGCGCGGACGCCCTTGCTGCCGAAGCCGCCGCCGACGTGTTCGGAGCGCACGTGCACCGAGGCCGGGTCGAGCGAGAAGAGACTGGCGAGTTCGGCCGCGACCCAGATCGTGCCCTGGTTGGAGTCCACCACCTCCAGCCGGCCGCCGTCCCACAGGGCTGTCGCCGCGTGGGGCTCCATCGAGTTGTGGTGCTCTTCCGGCGTGGTGTACACGGCGTCCAGGACGACGGCGGAGGAGGCCAGTTCGGCTTCGAGGTCGCCCTTCTCCGTCACCGCCGGTCCACCGGGGCCGGGTATCGAGTACGCGTCGGGGTGCTCCCCGGCGAAGGTGACGTCGTGCGCCTCCTCCTCGTAGTGCACCACCAACGCCTCGGCGGCTTCCCTGGCCTGCTCGGAGGTCTCGGCGACGACCAGCGCCACCGGCCAGCCCGCGTGCGGCACCCGGTCGTGCTGGAAGACGGCGATGGTCGGGTCCGGCGGCATGCCCAGCATGCCGACGTAGTCGGTGTCGACGCGCGGGGCGTTCCCGTGGTGCAGGACCGCGAGGACGCCCGGCATGTCCAGGACCGGAGCGTCCTCGACCGAGCTGACGCGGCCACGGGTGACCGTGGAGAGCACCAGCCATCCGTGGGCCAGTTCGGTGAAGGGGATCTCGGCCGCGTAGCGGGCCGCTCCGGTGACCTTGTCCCGGCCCTCCACACGGGTGTGCGCGGTGCCGACGGCCGGTACCGCCCTGATTCCGGTCGTGGTGGTGGTCATCGGGCGGCCTCCTCGGCGAGTTCGCTCAGCACGGCGACGACGAGGTTGCGCATGAGTGTCACCTTGTATCCGTTGTGCGGCAGCGGCCGGGCGGCCGCCAGTTCGGCGTCGGCCGCCGCGGCGAAGGCGGCGGCGTCGGCCGGTCCGCCGGTCAGCGCCGCTTCGGCCGCGTGGGCCCGCCACGGCCGGGACGCGACGGCCCCGAAGGCGAGGCGCACCTCGTGCACGTCGCCGTCCCGGACGTCGAGCGCGGCGGCGATCGAGCCGATGGCGAAGGCGTACGAGGCCCGCTCGCGCACCTTGCGGTAGCGGGAGTTGGCGGCCACCGGGGCGGGCGGCAGGACGACGCCGGTGATCAGCGCACCCGGCGGCAGGGCGGTCTCCAGGTGCGGGGTGTCGCCCACCGGCAGATAGAACTCGGTGAGGGGCAGCTCGCCCGGCCCGTCGGCCGTCTCGTAGGTGACGACGGCGTCGAAGGCCGTCAGCGCCACTCCCAGGTCGGAGGGGTGGGTGGCCACGCAGTGGTCGGAGGCGCCCAGGATCGCGTGGTTGTGGTGCTCACCCTCGATCGCGGGGCAGCCGCTGCCGGGGTCGCGCTTGTTGCACGGCTTGGTCACGTCGGTGAAGTAGCCGCAGCGGGTGCGCTGCAGCAGGTTCCCGCCGACGGTCGCCATGTTGCGCAGCTGCCCGGAGGCTCCGGCGAGGACCGCCTGGGTCAGGGCCGGGTAGCGGCGGCGCACGTCGGGGTGCGCGGCGAGGTCGCTGTTGGTGACGGTCGCGCCGATGCGCAGTCCGCCGTCCTCGGTCGACTCGATGCGGTCCAGCGGCAGTTCGCGTACGTCGACGAGTCGGCCGGGCCGCTCCACGCCGGTCTTCATCAGGTCGACGAGGTTGGTGCCGCCGCCCAGGAAGCGGGCGTCCGGGTCGGCGTCGAGCAGCGCGAGGGCGCCGGAGACGTCGACCGCGCGCTGATATCCGAACTCCTTCATGCCGCTGCCCCTTCGCGCTCGGTGCCCTGCGCGGCCCGGACGGCTCGCGCGTCGGCGTCGGCCTCGGCCGCGCGGGCGACCGCCTGCACGATCGACACGTACGCGCCGCAGCGGCAGAGGTTGCCGCTCATCCGCTCGCGTATCTCGTCGGGGGTCAGGGGCGGTGGTCCCGCTTCGGGGCGTACGTCGTCGGTGACGGCGCTCGGCCAGCCGGCGGCGTGCTCCTCGATGACCGCGACGGCCGAACAGATCTGGCCAGGTGTGCAGTAGCCGCACTGGTATCCGTCGAGGTCGAGGAACGCCTGCTGTACGGCGTGCAATTGCTCACCCTCGGCGACGCCCTCGATGGTGGTGATCTCCCGGCCTTCGGCCGCCACCGCCAGTTGCAGGCAGGCGACGGCCCGGCGTTTGTCGAGCAGGACGGTACACGCCCCGCACTGCCCCTGGTCACAGCCCTTTTTGGTGCCGGTCATATCGAGGCGCTCACGCAGGGCGTCGAGCAGGGTGGTGCGGTGGTCGACGGTCAGGGTGTGCTTCTCGCCGTTGATGTTCAAAGTGACGGCGCTGTACGTCGACGGGGGCGCTGTGGCCATGATCAGCCTTCTTTCACATTCCCGGGCCATCCCACGAGGGCGGTCCGGCAGGCAGAGAGTACGGAAAACCGCTATAGACGTAAGAGACGCGAAGTCGCGTCGGAGAAGAGGGGCGGGGGGCGTGTCGGGTGGAGGGCGTCGCCGCGTGTAGCGGTGGCGGGCCGGAAGCGTGCAATATGCAAGCAAGCGGGTCGCGGCCGACCACCGCCACCTGTCCAGGCCGGACGACCCGCCGGTAAGGTGTACCTAACCGGACAGTTGTCCGCCCACGAGAAAACGTAGTGGACACCTGTCCGCTTAGCAAGGACGGGATTCGGCCACGAACCCGCGAGGAGGACGCGTGCGGCACAAGAAGGACGCACCTCTGCGCTCGGACGCGCAGCGGAACCGCGAGCGCATCCTGGAAGTGGCCGTGGCCGAGCTGACGCTCTGCGCGGACGCCCCGCTCAGCGTCATCGCCAAGAAGGCGGGCGTCGGGCAGGGCACGTTCTACCGCAATTTTCCGAATCGTGAGGCTCTCGTCCTGGAGATCTACCGTCACGAGATGCAGCAGGTCGCCGAGGCGGCGTGCGAGCTGCTCCAGGCCCATGAGCCGGAGCGGGCACTACGCGAGTGGATGGACCACCTCGCCCGGTTCGCCATGACCAAGGCGGGTCTGGCGGACGCGATCCGGCAGGCCACCAGCGCCCCGGGCAGCCCGGCGAAGCCGGAACCCACTCCGGTGGCGTCCGCGGCGGAGCTGCTGCTCCGCACCAACGAGGAGGCGGGCACCATCCGCCCGGGCGTGACCGCGGACGACTTCATTCTCGCCATCGCGGGCCTCTGGCAGCTCGACCCCCACGGGGACTGGCAGTCGCGCGCCGCCCGCCTTCTGGACTTCGTCATGGACGGACTGCGCGCGGGGGCCCCGGGCCGCCGGTGAGGCCGCGTTCCCGGTGGTCTCAGGACGGGGTTCCGCACGCAGGGCGCCGCAGGCGGTGCCCGTCGGGGCCGCGCGGGAACGTCGCGGTGAGGCGGCCGGCAGGGACGGCGGCCGGTCGGTGGGGACGGCCAGTCGGTGGGGACGGCCGGTCAGAGCGGGCTGTCCCACAGGGCGTGGAGGCTGGGCGGCTTACGGAAGACCAGGCCGTACGGGGCGGCGGGACGGGCCGGGTCCAGGCGCAGGGCGGGGAGCCGTCCGAGCAGGTGCCGCAGGGCGATACGGGTCTCCAGGCGCGCGAGGTGTGCGGCGAGGCAGTAGTGCGGGCCGTGGGCGAAGGCCAGTTGGAGGCGCGCGTTCTCGCGGCGGACGTCGAACCTGTCGGGGTCGGGGAAGACGTCGGGGTCGCGGTTGGCTCCGGCCAGGGAGACGGTGACCAGGTCGCCGCGGCGGACGGTGACCGGGCCGAGGACGGTGTCGCGGGTGGCGTAGCGGTCCACGACCGCGGCGCCCGGTTCGAGGCGCAGCGACTCCTCGATCGCGCCGTCCAGCAGGTCGGGGTCGGCACGGACGAGGGCGAGTTGGTCGGGGTGGTGCAACAGATGCAGCAGCGCGTTGGTGATCATGCCCTCGGTGGTCTCGATGCCGCCGAACATCAGGACCGCGGCGTTGGACGCCACTTCGGACGGTGTCAGCCGTCCGGCGGCGGAGACGAGGAGTGAGGCCGCGTTCCGGTCGGCGACGGTGGCTTCCACGGCTGCCCGCAACTGGGCGTAGGCCGCGGTGCCCGCGGGACCCGCCGCCTGTCCTGCGGTGATGTCCGAGACCGCCGCCACGATGGAGTCGTACCAGGACAGGACCGTGGCGGTACTCGTGCCGACCAGCCCGAGTGCCTCGGTGACGACGGCGACCGCGAGCGGACCGGCGAAGGCGCGTCGCAGGTCGGCGGTGCCGGCCGGTGCCAGTTCGGTGATGAGCCGGTCGCTCTCCCCCTCGATGAACGAGGCAAAGCCGTCATGGACGGCCCGGGGGCGGAAGGGAGCGGTGAAGGGCTCACGGTGGCGGGCGTGCGCGGCACCGTCCAGGGACAGCATGCTCGGCCCGACGACCTGCGCGGTGGAGAACCGCGGGTCGTCGACCGTGAAGGTCTCGGCGTCCCGCATCACGTTCATCGCGAGGTCCCGGCGGGTCACCAGCCAGCCGTCCAGTTCGGGCAGCCAGGACACGGGCTCGTGCGCACGGAGTCGTGCCAGTCGTGCGTGGGGGTCCCGGGTGAGTTCGGCGAGCGTGGTGGCGGCACCGAGGGGGAAGGGCGTGGTCGCGGCACCGGGCGGGGAGGAACCGACGGCGTTCATCGCGGAGTCCGGGCGAGTACGGGATAACCGATCACACGCAAGGCTAACAACCGCGTACTCATCCCTGTTCGGCCGCGCCTTTGTGGACGCGGTAGTCGGTGAGCACGGCGGTGACCACTTCGGTGCGGGACCGCAGCCCGGTGCGGGCGAACAGCCGGGTCAGCCGGTTGGCGACCGCGTCCTCGCTGAGGCGCAGCACCGTGGCGATCTGGCGGTTGGTGAGTCCTTCGGCGATCAGGGTGGCGAGCAGTTGTTCGTTCTCGGCGGTGGCCTGTCGGCGCCCCGGGACGGTGGTTCCGGCCTCGCGCATGGCGGTCCTGGTGTGGAAGCGGGGCAGTGCGGCGCCGGTCTCGCCGAACAGTTCGTACGCCTCGTGCAGCAGTGCGGGCGGGCCCGCGCCCGCGTCCGCGGCGGCGACGAGGGTCACTGCCGTCTCGAACGGCTGACTGCGGGAGCGGGCCAGTTCCACCGCCTCGCGCAGGTTGTCGTGGACGGTGCCGAAATCGTCCGGACCGACCTGGCGGGCCTGCCCGTCTTGGCCGACCTGACCGACCTGGCCCTCTTGGCCGTCTTGGCCGTCTTGGCCGTCTTGGCGCAGGACGGCGGCCGACGCCAGCAGATACCTCAGCCGTGTCCGCGCGTCACCCGTGCGGTCGGAGATCCGTCGCAGGTGTCGCAGGCAGATCGCCGCCTCACCCGTACGTCCTTCCTCCGCGTGCGTCTCGGCGAGTGCGGCCCACAGTTCGCCGGTGCCGGCGATCTGTCCGCGGACCGCTGCCGCGTCCAGGCCGCGGCGCAGTACCTTCTCGGCGCCGGCCGGATCGCCGAGGGCCCGCAGCAACTCCGACTCGACGGCGTCCAGTGAGTACTCCAGCGGGCCCTCCCCATGGCCGCGCGCCGCGTTCCCGCGCACGCTGTCGAGGAGGCGGCGGGCGCTGGTGGGGCGGCCCCGGGACAGCAGGACGGCGGCGGTCCGCGCCGGGATCAGATGGCTGTCCGCCGCGGGGGTGCTCGTCTGCTTGTGCGCCAGCATCCAGCGGGCCGACTCCAGTGCCTCGTCCCAGCGGCCCTGGAGATGGCGCCACAGGAACAGGCTGCGCGGGGCCAGCAGGTCGGCTGTCAGACCCTGTGCGTCCAGCAGGGTTTCGGCCGCGCGCAGGTCCCGGCCGCTGAGCAGCTCGTCGAACATGGCGGTGGCGAGCGCGTGGACGTGACCGGTGTCGAGGTACGACGCCTCCGGGAAGGCCAGTGACCCCCGGAAGCGTTCCGGCCGGCCCAGTGCCAGTTCCGTCACGGCTCGGAAATAGGCGGGCTTCACCCGGGCGTGGGCGTCGGTGGTCCACACGGGCTCGGTCCGTGACAGCAGGTCCAGTACCTCCTGCCACCTCTCCAACTGGCTCAGGGCCAGCGCGCGGCCGGTCACGGCGGCCGGGCCGGGCAGCCGCAGCTCGTCCCACCATCGCGCCGTGGCCAGCCGGGACAGGGCCCGCCAGTCCAGGTCGTTGGCCGTCGCCGCCGTGAACAGGCTGGCGGTGTCCTGCAGCGCCCGGGGGTCGAGGACGTCCGCCAGGTTGCGCAGGATCGACTCCGCGATGGTGCGGGCGGTGTGGTGGTCGCCGGCGTTGTAGGCGGCCTTGGCGTACCGGTGCAGGGCCGCGACCCGGTCGGCCGGCCGCTCGACGAGATGGCCGGCCGCCCGGCACCACCGGAGCACTCCCCTCCCCTCGGCGTCGGGATGCAGTCTCTGCGCGGCGGCCGTCAGTTCGGCGACCGCGCGGTCGAGGTCGACGAGCGATCCGGCTTCCGCGACCCGGTCCGCGAGGTAGGCCACCGCGTCCGCCTCGTCCGGCAGGGCCACGGCCGCCGGTCTTCGCGGGTGCGGAGTGACGCCCTCCGGGCTCACCGCGTCCTGCTCCGCCCACAGCGCCTCCACCGCGGTGGCGGACAGCCGACTGCGCTCCAACGGCCCCAGCCGCTCCCGAACGGCATGCGCCACGAGCGGCAGCCGAAACCGCCGGCCGCGCGGGGTGATGTCGTCGGGGGCGGGGAGGCTGACGTCCCGGGGGGTGGGAGCGGCGGCGTAGGGGCCGAGGGCGGCCGACTCGGACCCGAGGTCGTCGGCGTCGCCAGGTGTGGGGGCAGCGGCGTCGCCGGATGTGGGAGTGGCGGCGTGAGGCCCGGGAACGGTTGAGCTGGGCCCGGGAACGGTTGCGTCAGGCCCGAGAACGGTTGCGTCAGGCCCGAGAACGGTTGCGCCGGGCCCGGGAACGGTTGCGTCAGGCCCGGGAACGGTTGCGTCAGGCCCGAGGGCCGCAGCCTCGTCGGCCCTGGAGGCGGTTGGGCCGTCAGGGGCCCGGGCGTCGGTGTCGGCGCGCAGGGGGGAGTCGGCGTCGTCCGGCGCCGGCAGGTCCTCGGCGATCTCCGCGTCGATCAGGGCGCGCAGTGCGTCGCTCACCACGTCCGTGGACAGGCCGGTCGACTCCGCGATCAGCCGCGCGGCCCGCCCGCCGAGCGGCCACAGGATGCTCAGTGCCCCGGCCACCGTGCGGCACGGCTCACCCAGCGCGTCCAGCGCCGTCATGAACCTGTCGCTGTCCGACAGCACCGGTGTCGGTCTCCTCGCACCGACGAAGGCGTGGCCGTCGGCCACCCTGATCGCGCCCTGCCGCGTCCACCCGGTGAGCAGCGCGTCGACCGCGCCGGGAACCCCGACGGTGAGTTCCCGCACCCGCCGGGCCAGCGTCGTGTCGGGCGTGGCCCGCAGCCGGCGTGCCACCACCGTGGTGGTCTCCTCCGGTCCGAGCCGGGACAGGACGACCGTGTGGGTCCCCCCGACGGTGGCCCACGCGGTCGCCCGGCGGCCCTCGTCGGTCCCGCCCGCGCTCGGCCCACCGCTGCCCACTTCCGAGACCAACAGCCGGACGGTGGGCGGCACTCGCGCGAAGTCGGTCTCCCGGAGCACGGCCAGCGAACCGGCGTCGGCATGCTGGATGTCGTCCATCACCACGACCACGGGCGCGGGTACGGGCGCGAGCACGGGGTGCGCGAGAGCGGCGCGCAGCAGTCCCGCCATGGCCGTCCCGTCACGCTGCTCGGCCGCCCGCAGGGCCTCGGTGGCCGGCCGCGTCGACCGTTGGTGTGCCGCTGCCGGGCGGTGCTCCTCCAACGCCATGATCAACCGCAGCGCCAGCAGAAACGGCCGTACGTCGTCGCCGGGAACGCAGCCCACGGCGAGCACGGCCGTCCCCTGCGCGCGCAGCAGTTCACCGGTCGCGCGCAGGAACTCGGTACGCCCCGCGCCCCGTTCACCGCGGACGCGCACCAGGCGTGGCCCGTCCGGATCGCTCAGCCGACCATGGACTTCGCCCAACTGTCTCTCGCGGCCCACCAGTCGGCCGGCGGTGCGGTCCAGGCTCACGGCCGTACCCCCGTGCAGCAGCCAGGGGGTTTCGGACGGAGCAGTCATGGCCCACCGCGCTCTCTTCGACGACATGTGCCGGGCGGGCGGTGACGCGCCCACGCGTGGAGAACGCCGTCGGCCGGCCCGCTGTCCGAGCCCTCGGCCGGCCACAGCCATTATGGTCATGTGCCAGTGGCCGTTTACATGTGGTCTGCTCCGCTGGTCTTCTCCGTCCGGCGAGTACCGGATCAGGAGGCGTGCACGTGCGTGACGGCGGACCTGTCATAGGCCGGGACGGCGAGATCAGGGAGGTGACCCGGACCCTGCTGTCCACCGGTGACCCGGCGCGCGTCCTGCTGGTCGTCGGCGCGGCCGGAACGGGCAAGACCGCCGTACTGGAACACGCTCGGCGAGCGGCGGTCGAGGAGGGCGCGAAAGTCCTGCGGCTGCGCTGTCACGACGGCGGGAGTACGCCCGGCGCCGCCGCCCTGGCCGACGGCGTCCACAGCGCGCTCACCAAGGTCCACAACCGCCGGAACACGGTCCGCATCAGCGGCTCCCGCCGTACATCGCACCAGCCACCTGGCCTGGAGAAGCAGGGCGAGTTGAGTCGGCTCGCCGTACTGCGGGAGGTACTCGCGGACACCGCCCGTGACACCCCTTTCGCGCTGGTGATCGACGACGTCGAGCGGCTGCCGTCGGCCACGGCCTCCGCCCTCGGCCTGCTCATACGTGTCTTCCGCCCGGCCGGCGTGCCGATGGTGATGGCCGGGCGACCGGCGCACCCGAAAGACGGTGCCGCCTTCCGACTGACGTCGGCCGCCGACCGGTTGCTCGAACTGCCGCCGCTGCGCCCCGCCGACGTCGAGGCCCTGATCGTGAGCGGGCTCGGCCGCCCGGTCGAGCCGGCACTGGTGACGGCGGTGCTGCGTGCGCTGGGACCGATGGCAGGCACCCCCGAGGCCGTACTGTCGGTGCTCGATTCGGTGGACGGGCGCGGCGGCTTCCTCGAACTCGGCGGCCGTGTCTGCCTGACCGAGCCGGAGCAGGCCCTGCGGCTCAGCACGGACGTGGCACAGCTGAGGCGGCTCTGCTGGCCCGGCGCGCCACCGGACGCCGCCGACCTGGACGCGGCCGCCGCGGTGGCCCGCGCCCTGGAACACGCCGAGATACGGTTCGACGATCTGCACCGGCTGAAGCCGGGAGGCCCCCGGCGGGCCGGCCTCGTCGACCGGGCCCTGACACCGCTGGTCGGGGACGGAATCCTGACGGTGGACGAGGACGGCCGGGCGTCGTTCGCCGTCCCGGCGCTCGCGGCGGCGCTGCGCGCCCTGCCCACCCACCACGACGTGTCGTCGTTGCACGCCCTGATCACCAGGTCGCTGAGCGACCGGCTCGGCGCACGCACCGCAGGGGGTGGCTATCCCCGCCTCGCCGACCATGTGAGCGCCGCCGGGGCCGAGTTGGACGACGCACTGGCGGTGGACGTGCTGCTCGCGGCGGCCCGTACGGACGCCAGATCCGACTGGCCGCGGTCGGTCCGGGCCTACTCCTCGGCGCTGGGACGCCTGACTCCGTACGACCGCAGGACGCCCGGTGTGCTGTACGAGTCCGCCGAGCTGAGCCTGCGCCATGCCGACCATCCCGGTGCGTTGGCCCTGGGCGAACCGCTGCTCGCCTGTCTGGACGCGTCACCCGCCGAGCGGGACAGGGACGGGAGCGGGGACGGAGACGGAGACGGGGGCGGAGACGGGGGCGGAGACCGGAACGAGGCCGGAGACCGGGACGAGGGCGAAGGCCGGGACGAGGGCGAAGGCCGGGACGAGGACCGGGACCGTCTGGTGTACGTCACCGAAGTGTGGGCTCTGGCGGCGCTGCACGAGCACCGGTTGCCGTACTCCAATGGCTCCGGCACCCGGGACACCGGTGTCCCGGAACACCTGGCCGCCGTGGAGGGATACGCGGCGCCGGCCGATCCGTACGGGATCGGCCGGGGCGCACGCCGTCCGGAAGGCGGGGCTCGCCCGACCGTGCGTCACCCGATCGCCGACCGTCGCCCCGGATCCGGGCCGCTGCCCTCGCCCGCGGAACTCCGGTTGCTGGCCGCCGCCGCGGGCGGGCGCGCCGAGCTGCTGGAGGCACTGGGCGCCCTGCCGCCGGAAGCGAACGGCGCGCACATGACGGACCGGCTGCGGCACGCGGCCACCCACGCTGACCTCGCCGACGCCCTGGCCGCCGTGCTCGGCGACCGCTACACGGGGGCGGGGGACAGCACCGCCGCGCGCTACCACACCATGGTGTGCTCCTATCTGGAGGGCGACTGGGACCAGGCTCTCTCGGCCGCCCGTCGGATCGAGGCACGCAGCCGGACCCGTGGCACGGAAGCCGCCCCCGCACAGTGCGCCCGCGCGCTGGCCGCCGAGATCCACTGCGCCCGCGGGGAGTTGGGGCACGCCCGGGCATGGCTGGAGCTGATTCCCGACGGTGTGGCCCACCCGCTCGTCGCCTGGGCCAGGATGAGTCTGCGGTACTGGTCGGGCCAGGTGGCGGAGGCGCTGGAGGGAGCGCGCGAGGACGTACGGCGGGCTCGTGGGAGCGGACTGCTGGCGGGCATCGAGAAGGTGCTGCTGCGGTATCTGTCGTACGCCCTGCTGGAGGGTATGCCGCAGGCCATGCGTCGGACGCTGGGTGAACTGGAGGCGCTCCATGAGGAAGTGGGCTCTGCCATGACGCGCGAGACGGTGCTGCTGGGCCGGGGGCTGGTGCACGGAGAGGTGGACGGCGCGCGGGCCGCCCTGCGGTCGGTGGACCGGCGGGGTGATGTGTACATGGGCCTGCTCTGCCGGCTGTGCCTGGTGGAGATCGGCGACGACTCCGACCGGCGGCTGGCCGAGGCCTCGTACCTCGCGCAGTCGCTGGGGATCGGGCGCGCCACCCGTACGACACTGGGTCACATGGCGCGGCGCCGCAGTCTCGTACTGCCGAGACTGCGGCCGGCCAGGGAGCGGTTGAGCGAGGCGGACGTCAGGCTGACCGTGCTGGTCAGCGACGGGGCGACCAACCGGCAGATCGCGGCGCGGCTGGCGTCGAGCGAGAAGACCGTGGAGCGGCGGCTGACGCAGCTGTTCCAGCGCACCGGTTGCCGCTCCCGGGCGGAGCTGGCCGCGGCCTGGCTGGACGGCAGCCTCGCCGACCGCGGTCTGGTGCCGGACGGAGTGCCCGGCACCGCCCAGTAACCGACCTGTCAGGCCGGTCAGGCCGGTCAGGCCGGTCAGGAGAAGCGTGCGGTGTGGGTGTCGACGAGGACACCCAGGCGGCCGGTGTCCAAGGAGCCGTCGGTGTTGACTCCGATGTGCCATTCCGCGTCGGTGATCCAGCCGAGTACCAGGAGCGCGTCGGTCTCGCGCAGCGGGGCGTTGGTCCATCTCTCGTCGCGGAACTGGGCGGCGGTGACCACGAAGAGACGGCGGGCGTGCGTTCCGCCGGCCGTCGCCCCTTCGGACGTCCCGCCGTCCTTGTGGGCCAGGGCCTCCTCCCGGGTGGCCGCGGGGTACAGCCGGGCCGACCGCGTACCCAGTCCGTCGGTCACCGGAGGGGTGGTCGCCGAACCCACCAGGACGACCGTGGCGACGTGCCCGACCGGCCCCGAGACGACTTCGGTGATGAGGGCCTGCGCCAGACGCAGCACCTCGTGGTCGTCACCTGTCAGGGCGATCGGCCCCGACAACTGCGCGAGGTCGACCAGCACCCTGTCTCCCCTGTGCATGCCGAGGGTGACGGTCAGGGAGTACGGATGCGTGGGCCCGCCACCGGAGGTGCCGGTCGCGCGCAGGCTCGCCGGGTCCAGCGACCACTCCTTGCCCGAGACGTCCGACGTCCACGGCGAGGGCGCCGCCGCGTCGGCTTGCGCGAGCTGCACGGTGAGCCGCTGTCCCGAGTGGAGGACGCTCTGTACCTCGGGCAGTCGGCGCCCGTCCCGCGCACGCCCCTCGGCCAGGGCCTGCAGCCCCAGGGCGACGGTCTCCAGCACCTTCCGGTCGGCGCCCGGCCCCGCGTTACGCACCTGTCCGGGGGAGGAACCGAGTTTCCGCCGGGTCAGTGCGGCAGCGGCTCCGAGCAGCACCAGGCCGAGCACCACGAACAGGACAAGGGACACGATCATGGGACTACCTTTGTTGCTAGAAGTGCCAGGAGTTGCGGGGCGTTGCCAGGAGCGGCCAGGAGTGGTCACGGGCCGCACGGCATCCCGCACGCACGCTCCGGCAACCGGAGTGCGTCGGAACGCGCTCTCTCTCCATCGTCGTGCGGCCGGCTCCCCCGGTGAAGCCGTCCTCGCGAACCTTGCCGTTCCGTACAGGAAGTTCTTGCGCGCCTCCGGCTGAGCCGCCTTGTGCCAGGCCTACTTGAGCAGGGCGGCCGCGTACTCGCGCCAGGTTTCCCTCGGTTGTGGGACCTTGGGCCCTCGGCACGGCTGTCCGGTCCCCGCGGGTGGCAGCATCAGCTTCCTGAACCACCTGGACGACCACATTCCTCATGGGCGACCACAGGCGCGACGCGGGAGGGCCCATGCCCCAGCAGGTACTCACCGAGACCGTGCGCGTGGCGATCCACGCGCCCGCGCCCCTGGTCCGTGCCGGACTGGCCGGCTTCGTCGCCCTGGACCCGCGTCTGCACGAGCTGCCGCGGGACAGGATCCGCGAGGCCGACGCGATCGTGGTCGCGGTGGAGGTGGCGGACGCCTTGGCACTGGACCTGCTCCCCCACCTGAGCGACGAACCCGACGCACGCTTCGTCGTGGTCGTGGGCAAGCAGTGGCGGGCCGACCCGGCAGCGGCACGGGAGCGGGGCGTACGCGCCGTCGTGTGGTGGGACTTCTGCAGCCCGGACGTCTTCGCCCGGACCGTGCGAGCGGTGGCGGGCAGCGACGGGAGCGCTCCCACGCCCTCTCCTGCGCCCACACTCCCGCCCGCACGTCAGGCACCTCACGTCGAGCGCACGGGCCAGCACCTCGCCACCGCCACCGCCACCGCGACCGCCACCGCGACCGCGACCACCCGCGCCCGGACCACGCCCAGGCTGAACTCCCGCGAGGTGGACGTGCTGCGCCTGATCGCGGAGGGAAAGCAGTGCGACGAGATCGCGATCGAGCTCTCCTATTCCGAACGCACGGTGAGATACATCCTGTACGGGGCGATGAAGCGCACCCGGACCCGCAACCGCGCGCACGCCGTGTCCTATGCGATAAGGGCCGGACTGATCTGATCGCCGTACCGCCCCGGCGTGGCGTCCCGACAGCCGCGGCGCCGTCAACTCCGTTGCCTGCCTCGCGGGTTGGTCCGGTGAGGTGTGCGTACCGGTGCGGTCATGACACCTCCGCGTCTCCGTTGTGTCGGAAGTATTGACGCACCTTGTGAAACAAGGCAATAGTTTTTGTATCTTCGACTCATCAAGGGCCGCGGATGGCCGCTGAGATCGGCGCCGAGTGCGCGTCGTCGCTGTCGGCCCTGCGGAAGGGACTTCCCATGCGCGCCGGCTACGCCCAGGAAGGACTGACCGGCCGGTCTCGGACGACTACACCGTCCGGCTCGCCGGCTCCCCGACCATCCCCGTCGTCGACGCCGAGAGCGTGAACTTCGCCGATCTGAAAGTACACAGCAGGCACCGATAGGAGATCCCGCCCATGGGCCGCTACAGCCGGCTCCACCGCATCGAGCGGATGGACCCGCGGCAGGACTACGAAGAGATCTTCCGCCTCATCACCGAGTACGAGTTCCCCTGGGACTACCTCCAGGGCGTCTCGGTCGCCTTCCTGCGCGACTACGGCGTGCCCCGCATATCCCGACTCCTCGACCACAGCCAGGAGTTCGAGCGCGCCGGACAGAAGCGGTACGACGACACCGTACTGATCGCCCACGAACTGGTGCGCGACGGCATGGACTCCGAGCGGGGCAGGGCCGCCGTCCGCCATCTCAACCGGATCCACGGCCGCTACCGCATAGCCAACGAGGACTATCTCTACGTCCTGGCCACCACCGTCGTCGGTCCCAAGCGGTGGATCGACCGGTTCGGCTGGCGGCCGTTGTCCCCGCCGGAGACAGAGAGCCTCGCGCTGGTCGGGCGGCGGATGGGCGAGATGATGGGTCTCGTCGAACTACCCGTCGACTACGCGGACTTCGCCCGCCTCCACGACGACTACGAGCAGCGGATGTTCGCCTACGACCCGGCCAACCGGCGGGTCGCGGCGGCCACGTTGCGGGTCGTCACCCAGTGGTACCCCGACTGGCTGAGGCCGTTGGTGGTGCGCGCCTCACTCGCCGTCCTCGACGACTCGCTGCTCACCGCGCTGGGCTTGCCCTCTCAGCCACGCCGGGTGCGGACCGCGACCCACCGCGCTCTGCGGGCCCGGGCCGCCCTCATGCGCCGGATGCCGCCCCGGCCCACTGGGCGCCCGTACCGGCCCAGGCCCCGCACCTACCCCTTCGGCTGGACGCTGGACGACCTCGGTCCGCACTGGGCCCACTCCAGGCCGCTGCGACCGCTGCCGGACGAGGACGACCGGAGCCTCGTACCCGAGGGCGACACCAGCCTCGTACACGCGGACGGCGACGACGGTGAACCGGCGGCGGCTTCCCCCTCCGACGCGAACGGACACCGCACCCCACCGGCCGGTGGCGGTCCCACACACCAGGAGTTTCGATGACCGGCACGGACCAGGACGCGGCGACCCGCCCCGCCACCTTCACCGTCCGCTCCCCCGCCACCGGCGATCCCGTCGGCGAGCACCCGGTCCACGGTCCGGGGGAGGTGGTTCGCGCCGTGGAACGGGCGCGGACCGCCGCGACCGGGTGGGCCGCGCTTTCCGCGGCGCAGCGACGCGCGCACCTGCTGCGCTGGAAACGCGAGTTGGCGTCCTCGCTCGACGCCGTCGCAGGGACGATCGCCGCGGAGACGGGCAAGCCGCACAGTGACGCGGTACTGGAAGTCGTCCTCACTCTGGAGCACCTGAACTGGGCGGCCCGCAACGCCGACCGGGTGCTGCGACGGCGGCGCGTACGCAGCGGCCTCCTCGCGGCCAACCAGCGGGCCCACGTGGTCCATCGGCCGCTCGGCGTGATCGGGGTGATCGGCCCGTGGAACTACCCCCTCTACACGCCCATGGGTTCCATCGGTTACGCGCTGGCCGCCGGCAACGCCGTGGTGTTCAAGCCGTCCGAGCACACCCCCGGTACGGGCGTACTGCTGGCCGAACTCCTGGCTTCGGCCGTACCCGAACACGCCGGCCTGCTCACCACCGTGACCGGCGCGGCGGCGACGGGCGAGGCACTGGCAGGGGCGGACGTCGACAAGGTGGCGTTCACCGGCTCCCCCGGCACGGCGCGCAAGGTGATGGCGGTGTGCGCGCGGTCGCTGACACCCTTCCTCGCCGAGTGCGGTGGCAAGGACGCGACGATCGTCACGGTCGACGCCGACCTCGACGCGGCGGCCGACGCCATCGTGTGGGGCGCGATGAGCAACGCCGGTCAGACCTGCGCGGGCGTCGAACGCGTCTACGTCGTACGGGAGGTGTACGCCCCACTGTGCCGCAAGGTGGTCGAGCGGGCCGGTGCTCTGCCGGTCGGTCCCGTGCCGGACGCCGTCTACGGTCCGATGACGATGCCGGCCCAGACGGCCGTCGTCCGGCGGCACGTGGAAGAGGCGCTGGCGGGCGGTGCGCGTGCCCTGCTCGGCGACGCGGCCTCGATCTCGGTCTCGGCCTCCGGGGCGTTCGTCACGCCGGTCGTCCTGGCCGACGTACCGGAGGAGTCGGCGGCGATGACCGAGGAGACGTTCGGGCCTGTCGTGGCGATCAACGCGGTGGCGAGCACGGACGAGGCGGTGCGGCGCGCCAACGCCTCGCCCTATGCGCTGGCCGCCTCGGTGTTCTGCCACGACCGGCGGGCCGGCGCCGCGATCGCGGCGCGGCTGCGGGCGGGAGCGGTGTCCGTCAACTCCGTACTCGGCTTCGCAGGTGTCCCGGCCCTGCCGTTCGGCGGTTCCGGGGAGTCCGGCTTCGGACGGATCCACGGCGCGGACGGGCTGCGGGCGTTCGCCGCGCCCCAGTCGGTCACCGTGCAGCGCTTCGCCCCGCCGGTGAACCTGACCTCCTTCAGCACTCCCGCGAACGCCCGCGAACGCGCGGTCGCGGTGGCGAAGTGGCTGCACCGGCACCACTGACGGCCCGGAAGGTCCTGGCGACGCGGGCCGTCAGGCGTTCAGGAGCGGGGCGAGGTAGCGGCGGGCGAAGGCGCGGGCCTGGTCCTCGTCCTCCATCTCGATGCAGCTCGACGGGTTCAGCAGGAAGGAGACGGCGACGCGGACCATGAGTTCGGCGACCGGCCGGGGGTCGGATTCACCGCGCCCTTCGACCTGTTGGGCACGCCGCAGATGTGCGGTCAGGTAGTCGCAGGTGGCCTCCAGCGAGGGGCCTCCCTGGACGGTCAGGTAGGGCAGCACCACCTCGGGTTCGAGGCGCAGCAGGCCGCCGAAGAGCGGGTGGGCCCTGGTGTGGCGCAGGGCCACCACGAAGCCTTCGACGACCCGTTCCTCCATGGTCGGCAGGGCCGCCACCGCGGTGTCGAGTTGCTGGAAGAACCTGCTGCCCTCGCGCAGCAGGCAGGCCTCGACCAGTCCGTCCTTGGTCTGGAAGCGGCGGTAGACCGTGACCCTGGAGACCCCGGCCCGTTTGGCCACGTCGTCCATGGAGGAGCGGCGCAGGCCGAACGTCGTGAACTGTTCCAGTGCGGCGTCCAGGATGCGCCGCGCCACCTTTTCCTCCGTCTCGGGCCGGGCGATGGCCCGGGCGAGCAGGGAGTCGTTCGCAGAAGTCGTCATGGTGCTGCTCACGATACCGCCCGAGATCCACCGAAGAGACTATGAGACAACTACCATTTCTTTGTAACCATCCGGAACCCGGAGGACCTCATGGGCAGTCGACTCACCCCGGAACAGTCCGACTTCGTCGCGGCGGTCCGCGACTTCGCCAAACGCGAGTGCGGCACGCGTGACCAGCGGGACGCGCTGACCGGGGACGGCCGCGACCGGCACCATCCGGGTCTCTACGGCAGGCTCGCCGGACTCGGCTGGCTCGGGGTGTGCCTGCCCGAGGAGTACGGCGGTTCCGGCGGCGGACTGGCCGACGCCTGTCTGTTCCTTGAGGAGACGTCGTACGGGATGATCCCGGCGGGCGGCTTCGTCACCAGCGTCATCACCGCCAAGGCCTACGAACGGTTCGGCACCGAACGGCAGAAGCGGGAGGTGCTCACGGGTGTCGGGCGGGGCAGGGTCCTCGCGATCGCGATGTCCGAGCCCGCCGCCGGCTCCGACGTGGGGGCGCTCACGTGCCGCGCCCGGCGCGGCCCCGACGGCGACTGGCTGATCGACGGGCAGAAGACGTGGATCTCCAACGCCCACATCGCCGACAGCATCCTGCTCGTGGCCCGGACCTCCGGGGACAAGCACGCCGGCCTCACCATGTTCCACGTCCCGGTGGATACACCCGGTGTGGAGATCCGGGGCATCGAGACCATGGGCGGGCGCGAGGTGAACGACGTCCACCTCACCGGCGTACGGCTGCCCGCCGACGCGGTCGTCGGCGAGGTCGACAACGGCTGGCGGCAGTTGATGGCCGGCCTCAACCACGAGCGGCTCTTCCTGGCCGCCGGCATGCTCGGCCTGGCCCGCCGCGCGTTTGACGACGCCGTGGGATACGTACGCGAGCGTGAGCAGTTCGGCCGTCCCGTCGGCTCGTTCCAGGCCATGCGCCACCGGATCGCCGACCTCGCCACGGAGATCGAGTGCACCCGTCTGCTGGTGCGCGAGGTCGCCCTGGACTGCGACGCCGAACCGGACCGGCTGTTCCCGCGCGAGGCGTCCATGGCCAAGCTCAAGGCCACCGAGACGGCCAAGCGGGCGGCCCTGGAAGGTATGCAGATGATGGGCGGCTACGGCTACGCCACCGAGTACGACATGGAACGCCATCTGCGCGCCGCGGTCGTCTCCACCGTCTACGGCGGTACGAGCGAGATCCAGCGGGACGTGATCGGCAAGACCTACGGGCTCTAGGCACTTCTCCTGGATCAGCCCGGGTCCGCGGACACCGGCGAACGGCGGGCGCCCCACCTCTTCGCGAAGTGGGGCGCCCGCCGTTACGCACGTCCGGCCCGGACGTCAGTCCTCGTACAACTCCCCCAGCGCGACGCCGTGCTTCTCCCGGATGACGCGGCGCTTCATCTTCAGCGACGGGGTCAGCTCCCCCGTGGCTGGGCCCCACTCCTCCGCGAGCAGCCGATAGCGCTTGACCTGCTCGGTGCGGTTCAGGCGCGCGTTGGCCGCCGTCACGGCCCGGTCCACCTCCTCCCGTACGGCCGGATGTGCCGCCAGGGACGCCATGGCCTCGGGGCCGGTGTCCTTGTCGATGCCGTGCGCCCGGGCCCAGGCGGGGGCCGTCTCCGCGTCGAGCACCAGCAGGGCCACGAGATAGGAGCGGTTGTCGCCGTGCACCAGGGCCTGACCGATCAGTGGATGCTCCTTGAGGGCGTTCTCCACCAGCGCCGGGGAGACGTTCTTCCCCGTCGACGTGACGATCATTTCCTTCTTGCGGTCGGTGAGCCACAGATAGCCGTCCTCGTCGAGACGGCCGATGTCACCCGTCTGCAGCCAGCCCTCCTCGTCCACCACCGGCCGCACCGTGCCGTCCTCGCGCAGATAGCCGGAGAACACGGTCGAGCCGCGCACCTCGATCTCACCGTCCCCTGCGACCCGGACCTCCACCGACGAGACGGGGCGCCCCACCGAACCCAGCCGGAAACCGGTGCGCGGGCTGTTGGTGGTCGCCACTCCGGTGGTCTCCGTGAGCCCCCACGCGTCCATGATCACGATGCCGAATCCGGCCCAGAACCGCACCACGTCGATCGATATGGGGGCCGAGGCGCTGGCCGCCCAGTTGATCCGGTCCAGGCCGCCCGCGGCCAGCAACGGCAGCAGGACCTCGGCCCGTTGCCGGGCGTAGGCCTCTTCGAGTTCGGCGGGCGGTCGCTCGCCCCGTTCCCGGTACCCGACATGCTCCCGGGCCACCCGGGTGGCCTCCTCGATCGCCGACTGCTGTTCGGCCGGCAGCAGCGGCAGCACGGCCCGGACGGCGGCCGCGAGCTTCTCCCAGACGCGCGGCACCCCGAAGAACTGGGCCGGGCGCACCTTGCGCACGATCTCGGCCACGCCTGTCGGGTCGGCACACAGATGGACGTGCGAGGCGCGGTGACAGGGCAGGTAGATGCCGAGCATCCGTTCGGCGATGTGCGCGAAGGGGAGGTAGCAGATGTGCTCGACGTGCGGGGGCAGTTCGACCACCTCGTCCAGTGCCGACGCGTTGGCCAGCACATGGCGGTGGTTCAGGACGACGCCCTTGGGTTCACCGGTGGTGCCCGAGGTGTAGACGACCGTCAGCGGGTCTTCGGGGCGTGCGGCGTCCAGGGCCTTCTCGAACCGCTCCGGAACCGGCTCGCGTCCCAGGGCGGCATAGGGGAGGTGGCTGCCCTCCGCGCCGGACTCCACCACGACGATCCGGTCCAGCGGGACTCCCCCGTCCGTCAACAGGGGCTCCCACAGCGCCACTTGAGGGGCCCCCTCGACGACGGCGACCCGGGCCCGGCAGTTGCGGGCGATGTGGGCGACCTGCTCGGGGGCGGAGGTGCCGTAGACGGTGACGGGTACAGCGCCGAGGCGCACCAGCGCCAGGTCGGAGAGCCAGTGTTCGGGCCGGTTGGCCATCATGAGCAGCACGTGGTCGCCGCGGCCGACGCCGAGCGCCGCGTAGCCCGCCGCGAGGCGGGTGGTGTGCTCGCGGACCTGCGCCCAGGTCAGCGTCACCCAGCCGCCGCCGTCCGGCCCGGGGCTGTCCGGTTCACGGACGGCCGATTCACGGACGGCCGGTCCGGAGCCGGCCGGTTCGTCGCTGTCCGATCCGGTGCCGGCCGGGTCGCGGACGGCCGATCCGGTGCCGCCCGGTCCGGTGCCGACCGGGTCGCGGACGTCCGATCCGGTGCCGGCCGATCCGGTGCCGGCCGATCCGGTGCCGGCCGATCCGGTGCCGGCCGATCCGGTGCCGGCCGATCCGGTGCCGGCCGATCCGGTGCCGGCCTGGTCGTCGCCGTCCAGACCGGTGCCGCCCGGCCCCCGCCAGGAGAGGGCGGGCAGGTCGGCGTACAGACGCGCGTTGCGTTCCAGCAGCAGCGGCAGGGTCTGTTCGGCGGGGGGTCGTGCTGAGCGTTCGGTTGTCACAGCCACTCCTTGACGCGCTCCACCAGACGGGCGGGTTCGGGTCCCACGGGCGTCACATTGAGCATGGTGACGCCCGACTCCCGGAACGCCTCGACACGGTCCCGCACATAACCCTCGGGTCCGGCCAGGCTGACCAGTTCGCACAGTTCGGCCGGGACGGCGGCCTCCGCGTCCTTCTTGCGGCCCGCCAGGAAGTGCTCCTGGATCGCGGCGGCCTCCGCCTCGTAGCCATAGGAGCACACGAGGTCGTGGTAGAAGTTGCGGCCCGGTGCGCCCATGCCGCCGACGTACAGCGCGATGGTCGGCCGCATCAGATCACGCACCGCCTCCGCGTCCTCCCTGATGGCCAGGAGACCTCCGGCCACCACCGACAGGGGGCCGAGGGCCGGGTCGCGCAGAGCGGCGCCCTGCGCGAGGGATCCGCCCCACACCTTGGCCGCGTGCTCGGGTACGTAGAGGAACGGCAGCCAGCCGTCGGCGATCTCGGCGGTCATCCGGACGTTCGCGGGGCCGAGGGCGGCCACATACACCGGGATGTCGTCGCGCACGGGGCGGGTCAGCAGCTTCAGCGGCTTGCCGAGCGTGCCGCCCTTCTCCGGCGAGAGGGGCATCTCGGTGATGCCGCGATGCTCGATCACCTCGCGGCGCCAGATGCGGCGCGCCAGTTCGATCGTCTCGCGGGTACGGCCGAGCGGCTTGTCGTAGGGGCGGCCGTGCCAGCCCTCGACGACCTGGGGTCCCGAGGCGCCTATGCCGAGAAGTGCGCGTCCGCCGGTGAGGGCGTCCAGTCCGGCGGCGGTCTGCGCGATCAGCGCGGGGGTGCGGGAGTAGACGTTGAGAACGGCCGAGCCGATCTTCATCCGGTCGGTCCTGGCGGCCAGATATCCCATGATCGTCGGGGAGTCGAAGCCGTAGGCCTCGGCGACCCAGACCGCGTCGAGACCGGCCGACTCCAGGGCGGCGGCCCGGTCCGCGGCGGTGCGCGGGTCTCCGGCGTAGGTCAGGGGGGTGGACAGGTGCATCAGTTGACGTCCTTGGCTGCGGGGTCGACACGGTCTCCGGTTCAACCAGACCGAGAACTTACTGAGCGTTCGCTAAGACAGTAGAAGCAGGCGACGGAGTGGTCAACGCCTCGGAGACATGAGATCGGCGGCTCGACTGATGGAGCACCAAGCGGGCAAGTGCCGTACACGCACGAGGATTCAGGTCAGGCATCCGGCGAGAGAACGAGTCCGCCGATGTCGATGCGTTCACACCCCTGAGCGGTCGATAAGTGGACTGTCCAAGCGCGGCGGCATACCGGCGGCATACCGCCGACATACGATGTCACTCGCCACCGAGCCATCCGAGGAGCCCTGTTGAGCAGCGAACCGAGCCGGGCCACCCTGTCTGGCGCGCAGCACTGGCGCTCGTACGGTCCGCTCGATCTGCACCCCATCCTCCTGCGCGCCATGGAGGCCTTCAACGAGCACGGCTACCACGGCACTTCGGTCCGGGACATAGCCACCCGGGTCGGCGTCACCGTGCCGGCGCTGTACTACCACTACGAGAACAAGCAGGCCCTGCTCACCACGCTGCTGGAGACGTCCATGAAAGACGTCCTGGACCGCTGCCGGGCGGCGGCGGCCGAGGCGGGCGACGAGCCGCTGCCACGCTTCTGCGCCATGGTGGAGTCGATCGTGCTCTACATGGCCAACCGCAAGGGCATGGCCTTCCTGGACACGGAGATCCGCAGCCTGGAGCCCGAGAACCGGGCCCGGTACGTGGCGCTGCGCGACTATCTGCAGCACATGCTGCTGGACACCGTCCGGGCCGGCATCCGCGAGGGCGCGTTCACCACACCGATCCCGGCCGACGCGGTGCGGGCGATCCTCATCATGTGCCAGGGCGTGGCCAACTGGTACCGCACGGACGGCCCCTTGACCGCCGAGGAGGTCGCCGAGCGGCACGTCCTGCTCAGCCTCGGGACGGTGGGGTATGCGGGGCTGCCCCTCAACGGCACCGACGAGGGGGGCGCCGACGCGGACGCGGACGGCGGAGGTCGCCTCGGTCGCGTTGACGGTATCGGTGGGACCGGTCGTGGGGCTGGCACCGGTCGCAGCGGTGGCTCCGGTGGCACACCGCGTCCGCAGGCCGTCCGGCGTACACCGCGCGCCGAGCGCTGAGCGCTGAGGAACGCCCTTGGCCGTCATGCCACGAGGTGGATGGCGGCAAACAGGCAGTATGCGGCCTCGACGGCATAGTGCGAGCGGAACGCGGTCCACCACTCGATGCCCGAACAGGACTCCGCCGATGCCCGCCTCGGCGCAGCAGGTGATGTTCCCGCCCGGGCCTTGCGGCGCGAGCGACCAGGTCGTGGACTTCGACTACGGGTACAGGTACGGGTGCAGGTGCAGGTACGGCTACAGGTACAGGTACAGGATGCGCTCAGGTCGTGTCGGCGTGCTGGATGCTGTCGCCGCTGTTGCCGATCGCGATGTACGTGCCGATGCGCCGGAAGTCGTTCATCACGCCGAACATGCTCTTGTTGGACGGCAGGAGGGCTCGGACGGAAGCTTCGTCGGCCAACCGGGCCAGCAGCATCTCCTTGTAGGCGTTGTAGACCCTCGCCGTGTAGTTGGGCTCCTTCGCCGCGTTCATCCGGTAGTCGTTGGTGAGCGCGATGGAGGCCAGGTCCATCAGATAGCAGTCGATCAGGTCCGTGACGTCCTGGGTCCGGGCCCCGTCCTCTCCCACGCGGGCGTCCTCCGCCAGGACACCGGCCATCTGCAGGACGATGTCACGGTAGATCCGGTGCCGGGTGCTGCTGGGGTAGGCGGCCATGATGTGGTCGGCCTGACCCGCGCCCTCGGTGTTCATGGTGCGCGGCGCCGCCAGATCCCCCAGGCCCGGTACCGCCAGCGGTACGCCCTGGAACATCTCCTCCTCGTCGGGGATGTCCCGGTTCCGGGAGGCGAGGGGGTGCAGGCCGATCTCGTGGGCCAGCATCCCCATGATGTGACCGATGCCGTACTTCTCGAAGTAGTAGCTGGCCAGGTTGATGTCGACACCGGCGTCACCGCGGTCCGTCACGTCCGCCGGGGTCTCCGTCGTCCGCACATGCAAGGTGATGCGGACGCGACGGTCACCGACGTACTCCTTGATGGTGTCGTGCTTCCGGAGCAGATCGATGATGCGGATCGCCTTGTCGCGGTATCTCTCGTTCGTGTGCTTCAGGTTGGTGAACTCGAAGTTCCCCGAGGAAAAGGGGGCGTAGAGCGTTGTCGGTTGGCCTGGCGCCGTGTTCGGGTCCTGCTGCATGCGGGCCGGGACTTCGGCGCCGTCCGCGCCTTCGGCCGGGCGGGGCAGGGAGACCGGGTCCACCCAGACCGCCTCGCGGAGGATCCCGTCGATCCCCTTACGGGCCTCGTCCCAGGTCTGCGCGATGTCCTGCTCCTCCGGCTGAGTCCGCTCCGGCTTGTGGCTGACGTCACCGATCAGCGCGCTCAGCAGAGCCAGGTGCCGTCCGCGGATCCCGCCCGAAGCGAGCGAGGAGTCCTCGGGGTCGGCGTTCAGGTCACCCAGCAGACTGCCCGGGATGTGCGGGCGGTGCGGGGCGTCGGCATCCCGGTACTCGTCCCGCAAGCCGAGCTGATGGGTCAGCTCATGCACCAACTGCACCGGGTCGGCATCCGCCCACCACGTGTTCTGGTCCATGGCGCGGTCCCGGCCCACCAAGTCCACCGTCAGGTGCGGAGACTGCGAGGGAACAACCGGCTCGACGGTTACGTGCAGCAGGTCGCCGTTGGGGAGCCGATGACCGGGCTCGTTGAGGAACTCATGGACTCCTGCCGAGAGTTGCTCGAAGGCGTGCGCCACCTGTGCGTCCGTACCCCGCATCCCGATGCGAACCGTGAGGTCCGTGATCTGTTCGCCCTGGTACGAGAGCCGCCGGACGTCGAAGCCCGACCGCACCACGAACCGCGACCGGGTGTCACGCGGGCCCACCAACTGCGGTGTACCGGCCAGAGCTTGTTCGATACTCTCCCGGATCTGCTCACCGCTGTCGGCCGCTCGCGAAAGCCGGGGGCGGGCCTCGCCCGTAGGGAGGGGCTGCTGAATGCTGTCACCGCGGTTGTTGGCCGCGAGGCTGGCGGCCAGCGTGGCGAAGTCCCGTACGACGCCGAACATCCCCTTGTCGGCGGGCAACAGGGCACGGGCGGGACTGTCCGTGGCCATGCGCGCGGCGAACAGCGCCTTGTAGGCGTTGTAGACCTTGGCCGTGTTACCTGGTTCCTTGGCCGCGTTCATCCGGTAGTCACTGGTGATCGCGATGGAGGCGAGGTCCATGAGGTAGGTGTCGATCAGGTCGGTGGCGTCCTTGGCCTTGGCACCCTCCGCGCCGGCCTGCGCGGCCTCGGCCAGCATGTCTGCCATCTTCAGCACGATGTCGCGGTAGATCCCGTGCCGTGTACTGCTGGGGAACGCGGCCATGATGTGGTCGGCCTGACCCGCGCTGTCGGTGTTCATCGTGCGCGGGGTCCGCAGGTCGCCCAGCCCTGGCACCGGCAGGGGGATGCCTCGGAACATCGCCTCCTCGTCGGGGATGTCCCGGTTCCGGGAGGCGAGCGGGTGCAGGCCGATCTCGTGCGCCAGCATCCCCATGATGTAACCGATGTCGTACTTTTCGAAGTAGTAGCTCGCGAGGTTGATCTGGACGCCGTCGTCACCCAGGTCCCGTACGTCCGCCGGGGTCTCCGTCGTCCGCACGTGCAAGGTGATACGAACGGGACGGTCGCCGACATAGGCACTGATCGTCGGGTGGTCCCGCAGCAGTTCGATGACGCGGACGGCCTTGTCGCGGTACTTCTCCTCCGTGTGCTTCAGATTGGTGAACTCGAACTTCCCCGACCTGAAGGGGGTGAGGGTCGGTTCAGCGGCGGCGGCAGCAGCGGTTGTGGTGGTGGCCGGTGTCGCGGTCGGGTCCTGCGGCATGCGGGCCGGGACGTCGGTGACCGCCGTGTCGTCGGTGGACGGTCGGGGCAAGGAGACCGGATCGACCCAGACCGCTTCACGACGGACCTTGCTGGCGCCCTCACGCACCTCGTCCCAGGTCTGCTCACTGTCCTCCCGCGCGCCTCGCTCCGAGGACCGCGGAGTCACATCCCCGATCAGCGCACCCAGCAGCGCCAGGTGCCGCCCCCGCAGACCGCCGGCAGCCAACGAGAAGTCCTCGGGGTCTGCGTTCAGGTCACCCAGCAGACTGCCCGGGATATGCGGGCGATGCGGCGCATCGGCATCCCGGTACTCATCCCGAAGACCGAGCTGATGGGTCAGCTCATGCACCAACTGCACCGGATCGGCATCCGCCCACCACGTGACCTGATCCATCGCCTGATCGCGGCCCACCAAGTCCACCGTCAGATGCGGGGACTTCGAAACATCGACCAGCTCGACGGTCACATGCAGCAGATCACCGTTGGGCAGCCGGTGGCCGGGGTTGTTGAGGAACTCATGCACGCCATTGCGGAGTCGCGTGACGACGTGGGCGTTCTGCCCGTCCCCGCCACCACGCATCGCGATACGGACCGTGAGGTCGGTGACGGGATCGCCGTCATAGGTGAACCGCCGCGCGTCGAAATCAGAACGCACCACGAACCGGGGCCGCTTGTCACGCGGCCGACTGGCACGCGGCCCCCTCGACGACGTGGTGTCCGACGGCCCGCTCCGTGGCCCTGACTCGGTACCGCCCGGCGAAAGCCGGGGGCGCGTTTCGCCGGTTTCGGTGCTGCTCGGCACCGGCGTGCTGGTCTGGATGCTGTCGCCCTGGTTGTTGAAGGCCACGCTGCTGCCCAGACCGAAGAAGTTGCTCGTGACGTTGTACCAGCTCTTGTCGGACGGGAGCAGGCTCCGTACGGGGCTGTCCTGTGCGAGCTGCGCGGCGAACTGCTCCTTGTAGGCGTTGTAGACCTTCGCGGTGTAGCGCGGCTCCCAGGCCGCGTCCTTGCGCTTGTCGTTGGTGAGCGCGATCGTGGCGAGATCCATGAGGTAGGTGTCGATCAGGTCCGTGACGTCCTTGGCCTTGGCACCCTCCTCCCCCGTACGCGCCTCCTCCGCCAGCACATCAGCCATCCTCAGCACGATGTCGCGGTAGATCCGGTGCCGGGTGCTGCTGGGGAAGGCGGCCATGATGTGGTCGGCCTGCCCCGCACCCTGGGTGTTCATGGTCCGTGGCGGAGTCAGGTGCGCCAGCCCTGGAACAGTCAGCGGCACCCCGGCGAACATCTCCTCCTCATCAGGAATGTTGCTGTCCCTGGAAGCGAGAGGGTGGAGACCGATCTCGTGGGCCAACATCCCCATGACATATCCGATGTCGTACTTCTCGAAGTAGTAGCTCGCGAGGTTGATGTCGACGCCGGCGTCACCACGGTCCGTCACGTCGGCCGGGGTCTCGGTCGTGCGCAGGTGGAGAGTGATCCGGACCGGACGGCCCCCGACGTAGTCACGGATCGTGTCGTGCTTCCGGAGCAACTCGATGATCCGGACGGCCTTGTCGCGGTACGCCTCGTTCGTGTGCTTCAGGTTGGTGAACTCGAAGTTCCCCGACTTGAAGGGGGTGAGGGTCGGCTCGACGGCGGTGGCGATCATCGGGGCCGGGGTTGCGTCGCTGTCGGACTGGGGCAGTCGGGGGCGGGCCTCCCCGGTATTGCCACCCCCGGTCGGCTCAGGAGCAGTCGGCCGCTGGATGCTGTCGCCCCGGTTGTTGGTTCCCACACTGGTGGCAAGCGCGGCGAAGTCACCCAGGACACCGAACCGACCCTTGTCCCCCGGCAGCAGAGCACGTACGGGACTGCCCTGGGCCATGTGCTCGGCCAACTGGACCTTGTAAGCGTTGTAGACCCTCGCCGTATACGCGGGGTCCCGCATCGCCCGCGCCCGGTGATCATTGGTCACCGCGATGGAAGCCAGGTCCATCAGGTAGGTGTCGAGGAGGTCGGTGACGTCCTTCGGCTTCGCACCCGCGACACCGACCCGCGCGTGCCGCGCAAGCACCTCCGCCATCTCCACCACGATGTCGCGATAGATGCCATGCCGGATGGTATGCGGGAACGCGGCCATGATGTGATCCGCCTGACCCGCGCCCTCGGTGTTCATGAAACGCGGCGTACTCAGCGTCTCCAGCCCCGGCACCATCAGGGGCATGCCCTGATACAGCTCCTCCTCCTCAGGAATCTTCGCGTTACCGGAAGCGAGAGGATGCAGACCGATCTCATGAGCCAGCATCCCCATGATGTAACCGATGTCGTACTTCTCGAAGTAATAACTCGCGAGATTGATCTCGACACCCGCGTCACCCAGATCACGCACATCCGCAGGAGATTCCGTCGTCCGCACACGCAGAGTGATCCGGACAGGACGACCCCCGACGTAAGACTTGATGGTGCTGTGCTCATCCAGCAACTCGACGATCCGAACCGCCTTGTCGACGTACCTGTCCGTCTGATTCAAGTTCGTGAACTCGAAATCACCCAACTTGAACGGACGGAGGACCGGCTCCGGCACGGCGGGCCCCGTACTCGTACCCGGGTCCGGATCCTGCTGCATGTGGGCCCGGACATCGGTGACCGCCGTTCCGTCGGTGGACGGTCGGGGCAGGGAGACCGGGTCGACCCAGACCGCTTCGCGACGGACCTTCTTGGCGCCCTCACGCACCTCGTCCCAGGTCTGCTCGGTGTCTACCTGCGCGCCTCGCTCCGAGGACCGCGGAGTCACGTCCCCGATCAACGCCCCCAGCAGGGCCAGGTGCCGCCCGCGAAGCCCACCGGCGGCCAGCGAGGAGTCCTCAGGAGCCGCGTTCAGGTCACCCAGCAGACTGCCCGCGATGTGCGGGCGGTGCGGGGCATCGGCATCCCGGTACTCATCCCGCAGACCGAGCTGATGGGTCAGCTCATGCACCAACTGCACCGGATCGGCATCCGCCCACCACGTGACCTGATCCATCACCCGGTCCCGGCCGGTCAGGTCCACCGTCAGATGCGGAGACTTCGAAGGGTCGACCAGTTCCACCGTCACGTGGAGCAAGTCACCGTTCGGGAGCCGGTAGCCGGGACTGTTCAAGAACTCACTGACACCCGCACCCAGTTGTGCGAAGGCATGGGCGTTCCACGCGTCCGCGCCGCCGCGCATCGCGATACGGACCGTGAGGTCGGTCACCGGATCGCCGTCATAGGTGAACCGCCGCGCATCGAAGCCCGACCGCACCACGAAACGGGGGCGCTTGTCCCGCGACCCTTGTGAACGCGGCGGGCCGACCGGTCCGGTGTTCGGCGCCGCATCCGTGCCGCTCCCGGTCAGTCGAGGGCGCGTTTCGCCGGTTTCGGTGCTGCTCGGCACCGGCGTGCTGGTCTGGATGCTGTCGCCCTGGTTGTTGAACGCGACGCTGCTGCCCAGGCCCAGGAAGTTGCTCGTGACGTTGTACCAGCTCTTGTCGGACGGGAGCAGGCTCCGTACGGGGCTGTCCTGTGCGAGCTGTGCGGCGAACTGCTCCTTGTAGGCGTTGTAGACCTTCGCGGTGTAGCGCGGCTCCCAGGCAGCGTCCTTGCGCTTGTCGTTGGTGAGCGCGATCGTGGCGAGATCCATGAGGTAGGTGTCGATCAGGTCCGTGACGTCCTTGGCCTTGGCACCCTCCTCCCCCGTACGCGCCTCCTCCGCCAGGTCATTGGCCATGCCGAGCACGATGTCCCGGTAGATCCGGTGCCTCGTACTGCTCGGGAACGCCGCCATGATGTGGTCGGCCTGCCCTGCGCCTTCAGTACTCATCGTGCGTGGCGTCTTCAGATCGGCCAAGCCCGGGACGGTCAGCGGCACTCCTGCGAACATCTCCTCCTCGTCGGGGATGTTCGTGTCCCGCGAGGCGAGGGGGTGCAGGCCGATCTCGTGGGCCAGCATGCCCATGATGTAGCCGATGTCGTACTTCTCGAAGTAGTAGCTCGCGAGGTTGATGTCGACGCCGGCGTCACCACGGTCCGTCACGTCGGCCGGGGTCTCGGTCGTGCGCAGGTGGAGAGTGATCCGGACCGGACGGCCCCCGACGTAGTCACGGATCGTGTCGTGCTTCCGCAGCAACTCGATGATCCGGACGGCCTTGTCGCGGTACGCCTCGTTCGTGTGCTTCAGGTTGGTGAACTCGAAGTTCCCCGACTTGAAGGGGGTGAGGGTCGGCTCGACGGCGGTGGGCGGCGTGCCATCGGTGTTGCTCTGGGGCAGTCGGGGGCGGGCCTCGCCGGTATTGCCACCCCCGGTCGATTCCGGAGCGGCCGGGCGCTGGATGCTGTCGCCGCGGTTGTTGGTTCCCACACTGGTGGCGAGCGCGGCGAAGTCACCCAGGACACCGAACCTGCCCTTGTCCCCCGGCAGCAGAGCACGTACGGGACTGCCCTGTGCCATGTGCTCGGCCAACTGGACCTTGTAAGCGTTGTAGACCCTCGCCGTATACGCGGGGTCCCTCATCGCCCGCGCCCGGTGATCATTGGTCACCGCGATGGAAGCCAGGTCCATCAGGTAGGTGTCGAGGAGATCGGTGACGTCCTTCGGCTTCGCACCCGCGACACCGACCCGCGCGTGCCGCGCAAGCACCTCCGCCATCTCCACCACGATGTCGCGATAGATGCC
>NZ_JBIUVD010000039.1:0-33703 GCF_044742785.1 Streptomyces sp. NPDC087844 | reverse complement strand
CCATCCACCACCACCGCACCCCGCGTCACCACCACCAACCGCACCCCCACCAACCCCGGCTCAGCCAGCCACACCCGCAACAACCCAAGAACACGGGTGGTTGTCGCCAACGCCTCATCAGGGCTGTCGTCATCGCCGGGGTGCACCTCGATCAGGACGAGCGGAGGCACGGAGGCACCCGCGTTGATCGCCGACACGAGCGCGTCCACGTCCTCGAAGGACCTGACGTCGGCGGATCTGACGTCGGCACTGCCGGTCTTCTCGGGTCCCAACACCGCCCACTCGACGTCCGAAGGTGAATCGGCCGACGTGGGCAGGGCCGTCCATTCGACGGAGTAGAGCCCGTCCAGCGCGTACGTCCCGGCCGTACGTATCTGGTCCACGTTCGCCGCACGCATCGCGACCGAGTCGGCCGTGAGGACTGGAGCGCCCGTCGGGTCGGTGACGGTGAGCCGCACACCCTGATCAAGCCGTGCGCCCAGCGGAGAGAGCCGTACCCGGATCATTCCCGCTCCCAGCGCGTGGAGCGCCACACCGCTCCAGGAGAACGGCATCCACACCTGCCCCTCTCCTGAATCACCGAGCAGGAATACGGGGTGCAGTGCGGCATCGAGCAACGCGGGATGTATTTCGAAGCCGCCCACCTCACCCGCCGTGTCCGGCAGCTCGACCTCGGCCAGGAGGTCGTCGCCGTCCCGCCAGACGGCTCGCAGCCCTTGGAACGCAGGACCGTATCCATAACCCGCCGTCTCAGCCCGCTCGTAGAAGCCTTCGACATCCAGTGCCTCGGCACCGAACGGCGGCCACTGCCCGGTGATGCCCTCGTCACGGCCTGTCCGCTCGGGGCTCAGGAAGCCCTCGGCGTGGCAGAGCCATTGGCCCTCGGCAGAGGAAGACTCGCGGTCGGGGCGGGAGTAGACCCGTACGTCACGCCGCCCATCGTCCTCGGCTCCGCCGACCACTACTTGGACGTTGACCCCACCGGTCGGGGGCAGGACGAGGGGTGCCTGGAGGGCGAGTTCGTCCACTCCCGCGCATCCGGCCTCGTCGGCCGCGCGCAACGCCCACTCCACCAGCGCCGCACCCGGCACCAGCACCGAACCCAGAATCCGGTGATCCCCCAACCAGCCGCCGTGCCCGGCAGTGATCCGGCCCGTGAGCACAAGGGTGTCCCCACCTGCCAACTCCACGGCCGCGCCCAGCAACGGATGGCCGGAGGAGACCAGTCCCAAGCCCTCCGGATCGCCTCCGGCGCTGTCCACGTCCTCCAGCCAGAACCGCTCGCGTTGGAAGGCGTATGTCGGGAGTTGGACCGTGTGTGGTGCCGGGTCGGTGGGGAACCAGCCGGCCCAGTCGATGTCGGTTCCGTGGGTGTGCAGCTGGGCGAGGGCACGGGTGAGGGCGTGGACTTCGGGCTGCCTGTGGATGAGGGCCGAAAGCACCAGGGGCGCGGGACGCTCGTCAGTGGCCCTCTGCGTGTGGTGCAGGGTGTGGTGGTGCTGGAGGGTGTGTTGGGTGGCGGTGGTCAGGACGGGGTCGGGTCCCAGTTCCAGGAAGGTGCCCGTGTCGGAGGCGAGGTGGGTGACCGCGGGAGCGAAGAGAACGGGCTGACGGATGTGATGGGCCCAGTAGGCGGGGGTGGTGATCTCCTCGCCGGCGGGCAGCCCGGTCAGGTTGCTGATCAGCGGCAGCACCGGCCGCTGACAGTCCAGGTCCGCGACCGCCTCGGTGAACTCCTGCAGCATGGGTTCCATCAGCATGGAGTGGAAGGCGTGACTGACCGTCAGCGCCTTGGTCCGGCGGCCCCGCCCGGCCCACAGCGCACCGAGACGCGCCACGTCCTGCGCCGGCCCCGAAATCACCGTACTGGTCGGGGTGTTGACGGCGGCGACGCTCACCCGCCCCCCGCACCCGGCGAGATCCTCCTCAAGTTCCGCAGCGCTTGCTTCGATGGCGGTCATCGCCCCGCCCCGCGGCAGCGCGCCCATCAACGTGGCGCGCGCGGCGACGAGTCGGCAAGCGTCGCGCAGGTCGAAGACCCCGGCGACATACGCGGCGGCGATCTCCCCGACCGAGTGGCCCACCACCGCGTCGGGGCGTACTCCTGCCGATTCCAGCAGCCGTGCCAACGCCACCTGCAAGGCGAACAGTCCCGCCTGGGCGTAGGTGGTGTGGTCCAGCAGTCCTTCATGGCCCGGTACGCCGGTGAAGACGACCTGGCGCAGCGGATGCTCCAGCTCCCCGTCCAGATAGCCGCACACCTCATCGAACGCGGCAGCAAACACCGGGAAGCGCCCGTACAGCCCCGCCCCCATCCCCACCCGCTGACTGCCCTGACCACTGAACAGGAAGACCGTCCCACCTCCCTGCACCAACCCGTCAGGCACGGTCACCACATCGGGGTGGGCGTCACCGGCCGCCAACGCCCGCACACCCGCGACCAGCCCCTCACGACGGTCACCCAGAACCACCGCCCGCCGCTCGAACACCGACCGCGCCGTGGCCAGCGACCACCCCACCCCGACAGGCGTCAGCCCCGAATCGGCATCCACCCACTCGGCCAACGCCCCAGCCTGACCACGCACCGCCTCGTCACTGCGCGCCGACACCACCCACGGCACGACGTCCTGGGAGGGCTCGTTCTGCGGCTGTTCGGGCTCGCCGGCCCCGGCGGGCTCCCGCGGCGGCTGCTCCAGGATCACGTGGGCGTTGGTCCCGGAGAAGCCGAAGGAGGAGACTCCCGCCCTGCGCGGGCGATCATCGTTCTCCGGCCACTCCACCGGCTCAGTCAGCAGGGACACCGCCCCCGACTCCCAGTCCACATGCGGCGACGGCTCATCGATGTGGAGGGAGGCGGGCAGCACTCCGTGCCGCATCGCCATCACCATCTTGATCACACCCGCCACACCCGCCGCCGCCTGGGTATGCCCGATGTTCGACTTCACCGACCCCAGCCACAGCGGCCGGCCTTCCGGGCGGCCCTGGCCGTACGTCGCCAGCAGCGCCCCCGCCTCGATCGGATCACCCAGCGTCGTCCCCGTACCATGCGCCTCCACCACATCGACGTCCGACGCCGACAGCCCGGCCCGCACCAGCGCCTGTCCGATCACACGCTCCTGCGAGGGACCGTTCGGGGCGGTCAGACCGTTGCTGGCGCCGTCCTGGTTGATCGCCGAGCCACGTACGACCGCCAGCACGCGATGACCGTTGCGCCGCGCGTCCGACAACCGCTCCAACAGCACCAGCCCCACACCCTCACCCCACCCGGTGCCATCCGCCGCCGCCGAGAAGGGCTTGCACCGGCCGTCCACAGCAAGCCCCCGCTGCCGCGAGAACTCAACAAAGGTGTTCGGCGTCGCCATCACCGTCACCCCGCCCGCCAACGCCAGATCACACTCCCCCTGACGCAACGCCTGACCCGCCAGATGCATCGCCACCAACGACGACGAACACGCCGTGTCCACCGTCACCGCCGGCCCCTCCAGACCGAACGTGTACGAGACACGCCCCGAGGCGACGCTCGGTGTGCTGCCGGGCATCAGACGCCCTTCGACGTCTTTCGGGGCCCGGCCCAGGAAGCGGGAGCCATAGTCGTCGTACATGACTCCGGTGATCACGCCGGTTCTGCTGCCGCGAAGATCGACGGGCCGGAGACCGGCGTTCTCGAACGTCTGCCAGGCGGTCTCCAGCAGCAGCCGCTGCTGCGGGTCCATGGCCAGCGCCTCACGCGGGCTGATGCCGAAGAACCCGGCGTCGAACAGGTCGGCGTCGTGCAGGAAGCCGCCCTCTCGCGCGTAGCTCCGGCCGGTGCTGTCCGGGTCGGGGTCGAACAGGTCCGCCAGGCCCCAGCCGCGTTTCGTCGGGAACTCGCCGACTGCGTCCACCCCGGAGGACACCAGGCGCCAGAGGTCCTCGGGAGAGGTGACACCGCCCGGATAACGGCACGCCATGCCGACGACGGCCAGCGGTTCGTCCGGCGCGATACCGGTCACTGTTCCGGCAGCGCCGACCGCCGCCGTCGCCACAACGCCGCCTGAACCCGCTCGACCGGGGCGCGGACGGCCGTCGTCCAGTGTGGTGTGGAGGAACCGGGCGAGCGCCTGCGGTGTCGGGTGGTCGAAGACGAGTGTGGCCGGAAGGGTGAGGTCCGTCGCGGTGTTGAGCCTGTTGCGCAGCTCCAGGGCGGTCAGCGAGTCGACCCCCAGGTCCAGGAAGGGCCGGGTGAGGTCGAGCGTGTCGGGGTCGGGGTGGGCCAGTACGGTGGCGATCTGCTCGCGGACCACGGCGAGGAGGGCGCGGTCCCGCTCTGCTTCGGGCAGTCCGGCCAGCCGGTCCCGTAGTGAGGTGGTGGCGTTCGGCCCGGCGGTGTGGCGTGCCCGTGGGCCGACCGTGCCGCGCAGGACGGCGGGGAGCGAACCGGCGTCGGCCAGGGCGCGCAGCACCGCGCGATCGAGGCGGACCGGCACCACGGTGGGGAGCCGGGCGGCCAGTGCGCTGTCGAGCAGGAGGAGCCCCTGTTCAGGGGTGAGGGCCGCGATGCCGGAGCGGGTGATCCTGGCGCGGTCGGCCTCGGCTAGTTGGCCGGCCATGCCGCCGGGGGTCTCCCACATGCCCCACGCCAGTGAGGTGGCGGGCAGTCCTTCGGCGCAGCGGTGCTCGGCGAGTGCGTTGAGGAACATGTTGGCCGCCGCGTAGTTGCCCTGTCCCGCGTTGCCGAGGACGGAGGCGGCCGAGGAGTAGAGGACGAAGGCGGCGAGGTCGCAGTCGCGGGTCGCCTCGTGCAGCAGCCAGGCGCCGGTCGTCTTGGCCGCCATGACGGCGGCGAGCCGCTCGGGTGTCAGCGAGCTGATCAGTCCGTCGTCGACGATTCCGGCAGCGTGGACGACAGCTGTCAGCGGGTGCTCGTCGGGGATCGCGCGAAGGAGATCGGCAAGCGAGGCGGCGTCCGATATGTCGCAGCGTGCGAAGCTGACCCGCGCGCCCAGCTCACCGAGTCCGGCGGCGAGTTCGGCGCTGCCTTCGGCGGTGTCGCCCGCGCGTCCGGCCAGCAGGAGATGGCGCGCGCCATGTTCGGTGATCAGGTGCCGGGCGACGACGCGGCCGAGTGCTCCGGTACCACCGGTGATGAGGACGGTGCCTTCCGGGTCGAGCGCGGGCGGCTCGGCGGTGTGGTCCACAGTGGCCCGGACCAGCCTCGGGACCAGGGCCTCGCCGGCCCGTATCGCGCACTCGGTCTCGCCCGCGGCCCCGGCGGCCCGGACAGCGGTACGCAAGGCCCGGTGCGAGGAGTCCTCGGCGTCCAGGTCCACGAGGACGACGCGGCCGGGGTGTTCGGCCTGCGCGGCGCGGACCAGGCCCCACGCGGGGGCCGTCACCAGGTCGGACGGCGGGTCCTGCGGGCCGGTCGCGACGGCGTTCCGTGTGACGACGACCAGACGTCCCGTCGCGAACCGCTCGTCGGCCAGCCACTCCTGGAGGAGGCGGAGCAGGCCGTCGGCCGTGGCGCGGGTTCGCTCGGGCGTCGCGCGGCCCAGTCCCCCGGAGTCGAGGTCGGGGTCGGATCCGGTCCCGTCGTATCCGGTGCCGAGAGCCTCCAGGAGCGGTACGACGAGGAGGTCCGGGGCCTGTTGTCCCTCCGGGCCGTCCGTCATCGCCTCCCTCAACGCCGCCAGGTTCGGGTGGACCTCGGTGGGTGTGAGGACGACGTCCGGACCATGGGACCAGCCGTACGCGTCCGGTCCCAGCACGGCGACGCTTTCCCCGGTGCCGGGCCGCTCCTGTGAAGGCGACGGGAGGGGCAACGGCTGCCAGTCGAGGCGGTGCAGGAAGCGGGTCGTCGTATCGGCGGCGGGTGCCTGGCTGGAGCGCCACCTCTCGGCGGAGACCACGCGCAGCCCGAGCGAGCCGATGTCGGCCACCGGCATTCCCGTGTCGTCCGTCAGGGCGAGCGCGATCGTGTCCTGGCCGTCCGGGGTGATGCGTACGCGCAGCCCGGTCCGGCCGGGGGCGTGCACGCGGACCCCGCGGAACGAGAACGGGAGCCTGACCGTGCCGTACGCGCCCTGCTGGCCGCGGTACAGCTCGTCGACGGCGTGCAGCGCGCTGTCGAGCAGGGCGGGGTGGAGGGCGTACGCGTCCGCCTCGTCGTGCTGCTCCGGTGCCAGTCGTACGTCCGCGAACATGGTGTCGCCGTGCCGCCAGGCTGTCCGTACGCCGCGGAAAGCGGGGCCGTAGCGGTATCCCTGCTCCGCGAGGGCCTCGTACAGCTCCTCGCCGTCGATGGCCACGGCGCCTTCCGGCGGCCATGCCTCTGCGCCGGCCTCCGCTGTGCCCCCGGAGGCGGTGTCCTCCGGTTCCGTCAGGGTCCCGGACGCATGGCGCTGCCAGACGGGGGCAGCGTCCTCGGTGTCATACGCCGCGTCCGCGCCCGGTCCGTCCTCGTCCTGTGTGTGCCGGTCCGTGTCCCGGGCCGCCGCGTGCCGGGAGTGGATCGTGATCCGGCGGCGGCCGTCGTGGGGGTCGGGCGGTGCCACCGTGATCTGGGCGTCCACGGCGCCCGTCGCGGGGAGCAGAAGCGGTGTCTCCAGGGTGAGGTCGTCGACGACGGTGAGGTCCGCCGCTTTCGCCGCCGCCAGGGCGAGTTCGAGGAAGGCCGTGCCGGGCAACGGCACGCTGTCGGCGATGGCGTGGTCGGCGAGCCAGCCGTGTCTCCGCGGAGAGAGGCTGCCCGTCAGCAGCAGTCCGCCGTCGGCCTGGTCCACGACCGCGGTGACCAGCGGGTGCCCGGAGGCCCGCAGTCCGGCGGCCGTTCCCGCGCTCTCCGGGACGGGGCGCCAGTACCGCCGCCGCTGGAAGCGGTAGGTGGGGAGGGTGACCCGTCGGGCGTCGGCGGGCAGGGCCGCGGCGAAGTCGACGGTACCGCCGTGCACATGGGTGGCCGCGAGCGCGGTGAGCAGGGTGCGCGGCTCGTCGTGTCCCTCTCGCAGCACAGCGGTCAGCAGCGGCGCGCCGGATGCCGGCGGCTCCTCCTCGCCGGTCAGACATGCCTCCGCCATGGCCGTGAGGACAGGGTCGGGGCCCAGTTCCACATAGCAGGTGACGCCCTCGGCACGGAGGGCGCGTATGCCGTCGAGGAACCGTACGGGTTCCCGTACATGCCGCACCCAGTGGTCGGGGTCGGTGAGCACGGCCGCTTCGGCGAGCGTGCCGGTGACGTTGGAGACGACGGGGATACGCGGTGGCTCGTAGCGGATCGAGTGGGCGACCTGCCGGAAGTCGTCCAGCATCGCGTCCATCCTCGGCGAGTGGAAGGCGTGGCTGACCCGTAGCCGCTTCGTCCTGTGGCCCTGTTCTCGCAGTGGCCGGACGACCTCCTCGACCGCGTCCTCGTCGCCGGAGACGACGACGGAGGCGGGGCCGTTGACGGCGGCGAGGGAGACCCGGTCTCCGGCGCGGGCCAGCAGGGGCAGGACATGTGCCTCGGCGGCCTCGACCGCGACCATCGCCCCGCCTGCGGGCAGCGCCTGCATGAGACGGCCGCGGGCGGCGACGAGGGTGCAGGCATCGGGCAGGGACAGCACGCCCGCGACGTGCGCCGCGACGATCTCGCCGACGGAGTGGCCGGTCAGCCAGTCGGGGGTGAGACCGAAGGATTCGGCCAGGCGGAAGAGCGCGACCTCCACGGCGAAGAGCGCGGGTTGGGAGAACTCGGTGCGGTGCAGGTTCTCCGGGTGTTCCGGGCCCTCTCCCCCGCCGAGGACGAGGCCGCGCAGGGGGTGGCCGAGCAGCGGGTCCAGCAGGGCGCAGACGTCGTCGAAGGCCGAGGCGTACGCACCGTAGGTGCGGTGGAGCTGCCGTCCCATGCCGACGCGCTGGCTTCCCTGGCCTGTGAACAGGAAGGCCGTCTCCCCCGGACCCGCCGGGCCCTGCGTACGGGTGAGCGCCGGATGGCGGGTGTCGGAGGCCAGCGCGGCGAGTCCCTCGGTCAGCTCTTCCGCGGTGTGCCCGAGGAGCACGGCCCGGTGTTCGAGGACCGACCGGGTGCGGGCGAGCGAGAAGGCCACATCGGTGGCGCGCAGGTCCGGACGCGCCGCTGTATGCGCCGCGAGCGCCTCCGCCTGTGCGAGGAGCGCCGGGTGGCCGCGCGCCGAGAGGGTCCAGGGGATGAGGGGTACGGGCGTGTCGTCCCGCCGCCCGGTCGCTCCGACCGGCTCCGTACGGACGGGGACGGCCTGTTCGGGTTCCGGCGGCTCCTCCAGGATCAGATGGGCGTTCGTCCCCGAGATGCCGAACGAGGAGACTCCGGCCCTGCGGGGGCGTTCGCCGCGCGGCCAGGCGACGGGTTCGGTGAGGAGCCGTACCGCGTCGGCCTCCCAGTCGACATGGGGGGTTGGCTCGTCGGCGTGCAGGGTGGCGGGCAGTGTCCCGTGCCGCATCGCCATGACCGTCTTGATGACCCCGGCGACACCGGCTGCGCCCTGGGTGTGCCCGATGTTGGACTTGACGGAGCCCAGCCACAGCGGCCGGCCCTCGGGGCGGTCCTGTCCGTAGACGGTGAGCAGCGCCTTCGCCTCGATCGGGTCGCCCAGCCGGGTGCCGGTGCCGTGCGCCTCCACGGCGTCCACGTCGGAGGGCGTGAGCCGGGCGTTGTCGAGGGCCTGTCCGATGACGCGCTGCTGGGAGGGGCCGTTGGGCGCGGTCAGTCCGTTGCTGGCACCGTCCTGGTTGACGGCCGAGCCTCGTACGAGCGCCAGGACGGGGTGTCCGTTGCGGCGGGCGTCCGACAGGCGTTCCAGCAAGAGCAGCCCGACGCCCTCGGAGAACGCGGTGCCGTCGGCAGTGGCGGCGAACGGTTTGCACCGCCCGTCGGCCGCGAGCCCGCGCTGCCGGGAGAACTCGGTGAACACATTGGGTTGCGACATCACGGTCACGCCGCCGGCGAGGGCGAGATCGCACTCGCCCTGGCGCAGCGCGTGGCTCGCGAGGTGGATCGCCACGAGCGACGACGAGCACGCCGTGTCCAGCGTGACCGCGGGGCCTTCCAGGCCGAGCGTGTACGACAGCCGGCCGGACAGCACGCTGGGCGCGTTGCCCGTCACGAGATGGCCCTCGGCGGCGCTGTCCGTGTGCGGCGTCCCGAAGCCGGGCAGCGCGGCGCCCGCGTAGACCCCGGTGCGGCTGCCCTTGAGCGACTGGGGGTCGATGCCCGCGCGCTCCAGCAGTTCCCAGGCGACCTCCAGCAGCAGCCGCTGTTGCGGGTCCATCACCAGCGCCTCGCGGTGGCTGATCCCGAAGAAGTCGGGGTCGAACCCTGCCGCTTCGTAGAGGAATCCGCCCTGGCGCGCGTAGCTGGTGCCGGGGTGGTCGGGGTCGGGGTGGAACAGCCGGTCCAGGTCCCAGCCGCGGTCGGTGGGGAAGGGCCCCATCGCGTCCCTGCGTGCGGCGACGAGGTTCCACAGCTCCTCCGGCGAGCCGACGCTGCCGGGGTAGCGGCAGGCCATGCCGACCAGGGCGACCGGCTCCTGATGGCGCTCCTCCGCCTCACGCAGCTTCCGCCGGGTGTCGTGGAGGTCGACGGTGACCCGCCGGAGGTAGTCGACCAGCTTGTCCTCATTCACGGTGGGAGGTCACCCGCCTTTCACACATCCAGTTCGTTGTCGATGAAGTCGAAGATCTGACCGGCGTCGGCCGATCGGAGCCGTTCGGCGGCGCTGTCGTCGCCGGACGCCCCGTCGTCGCCGGGCGGCGACGTGGCGTGTCCGGCCTTCCATTTGGCGAGCAGCGTCTCCAGCCGGGAGGTGACCACGTCGGCGTCCAGGTCTCCGTCCTCGACGGCGGCGAGGGTGTTCTCCAGCCGGGCCACCTCGCCCAGCACCGGGTGGGGGGCCGGGGAACGCTCGGGCGGGTGTCCGTTCGACGTCAGCCGTTCCAGCAGATGGGCCGCCAGCAGGCCTGCTTCGGGGAAGTCGAAGACGAGCGCGGCGTGCAGCCGCAGCCCGCTGGCGGCGGCGAGCCGGTTGCGCAGTTCCACGGCGGTCAGCGAGTCGAGGCCCAGGACCTTGAACGACGCGTCGGCGGGCACGGCGCCGGGGTGTGTGTGCCCCAGCACGGTGGCGGCCTGCTCCCGTACCAGGTTGAGGACGGTGCGGTAGCGCTCCTGCGGGGACTGCACGGCGAGCCGGGCCGTCCAGTCGTCCGGTGGCGCAGCGGCGGACGCCGTCGTCCTGCCGGGCCGGGAAGCGGCCGCCGCGAGGGCGCGCAGCGGAGCCGGTACGGCGCTGGGCGGCTGCGCCGCCAGGGTGCGTACGTCGAGAGCGAGGGCGAGCGGTGCGGGAGCGCCGTGGCAGAGGGCGACGTCCAGCATCGCCAGTCCCTCGTCCGTGCCGTTGGCCTTGATGCCGTAGCGGTCGATCCGGGCCAGGTCGGCCTCGGTGAGACCGCCGGTCAGACCACTGGATTCCGCCCACAGGCCCCAGGCCATGGACAGGCCCGGCTGTCCGGCGGCGCGGCGGCGGGCGGCGAGGGCGTCGCAGTACGCGTTGGCCGCCGCGTAGTTCGCCTGCCCCGGGGTGCCCAGGGTGGAGGCGAACGAGGAGCACAGGACGAACATGCCCAGGCGCGTCCCGGCGGTGGCCGCGTGCAGGGCCGCCGCCGCCCCGGCCTTGACGTCCCAGACGCGGGCCAGCCGGTCGGGCGTCTGGGAGGGGAGCAGCGCGTTGTCGAGCACTCCCGCCGCGTGGACCACACCGGTCAGCGGGTGCGCCGGGTCGATGCCCGCGATGACGTCGGCCAGGGCGGCCGGATCGGTGACGTCGGCGGCCACGAGGGTGACCTCGGCGCCCGAGTCGCGCAGCCGATCGGCCAGTTCCCCGGCGCCGGGGGCATCGGGACCGCGGCGGCCGACCAGGAGCAGACGGGTCAGGCCCCAGGCGCGCACCAGGTGTCCGGCCACGGCGGCGCCGATGGTCCCGGTGCCGCCGGTGATGAGTACGGTGCCGTTCGGGTCCACGGCCGGGGGAATCTCCAGCACCAGCTTGCCGGTGTGCTGGGCCCGGCTCATGTCGCGGAGCGCCTCGCGCACCCGGTCCAGCGGCCGTACGCGTACCGGCAGCGGCCGTAGCGCGCCGGCGGCGAACAGCTCCGTCAGCCCGGCCAGAATCTCCTGGATACGGTCCGGTCCCGCGTCGGCGAGGAGGTCGAATGCCCGATAGGCCACGGCGGCCCCCTGCGGCAGGGAGCGGGGATCGCGGACGTCGGTCCTGCCCATCTCGACGAACCGGCCGCCGTCGGCCAGCAGCCGCAGGGAGGCATCGGTGAATTCCCCGGTGAGGCTGTTCAGGACGACGTCCACGCCCCGGCCCCCGGTCGCCTTCCGAAAGGTGTCTTCGAAGGCGAGGTCGCGGGAGGAGGCCCGGTGCGCCGCGTCGATGCCCATCTCGTCCAGGACCCGCTGTTTGCCGGGACCCGCGGTCGCGAAGACCTCGGCTCCCAGATGGCGGGCGATACGGACGGCCGCCGTGCCGACACCCCCGGCCGCCGCGTGCACCAGGACGGATCGCCCGGCGCGCAGTCCGCCGAGTTCGACCAGCCCGTACCAGGCGGTGACGTAGGCGATCGGCGCGGCTGCCGCCTCGGCGAAGTCCCAGCCCTCCGGGATCGGCGCCACGGTCCGCGCGTCGGCCACCGCGACCGGCCCGAAGGCCCCCTCGAACAGGCCCATCACCCGGTCCCCAGGGGCCGGTTCTGTCACTCCGGGCCCGACCTCGGTGACCACTCCCGCGCCCTCGCTGCCCGCGAAGGACGCCTCGCCGGGATACATCCCGAGCGCCAGCAGGACGTCCCGGAAGTTGACCCCGGCGGCGCGCACGTCGATCCGCACCTGCCCGGGCGCCAGTGGTTCCTCCGCCTCCGGGCAGGGGACCACGGTGATGTCCTCCGGCGTGGCACCCGTCGTGCCGAGCCGCCAGGCCCGCTCCCGGGGAGAGGGCACCGGCGCGGCAGGCTCGCCCGCGCGGACCAGACGGGGCACGGTCACCCGGCCCCGGCGTACGGCGATCTGCGGTTCACCGGCCGCGAGGGCCCTGCGCACGCCGGTGAGGTCCGGGACCGCTCCGTCGCCGGTGTCCGCTGTACCGTCGGTGTCCACCAGCGTGAACCGGCCGGGGTTCTCGGTCTGCGCGCTGCGCACCAGGCCCCACACCGCCGCGCCCACCGGGTCCGGCACCTCCTCCGCTTCCGCCGCCACCGCGCCACGGGTGATCAGTACCAGATGGGAATCCGTGAGCCGCGGCTCGCCGAGCCAGCTCTGGAGCAGTCTTAACGCCCCTTGCAGTACGGAGAGTTCGCCGTCCGCGGAGGTGCTGGTGTCCACGGTGGCGACGGCCACGGCGGGCGGGTGGGCGCCGGTATCGAGCGCCGTGATCAGTCCGGCTGCCGAGAGCAGTCGGGCCGGATCGAAGTGGTCCCCGTCCGCGGCCGGCGTCGGCCACGCGTCGTCCGCGTCCTGGGAGGCGGCGCCGTCCGGTGTGGGCAGCTCGGACCAGTCGAGCACGTACAGCCCGTCGACACCGTGTCCGCTCGCCGCCCGCAAGGTCCGTTCCGTGGACGGCCGAAGGACGAGCGAGTCGGCGCTCAGCACCGGCGTGCCCCCGGCGTCGGCCACGAGCACCCGTACGCTCTCGCCGAGCCCCTGCCCGGAGAGGGAGAGCCTGACGCGCACGGTGGTGGCCCCCTCGGCGTGCAGCGCCACCCCGCTCCACGCGAACGGCAGCCACAGCCTCCCCTCCTCCTCCAGTCCACCGGTCAGCAGCAGCGGTTGCACCGCGAGGTCCAGAAGGGCCGGGTGGACGCCGTATCCGCCCGGCGGCCCGGCGGCCTCCGGCAGTGCCACCTCGGCCAGTACGTCTCCGCCGTGCCGCCACACGGCTCGCAGGCCCTGGAAGGCGGGGCCGTACGCGTAACCGGCCCCGGCCGCGCGCTCGTAGAAGTCCCCGATCTCCACCGGCTCGGCCTCCGCCGGTGGCCACACACCGCTCAGATCACCCACCGCGGCGGCAGGCCGGGGACTCAGCAGTCCCTCGGCGTGGCACAGCCAGCCCTGTGTGCCGGCGTCGTCGTCGGGGCGGCTGTAGAGGCGTACTTCACGGTCTCCGTCGTCGCCCGCCGCGTCCACCACGACCTGGATGCGCAGCCTGCCCTTGCGTGGCATCACGACGGGCGCCTGGAGTGTGAGGTCCGCTATCTGTGCGCAGCCTGCCGTGTCGGCCGCGCGCAGGACCCATTCCACGAGCGCGGCGCCCGGCACGATGACCGTGTCCGCGATCCTGTGCTCGGCCAGCCAGGGGCAGCCGCGCGTGGACAGCCGCCCCGTCAGCAGGAGGCCCCCGCTCGCGGCGGGTTCGACCACCGCGCCCAGCAGCGGGTGCCCCGTCGACTCCAGCCCCAGGTCCCCGGCGTCACCACCGGAGGCCTCGGCGGACAGCCAGTAGCGTTGGCGTTGGAAGGCGTAGGTGGGAAGGTCGACCACCGGGGCCGGTCCGGAAGGGAACCACGTCTTCCAGTCGAGCTCCGCCCCGGTCGTGAACGCCTGGCCCAGTGCTCGTGCCAACTGTGCCCGGCCACCATGGTCGCGGCGCAGAGTGGACAACGCGACCGCGTCGACACCGGCCTCCTCGAAACACTCCTGCAGACCGAGAGTCAGGACGGGATGAGGACTGGCCTCGATGAACATCTCGTGCCCGTCACGCAGCAGAGCGTCCACGGCATCGGCGAAACGGACAGGCCGCCGAAGATTGGTGACCCAGTACTCGGTGTCCAGGTCCGTGCCGTCGATACGTCCACCGGTAACGGTCGAGTAGAAGGCGACCGGGGCCGACCGCGGTCGGATGCCCGCCAGGACGGTATGGAGTTCCCCGGTGATCTCATCGATCTGCGGTCCGTGCGAGGCGTAGTCGACGTCGATCAGCCGGGCCCGCAGCCCTTCCGACTTGGCCTGGGCCACCACGGCGGTGACCGCTTCCGGCGGCCCGGACACAACCGTGGACGACGGCCCGTTGACCGCGGCCACCCTCACCCCGGGCCGCCCCTCGCACAACGCCTCAGCCCGTTCCGGCGTGACGCCGAGCGACGCCATCCCGCCCCGGCCCGCCAACTGGCGGAGCGCCTTGCTGCGCAGCGCCACAACCTTCGCGCCGTCCTCCAGCGACAGCACCCCGGCCACACAGGCCGCGGCGATCTCACCCTGACTGTGACCCACCACCGCCGAGGGAACCACACCATGCCCGGCCCACACCGCCGCCAAAGACACCATCACCGCCCACAACACCGGCTGCACCACATCGACCCGAACCAGCTCCGCCCCGTCCCCCCGCAGAACCCCGCTCAACGACCAGTCCACATACGCCGACAGAGCCCGCTCACACTCACCGATCCGCCCCGCGAACACCGGCGAAGAGGCAAGGAGTTCCGCACCCATCCCCACCCACTGCGAACCCTGCCCCGGAAACACCAGCACCGGCCGGCGTTCCTCGGTCCCGGCGACTCCCTGCACCAGCGCCGGATGCGAACGCCCCTCGGCCAGCGCCTCCAGTCCGGACAGCAGTTCCTCGCGCTCCTGGCCCACGACCACCGCGCGGTGCTCGAACAGCGACCGCGCCGACACCAGCGCCCTGCCCACCTCGGCGGGCGGCGCTGCCGACGCCGCAGCGTGGGCGGCGAGGGCCTTCGCCTGGCCGCGCAGCGCCGCATCGCTCCGCGCCGAGACGACCCACGGCACCACCCCCCGCGTCCCCTCACCCGAGGCAGCAACCGCCTCCGACACAGAACCCGGATCCGGCGCCTCCTCCAGAATCAGATGCGCGTTCGTCCCACTGATCCCGAACGACGACACGGCCGCCCTGCGCGGGCGACCGTCGCTCTCCGGCCACTCCACCGATTCGGTCAGCAGGGACACCGCCCCCGACTCCCAATCGACGTGCGGCGACGGCTCATCGATATGGAGCGACGCGGGCAGCACTCCATGCCGCATCGCCATCACCATCTTGATCACACCCGCCACACCCGCGGTCGCGTGGGTGTGCCCGATGTTGGACTTGACCGACCCCAGCCACAGCGGCCGGTCCACCGGCCGGTCCTGGCCGTACGTCGCCAGCAGCGCCCCCGCCTCGATCGGATCGCCGAGCATCGTTCCCGTCCCGTGCGCCTCCACCGCGTCCACGTCCGATGTGGCCAGGCGGGCGTTCGCGAGGGCCTGGCGGATGACGCGTTCCTGCGCGGCGTCGTTGGGCGCGCTCAGACCGTTGCTCGCACCGTCCTGGTTGACCGCCGAGCCACGTACGACCGCCAGCACCCGATGACCGTTGCGCCGCGCGTCCGACAACCGCTCCAACAGCACCAGCCCCACGCCCTCGGAGAATCCGGTGCCGTCGGCCGAGGCGGCGAAGGCCTTGCAGCGGCCGTCGGGCGACAGTCCCCGCATCCGCGAGAACTCGGTGAACATGAACGGGGACGACAGCACGAGGGCCCCGCCGGCCATCGCCAGCGCGCAGTCGCCCTGCCGCAGCGCCTGGACGGCCAGGTGCATCGCCACCAGCGACGACGAGCACGCCGTGTCCACCGTCACCGCCGGCCCTTCGAGGCCGAGGGTGTAGGCGATACGGCCCGACAGGACGCTGGTGAGGCTGCCCGTGGTGGCGTGGCCCTCGAAACCCTCGGGGACCCGGGGCAGCCGGGACAGATAGTCCTCGCTGGAGACCCCCGCGTACACCCCGGTCCTGCTGCCCTTCAGAGAGACGGGGTCGATGTGCGCCCGTTCCAGCAGCTCCCACGCGACCTCCAGCAGCAGCCGCTGCTGCGGGTCCATCGCGAGCGCCTCGCGCGGGCTGATCCCGAAGAATCCCGCGTCGAACGTATCCGCGCCCGTGATGAATCCGCCCTCGCGGACGTAGCTGGTCCAGGGTTGTGCCGGGTCGGGGTCGTAGAGGCTCTCCAGGTCCCAGCCGCGGTTGTCGGGGAACGGGCCGATGACGTCCGCGCCCTCGGCCACCAGCTTCCACAGTGCCTCGGGCGAGTCGGCGTCGCCCGGGAAGCGGCAGGCCATGCCCACCACGGCTACCGGCTCCTGATGGCGCTCCTCCAGCTCACGCAGCCGCTGGCGCGTCTCGTGCAGTTCGGCGGCGACGCGCTTGAGGTAGTCGACCAGCTTCTCTTCATTCGCCATGGCGGGCCACCATTCAGGACACTCCCAGCTCGTTGTCGATGAAGTCGAGAACCTGCTCGGCCGAGGAGGCGGACCGCAGTCTGTCCACCGCTTCCGCTCCGGGCTCCGCGCCGTCCGCCGCCGCGCGGGTCTCCTTCCACTTCGCGAGCAGGTCCTCCAGCCGGGCCGTGATCGCTCCGAAGTCGGCGTCCGCCACATCCTCGGCGGCCACGGCAGCCTCCAGACGCGCCAGTTCGTTCAGCAAGGTGTTGCCGGTGCTCCGCCCGGCCGTCGGCTCGTCCCCGGGCGCGAGTCGGTGGAGCAGGTCGCCCGCGATGCTGTCGGACGTCGGGTGCCGGAAGACATAGGCGGCGGGCAGCCGCAGTCCCGTGGCCGCCGCAAGCCGGTCGCGTAGCTCCACCGAGGTGAGCGAACTGAAGCCGAGCGCCTTGAACGCCGCGCCCGCCGGGACGGCGGCGGGATCCGAGTGGCCCAGCACAGCCGCCGCGTGGCCTCGTACGAGTTCGAGGACGGCACGGTGCCGGTTCTCCGGGGGGAGCCCGGCCAGCCGCGCAGGCCAGTCGGCAGGCCTGCCGGTGCCGCCCGCCGCCGTGCGCCTGCGCCGTTCCCGAGCATCGGCCCGTACGACGTCCGAGTGCGGCGGTGCCGGTACGGTCCTGCTGTCGGCTCCGGTCGCCAGCAGGTGCGGGCCGGTGGGGCGCAGCGCCGCGTCGAGGAGTCCGGACACGAGCGGGTCGGTGGTGTCCCCGCCGGTGCCGGACCACGGGCCCCAGGTGACGGATGTCCCGGGCAGTCCGCGCGCGTGACGGTGAGCGGCGAGCGCGTCGCAGTAGGCGTGTGCGGCGGCGTGGTCGAGCGCGCCCGGCTCCTCCGTCCTGGCGACCGGCTCGGAGAACATCACGAACGAGCGCAGCGGCAGCCCCTCGACGGCCGCCTCCAACCGCGCGGCGACGGTGGCCCTGGCCCGCCAGATCTGCGCGGGCGTGCCCTCGCGTACCCCGGCCGCGTGCACCACCGCGGTCAGCGGGTACTCCTCCGAGCCGAGCCCGGCGATCACCTCGGCCGCCTGGTCCGGGTCGGCGAGGTCGGCCGCGACGATACGGACATGGGCGCCGTGACCTTCGATACGGGCGGTGAGTTCCGCCGCTCCTGGCGCCGCTGGGCCGCGGCGGCTGACCAGCAGCAGACGTGCGGCCCGGCCCGTCCGCGCGAGGTGTTCGGCGACTGCGGCACCCCAGGTTCCGGTGCCGCCGCTGATGAGTACGGTGCCGCCCGTTCCCTCGCCCTCACCTCCGCCTTCGTGGTGTGCGGTGGGCGCTTCGCGGACGTCCGGCACCCACCTGGGCGCCAGTACGCGACCGGATCGTACGACGACCTGTCGTTCGTCGCCCTCCACGGCGGCCCGTACGGCGTCGGCAAGGAGCCCGGTGACCGGGTGGGCTGTCGCGTCCCGGCCGGCCGTCCCGTCCCCTGCTCTCGCGTTGTCTTCCGATTCCGGTTCGAGGTCGAGCAGCTGGAAGCGGCCCGGGTTCGCGGTCTGCACCAGCCGCAGCCGTCCCCAGATCCCGCTCTCCGCCGCGCGGAGGCCCAACGCACCGCCGGGAGCGCCGAACGGCACGGCTCCTCGGGTCACCAGCACCAGCCGCGCCCCGGCCGTCCGTGGCTCGGCCAGCCACGCGCGTACGAGCGCGGAGGCCCGCTCCACCTCCACCAGGCCCGAGCCACTACCGGCGTGCACGTCCGCGACGACGACCGAGGCACCGGTGTCCATGGCGTCCCGTACCATTTCGCCCTCCTGGCCGAGCGGCGCCCACCGTGCCTGCACCGACCCCTCACCGATGACGGAGACCGTGCCGTCCAGGTCTGTGCCGTCCAGGAGCGGCAGAGGGCGCCAAGCCAGGGTGAACAGCCGGTCCTCACCCCGGCGGGCGGCGGCGCGCAACCGGGCGGGGTCGGCGGGACGCAGGGCGAGGGAGCCGACGGTGAGGACCGGGTCGCCCGCGCTGTCGCCGAGCACCACCTTGAGTTCCCGTTGGCCGTCCCCGGTGTCCTGGACTGTCAGCCGGACCCGTACGGCCTTGCTGTCCCTGGCCCACAGGGACACCTCCGACCACGCGAACGGCATCCACAGCCCGTCGTCCGCCCCGCCCTCGGCGGACAGCAGCACGGGGTGCAGCGCGGCGTCCAGCAGGACCGGATGGATACCGAACCCGTCCTCGCCCTCGCCGGTTCCCTCGGGCAGCACCACGTCGGCGAGCACATCGTCGCCATGCCTCCACATGGCCCGCAGCCCTTGGTACGAAGTCCCGTACACGTGCCCGGCCTCGGCCGCCCGCTCGTAGAATCCGTCCAGTTCGACGGGCCGTGCCCCGGCCGGCGGCCAGGCTCCGCCGAGTGCGTCGCCCGGTGCGGGGCCGACCGGCCGGGGCACGGCCAAGCCCTCGCCGTGACAGATCCACTCGCGGTCCGTGTCGTCCACGCCGTCCGCGTCGTGCGCCTCTCGCGAGTCCACCCGCAGTTCACGGGTACCTTCCCGGTCCGGCGGGCCCACGGTCACCCGGATCAGCAGTCCGCCCGTCGCGGGCAGGGTCAGCGGCTCGCGCAGGACCAGTTCTCGCAGTTCGTCGCATCCGGCCTCGTCCGCAGCACGCAGCGCCCACTCCAGCAGTGCCGCGCCGGGCACCGACGCGGTGTCGGCCACCGTGTGCTCGGCGAGCCATCCGCGGGTGCCCGCCCGGATCCGGCCGGTGAGCACCAGTCCACCATCGGCGAGCCGTACGGATCCGGGCAGCAGCGGATGTCCCGTACGCCCGAGCCCGGCGGCGGTCAGCTCTCCCGTGCCGATCCCCGGGTTCAGCCAGTAGCGTTGTCGTTGGAAGGCGTAGGTGGGCAGGTCGGTCGGGTGGGGTGCGGGGTCGGCCGGGTACCAGCGGGTCCAGTCGAGGGTGGCACCGGCGGTGAAGGCCTGGGCGAGCGCGCGTGCCAACTGGGCCGGGCCGCCCTGGTCGTGGCGGAGCGTGGGAACGGTCGCCGCCTCGACGGCGGCGGCCTCGAAGGTCTCCTCCATACCGAGGGTCAGGACGGGGTGCGGACTGGCCTCGATGAAGATCCGGTGCCCGTCCTGCAGCAGGGCGCGGACGGTGTCGGCGAAGCGGACCGGCCGGCGCAGATTACGCACCCAGTACCCGGCATCCAGGTCCCTGCCGTCGATACGTCCACCGGTGACGGTCGAGTAGAAGGCGACTGCCGCCGACCGTGGCTGGATGCCCGCCAGGACGGTACGGAGCTCCTCGCTGATCTCGTCGATCTGCGGTCCGTGCGAGGCGTAGTCCACATCGATCAGCCGGGCCCGCAGGCCCCGTGACTTGGCCTGGGCCACCACGGCGGTGACCGCTTCCGGCGGCCCGGACACAACCGTGGACGACGGCCCGTTGACCGCGGCCACCACCACGTGGGGTGTGTGGGGGCGCAGCAGCCGGGTGGTCTCCTCCTCCCCGGCTCCCACGGAGGCCATGGCCCCGCCGCCGGACAGCCGCCGCAAGGCCTTGCTGCGCAGCGCCACGACCTTCGCGCCGTCCTCCAGCGACAGCACCCCGGCCACACAGGCCGCGGCGATCTCACCCTGACTGTGACCCACCACCGCCGAAGGAACCACACCATGCCCGGCCCACACCGCCGCCAAAGACACCATCACCGCCCACAACACCGGCTGCACCACATCGACCCGAACCAGCTCCGCCCCGTCCCCCCGCAGAACCCCGCTCAACGACCAGTCCACATACGCCGACAGAGCCCGCTCACACTCACCGATCCGCCCCGCGAACACCGGGGACGAGTCGAGGAGTTCCGCACCCATCCCCACCCACTGCGAACCCTGCCCCGGAAACACCAGCACCGGACCCGCCGCGCCGGCACCGACGGCCGTGCCCTGCACCACGCCCGGATGCGGCTCACCCGCCGCCAAAGCCTCCAGACCGGCCACCAGTTCCGCACGGCCCTCACCGATCACCACCGCACGCCGCTCGAACACCGACCGCGTGGTCACGAGGGAGGAGCCGATCCGCGCGGGCGACATCCCGGCCTCGCCCGCGTAGGTGGCGAGGGCCTTCGCCTGGCCGCGCAGCGCCGCATCGCTCCGCCCCGACACGACCCACGGCACCACCCCTGCCGTGCGAACGCCCTCGGACGGCTTCGGCGGCCCGAAGGGCCCCGGATCGCCGGGCGCCTCCTCCAGAATCAGATGCGCGTTCGTCCCACTGATCCCGAACGACGACACAGCCGCCCTCCGCGGGCGCTCATCGCTCTCCGGCCACTCCACCGGCTCAGTCAGCAGGGACACCGCCCCCGACTCCCAGTCCACATGCGGCGACGGCTCATCGATATGCAAGGACGCCGGCAGCACTCCATGCCGCATCGCCATCACCATCTTGATCACACCCGCCACACCCGCCGCCGCCTGGGTATGCCCGATGTTCGACTTCACCGACCCCAGCCACAGCGGCCGGCCCTCGGGCCGATCCTGGCCGTACGTCGCCAGCAACGCCCCCGCCTCGATCGGATCGCCCAGCGTCGTCCCCGTACCATGCGCCTCCACCACATCGACCTGAGCAGGAGTCAACCGAGCACTCGCCAACGCCTGGCGCACGACCCTCTCCTGGGAGGGTCCATGGGGTGCGGTCAGACCGTTGCTGGCGCCGTCCTGGTTGATCGCCGAGCCACGTACGACCGCCAGCACCCGATGACCGTTGCGCCGCGCGTCCGACAACCGCTCCAACAGCACCAGCCCCACACCCTCGGACCACCCGGTGCCATCCGCCGCCGCCGAGAAGGGCTTGCACCGGCCGTCCGCGGCCAGTCCTCCCTGCCGCGCGAACTCGCTGAACATCCCCGGGGTCGCCATGACGGTCGCCCCTCCCGCCAGCGCCAGATCACATTCGCCCCGCCGCAGTGCCTGGCCCGCGAGGTGAAGGGCCACCAGCGACGACGAGCACGCGGTGTCGACCGTCACCGCCGGCCCCTCCAGACCGAAGGTGTAGGCGATACGGCCCGCCGCCACACTCGGTGCCGTTCCGGTCAACAGGTGCCCGTCGAGGTTCTGGACCGGTTCGTGCAGCCGGGGGCCGTAGTCCTGAGCGGTGAGGCCGACGAACACGCCGGTGGGGCTGTGCTCAAGCGCGGTGCCGCTGATGCCGGTCCGCTCGAAAGCCTCCCAGGCGGTCTCCAGCAGCAGCCGCTGCTGCGGGTCCATCGCGAGCGCCTCGCGCGGGCTGATCCCGAAGAATCCCGCGTCGAACGTATCCGCGCCCGTGATGAATCCGCCCTCTCGCGCATAGCTCCGCGCCGGGCCGTGCGGGTCCTGACCGACGGGACCGGACGGTTCCCAGCCCCGACCCTCCGGGAAGGGGCCGACGGCGTCCACGCGGTCCATGACCAGCTTCCACAGCTCTTCCGGTGACGCGGCGGCCCCCGGGTAGCGGCAGCTCATGGCGACCACGGCGAGGGGCTCGTCGGCGGGGTGACCGGCGCCGGGCGTCTGCGCGGCCGTTCGTGGTGTGCCGAGGATGAGGGCACGCATCCGTTCCACGACGGCCAGTGGTGTCGGGTGGTCGAAGGTCAGCGTGGCGGGCAGGGGCAGGCCGGTCGCGGCGCCCAGTCGCTCGCTCAGCTCGGCGGCGCCCAGCGAGTCCATACCGAGCTTCTTGAAGGTCAGCCCCGGCGCGACGGCCTCTGCCGATGTGTGCCCCAGCACCGATGCCGTCACCGTCCGTACGGTGTCCAGCAGGGCTCGGAGCTGTTCCTCCGCTCCCAGCCCGGCCATCCGCCGCGCGTACGGCGGCTCTTCCGGCTTCGTCCCTGTCCCTTCCGGTCGTTCCTCCGGCTGTGCCACGAGGGTCGGCCGGGGCTGCCCCGACTGCTCCGTACCAGGCCAGTCACCAGGCCAGTAGCGCTCCCGCTGGAAGGCGTACGGGGGGAGACCGACCCGCTGCCGGGGCCCGCCGAGCGCACGCTCCCATGCCATTTCGGCGCCGCGTACGTACGCCTGAGCCATGGCGGATACGAAGGTCTCGTTCTCGGGCCGCTCGCGGCGCAGCGCCGCCAGCGCCGTGGGACGCGCCACTGCGGTGTCCGCACGGACGGCAGAGGCGTCCCCGTCTGCGGCAGAGCCGTCCGTACGGGCGGCGAAGCACTCGCGGGCCATGGCGGCGAGCAGCGCGTCGGGGCCGAGTTCGATGAACGTATCGGCGCCCGCGTCACACAGCCGGTGGACGCCGGCCATGAACCGCACCGGCTTTCTGGCGTGTTCGGCCCAGTAGTCCGGGCACGCCAGGGTGACGGCGTCGGCGAACGTGCCGGTCACATTGGACACAAGGGGGATCTGCGGTTCGGTGAAGTCGAGTCCGGCGGCGACTGCCCTCAGCTCGTCGAGCACACCGTCCATGTGCGGTGAGTGGAAGGCGTGGCTGGTGCGCAGAAGGCTGGTCCTGCGGCCGTGGGACCGCCAAGTCCCCACCGCCTCGTGCACGGCATCGCGGTCGCCCGAGATCACTACGGAAAAGGGGCCGTTGACCGCGGCCAGCGTCAGCAGTGCCTCCCGTCCCGCCAGCAGTTCGGCCGCTTCCTCCTCGGTGGCCTGGAGGGCCGCCATGGCACCCGGAGTGGTGACCGACTGCATGAGGCGGCCCCGTGCGGCCACCAGTGCGCAGGCATCGGGCAGCGACAGGGCCCCCGCCACGTGCGCCGCGGCGATCTCTCCGACCGAGTGCCCCATGAGGTGGCTTGCCTGCAGGCCCCACTCCTCGGCCAGCCGGTAGAGGGCGACCTCGATCGCGAACAGGGCGGGCTGGGCGTAGCCGGTCCTGTGGAGGGGTGAGGCGGGGTCGTCCGTGAACACCACCTCGCGCAGGGGCCTGTCCAGATGCGGGTCCAAGTGGGCGAACGCCTCGTCGAGCGCCGAGGCGAACACCGGTTGCAGGGCGTAGAGTTCACGCCCCATACCCGGCCGCTGGCTGCCCTGACCGCTGAAGAGGAGGGCGACGTTCGCGCCGGTCGCCTCTCCTTCGACCACTCCCGCGGTGGACGCGCCCCGCTCCCAGGCCGCGAGCCGCTCCATCACCTGGGAGCGGTCGGCGCCGAGGACCACCGCGCGGTGGCCGAGCGCGGTGCGAGTGGTGGCCAGCGAGTAGGCGATGTCAGCGGGGTCGAGGGACGGCTCGTCCTGCGCATGCGCGCGCAGCCGGGCGGCCTGGGCGAGCAGGGCGGGGCGCCCATGCCCGGACAGGGGCCAGCAGATGAGCGGGGGCGCGGTCGTGTCCCCCTCGCGCGCCACGGGCGGCGGTACGCGGCGGACGGACGGTGCGTCGGAACCGGGCGGCGCCTCGGCGAGCACGACGTGGCAGTTCGTACCGCCCATGCCGAACGAGCTGACTCCGGCGACCTTGCGGCGCTCCTCGTGCGGCCACGCAATCAACTCCCGCTGTACGCGCAGGCCCAGTTCGGTCAGCGGTATGCGCGGGTGGGGGCTGGTGTGGTTGAGGCTCGGCGGGATGAGTCCGTGCGCCATGCTCAGCACGGTCTTGAGCAGGCCGACGGCTCCCGAGGCGCCCTCCAGGTGACCGATGTTGGTTTTGGCCGAGCCGACCAGCAGCGGATCGTCGTCCCGGCGGGCCGCTCCGAGCGCGGCGCCGAGCGCGGCGGCCTCCACGGGGTCGCCGACGGGTGTGCCGGTGCCGTGCAGTTCGACGTACTGCACCTCGGCCGGCGAGATACCGGCGCGGCGGTGGGCCAGCCGTACGACGGCTTCCTGCGCCTCCGCGCTGGGGACCGTCAGCCCGTCGGTGGCGCCGTCGTTGTTGACGGCGCTCGCTTCGATGACGCAGTACACGGGGTCGCCGTCGCGCTGTGCCGCGTGCAGCGGCTTCAGCAGCAGCGCCACGCCGCCCTCGCCGCGTACGAAACCGTTGGCGCGGGCGTCGAAGGTGTAGCAGCGCCCGTCGGGGGAAAGCCCGCCGAATCCGCGGACGACCTCCATGCTGTCCTCACCGAGGATGAGGTTGACACCGCCGGCCAGGGCCTGGTCGCAGTCGCCGTGGCGCAACGCCTCACAGGCCAGGTGCACCGCGGTCAGGGAGGAGGACTGGGCCGCGTCGACGGTCAGGCTCGGTCCGCGCAGACCGAAGGCGTGGGAGACGCGGTTGGCGATGATGCCGCGGTTGAGGCCGGTCATGCTGTGCCGGTTGAGGGCGGTGGGGCCATGGGCGCGGAGGATCGTGGCGTAGTCGTCCCAGATGGCTCCGGCGAACACGCCCGTGCCGCTACCGGCCAGCTGCTGCCGGCGAAGGCCCGCGTCCTCCAGCGCCTCCCAGGCCAGTTCGAGCATGAGCCGCTGCTGAGGGTCCATCGCGAGCGCCTCGCGCGGGCTGATCCCGAAGAATCCCGCGTCGAACAGGTCGACGTGGCGCAGGAATCCGCCACGCCAGTCGTAGTCGAGATCCGGCCGACCGGTGACCGGTGCCGCGGGAGGCGTCCTGCGGTTCTCGGGCATCGGGGTGATCGCGTTCCGACCGTCCCTGAGCAGTCTCCAAAAGGCCGACGGGTCGTCTGCGTGCGGTAGCCGACAGGCCAGACCAACGACCGCGATGGATGTCCCTGCCATCACACCTCACGCCAAAGTAGAACGAACGGCTGCTGCCCTCGCCGACCATCGTCGGCGGCAGGTCTAAAGCTGGTTCTAAAGCGGCACCAAAAAAGCGTGGCGGACGGGCCGGTGATGCTTCCAAAACCGTACGGAAGCGGGTAGACCAATATCAGGAGGCCCTCGTCACGGGCTTCGACAGTGCGGGAGGCAGGCACTGTTGACACCCGTGGGACACTGCCGGCTAAAGACAGGGGTGCGTACACTCCCCCGCTTTGCGGGCCGAGCACTCGCGTCGGTGCCGAAGAGAGCAATCGGCCTCATTGCCGCACCATAGGGGCCCGGCTGCCGCACAGCGTTTCGCCATGGAATGCTCATTGCCATTCAATGGACAAACAGCCCTCGGAGGTACAGCATGACAGAAGAATCGACTCCGTCACATGACGGGGAAATGATCGATGCCCTCCTTCAGGGCGCCCCCGAAGGAATGCCGACCTCAGTCCGTGCGGGACGCTCCGCGGTGGCCGACCGGAAGCTCAAAATTCCGCACTACGGCGGATACGAACATTTCGAACTCGTCGAAAATCCCGCCGAGAATTCACAGGCCGTCTTCCGGTGGACCATGCGGACCCGGATAGCCGAATAGGAGTGAGCATGCGCCTACGGCTGTGCGCCAGGTGATCGAGGACCTGGCGCACGGCCGATTCCTGTGCCGCGTGAAGGAGCGATGAAATCGCGTGCCGACGCGGTGGGATTACGCATTTGGCCCATGGGACACGAGTGAACCGCGCGACGCGGCGCCGGCGACGTCCGGCTCCTTCCGAAACCGCCACTTCCACTCCGCCGGTACTCCTGCCGCTGCGATCCGGCAGCCGCGAAGAGGGCGCCGGCGGGCCCTCCCGACGCAGCCCACGGTCAGAGCCGACGCCCCGGGAGCGGATGGCGGGAACGCACCGAACTCCTGGCGCAGGAAGACATAGGGGGTTGGTACGCCGCTCACCGCGCCGGCACCCGGCCCACCTCCATGGACCGTGGTCGGCAGGTCGGCAGGTCGGCAGGTCGGCAGGTCGGCGGTCCAGGGATGTCCGGAGTCACGGGATCTCCGAAGTCACGGCTGGTCAGAGCTGTGATGCGAAGTCGGGAAGCGCCAAGCGCTGGTCGGCCGCCAGAATCGCTCGCTGCATCTCCTGGAGCGCCTGCCCGGGCTCCAGCCCCAGTTCCTCGTTGAGCGTCCGCCGGGCCCGCTGATAGACACGCAGGGCGTCGGCCCGACGGTCACTGCGGTGGAGCGCCAGCATGAGCTGACGGTAGAACGCCTCCCGCAGCGGATGCTCCGTGCTGAGCCAGTAGAGATCGCTGATGAGTTCGCGGTGCCGACCCAGCGCCAGCCGGGCGTACATCACCATCTCCTTGCATTCCAGACAGGACTCGTTCAGCCAGGTCTGGAGGCCCTGGAGAATCGGCCCCTGGGATGCTCCGCCCAGCAGTGGGCCACGGTAGAGGTTGAGCGCTTTCTCAAAGCTTTGCGTCGCGGACTCGTAATCTTTCGCCCGGAAAAATCCCCTTCCTTCTTTCATCAATTGCTCGAAGTTGCGAAAATCCAGACCGTCGGACCCTAAGAGCAACATGTAGCCCGGGGGCCTTGTAAGAACCGGGCTCTCTGCTTCATCGGGCCGTTTCAGGAATTTACGAATCTGGGATACGTACACATGAAGTGCCGCGATAACGCGTCGCGGCGGCTCTTCTCCCCAGATCTCTCTTATCAGCTGGTCGACCGTGACCACTTGATTGGCACGGACCAGCAGCACCGCGAGGAGCACCTCGATCTTACGAGCCTTGATGGTCGAGTTTTTCTGGTCGTCAATGACGCGAAGTGGTCCCATGATCTCATACCGCACCCGTTAGCCCCCGTCGCCCAGAAGTTACATGCATTCCTTGATGCCACGTCTGAAGCACATTCCTGAGGCAGCACAGTTCAATCTGGGGCACCTCGGAACAACGACCAACCATAAAGATGTGGACTCACATGGTCAACAACCTATATCGGTCGGACACGGCGACGTCGGCAAGTCCGACTTGACAGAACACTTGACCTCGGGTTTTTACCAACTGCATGTAATTATTTCAGATTCAAGCAGTGCCAGATGCAGCCAATACGGCGGAGTAAGTTGGCTGAAAACCGCACACCCGCCGACATACACAATGTCCGGCTTCAACCGGAAACCCGTATTCCGGTTCATAATTTACAGGATCTGCACACGTTCGGCTCCGATCTTTCGTGCCGGCCGACCGATGGACAGGTCGGCTGCCCGGCTGTCGCGTCGGGTGGGCACCGGGTTCCAGGGTTCCAGGGTTCCAGGGTTCCAGAATTCCGATCGGGGTGGTGCCGCGCGCAGGGACAGCAGGTGGTTGATCAGCCGGGGCCCGGGAGAGCGTCAGGACCGCGGCGCACCCGACTCCCACCAGAGCGTCGAGTTGGCTCCGGAGATGTGGCCGGGCGGTACCGCCACGTTGACCGTCGCCACGAAGCGACCGGCCAACGTGCCTTGCAGCGGCAGTCGCTGTGCCCGTACTGCAAACTCGCCCTCGTTGCGACCGTTACTTGCATACGTGGAAGCGCAACATCACGTGGAAGCGCAACATGGTGCCCCCGCCCGACCGGACGTCACTGAGCGGCTCCAGGTCGATCCGGTCGCCTACCAGGACGGCGAGTGGAACCTGGAGGACCAGGCGGAGGAGCTGACACAGGGCATCGCCGACCGCGTCCGCGCCGAGGACCACTGAAATTGGTGACCGCATCCGGCTGGACCGGACTCCGTCACATACAAGAAGGGAGCAGACAGCGCGCAAATCCCTGTCGGGTCCGTTCGTCGCCTTGACGGCTGTGCTCGCGGTAGCACCGCTCACATCCACCCGGCCAGACCCCAGACCCCAGACCGCCGCTTGCTACGGCATGCCGCCCGAGATTCGCATAACGGGTCCCTGGGCACCGGCCCTCAACGACGGCCTCACCCGCGCCCGGGCCGACGCAGCCAGCCTGCTGACGGAGGAAGCGCTGGCGCGGCTGTGGTTCTGACGGGCCGAAGCCTGGAGCAGCGCCGGCCGGCTTCGCGGAGTTCACGGGCGGCGACGGCACACCTCCGGCAGCCCGTATCGGAGGGGGCCATGACGGACGACTCACCGCTGAAGGCCGTACAGCCACTCGGCCGCGGGCTGGTAGTACGTACGTGGAGCAGGAACGGGCCTGGAAGCCAACCCGGCAATGACATCAGGCGGCGAAACGGCCGCAGAGCAGGTTGCCCGGTTCGCCGGGATCATCGCTGATCCAGAACTGGCGCCACAGCAGCGCGAACTCCTCGCGGCCGAGGTAGCCGTCACCGCTCAGGTCGAGCGACTCGAAGACGCCCGCCATATTCACGGACCGCCCGTTCCAGGTCTCGACGAGGTGGCGGTGCTCCTCCGGTGAGATACGGCCGTCGCCGTCGGGGTCCCCGGCTGCCAGCAGCGCCTCGACCCGCGCGCGCAGTTCCGTCCCTGCGCCCACACCCGGCAGGTCGCTCCAGCGTGCGACGAGCGCCCTGAAACCCCCTGCGCAGACGGCCGTCGCCGTCCGCGTCGAAGGCAGTGAACATCTCCTTGAGCTTGCGCGCCTGAAACGCACTGGCCATGAGCAGCCTCCCCAGCCCGAAATCGAACCCGACCCATCGAAAGTCATACGAAGCGGTCGACGGCAGCGACGGTAGGGCGGAACGCGGCACCAGCCCCACGGGCACATGTGCCGAACGCTCTCCCGCCCCGCCACCCGTCGGCCCCGCCCACGCCTCCGACGTCGTCGACTGAGTACACCGACCCGAGTGGGCTGAGTAGGTCGTCCGATGCCCTGCCGCGCGGCGGCTGCTGGACTGTCGTCATGACCAAGGACATGCCGCCTGCCCGCCCCCTGCGCTCCGCGACCCGCACCGCTGCCACCACCGGTTCGGCGCTCGCGGTCGTCATCGTCCCCCTGGTGGTCGGCGCCCTCGCCTCGCGGGCCATCGGGGGTGACCCGATGGCGTCGGTCAACGCCATGATCACGGGTGGAGGAGAACGCGCCCGGCTCTCCCGCAGCCAACTCCGCGGCTACCGCGGCCGCGCACTCACGACAGCGCGGCACGCGTGGGACCGCTCTTCCCGGTTGACCGGTGGAAAGCCGCTCCGGGGCACTCTCACCGAGGCGGGCCACCGCATCGGACGCACGCGCAAGGCTCTGCCGCGCCATGGGACACCGGGCGCGGCGAACTAAGGCCTGTGTGACGTTGTGATCAGCCGGTTGCCTTCAGAAGATCGTTGATCCAGATCATTAAGGCGCGGAGGTGGAGGCCGGCGAGGTAGCTCTCGGGTGTCTTGTCGTATCGAGTTGCGATGCCCCGCCAGGCCTTCAGTTTGTTGATCAGGCGCTCGACGGTGTTCCGTTCCTTGTAGAGATCGGCGTCGTGACCTGTGGGCCGGCCGCCCCGGCTGCCTTTCCTCTTCCGGTTGGCAGCCTGGTCCTTCTTCTCCGGGATGACTACCTTGATGTTGCGTTTGCGCAGGTAGGAGCGGTTGGCGCGGGATGAGTAGGCCTTGTCCGCGGCGACAGCGTCGGGCCGGGTCCGGGGACGGCCGACCGGCAGACGGACCCGCACTTTCCGCAGCACGGGAACGAACTGCGGGCTGTCGGCGGCCTGTCCTGCGGTCAGGACGAGCGACAACGGACGGCACTTGCGGTCCGCTGCGAGATGGACCTTGCTCGTCAGCCCACCACGGGACCTGCCGAGCAGGGCTTCCTGCAGGCGGAAACAGCACCGCTATGAGGTCACCGCGCCGCACCGCGGTCCCAGATGACGGTACGTCCCCGTGACAGAACCCCGGTAATCGTCCTTACGGAATGTATGCCAGGACCGAGTAGCGACAGCGTCTGTCGGTCCGTGGCGACGCCACCCGGTCTTATCGGGCAGGGGTTCCGACTTTTTCGCCTTGCCCAGACCCGAGCCAGGGGCCGCACGGGCCGCACGGGCCGCACGGGCCGCAAGCTGACGATCACAACGGGGCCCGTCCTCTATTCGATTCTGCGCGCCGTTCCTCTACGCTCAAGGAGGTCATCAACTACCACATGACATCTGCCCGGTGATGGAGTCGGCGTGGAGTGCGCGTCCCCGCTCCACGCCGCCACTGGACGGCTTCAGGCGCAGCCACGGGTCGGCACATCCGGACGCCGACGACCCCGCTGGCACGTCCCGCCGGGCGGCGAAAGGGATGCGCCGTGCCTTCGGCTTCGGCGAACTACCTCACTGTGCTGCGCACTCCGGGTGCCGCGGCCTTCTTCGTTCCTGCCGCTGTCGGGCGTCTGGGCATCGCCATGACGGGAATCGGCATCATCTGGCTGGTGCACGCACGCACTGGGTCCTATGCCGCCGCGGGTCTCGTCACCGGCGGGTTCGCTGTCGCGGATGCCATCGCCGGGCCCCAGATCGGGCGCCTTGTCGACCGGTTCGGGCAGTCGCGGGTGCTTCCCTGGGCGCTGGGCGCACACGCGGGGGCCGTGACGCTGTTGCTCACCGACGCCGTTCCGGACCTCGTCGCCGGTGTGTTCATCGGGGCAACGCTGCCCCAGCTCAGTGCCCTGTCCGCCGCTCGCTGGTCCGCCCTGATGTCCGGCGAGCGCGCTGTCGCGCTGCCCATCGCCTTCGCCCTGGAGGCCCTCGCCAATGGCGTGTCCTTCATGGCCGGCCCGGCCCTGGTGAGCGTCCTGGGTGCGGCCGGCCGGCCGGGCGCCGGGGTGCTGCTCGCCGCCTCGTTCGTCGTCGGCGGCGGGCTCGTCCTCGCCGCCCAGCGCCGCACAACGCCGCCCCTCACCGGCCGCGCCGAACGCAGGCACGCCGGACGAGCCCTGCTCCGCTCCGCATTCCTGCGGCAGGTCGCGCTCGGCCTCGCGCTCGGGGTGTTCTTCGGCGCGATGCAGGTGTCCGTCACCGCATACGCCGTCGGACGCGGCACACCGGACGTGGCAGCGCTGCTCTACGTCGCTTTCAACTGCACCAATCTGGTGGGTGGCTGGGTCTACGGAGCATGGCGTCACGGCGACTCACCCCGGCGCCACCAGGCCGCAGCCGCAACCTGCCTCGCCCTCGCAAGCCTCCCGCTGACCTTCCTCGACGCGCCCCTCACGATCGGCGTCACCCTCGCCCTGGCCGGACTCGCTGTCCCGGTACTACTGATCCTCACTTCCGTTCTCATCCAGTCGTCGGTCCCGCGTGCCGTCCTCACCCAGGCGTTCACCTGGGGCAACTCCGCAAGCGCCGCAGGGTCAGCAGCCGCCGCTGGAATTGCGGGACACGTGGTCGACACGGGCGGCGCATACAACGGCTTCGGCGTAGCGGCGGGGGCCGCGGCGGCGATGACGGTCCTGGCGCTCGGCGGCCTGCGGGACTCATCAGCAAACAAGGACGAACGCCCCTGACACGGACCCGGAGGACGACCACCATCAGGACACCGAGGAAGGAGCCGGGCACCCCCAAGCGGTGTCAAAACTCGGTTCTGGCGGGGATCTCGTAGAGTCGTCGCGGAGGGTGACAATGTCGTCTGATTGAAAGTGTGGTCACGAACCCCGGCTGCCCGACTCAAACGCTCACCTCGTAACCTCCGCGCATGACCGATGATCCGTTTCAGTGCCGCTGCATCCTCTGCCATGACTATGGTGACCGAGACAAAGCGGACCACGCGGATCTGACGATCATCGAGAACGTGCAGCAGCACGGATGGCACGTCGTTATGGTTCCCGAGGACGACATCGGTCCTGGATTCGCCTACACGATCGGCCTCTCGCACACTCACGGCGCACCTGAACTTGCCATGTTCGGGCTCGATATCCACGCCATGCACCGCATGCTCAACAAACTCGGGGCGAAGTCAGCCGCGGGTGCTGTACTGGCTGATGGCCAGAGGCACTGCAACGTAGCCGACGGCCACCAAGTCGCGCTCAGGCAAGTCGATCTGCGCTGGTACCGGACGTTCTTCGGGCAGGCCATCGGGTTCCACCGGCGGCCTCCCTTTCCCGTATTGCAAGTTGCGTGGCCCGACGCGGATGACCGCTTGCACTGGGAAGAACAGGTGGAAGAGAGGCATCGGCAGTCGCAGCCTCAGTTGTGGCTGCGTCCGAGTGAGCACCCTGTCGGGGTTTGGACGACCGACCTCTGACCTTGAACGTGCTGACCAGCGAGAGGTTAACTCCGTCGCGAGACTTTACTGGAGCAAAATCATTCTTCAGAGTAGTTCGGATTCGGCTCGACCGTAGAGCTGTCTCTTGCTTTTTTTGATGCGGTTCACGGCACCCTCGAAGCTGCCGAAACTCCAGTCCAGGGTGAGCCCTGCGGTCACGGCGTCGAGATCCCAGAGCGGGTGCAGCGCGAAGCCGGTGAGACCGGGCGGTTGACTGCCATAGACGGCGTCGATCCAAGTAGGGGGCTTGGCGCCGAGGCACCCGCTGAGTATCTCGCCGAAGCCGCGGACGCGTCCGGCGGCCGAGTCCAATTCGGGACAGCGGGCCAGAACGTCTTGCAGGCCGGTGCGGTCCTCCTTGGTCAGGGCGGAGGGGTGACGGGTGAGCCAGCCGGTCACCTGCCGCACCGTCGGTGGCCGTGGCTGTGCCCCGGGAGGAGCCCGCGCATAGTGGCGATGTGGGCGCGGACCGTGGCGTAGGTGACGGGAACGTGCCCGGCTACCAGCTCGCTGTGCAGTCGGGTAACGCTGATGCGTCCCTCCTCGGACCGCCGCTCCAGGTAGGGCTTGTAGGGGTGGGTCCAGCCTGCTGGACCAGGGCCGGTTCTCGCGGCAGCCCCGGCCGCGCGGCCTCTCGCGACCGCCTCGACATCCACATCGTCGATGCCGTCGAACACCAGCGAGTCCCAGAACGGTGCATCGGTCCGCATGACCAGCATCACCACCATTCACAGCCGACCACTGCATCGACTGCTAGGCACCTGAAGGAGCGACACTTTCAGCTGTCAGGCGACAAGGCGTACCCCGCCTCACACGAGCCAGTCCCTCGCGCTCGAACATCGAGGTAACGCTCCGCGACGGCCCCCCAAGACCTGTGCCAGAACACAAAACGCACCGACATGCCCCACAGCACGGAACGGGAACCGCTGCCAGGACTCATCGAGGTGCGGTGTTCTGTTCCAGGCTCTAGTCGCCTTCACACGGTCGCGTACGCAGGGTGACTGTCTGCGTACGCCCGTGTCCACGCAAGGCGGTGCAGCCCTCGGCCTCGGTGGCCGCGACGAGACTGCTCGGCGTAATCAGGAGGCGACACAGGCGGTGGGTGCGGAATCCTTCACAGGGTGATCACGATGCAGCCCGTCCTGGAGATATACGCACCTGACGGCTTCGACCTCTGGCCTGTTACTGACATCGAACCGTTCGGCTTCCTGCCTCTCAGCGGGGAGCTTTCGCCCGCTGAGGTAGGGACGGTGGTGATGTGCATCGCCGACTACAACGATGTCGACTCCGATGGCGACCACGCACCGCAGCCGGCCAGCGCACTCGGCTCTTTCTTGCACGGACTGCTCAGACTTGCGGACGACATCGTCGCGCCCGGCGGTCTGCGAGTCATTGACACCTCCACCAGTGTCACCTTCCGGCCCGGCTGCTGTGACGGGCTGGAGAGCTGGCGCGACTGGCATCGGTTCGTCGATGACGGCAACCTGCCTGGATTCGGCCACGATCCCGTGTCACCCGTTGCGGTGAGGTTCCCCCGCTGCGCGAGAGATGCTGATCAGCTGGTCAGGAGGGGTTGACGGGTGTTCAGGTTCGTTGGTTCGGCCGTCGCCCGCTCGGCG
>NZ_JBIUVD010000038.1:0-37931 GCF_044742785.1 Streptomyces sp. NPDC087844 | reverse complement strand
GAGGCCTCGGCACGGCGGTGTCCGCGCTCCGTTTCACATAGGTCAGTAGGGTGACCGCAGAACGTGATCGGTGTCCCTTGCCGCTGCCTCGGCGAAGTCGCGGTGCCGAAGGCGCTCATGTCGCCGCCGGTCGCGGCCAGGAACCCGGCGCCGAGGATGACGCCAGGGCGCCCGGCACGCTGGTGATCACTTCGAAGTCCCGATGCTCGCGAAACCTGGCCCCTGCCGCGGCCATGACCAACTTCCTCGGCACCAACGACGACGCCACGGACGGCGGGAGCAGCATCCCGATCGTGCACCCGGCCGTCATGTCCCCGCTGCTGGTGTGGGCCCGGCGCACCGTCCTGGACCTCTCCGGTGACATCCTGGCCGCCGCCCGCGAGCACCACCGACCTCTCGACTCTGTGTCCGCCCAGGCCGTCCCCGGCGGCATCGAGAAGGCCACGTGCGTACCTGCGCGGGATCGCGACCGAGCAGCGCCTGGCCGGCAGCCACGCCCCGGGCGCCACCGCCGTGGCCGCCGAATACAGCGGCCCACTGCCACCGATGGGCCATACCTTCCTTGCCGCCGCCCTCGATGTCACTGCCGGACTGATCAGCGTCACCCGCAGGATGCTCGCCGACGAGCTGACCGCGGAGAACTTCGGCCCAGGCCCCCTGCTCGACGTGCCGGTCGCAGCCGGATCGGCCACACCCCTGGACACCGGCACCCGGCTTCGACGACATCGACACTCCGGTCCTCCGCCTGACCACCGCCCCGCTGATCCGTTGCACCTACCTGTCCGGCAGCGTCGCGATCGCCTCCTACGAGTCGTTCGGAGGGTGGACAACTCAGTGGTCCGTCGTCCGTGGGGACGACGGACCCCGTCGGTCAGCGCGGGCTCGCGCTCTTGGCCCAGACTCGCTGCATCGTTCGGTAGTCGATCACGGCTATGTCCTCCTGCTGGAGAACCTCACGGGCCTGCGGCGATGTCAGGAACTTGTAGTCCGTCCGGCGCACGGGCCAGCCACTGTCTGCAGCATGTGACTCCTCGTCGCCCAGACTGGGATGTACCGCCCATTCATTCAGCCCGGCAGGCAGGTCACGCAGCAGCTGGGCGTACCGGGCCGCCTTGCCTTCGGTGTCGAGGGAGAAGCTGTCCAGGAAGTCGTTGTCGGTGACCGGCAGCCCTCGTCTCCGCATCACCTGGCGCCCGGGTTCGAGCCACACCCGGACCGCGAGGCCGTACTCCGCCGCCGGCACCGCGGTCAGGTCGAGGATGTCGTCGCGGCCGCCATCGGCCAGGCAATGGAAGTCGAGATGGGTCGGCGTGACCCCGACGTCGGCGACGGCATCGATCTGGGCGCGGAGCTCACGTTCGATCTCATCGAGCCGAGCCTGGCCGAGCAAGGCTGCCCGCCCGACAGGTGTCGGCGGGAACAGCTCGCCAGCAGGGTCCAGGCGTGAGGAAACTCGTTCTTTGGCGATCAGCGGCCCCCACGGGATGCCAGGCATCTCGCACACCGGAGTGAGGTGGATCCCGAAGGGGATCTGCGGGCGCCGGCTGAGCAGTTCCATGGCCTGCGGCGCCCCAGGACAGGGGACCGTCAGGCTGCACGAACTGGCGATGCCCTCTTCCCTCTTCGACCGACTCGATCACCGCGGCGTTGATCGCTGGACACATCCCGAAGTCATCGCAGTTGATGATCAGCAACCTGGCATCAGGCGGATACCCCAGTGACTCACTCGACTGCGACGCAGATACGACGGCCGTGGGATCGCTGGCTTCATCCATGCCCGCAGTGTGAGACCTGGCCTGGAGCTCCGCACAGCAATGTGACGCCCCGGAGCAACGACGCCGTCATGTCTCGTGCACATCGACGAGCCTGCTGATCACCAACTGCTGCCGCAATCGGTGAACAAACCAGGTCACACGGCATCGCTCGGCATCCCGGGTGACCGGGCGATCTCTTGTTCGGTGGCCTCGACGATGGCCAGTACGGCGGCTGCCGCGGCCTCGGGATCGCGGGCCTCGACGGCCTCCGCCACGGCCCGGTGACGCGGGAGCGAGGCTTCCACCGCGCCGGGAGTCTGGGTGCTGACAAGGAAACTGTGTTCCAGCGCGATGTCGACGGCACGGCCCAGCGAGCCGAGGAGACGGTTGCCGCTGGCGTCGAGCAGGGCCCGGTGGAAGGCGATGTCGGCCTCGACGTAGCCGCTGCGGCCGGGTTCCGACGCCGCGGCCTCCATGGCCGCCAGGGCGTCGTACAGGACTCGCACGTCGTCGGGGCCCGCCCGGTCGGCAGCGAGCCGGGCCGCCTGGGGCTCGACGATCCGGCGCAGTTCACCCGTGTCGCGCAGCAGAGCCGTGGCGTCCCGGGCCTGTTTCCAGCGCAGCACGTCACGGTCCAGGTGGTTCCAGTGCTCCGGGGCCAGTACGCGCGTACCGGTGCGCGGGCGTACGTGCAGCATTCCCTTGGCCACCAGTGCCTTGACCGCTTCCCGCACCACCCCCCGGCTGACGCCGATCTCGGCCGCGAGCGCGTCCTCGACCGGCAACGGGTCCCCCGGCCCCCACGCGCCGCCCACGATGCGCCGCCCGAGTTCGTGGACCACGCGCTGGTGCAGGGTCAGAAAGTGCACCACGATCTCTGTTCGCCCCCTGGACGCCATTCATCGAATCATTTAATGATTGCGTCACAGGGTATGGCTGTGGGTCCGTGCCCGACAACGCCCCATCGCTGAGCGGACGACGCCAGAGCCACGGGAGTGTCCAGATGACTGACGGCCAGCAGACGAGCCGCCGGAGCCAGGCATGGTTCGGCGCACGCGGCCGCGGCGGGATGGTGTACCGCTCGTGGATGCGCAACCAGGGATTCGGGCACGAGGTGTTCGACGGGCGGCCCGTCATCGGCATCGCGACCAGTGCCTCCGAACTCGCCCCGTGCAACGCCCATCTGACACGCGTCGCCGAAGCCGTCAGGCGCGGCGTATGGCAGGCGGGTGGCTTACCTCTCGTGTTCCCCACCATGGCCACCGGCGAGACCCTGATGCGCCCCACCGCCATGCTGTACCGCAACCTCATGGCCATGGAGGTCGAGGAGCTGATCCGGGCCAATCCGCTCGACGGTGTCGTGCTGCTGGCCGGCTGCGACAAGACGACCCCCGCCATGCTCATGGCCGCCGCCAGCGTCGACCTGCCTGCCGTCATGGTCACCGGCGGGCCGATGCTCAACGGCAAGTACCGGGGTCAGGACGTGGGATCCGGCACCCACGTGTGGAAGTTCGAGGAGGACCTGAAGACCGGCCGGATGACCGAGGAGGAGTGCTTCTTCGCGGAGGGGTGCATGGCCCGTTCCAACGGGCACTGCATGACGATGGGGACCGCCTCGACGATGGCCTGCATGGCCGAGGCGCTCGGCATGCAGCTGCCTGGCTCGGCGGCCTGGCCCGCGGTCGATTCCCGGCGGATGGAGATCGCGCAGGCGGCGGGCCAGCGCATCGTACGGATGGTGGAGGAGGAACTGCGCCCCTCGCAGATCCTGACCCGGGAGGCATTCGAGAACGCCATCCGGGTCAACGCGGCCATCGGCGGCTCCACGAACGCCCTCATCCATCTCACCGCCATCGCCGGACGCGTCGGCGTCGAGTTGAACCTGCAGGATTTCGACGACCTGGTCCGCGCGGTGCCGACCCTGGTCAACCTGATGCCCAGCGGCACATACCTCATGGAGGACTTCTGCTACGCGGGCGGCCTGCCCGCCGTCATGGCCGAGCTGCTCGGCGGCAGGCTCCTGCACGGCGGACAGACCACGGTCACCGGCCGCACCATCGCCGAGAACACCGAGAACGCCGAACGCGTCGACTCCGACGTGATCACCCGCCTCGACGCCCCCTTCCAGCCGGCCGGCACCGGTATCGCCGTCCTCCGAGGCAACCTGTGCCCCGACGGCGCCGTGATCAAGCAGTCCGCCGCCTCACCGCACCTGCTCACCCACCGCGGCCCCGCGCGCGTCTTCGACTCCCCCGAGGCCTATCACGAGGTGGCCGACGACCCGGACCTCGACATCGACGAGAACACCGTCATCGTCATCCGCAACGCCGGCCCCAAGGGCTACCCCGGTATGCCCGAGGTCTCCAACGTCCCGCTGCCCGCCAAGCTGCTGAAGGCCGGCGTCAAGGACATGGTGCGCGTCTGCGACGGCCGGATGAGCGGCACGGGGTACGGGACGGTGGTCCTGCACGTGGCGCCCGAGGCCGCCGTCGGCGGACCTCTCGCCCTGGTGCACGACGGGGACCCAGTCGTCCTCGACGTCCCGAACCGCGTTCTGCGCCTGGACGTGGACGACGCCGAGCTCGCGCGGCGCCGGCAGGCATGGAGGGCGCCCGCCGAGCGCCACACCAGCGGCTACGCCTGGCTCTACACCCAGCACGTGGAACAGGCCGACCGAGGCGCCGACTTCGGCTTTCTGCGTGGAAGCCGTGGACACGAGGTCCCCCGCGACTCCCACTGAGTCCGCCCCGGGCGACCACACCCCTCGAATCCAGGAGAGTATCGATCGTGGAATCGGCAGCAGCGCGCACTCGTCCGGTCCTCACAGCGGGCTCCGTCCTGCCGGAGGACGCCGACCGGGCGGCCCTCGTCGCGCGCGTCCACGACCCGGCAAGCGACGGACCGTGTGTGGCCGCGGTCCGCGGCGATCAGGTGGTCGACCTGACGGCCGTCGCACCCACCGTCTGCGACCTCATGGAACGCGACGACGCGGCGGCAGTCGTCCGTGAGGCCCACGGCGGACACGTCTGGCGCCTGGACGAACTGCTGGCGGCACCGACCGGCCGCCGCGACGTTCCGCATCTGCTCGCGCCCGTCGACCTTCAGGTGATCAAGGCCGCGGGCGTCACCTTCGCCCGGAGTCTGCTGGAACGCGTCATCGAAGAGCGCACAGGCGGTGATCCGGCACAGGCCGCACGGGTGCGGGCCCGTGTCGGGCAGCTGGTGGGCGGCACGCTCGACGGCATCCGTCCCGGATCGCCGGAAGCGGACAAGGCCAAGGAACTGCTCGTCTCCGAAGGACTGTGGTCGCAGTACCTGGAGGTCGGGATCGGACCGGACCCGGAAGTGTTCACCAAGGCCCCGGTGCTGTCCGCGGTCGGCACCGGCGCCGACGTCGGAGTGCTCGGCGCCTCGGTGTGGAACAACCCCGAGCCCGAGGCCGTCCTCGTCGTGGACTCGCGCGGCCGGGTACGCGGCGCGACGCTCGGTAACGACGTCAACCTCCGCGACATCGAGGGACGCAGCGCCTTGCTGCTGTCCCGTGCGAAGGACAACAACGCCTCCTGTGCGATCGGCCCGTTCATCCGCCTGTTCGACGAGGGTTTCGACCTCGACACCGTGCGTGGGCTCGACATCGACCTGCGGATCGACGGCGCGGACGGCTACGTACTGCACGGCAGCAGTTCCATGCGCGAGATCAGCCGCGACGTACTGGACCTGGTGGCCGCCGTGCACGGTCCGCACCATCAATACCCGGACGGCTTCGTGCTGTTCACCGGAACGCTGTTCGCCCCCACCGAGGACCGACAAGCACCCGGCGCGGGCTTCACCCACGAGTACGGCGACGTCGTGCGGATCTCCAGCCCGCGACTCGGCGCTCTGGTCAACACCGTCGTCCCCAGCGAGCAGGCCGCGCCGTGGACGTTCGGCGTACGAGCGCTGATGCTCAACCTCGCCCGGCGCGGCGTGCTGTGAGACGACGAGGACTCATACGGTGTGCGCAGCGCTACCGCGACGGGCGCCGCACACGCCCGGTTCGGCCCGGCCGACCGGCTCCTGCCCGATCGTGGTGTGCATGCGCCGCGTGTGATCCACGTGGCGCTCGGCTCCGGTCAACGTGACCCTGGCCGTCAGGCGCGGATCCGCGCTGGAGGCGGCCAACCGCACTTCCAGCTCGCCCGGTTCGACGACGCGCCGACCGTCGCGCCCGGTGAAGGAAGCCAGATCGGCCGGGACCGTGACACGGAGCTGCCGCGCCTCGCCCTGCTTCAGTCCGACCCGGGTGTAGCCGACGAGGCGCTGCACCGGCTGGACGACAGAGGCGACCGGGTCGTGCAGATAGAGCTGGACGACCTCGGTGCCGGGCCGTCCGCCCGTGTTACGGACGGTGAAGGTGAGCGTGAACTCGCCGTCCGTCGACACCTCCTGGGCGTCCAAGGTCAGGTCTGTCCAGTCGAACCGCGTGTAGGACAGGCCGTGGCCGAAGGCGAACGCGGGGGTCGGGTCGATGTTGGACACCGCGCCGGCGTGAGCGAGCCGCGCCCCGAGGTACGTGGCCGGCTGGGAGCCCGGCCCCCGCGGCACGCTGACCGGGAGACGTCCGGAGGGATCGGTACGGCCGCTGAGCACCCCGGCGATCGCGTGCGTGCCCTCCTCACCCGGGAAGAAGGACTGCACGATCGCGGCGGACTCCTCCACGGCGCGGCCGAGGGCGTACGGTCGTCCCGCGAGCAGCACGGTGACCACGGGTGTCTCCAGGTCGAGCAGGGTGTCGAGCAGTTGCTGCTGCGCGCCGGGCAGCAGCAACGACGCGACGTCGCATCCCTCGCCGCTGGTGCCCCGCCCGAAGAGCCCCGCTCGGTCGCCGAGCACCACCAGGGCGATGTCGGCCTCGCGTGCCACCTGGGCGGCCTCGCTGATGCCGGAGAGATCTCCGTCGTCGATCCCGGTGCCGCGGGCGACCGTGATCCGGGCGTCGGGGAACTCGGCGGCGAGGGTGTCGCGCAGCGTGGGCAGTTCGATGCCGAGGGGGGTACCGGGGTGGCGGACGCCGATGTGCTGAGGGAAGGAGTAGCAGCCCAGTACGGCTATGGGCTCGTCGGCGTTGGGACCGAGCAGGGCGATGCGGCGCGGCCTCTGGAGCGGCAGAGTGCCGTCGTTGCTCAGCAGCACGACCGCTTTCTCGGCGACCGTGCGGGCCAGTGCGCGGTTCTCCGGACCGTCCAGGTCGATCCGGCCGCGCAGGGCGGCGGGGTCGTCCAGGTCCGCCCCGTCGAGCGCGGCCGGTACGGGGTTCCAGTCCGCGTCGAGCAGGCCGAGCATCACCTTCTGGGTGAGTGTCCGGCGCAGGGCGCGATCGACCAGCGCCTCCGGTACGCGGCCGTCGGTGACGGCCTCGGTCAGGGGCGCGCCGTACGTCTTGACGTTGGGCAGTTCGACGTCGACACCCGCCCGCAGCGCCGTGCCCGCGGCGCCGGCCCAGTCCGCTGCGACGCCGTGCAGCGTCTTGAGGAAGGCGATGGCGAAGTAGTCGGCGACGACGGTGCCGTCGAAGCCCCACGTGTCGCGCAGCAGCCCGGTGAGCAACTCCTCGTCGGCCGCGGAGGGCATGCCGTCGGTGTCGGTGTAGGCGTTCATCACCGACCGGGCGCCGCTCTCACGGATCGCCATCTCGAAGGGAGGCAGCAGAACGTCGGCGCGCTCACGCGGGCCCACGGAAGAGGGGGCGAGGTTGCGGCCGGCGCGGGAGGCCGAGTAGCCGACGAAGTGCTTGAGGGTGGCGATGATCCCGGCGGACTCAAGGCCCTGCACGTAGGCCGTCCCGATGGTGCCGACGAGGTACGGGTCCTCGCCGATGGTCTCCTCGACCCGGCCCCAGCGGGCGTCGCGCACCACATCCAGGACGGGCGCCAGTCCCTGGTGGACGCCGACGGCACGCATGTCGCGGCCGATGGCGGCGGCCATGCGCCGCACCGTGTCCGGATCGAAGGTGGCGCCCCAGGACAGCGGAACGGGGTAGGCCGTCGCCCCCCAGGCAGCGAAGCCGGCCAGACACTCGTCATGCGCGAGAGCGGGGATGCCGAACCGGTTCGTGGCGGCGATACGGGTCTGGGTGCGGGCCAGGGAGAGCGCGCCCAGGGCGGGGTCGACCGGGACCGTGCCGAAGGGCCGGGTCAACTGGCCCAGTCCGGCGGGCAGGAGGGTGTCGAGATCGACGGGCTCCTCCATGTCGTGCTGATGAGGGGCGGCTTCGCCGCCCTGGTCGGAGGCGCCCACCCACACTCCGTACAGCTGGGCGGTCTTCTCCTGCAGGGTCATCGCGTCGATGAGGGCGTCGACTCTCGCGGTGACGGGCATGCAGGGGTCGTTCCAGAGGGGGAGTTCGGGGGTGTTCTCTACGGTCACGTCGGGGTTCACTTTCCTCCCATGCCCGTCAGACCCTCGGCCAGGGTGAGACGGACGAACCAGGTGGACGAGCGGGACTGAAGGGCGGGGCGGATCGCGTCCGGCTCGGGGTCGGTCAACGGCTGAATCCGGCGGTCAGACCGCTCAGCAGCTGGCGGCGGCCGAACGCGTACAGCACCAGGAGGGGCAGTGTGGTGAGGACTACGGCGGCGAGAACGGCGGGTACGTTGACTCCGTACTGGCCCTGGAAGGTCCACAGTGCGAGCGGCAGGGTCCGGCGGTCGGGACTCTGGGTGAGGATCAACGGCAGCAGGAACCCGTTCCAGATGGTCAATGCGTTGAAGATGGTCACCGTGAGGATGGCCGGTCGGGTGAGCGGCGCCGCCAGCCGCCACAGTGTCGTCCATTCGGTGGCACCGTCGACCCGCATCGAGTCGAACAGCTCTTTGGGCACGTCGCGGATGAAGTTGGTGAGCACCAGTACGGACAGCGGGATGGCGAAGGCGATCGACGGGAGGATCAGCGCCAGCAGGCTGTCGTACAGATGCAGTTTGATGATGATCAGGTAGACCGGGATCACCGTGGCCTGCAGCGGGATGGCCAGGCCCATGAGGAACAGCCCGTTCGTCGCGCGAAGGACCCGCATGCGCCAACCACGGACGATCGCGTAGGCGGCCATGAAGGAGAAGACGACCGCCGGTATGACGGCGCCGGCGGTGACCACGACGCTGTTCACGAAGTAGCGGGGGAAGTCGGAGTCGATGACCAGCCGGTAGTTCTCCAGTGTCGGGTCGCCCGACGGCACCAGTGGGTTGCTCGCGTAGTAGCGGTTCTGGGCCTTGAAGCTCGTGATGAGGCTCCAGTACAGGGGTACGGCGACGACGACGAGCCAGATCCAGCCGGCCAGGCCGCCGGCCCAGTTGCGTCGGCGGCTCGCCGGACGGGAGCGGCGTTGCCGCTCGCGGCGGGCGGCCTTCCGCGGTGGTCGTGGCTCGGTCCGGGTGGTGGTCACGTCAGGCCCCCTCCAGTTGGCTCGCGCCGGCGTCCCGGCCGCCGAGCCGGCGCAGCAGCAGGGCGAGGGCCAGACCCACCAGGACCAGGATGACCGCGATGGCGCTGGCCGGCCCCATCAGGCTGGCCCTGAACCCCCGCTTGTACATGTCCAGTGCGAGGACTTGCGTGGCGTCGCCGGGGCCGCCCTCGGTCAGGATGAAGATCAGGTCGAAGAAGGTGAGCGACCCGACCACCATCAGCGTGGACGAGGTGATGATGGTGTATTTCAGTTGGGGCAGCGTGATGCTGAAGAACTGCCGGATCCGTCCGGCTCCGTCCAACTGCGCCGCTTCGTAGAGGGACTTCGGGATCTGCTGGACGCCACCCTGGTAGATCAGGGAGTGGAACGGGATGAACTGCCAGGAGACGACGAAGACGACGAGTCCGAACGCGAGCCCGGGCCGCCCCAGCCAGTCCTGGCTGAGCACCTCGATCTTCAGCCCGGCGCCGAGCCCGAAGTTGGGGTCCAGCAGGGCTTTGTAGGCGATCGCGATCGCCGCGGAGCTGAGCATCAACGGGATGAAGTACACCACGCCCAGCACCGCACGGTAGCGCTGACGGCCTGCCATGAACGTGCCGAGCAGAATGCTCAGCGGCGTCTGAACGGCCCAGGAGACGGCCATCACCAGAAACGTCACCCAGAGGGCATGCGGCAGTCCGGGGTCGGTGAGAACCGCACGCCAGGTGGTCAGCCCCGACAGGTGGATCGCGCCGATCCCGTCCCACGTGGTGAAGCTCAGCGCGAAGACACCGACCAGCGGAATCACGGCGAAGCCGATGAAGACCACCAGCGCCGGCACCGCAAGCCACGGCAGGATGCTGCGCGGTGCGCGGCGTGGTGGACGGCCGGTGACTGAGCTCATGTGCCGGTGACTGCGTTCAGGTTGCTCGCGAACTGCTTCGGTGTGATGGACAGTTGGAACAATTTGACGATGTTGTCCAGCATGGTCGCGGCGGGTGTCGGAGTGAGGGCCTGGTCCCAGGACTGGCCGAACACCTTGGCCTTGGTGGCGGTGTCATAGGTGAACTGCAGGAAGTCGGCACTCTTGGAGGCGGCCAGCAGCTTCTCGGTGCCCAGCCGGATGGGAACCGACCCGTTGTCGATCCAGCTCTTCACCTCGGCGTCCTGGAGGACGCCCGTGGCGAGGTAGTCCTTGGCGACCTTCTTCTGTTTCGCATCGGCCTTCGAGGAGATGGACAGGTACTGAGCCGGGTTGCCGACGGTGTTGCTCGGATCGCCCTTGCCGCCTTCGACGGGCGGGAAGGTCATGTAGCCCAGCGCGCCGCTGGGAACGAAGTCACCGCCCCTGGCCTTCTGGATACCGTACGACCAGGCGCCGTGCAGCATCATCGCGGCCCTGCCGGTGTACAGCAGCGCCTGGTCGGCGTTGGAGTCCGCGGTGATCGAGGAGAAGCCCTTGATGAAGCCGCGGGCCTTGACCAGCTCCTGCACCTTCGTCAGCGCGGTGATGGCGTCCGGGTGGGACCAGGCGTTCTTCTCGCCCTCGATGACGGCCTGGAACAACTCCGGACCGCCGACGCGGTCGAACAGGAACTCCAGCCACATCATGTTCGTCCACTGGGACTGGCCACCCAGGGAGAACGGCGCTATCCCCTTCGCGTTGAACTTGGGTACCAGCGCCATGATGTCGCCCCAGGACTTCGGCGGCTGCACACCGACCTGCTCGAAGACCTTCTTGTTGTAGTAGAGGATGATCGGCTGCACGGTCTCGCACGGCATCGCGTAGATCTTGCCGTCGACGGTCGCCGCGGCGAACGAGGACGGGAGCAGCCCCTTCTTGACCTCGGAGTGCTCGTCGCACCACGAGGTGAGGTCCTCGACCTGACCGGCCTTCACGTAGGTGCGCAGCGTCCCGCCGCCCCAGCCCCAGATGATGGTGGGCGCCTCGCCGGCACCGATGGCGGTCTTGATCTTCGTCTTGTACGCGTCGTTCTGGAAGGTGAAGTCCTCGATCTGCTCCTTGGAGTGGGCCTTGTTGTACGCCTTCACCGCGCCGGCCCTGACGCCTTCCTGCGGCTGACCGTTCAGGTACCAGTAGGAGGCCCCACCGCCGCTCTTGCCGGGGCCGGACGAGCCGCAGGCCGCCAGCGCGGCCGAGGCCGGCACGCCGGCGGCCAGACCGAGGAGGGTACGTCGCGAAAGAGGGATCGCCATGCTTTTCTCCGCACCCGAGAGCCATCGGCTACTCGTGAGTCATGGTGAAAGGTTTTCGAAATCTCCTTCTTGGAACTCTGATCGTGCAAATTAGGTTTCGAACTGATGCCGTGTCAAGATTCGTGCACGCACGTTGTGGGTATGCAACAAGCTGCATAGCATCGAGCAGGAACGACTCCCGAGGAACGCCGCTAGGGACCGAAACTGTTTCGAACTGCGATGGTTGAGGACGGAGACTGCTGCGATGGCTGCGGCTGACAGATCGTCGGTGCAGGTCATGCCGCGTCGACATGGGCCCGGTGCGCCCATGCCAGGACCGGGTCGATGTCCTGCTGACCGAGACGAAGGTCGTGGGCGTCCTCGCGCTGCCGGCCTCGTCCGGCAGTCGGCCCGCCGGGCCCAGGTACGGCTGGAGCCGGGAGCAGGCGTACGGGTCGGTATGCGTGCCGCTCAGACAGCGTTCACCTGACGCGGCCTCACGTGGATCGTCGGACGTGTCGAGGTCGAGAGGCTCGTCGGCACCTCGCCGGACGATCTCGGTGCCGGCTTGCCATACGGTTGACCGGTTCCACCCGCGTTGCCGGCCCGACCGGCGGCTCACCACACCGGTGGACGTACAGCTGGGAGGAACCGATGCGACCGAACGCCAGGCGCACCACTTTGGCGGACATCGCCCAAGCGGCTGGGGTCTCCATCGCGACCGTGTCCAAAGTGGTCAACGGTCGCGGTGACGTGGCACCGAATACCCGCACCCGGGTGCAGGAACTGCTGCATCAGCACCACTACTTCGCGCCCGTGTTCCGTCACACCGAGACCGTCGTGAACCCGACCATAGAGGTGCAGTTCAAGGGCGGCCTCAAGTCGTACGTGGCCGAGACCCTGGAAGGCGTCATCGACTCCGCCGCCGAACTGGGGGCCTCGGTGGTGATCAGTAAGGCGTCCCATGCCCCGCACTGGGCCCGGGACCTGGTCGCAGCCGGGCGCCGCGCCGTCATCGCGGTCACCAGCGTGTACACCACAGCGCACTTGACCGAACTGGCCCGGTCCGGGCTGCCGTTGGTCGTGCTGGACCCACTGCACCTGCCGGACAGCCGGGTCAACAGCGTCGGGGCGACCAACTTCGCCGGCGGCCTGGCCGCGGCCCAGCACCTGCTCTCCCTGGGCCACCGCCGCGTCGCCTATCTCGGCGGACCGGCCATGGCCGTGTGCAACCAGGCACGCATGCACGGCTACCGCGCCGCCATGGAGGCGGGAGGAGTGCAGGTACCCGCCACCTACGTCCGGCCCGGGGAGTTCACCTACGAGACCGGGTTGCTCGGCGCCGCTGCGCTACTTGGCCTGCAAGAGCCACCGACCGCGATCTTCGCAGGCAACGACGAGATCGCCGTGGGTGTCATCGAAACCGCCCGATCCCGAGGCCTGCGCGTCCCTGAAGACCTGAGTGTGATCGGCTTCGACGACACAAGCCTGGCCCAGATGGCCTCACCGCCGCTGACCACCGTGCGCCAGCCACTACGGGAGATGGGCGGTGCCGCCCTGCGCACCGCTCTCCGACTGGCCAACGGCGAGAAGGTCGAGTCCCACCACATCGAACTCGCCACCGAACTCGTGGTGCGCGCCTCAACGGCGCCGCCCCGCGAGGAGACTTCAGTGCGTGGGTAGTCACCGGTACGAGGTCTGGTGAGCCGGAAAGTGGCGGGGCGGGAGGACCCGGCCGATCAGGGATCAGCCGATTCGTCGCGGGGGGGCAGCTCGATGGTCAAGGTGTGCGACCTGCCCCTAGTTCGGGATGATCGCGACGTAGGCGGGGCCGGCGAGGTCGGCGGCGGTGGGGGAAATGCCGGCGATCCTGCGGAGGAGTTCCAGGTCGTTGAAGAGGTTCTCCGGGTCGTTCTCGTATGCTTCCACGTCGTCGATGCCCATCTCCGGGAACACCTTGGTGATCTCGTCGGGGTGTGTCCCCTCGACCGCGCCGAGGCACGACAGGTGCATGGAGGCCAACTCCACACCGTCGCGGCTGACGCTGAAATCCTGGGAGCTGTCGCTGCGGAAGGCCGAGACGGCCAGCGTGCCCGCGGACAGGTCGGGCCGGTGGACGCCTTCGTTGCCGATGTCCTCCACCAGTAGGGCGTGCGGGCCGAGGGCGAAAGCCGCGACGACGTGGTTCTCGTGGTGGTCGACTTCCTCGAAGGCGGCGCGTGACCTCAACTCCCGCCAGGTGGAGGTGCCGATGCCGTCGTCCGCTGCGCCGAACCGGCGCAGCGCCTCGTACGGTGTGACGTTCTGGATCAGAGTCACGCAGTAGTGCTCACCCATGTCGAGGGGATCCATCCACAGCCCCAGCCCGTCGGAGGACTCATCGGTCGGCTCGGGGCCGGCGGCTCGGTAGCCGCTCGGGAAGAAGCCCTCGCGGTGCACCCACACGATCGTGTCCCGCGCGTCCACGAGCACGAGTGTCCATTCGGACCACTCACCCCCATCGAGGAAGCGCCACGTCAGCCTGGTTCCGGGCAATTCGAGGGCGCGAGCCTCATCCGCGGACAGGCCCGTCGATCCGGCACCGCCGTCGCGGCTGGACCGGAGCCCTCCGTCAGGGCGTCGGACAACCGCGCGTTTCCCGTTGCCGGACAACAGGAAGCGATCGTCGGTGATCGCCGACACCGGGGCACTGTCCCCCAGGGACTCCGCCAGGCCGTACTCGCCACGCATGTGGGACTCCTGAAGATCACTTCGACTGTGGCAGACACTGTAGTGGTCCAGTTGCCGTGTCGAGCGGGCCGCCGAAGGGAGTTCGCCGGAGCCCCCGGTCCTGTCTTTTTCTCGCGAGCCCCGTGCCCGGCTGCGGATTCAGGTTGCCCTGGGCCAGCCGCGCAGCAGGTCGGCGATCCTCGCGGCGGTGCAGGCGGGATCCCGTAGCAGGTCGCGCAGGGCGATGGCATCCTCTCTGGCGGGCTTGACCGGGATCCCGGACGCCTCCAGATACATCACACCCGTCGCGGCGGCCACGGCCATGTTGGAGCGCTCCAGCCACCGGCAGCGGCCGAGGATGTGCATCAGGGCAGCGGCGCGGGCGTAGGGGCCGTCGTAGACGGGCTGGTCCAGCAGCTCGGCCCGATGAGCAGCGACCGCGGCCACCGGCACCCCGTAGTCATCGGGAGCAGGGTCCCCCGCCCCCGCGATCTCCGCGACCTGCAGGATCCAGGGGACGTCGATGTGCAGGTCCATCACGCGGCGTGCGCTCCGAGGGTGCGGCGATCGGAGTCCTCGGCTTCGTCGAAGACGTCCTGATGCTCGGTGAGGAACCGCTCCGCGGCGACCAGGCCCCGCTGCCGCAGCCCTTCGGTGTCTTCGTGCACAAGGATGGCGATGTAGTCGCCAAGGCTCAGGCCTCGGTCCCTGGCACGGGCTTCCGCCAGTTGCTTGATCTCGCTGTCGACTCGCGCACCCAACTGTGTCTTGGCCATACCCTGATGGTAACAGCTGTTACCAGATGCGACACCTGGAGGACCTTCGCGGCGTGAGCGGGCGCGCGCCCCCGAGTCCTGCGGGACGGGACAGTCCCAAACGGTCCGGCGGAGGGTAGCCGCCGGGTAGAGACTGCCTGACCTGGCCTGGGGGCGGGCCTCCGACGGCAGACCAGCCCGCTGGCGCCCAGCCGGACCGGCCACCTCCGTAGCGCTCGCGCTGAGGGCGGCCCGGCTGACCTCGGCGGTCACGGAGGTCACGGCGGTCGCGGCGGTCGCGGCGGTGGGCCGGGGTGCAGACGGGGTCCACTCCACCCACTCCGGCAAACACCAGGCAGCGGCGGCCGTCCGGGGGTGGGTTACTGGGCGGGGTGAGTGGTCCAGCCGGTACAGGTGCATCTGGACGCGGAGCATGAGCGTCGAAGCAGTCTGCCGGCCAGGCTCCGGAGAACGCGGTCCTGGCCACGGGCATGGGCGCCGGTGAAATCGGCAGCGAGGCCACTCGTCGACCCGTTCGCCACCCTCGCGCCCGGCCCCGACTGGGCTGGTGTCCCAGCGGACGCCCGGCGGGCCGAGGAGACGGGTGAGCTCGACGGTTGGACCCGGCCCGGGTCCGTCGAACCGCTCGGCCTGCCCCAGGCGGCCGGCGCCGAGGAGACGGCTTCCTCACGCCACGCCGCCGTCGTGCTCGCCGAAACCGAAGCGCTTACCTGACGTATGGACCTGGGAGCCTCGGCGTAGGGCGCGGAGGCTCCCGACACACGACCTCGCTACCCGGATACTCGTGCGGCGAGGCGCAGTCACGAACTCGCCCTGAACTCTGACGGCAGACAGGCAAACAAGCAGACGGGCAGACGGGCAGACGGGCAGACGGGCAGTAGTCGCTCATTCGCGTGCTGTTCGCGATGGACTGATCAGCGCAGGTCGAGTACAGCCTTTCCGATGAGGCCGTTCTCGACGGCCTCGTGTGCGAGCGCCACGTCGTCGAGGCTGAAGGAGAGCACCGGCAACGGCGTAAGCGCGTCCTCGCGCAGGGCCTCCGTGATCTCTGTGGCGGCGCGTAGCAGCGCGTCCCGCGGTTCGGTGAGGAACAACGCGAACCGCAGCACCAGGTTGGACCACATGAGCCGGAAGACCGGCAAGGTCGGGTCGTCCGGCTGTGCCGCGTAGGTCACGATGCTTGCTCCCGGGCCGGCGACAGCCAGGTCCAGTTCCGCGCTGGCCAGGGCCGCGGGTGCGGACCTCGTCGTGAACTACCGCAACGCCGACGCCGCCCAGCAGATCCTCGACGGAGCCGGGCCTGTCGATCGGATCATCGAGGTATCGCTGACCGACAAGAACGGTGCGGTCGCGGGGCGAACCGTCGGCATGCAGACACCAGTGCGCGGTCATCGCCGGGATACCGAGGCAGGCACCGAGCTCGTCGGAGATCCCGGCCGGCAGCGCAACGGCCTGCTCGGACGGTACTACGGTCCACTCTGCCGCGGTCCCCCAGGGATGGCCTGCGCCGGCCATCCAGATCCACACGCGTTCACCGATCCGGCTCGGGTCGACGCCCGCGCCGACCTCGTCGATCGTGCCGGTGCCGTCCTGGTGCGGAAGGCGGCCGGTGTGTCCGCCGACGCGCCGGAAGTCCTGCGGGGTGCAGTTCAGGCGCATGAACATGTCGCCCGGGTTGATCCCGGAGAGTGCGATACGAACACGGACCTGACCGGGGCCGGGCTCGGGGCGTTCGACGTCAAGCACCCGCAGCACGCTCTTGGCGGGACCCGGCGTGTCGTGGAAGGCTGCCCTCATTGCTTCATCTTTCCTCTTGGATGTGGCGCGATCCACAGCACTGGCCGGGGAGCGCGCACGTCACCACGGTGGGGTCCTTCACCACGTCGTGGTGTGATTCCTCGGCGGCGGGATTGCCGCTTTTCGAACGGTCGGTTTTGGCCCGTGACTGTCGCCCTACAGGCCGGCGGCAACACTTCGCATGACCGATTCCAGATCGCGCTCGCCCGCAGGGGTCTGCGCACCGTGCTCCAGGGCCCCTCTCATGAGTCGTGCCGGCAGAGGCCCGCTCACCAGTTCGGCCCATGCGTCGTTCTCCGCTCGCAGGCCGTCCGTCAGGTCCGCCGGAGGAACCAATTCCTTGGCGGCGGCGATGAGTTCCGGGGAAAGAGCGGCGATCTTCTCCGCCACCCCGTCGACGAACGCGTCCAGCTCGGCCGCGGGTACCGCACGGTTGATCCACCCATAGGCGGCCGCGGTGTCCGCATCCACCAGATCACCGGTGAGCAGCAGTTCCAGCGCCCGGTTGCGCCCGACCCGCTCGCGCAGGTACTGCGTTCCTCCGCCGCCCGGCACGATGCCCATCAGCACCTCGCTCTGCCCGATACCTGCGGTCTCCCGCGCGGCGAAGGCCATGTCGGCCGCCGCAACGAACTCGGCGCCGCCGGCTCGCGCCTTGCCCACCAGTTTGACGATCGTCACCTGCGGCTGGTGACGCAGCAGCTCGCCGACCCCCTGGAAGAGATTGGCGTCCGGGTTTCGGTCCGCGATCCCCTGCAGCTCGTCCATCTCGTCGAGGATGTGGATGTCGACGTGGGCGATGAAGAGCTCGGGGTTGGCGCTGGAGAACACGATGACGCGGACCGAGCGATCGTCCCGCAGTGCCCCGAGGGCGTCGTGCAATTCGCGGATCAGGGTTCCACTGAGCACGTTGACAGGGGGGTTGTCCAGGGTGATCCACGCGACTCCGGCATCGATGGCGACGCGGAGTGTCTTGTACGGGTCCAGGTTCATGAATGGTCCAAGGTTTGCGGTGAGCCAGTAGGTTTGCAACGCATACCTACCCTGGGCTCTGCGCCGAGGACGGTCAATAACGCACTTTTCAACAACCAAGGATCATGATGGATACCGACTCCACGCCCCCTCCGCCCCGCGGCATGCCGCGGTTCAGTGCCGAGTGCCCAAGCCGGCCCATCCTCGACCAGATCGCCGACAAGTGGTCCATGATGGTCCTGGCGGTCCTGGAGCAACCGACGCGGTTCAACGAGATCAAGCGACAGCTGGAGGGCATCACACAGCGGGTGCTGACCCAGACGCTGCGCAAACTAGAGCGCAACGGCATGATCCGGCGCCGGGTGCTCGAAACCTCCCCCCTCGGTGTGGAGTACTCCCTCACACCCCTTGGCGAGTCTTTTCGTGAACCCTTCACCCGTCTGTACGACTGGACGGTCGAGCACAGCGACGAGGTACTGGCGGCGCAGCACGAGTACGAGGCTCGGTCATTGGGACGATAGGACCGTGTCCTGCACGGTGAGGGCACGCACCCTCGGACTCGCCTGCAAGTGGTGGCACCGAGTGGGCACAGACGCACTCGAACAGGACGCGGACCAAGCCGGATCCGCCAACCGGCATGCGAAGTAACCGAGTTGCCGTGTTACGTGCGTGGAAGTTGGGAAGAGTTGGCGCACGACTGTCGGGACTCGGAGAGCTTGCTCGGCACGTTCGAACAGGCTGAGCGCCGACCATGCGATAGGAGACCGATCAACGATGCTCACGCTTGTACGGAGCAGGATGCAGGCGGCGGTGTTCGCCCTCTCGACCGTCGCGGCTCTCACTCTCGGAGCGACCGTCACGACTCACGCCACGGCGGCCCCGGCACTCGCGAAGGCGGGACCGACCTCGGTGGCGTATGTCGAGGTCAATAACAACAGCATGCTGAACGTCGGCAAGTACACCCTCGCCAACAGCCGCGACAATGTCTTCGACGTTGCCGTGATCTTCGCGGCCAACATCAACTACAACACGGGAACGAAGACGGCACAGCTGTATTTCAATGAGAACGTGCAGCGCGTCCTCGACAACGCAGCCACCCAGATACGACCGTTACAACAAAAGGGCATCAAGGTCGTCCTGTCGGTGCTGGGGAACCACCAGGGGGCGGGCTTCGCCAACTTCCCGTCTCAGCAGACGGCGTCAGCGTTCGCCAAGCAACTGTCGGACACCGTGACCAGATACGGCCTCGACGGGATCGACTTCGACGACGAATACGCCGAGTACGGCAACAACGGCACCGGGCAACCCAACGCCAGCTCATTCGTGCATGTGGTGACCGCGCTCCGTGCGAACATGCCGGACAAGATCATCAGCCTCTACAACATCGGGCCGTCCGCGTCCCGTCTGTCCTACGGCGGCGTCGACATCTCGTCCAAGTTCACCTATGCATGGAATCCGTACTACGGAACCTGGCAGGTCCCCGGCATCGGACTGGCCAAGTCGAAACTGTCACCAGCAGCCGTCGAGGTCGGCAGGACATCGCAGAGTACGGTCGCCACCCTCGCCCGCCGCACCGTAAGCGAAGGATACGGAGTCTTTCTGACGTACAATCTCGACGGCGCCAACCGCAGCGCGGACATCTCCGCATTCACCAAAGAGCTGTACGGCAGCGCCGCCGTCTACACGCCGTAAAGCGACTACGCACCCGGGCGTGGGGCGTTGCCTTCGGAAGCGCCGCCTTTCACAGGGGTGATATCCGAGTAGGCCATGCTACCGAGGACGCGGCCGCATCCTGTTGGAGAGCAACACTCCGCAGTGATGCAGCCGCGCCTATCACGAGGAGATGGCGGGGACGGAGAAGTGGGCAGGGCGTCGTTCGACACGCCACGGCACCTGCCCGGGATGCGACCCGGAGACCAGAGACAAGCACCTGGTGGACGCCGCCTCGCCCCGGCCGACCGTGATGTTCGCCGAAAGAATCTCCACCCCCGCCAGCAGCAGCCGTGCCCGGCGCAACGGTTCGGTCGTCTCCGCCGGCACCTGCCGAATCGCGGCCGTCGCCTTGTCCTTGAGGCCCCGGGCCAACCAGGGTAACGCGAGGCCCGGTTGCTCATTACAGCCGTGGTTCAGCGCGTCGCGGTAGGCCCGCTCGGGGTCGGCGTACTCGCCGCGCAGCCGGTGCAGCTCGGCCAGTTCTCAGGAGGCACCGCCCGCCCCACCCTGGCCTGCGGTCAACCGCGTGCAGGCCAGACTCGCCTCGTGGACCGCGTCCGGCCAGGTGCCACCGAGTTGCGGCAGGGGTGGCCGGTGCACTCGACACAGCCCACGGTAGACACCGGCGATGCCGCGTAGTTCCTGCAGGTCCTGGCAGGCGCCGATGACGACGCAGTAGGTCAACCCGGTACGGCACATTCCCCTCGATGGCCGCCCCCTGGTACAACGACGGTCGAGGCGGCCGGACGGGAACCGGACGTCCCTGGCGTGCTGCCACCTTCATGCAGGCGCCTACGCGAAGTCTTCCCGCTCGACAAGGCGTCCCGACGAGGATCGTCCCTCATGCCGGTCGCGTTTCTGTACTGGCTGGGCACCCGTGCGAGCCAGCGTCTCCAGCGGGCCGACCAGGATCTCGGAGAAGGCGAGTTCGGCGGCTCCGACGAGCACCGCGTCGTCGCCCAGCTCCCCCACGCGCAGCCGCAGGTTCTCGCGGGAGGACATGAGGGCGAGGCGGTTGATACGGCTGCGGATCTGCGCGGCCGAGCCGAGGAACACTTCGCGGAGTGTCCCGCCGAAGATGACCGTGCGCGGGTTGAGCACATTGACCAGGTTGGCGACGCCGATGCCGAGCCAGTCACCGGCATCGTGTAGGGCGGCGCGAGCGATGATGTCGCCCCGGTCTGCCGCTTCGACGACGGCGCGTACGGCTTCCCGGCCGGTGGCCGACGGGTCGCGCCGTGCGGCCTCCAGCAGGGCGCGCTCCCCCGCCTCGGCTTCGAGGCAGCCGCGCGACCCGCAGCCACAGGGCCGGCCATTTCGCGGATTCACGACCATGTGCCCGATCTCGCCGCCGTATCCGCAGTCACCGCCCAGCAGTTGCCCACCGGTGATGACACCGCCGCCGATACCGATGTCGCCATGCAGGTACACGAGATCCTGGCAGCCCCTGCCGGCACCGCGCAGGTGCTCCGCGAGCGCACCGAGACTGGCCTCGTTACCCACCGAGACGGGAAGGCCGAGGCCCAGCCGGAGCCTGAGGTCCTCGCCGAGCTCCTCGTCCTCCCAACCGAGGTAGGGCGCGGCCCGGATGAGGCCGTCGGGTCGGCGCACCATCCCGCGCACGGCGGCGGCCACACCGACGCAGTGGGTTCCGCGCGGCACCGTACCCACCATTTCCAGGGCGGCGCCGGCGAGGATCTCTGCCACCGTGCCGGCGTCGCGACGGCCGGGAGCCAGAGACATCTCCCTGCGTTCCAGGAAGACCCCGCCCAAACCGATGCGTGCGGCGGCGAGCCGGTCCACACCCACGTCGAAGGCGAGGACGTACACGCGGTCGGACTCGGGCCGTACGACCAGGGACGGACGGCCCGCCCTGCCGGTGTCGCGGGGAAGTTCCTCGCGGACGAGTCCGGCCGAGCCCAGCTCGCTCACCAGGCCCAGGATGGTGCTGCGGTTGAGGCCCATGCGCTCGGCCAGGACGGCACGTGACATGGATCCGCCGATGTGCACATGTCGGAGGAGGGTGCCGAGGTTGTGCCGGCGGATCTCCTCCTGCGAGGGACCGGCTTTCATGGAACCCCAGACCTCATCATCGTTGTACGGCCCGGCGACGGGACAGTGCGTCCACGCCTGCGGCCAGCAGCAGAACGGAACCCGTGACAGCGTACTTGACCCCTGAGCTGTACCCCATCAGGCCCATGCCGTTCTGGATGACCGCGACCACCATGCCGCCGAGCACGGCGTCGACGACCCGGCCCCGCCCGCCGAACAGGCTCGTCCCGCCGATCACGGCGGCGCCGACCGCAAGCAGCAGCACGTTGCTGCCACCGGTGTTGGGGTCGACCGAGTTGCCCCTGGACGCGGCGATGATGCCGCCGACCGCGGCCAGGGAGGAGCAGATGACGAACGCGGAGATCCGGATGGCTGCCACGTTGATGCCGGCCCGGCGGGCCGCCTCGGCGTTGCCGCCCACGGCGTAGATGTGCAGACCGAAGGAGGTGCGCTGGAGCAGGAACGTGCCGGCGATGAGCAGGACGGCGATGACCGGCACCACGATCGGTACGCCCTTGAGCGAGTCGACGATGACATTGCGGCTGCGCTCCTGGTTGAGCAGGTGGACGGCGACCGCGCCGAGCGCCGCCAGCCCACCGATCCTGAACGAGAGCAGAGCGGGCGGAGCGGGGGCGAGTCCGCGCTGTCGGCGGTTACGGTTCTGCCGGAGCTGGATCGCCGCGTACGCCCCGACGCAGACGGCGAGCAGCACCCAACCCAGCGCGGGAGAGAGGTTGTTGTTCGCAACGGCCAGGATCGTCTCGTCCCGGATCGAGATGTTGGTGCCTTCCTTCAGCAGCATCAGCACGATGCCCTGGAACCCCAGGAAGGCGGCCAGCGTGACCACGAATGAGGGGATGCCGACCTTCGCCACCAGCAGGCCGAGCACCAGGCCGATGACCGTGCCGGTGAGGATCGCCGCCCCGACCGCCCCGTACCAGGGCCATCCGTGGTCGGTGAGCAGGATGGCGAGGACAGCGGCGCAGACCCCGCTCGCGTACCCCGCGGACAGGTCGATCTCGCCGAGGAGGAGGACGAAGACCAGCCCCATGGCGATGGCTATGCTGCCCGCACCCTGGGTCAGCAGATTAGCGAAGTTCAGTTCGGAGAGGAAGACCGGGCGCAGGACGGCGAAGAACACGCACAGGACGATCAGGCCGAGTACGGCGGGCAGGGCGCCCAACTCGCCGCCGCGGACCCGGTCGACGTAGTTCCGGGCGACCGAACGCAGACTCACGGCTCCCGCCGCACTGTTCTTCTTCGGCGTCCGGGAACCGTGCGGCAGTTCCGGTTTCTCGGAGGCGACTGCGGCGGTCATGCGGTGACTCCATTACTGTGGGCGAGGCCGAGGTCCCCGCTGCGGCCCGCGGTGATGAGTTCGACGACCTGGGAGTGCGTCACGTTCGACGTGCTGACCTGGGCGGCCATCCGGCCCAGGTAGAGGGCGGCGATCCGGTCGGACACCGCGAAGACGTCGTTCATGTTGTGCGAGATCAGGACCACGGCGAGGCCGTTGTCGGCCAGCCGCCGGACCAGTTCGAGAACCTGTGCCGTCTGGGCGACACCGAGCGCGGCGGTCGGTTCGTCCAGGATGACGACCTTGCTGTTCCACAGCACGGCCTTGGCGATGGCCACGGTCTGCCGCTGGCCGCCGGAGAGGCTGGAGACCTGCTGGCGGATGGAGTTGACGGTGCGGACCGACAGCCCTTCGAGGGTCTGAGCGGCCATCTCCTCCATCGTCGCGTCGTCCAGGACAAGTCCCCGGCGCTTCTCACGGCCGAGGAACATGTTCTGCACGATGTCGAGGTTGTCGCAGAGCGCAAGGTCCTGGTACACGATCTCGACACCCAGGGCCGCCGCGTCACGCGGGCTGTGCACCTGGACCTGCTCGCCTGCGAACCAGTACTCACCACCGTCGAACGGGTGGATCCCGCCGATGCACTTGACCAGGGTGGACTTGCCCGCGCCATTGTCTCCGACGAGTGCGGTCACCTCTCCCGGTCGGACGTCGAAGGACACGTCGTGCAGTACCTGCACGGCGCCGAAGCTCTTGTCGATCCCGCGCAGTCGAAGGATCGGGGTCGCTGTCATGGAAGACGACTCCTTAGGGTCGTGAGGCCGCGGGACCCGGGCCGCGAGCCGCGGGTACGGGGAGGTGGGAGCCCTCAGCCCGTGGCCGGACCGGCCGGGCCAGGGGTGGCGGCCCGGTCGCCCGGTCGGGGCTACTTGATTCCGGCCTCGGCGCACAGGACGGCGTACTTGCCCGTGCACAGGTCCTTCTTGGTGACGAAGCCGTCGTCCACGACGTCCTTGACGTTCTCCTTGTAGATGGCCACCGGCGTCTCCAGCACGGACGGGACCTTGCGCTTGCCCTCGGGGTCCTCGACGGTCGCGTTGGTGTCGCCCTTCTCGCCCTTGGCGAGGGAGACGGCGAGCCTGGCGGTGGCGTCGGCCTCCTTCTTGACAGCCTTGTAGACGGTCATGCACTGGTCGCCCGAGAGGACGTTCTGCAGACCCTGCGCGTTGGCGTCCTGGCCGGTGACCGGGACCTCACCGTTGCGGTTCTGCTTGCGCAGGACGGCGATGGCCGCGTTGCCGAGGACGTCGTTGGCGGCCAGCACGCCGCCGATCCTGGGCTCGCTGGTGAGCATCTGCTCGAAGATGGTGCCGGCCTGGGCGTTGTCCCAGTCGGGCACGGACTGGTCCGGCCCCTTCACGTAGTCGCCCGACTTGTACTTCGGGTCGAGGACGCCGTTGTAGCCCTCGGCGAAAAGAGTGGCATTGTTGTCCGTCGGGGAGCCGTTGAGCGTGGCGACGATGGGCTTCTCGGCCTTCATGTCACTCAGGCACTTGCTCAGCCCCTCGCCCTGCAGCTTGCCGACCGCGGTGTTGTCGAAGCTCACGTAGTACTGGGCGGAGCCGCCGAGCGTGAGCCGGTCGTAGTCGATCGTGGCGACGCCCTGCCCCTTGGCCTTGTCCAGAACCGCCTTGCCCGTACCGCTGTCCAGGTTCACGATCACCAGCACGTTCACACCGCTGGTGATCATCTGGTCCGCGATGGTCTGGAACTCCTGCTTGTCGCCCTGCGCGTTCTGGATGTCGAACTCGACACCCGCCGCCTTGAACGCCTCGGAGAGGTACTTGCGGTCCGCGGTCTCCCAGCGGGCCGAGGACTTGCTGTCCGGGAGGATCACGCCGATCTTCGGCTTGGCGTCGGAGCCGGAACCGCTGTCGCCCGACGAGGAGTCACCGCAGGCGGTGAGCGAGCTGACCAGTGCCATTGAGACGGCGGTGAGGAGGATTCCTTTGCGCATGTGCAGGGTCCCTTCTGGTGTTACTGCCGGACGACCCGACGCATGAGGGCGGTGCGGAGAAAGCCGAGAAACACGCTCTCGCGGGAAGTGCCGGGGGTCGGATGATCCGCACGGGCTGAATGTTGTGAGCGGCAACTTACGACGCTCCGGATGCCGTGCCCAGGGTGCGGGAGGCGCTATTTGTCATCCGCCATAACAATTAGGTGACGCTGCCGCAGCACAGTGACCTCACTGCCTCTCGTGCCTCAGAGGGCGGTGTGAGACCTGATGCGCGATTCTTCGTTTCGTGCGGGACGGGCGGGCAGGTCGTGGCGACGTCGGTCGGCTACGGCGCCGAGGCTGGGTGAGCAGGCCTGGCTGGGTCTCGGTCAGGATCCAGCGGTCGGCCGGCCGCTCAAGCTGAGGCGGACGTAGTTGATGTTGTCGGGCGCGACCGCCAGATCCATGGCCTCGCACACCTGCCGGGCCCGCAGCGGGTGGTCGGCCGCGGTGGACACCGCCCTGATCATGCTGGTAGGCCGGATGATCCGGCAGCTTCGGTGCCGACGGCACGGGCGGCCCGGGGCCGGGCAGCCCCGGCAGTGTCTTGCGGATGCTCCGGACTTCCTCGGCGGCCCGGCCGAGTTCGTCGAACTGTGCGGTCAGCTGCGCGACCTGTTCCCGCATCGTCTCGGCCTGTGCGGTGATCTCACGTTCCCGCTCCTCCAGCCGCGCCGGCACCGCGCCGAGCGTCAGCTCCCCGCCGGTCATACGGTGCGCCAGGCCGGTGTGGCCGCGCCGGTCGGCCGACGCAGTACCACCGCGGTCATCGCCCAGTACACCCGCGACTGCGAACTGCCGGCAAATGCCCGTAGTCGCGCACCAGCCTGCGGTGCAGCATCAAGACCCCATAGGCGCGTTCCATGACCCACCGCCTGGCCCGGGGAACGCACCCGGTCTGCGCGGGATCTCGCTCCACGACCTCCACCCCGATGCCCACCTTCCCCCCGCGCGCGACGACGGCATTCTCGAAGCCCTGGCCGACCAGGGCCTTCCCCACGGCATCGGTGTCGGCGGCGACCCTGCCCAGCAGCGCGATCCCGACGGCGTTCTCGTGCGCCGACACGGGCACCGCGACCACCGCGATCACCAACCCCAGAACGTCAACGGCCAAGCCATGCCTGCGGCCCGGTACTTCTTTCACCGCATCACGCCCCGCCGACTCAGCGGGCACCCCGGCCACCGCGTGCACGCTCTCGGCGTCAAGCACCGATGTCACGATCACCACGATGTTGTCCGGGACCCACTGGATCGACACCGCGCGGCAGGCGACCACGTACCGGGCCGGCCGGGTCCTGCCGGCCGGGGACGCGGCCCACGTGTACGCGCCGGTCGGCGGCCAGGGCCTCAACGTCGGTATCGTCGACGCGGCGAACCTCGGCCGGAAGCTCGCGGCCGTGGTATGCGGCTGGGTCGGCGAGGACATCCTCGACACGTACACCACCGAACGGCATCCGGTCGCGGCGCGCCTGCTGCAGAACACCCGGGCCCAGATCGCCCTGATGCGCCCCGACCCGCAGGCGAGGGCGCTGTGGGAGATGTTCTCCGACCTGATGGACCTCGACGACGCCCATCGGTACGTCGCCGACATGCTCGTCGGCATGCACGTCCGGTACGACCTGGGCGACGACCACCGGTTCGTCTGCACCCTGTGCCCGGACATGAAGTTGACGCTGGAGCGGCCCGACCCGGACGTCGTCACCGCGGTGACCCGGTCGGCGGACCTGCTGCGTGAGGGTCGTGGGCTCCTGCCCGACCTCGTCGACCGCGCGGAGGCCCGCGACGCCGCGGCCGCGTGTCCCGGACGGGTCAACACCGTCACCGCCCGCACGGACCGGGTGGACGTCGACGCTCTGCTGATCCGGCCCGACGGCTGTGTCGCCCGGGCCTTGCCGACCGGGCAGGACCTCGACGCCACCACGCTGGTGCGTGCGCTGGGCACCTGGTTCGGCCGACCGGCCTGAGCACCGTATTAACAGTCGTCTCAGGTTCGCTCCGTAAGAAGTAGGCATCCAGATAAGCGAAGCAACTTGTATGTAGGAGGCTAGTGATGGCAGTCGACGCAGCGCCGTCCGGGGAAGCGCCGGCCGGTCGGTTGGCAGGCCGGTGGGTGCCATGGTTGGTGATCGGCTTATGGCTGGTGCTGGCGGTGGGCATGGTGCCGCTGAGCGGAAAGTTGAGCTCGGTCACCACCGACAGCGCCGTGGACACCCTGCCGGCCAGTGCCGAGTCCACCAAGGTGGCGGCGCTGGACGACAGGCTCCCCGGTGGTGAGGACAACACGTTCGTCTTCGTGTACCACCGCGACGGCGGCATGACCGACGCCGACCGCGGGACGGTCGAGCGCCACTACGACACCCTTGCCAAGCGGTATCCGCCGAAGGGGACGGCGGCGGCCGGCGAGGACGACGAGGGCTCACCGATGAGCCGCTCCGCCGACCGCAAGGCGATGGTGTTCACCCTCGATGTGAGCACGTCCTACGGCCCACCGGAGGACCTCGTCGGCCCGGTACGTGACGCCGCGAAGGACCGCCCCACCGGCCTGGAACTCGACGTGACCGGCCCGGCCGCGATCGACGGTGACATGGATGCCGTCTTCGACGGCATCGACACGCAGGTCCTCCTCACCACCATGATCGTCGTCACGCTCCTGCTCATCCTCACCTACCGCAGCCCGGTGTTGTGGATCATCCCGCTGGTGGCCGTCGGCGCGGCGGCACTGACCTCGATGGGCACCGTCTACCTGCTCGTCAAGGGCTTCAACATCGTGGTCAACGACCAGAACTCGGCGCTGCTGACGATCCTGGTGTTCGGCGTCGGCACGGACTACGCGCTGTTGCTCATCGCTCGATACCGGGAGGCACTGCACCACCATGAGAACGTCCGGGTCGCGATGGTCCACGCGCTACGCGGCGCGGCGCCGGCCATCATCGCGTCCGCGGCCACCGTGGTCGCCGGCCTGCTCTGCCTGCTCGTCGCGGACCTGAACAGCACCAGCGGGCTGGGCCCGATCGGTGGGGCCGGCATCCTGTGCGCGCTGGTGGCCATGCTGACGCTGTTCCCGGCGGTGCTCGTGGTGCTCGGCAGGCGGGTCTTCTGGCCGGCCGTCCCGCGGTTCAGCACGGCCGTAGAGGAGAAGCCGGGGCTGTGGGGACGGCTCGGCACCGCCATCAACCGCCGCCGGTGGGTGGCGACGCTCGGCTCGCTCGGAGTCCTCGGCGTGCTCGCCCTCGGGCTGGCGGGCAACACCGGCGCCCTGCGGGAGCAGGACCAGTTCCTGTCCACGCCGGAGTCGGTCAACGGCTTCACCGTTCTGCGCCAGCACTTCCCGGAGCTCGGCGGCCAGCCGATGACGATCTTCACGCGGCCGGCGCACCAGGAGCGGGTGCTCGACGTCGTCAAGGACACTCGCGGTGTGGCCGAGGCCGTTCCGGAGCAGACCAGCGGTGGCTGGACCAACATCTCCGTGACCCCGAAGGACGCGCCGGACACCGCCGCGGAGTACGACACGATCAAGCGGGTGCGCACCGCCGTGCACGCGGTGAGCGGGGCTGAGGCGATCGTCGGCGGGCCGAGTGCGGAGAACCTCGACACCGAGGTGACCACCGTGCGCGACGAGAAGCTGGTGATCCCGCTGGTGCTCGTCGTCGTCCTGATCATCCTCGGGCTGCTGCTGCGCGCGATCCTGGCCCCGCTGGTCCTGATGACCACTGTGGTCATCTCATTCGCCGCGGCCTTCGGCGGCAGCGTGTTCTTCTTCGACACGATTCTCGGGTTCAAGGGCATCGACTCCTCGGTGCCGCTGCTGGCATTCCTGTTCCTGGTGGCGCTCGGCGTCGACTACAACATCTTCCTGGCCAGCCGGGCCCGGGAGGAGACCCTGCGTCTCGGCACCAGAGAGGGCATGCTCAAAGCCCTCTCGGCCACCGGTGGCGTCATCACCTCGGCAGGCCTGGTCCTGGCGGCCACGTTCGGGGTCCTCGCCACACTTCCGCTGGTGATGCTGGTCGAAGTCGGATTCCTGGTCGCCTTCGGCGTGCTGCTCGACGCCCTGCTGGTGCGGTCGGTCCTGGTGCCCGCCCTCACCTTGCTGATCGGCCGGCGGATGTGGTGGCCGAGTCGGCTGTCCCGTCCAGCGGCGGAGCTGCCGGACGGTCCACAGCCGCTCGCCGACGACCGGGAGCCCGCGTTGCAACGGTGAGCGCGGCGGCACTGACGAAATCCGGGACGGGCCTGGGGGCCCGTCCCGGATTTCTTCATGGGCCCGACGGTCGCCGCCCTCTGGTCCTGCGCCACGCGCCGGGGCTGGGGTGGGCGCGTCGTGGTGTCCTGCCCCGGACGGTGAGTCGCGCGGGACGATGTCCGAGGGCCGCCGTCCCTTGTGCTGCGCCGTCCCTTGTCCCGCGCCGCGCCGCCGGGCGGGTCAGCGCATCGCGGTGTCCTCGCCGGCGGTGAGCCGCGCGATCGGGGCGGGCGGGGCCGCGGCCGGAAGGTCGACCTGAAGCAGCGCGCCACCGCGGGCGGAGCGGGCGACGGCCGCCCGGCCGCCGTGGGCGTCGACGACCCGCTGCACGATCGACAGCCCCAGACCGGATCCCGGCAACGCCCGGGCGCTGTCGGCACGGTAGAACCGGTCGAACACCCGCGGTACGTCAGCGGCGTCGATGCCCGGCCCGGCGTCGTCGACCTCAAGCACCGCCGACGCGCCCTCTGCACGGAGCCGGATCTGGACCGGCTGGTCCGCGGGGGACCACTTGCCGGCGTTGTCGATGAGGTTGAGCACCGCCCGCTCAAGCACAGCGGGACGCCCGCTCACCCACACAGAGGTCACGTCGAGCGCGACCTCGATGTCGGGCACGCGGGAACGCGCGCGGGTCACGGCGGCCACCACCACGTCGGCGAGGTCGAGCACCTCGGTGCTCTCGTCGCTGACGTCACCGCGCGCCAGGTCGGTCAGCTCGGCGACAAGGGTGCTCAACTCGTCCACCTGGGCGCCGAGATCGTTGAGCAGCCGGGTCCGGCTCTCCGCCGACAGCGCGCTGTCCAGGGTGCCGCGCCGATCGAGCCGGATCAGCAGCTCGGCGTTGAGTCGCAGGCTGGTGAGTGGAGTCTTGAGCTCGTGGGCGGCGTCCTCGGCGAGCAGCCGCTGGGCCCGCCGGGAGTCCCGGAGCGCGGCGAGCATGTCGTTGATCGACTGGATCAGCCGCCGGATCTCCCCACCGCCCTCATCCGGGATGTCGGCTTCGAGATCCCGGGTGTGCGCGACACGTACCGCGGCGGCGGTCAGCCGGTCGATCGGTGCCAGCCCGGTCCGCGCCACGGTCCGCCCGACAAGGGCACCACCGACCACACAGAGCAGCCCGATCAGCAGCATGCCGAACCCGAACTGGTTGACCGGGCTGTCGTCGACGACGTAGGCCACCTGGACCGCGCCGTCGCCCGCCCGCAGCGTGTAGATGAGGTAGCCGTCGTCGTCGCTGTCGTTCGACTCCATCAGGTCGGCCGACGCGCCCTGCGCCACGCGCCCGGCGCGCTCGCTGACCGGGGGCAGCGCGGGTTGGCCGACCGGCGTCCGGATCGAGCCGTCGGGCAGAATGACCCGCACCAGCCGACCGGATCCGGGATACGGCGGTAGCTGGACCTGCGCCGGACCGGCACGCTCCGCGTTCGTCGCCAGGACGCGGGAGTCGGCGCGCAGCTGAATCTCGGCGCTCTCCTGCAGCTCCCAGTCCAGTAGCTCGCTGGCCACCTGGAAGGCCGCGAACACGCTGACGGCGATGGCCGTCGCCGCGATCACCGTCAGCCTGGCCCGCAGGGACCGCCGGCGCCACCATCGGGTCAGCCGGCGCGGTGCCCGGCCGGCGGGCCTGCTCACGGAGGAGTCTCCCGCAACGTGTATCCCAGGCCGCGCAGCGTGTAGATCAATCGCGGCTCACCCTCGGCCTCCATCTTGCGGCGCAGGTAGCTCACGTATACCTGGAGGTTGTTGGCGGTGGAGCTCATGCCGTAGCCCCAGATCGCCCCGAACAGCGCGTCGCGGGTCAAGACCCGGGTCGCGTTGCACATGAGGACCTGTAGGAGGGAGAACTCGGTCCGGGTCAGGCGCAGCGGCCGCCCGCCCCGCCACGCCTCGAACCTGTCGGGATCGAGCCGGACATCGGCGAACGACAGGATCTGCGACTCCTCGTCGCCCGGCGTGCGCCGGCGCAGCAGGGCCCGCACCCGGGCCAGTAACTCCTCGGTGGCGAACGGCTTGGGCAGGTAGTCGTCGGCGCCCGCGTCCAACCCCGCGACCCGGTCGGAGACCTGGTCACGGGCGGTCAGCATCAGCACCGGCAGATCCCGGCCCGCGGCCCGCAACCGCCGGCAGGTCTCCAACCCGCCGAGGCGGGGCATCATCACGTCGAGGAGCAGCAGATCCGGCGCGTCGCCACCGACCCCGTCGAGCACGGCGAAACCGTTGGCGACGGTGCTGGTGTCGTAACCCTCGACCTGGAGCACCCGCTCCAGCGACTCACGGATGGCCGCCTCGTCATCCGCGATCATGATCCGCATGTCGGCCCGCCCCCTCCAGTCGATGCTTTTGCCGCTCATTGTCCCCGATCAACCTGAGGCCAGGATTAGAGCGTCGCCGCTGTGGTGCCCGCGGGCCGTGCTGTTACGGATGCCTAAGATCGTGTCCTACGTGGTGAGGCGGACGAGGCGGACGAGGCGGACGAGGCGCTTGTAGCGGCAGAGGGCGGCGGCAAGTCCGAGAACAGCCAGGTAGTTGAGGGGCCGGCGCTCGTAGCGGGGACTGAGTCTGCGGTAACCGGACAGCCATGACATCGTGCGCTCGATCACCCACCTCCGACGCCCTATTCGCTCGCTGCATTCGATGCCTTTCCGGGCGATGCGAACTCCGATACGTTTCCATCGGAGCCATCGGAGCCATCTGCGCAGGTCGGCGCGGTCGTAGGCTTTGTCTGCGTGGAGGCGCTGGGGCTTGAAGTACCGGCCGCGGTGAGGGTCGTGTCTTCTTACGTTGTTCCTGGGGCTGATTCCGGTCACTCGGAGGATCGGAAGGCCAGGGATGCTGGGTGTGGCTGCATGTCTCCAGCCCAGCGGTGGCTTCAAACAATTGGCCGCCCGGCATCCCGCGACGACCCGGCCACTCATTGGGATGCGCGGCAAAGTCCGCTTGGTAAGGACACGCTGGCGAGGTCGTCCTGCGACAGATAGAGGAACGACTTCGGAAGCGGCCGTGCCCCGACTGTGGGCTGGTATGGATGCAGGCAAGGCCGAGCACCACGCGTGGTGCTCGGTGCTGACGGCACGCGGGAGCTGTCGCAGCCTGTGGTCAACGACGAGAACGCATTGCTCCAACTGGCCAGCGATGTGCTGGAGTTGAGCGGCGGTGAGCCGGTGACGTGGGCGATCGACTTCACCGCCGGCGGGGCTGCCCTGATGATCGCGCTGCTGACCGACCACGGGCAAAAGGTCCTCTACATCCCCGGCCGCACCGGCCATCACGCCTCCGGATCCTACCGGGGCGATGGGAAGACGGACGCGAGGGATGCCTTCGTCATTGCGGATCAGGCACGCATGCGATGTGACCTCCAGCCGGTTCACCGCGGCGACGACATTGCGGTCGACCTGCGGTTTCTCACCTCGCGTCGCCTACACCTGGCTGCGGACTCCTGCTGGACCTCGTCGACCGCGCGGAGGTCCGCGACGCCGCGGCCACGTGGACCGGACGGGTCAACACCGTCACCGCCCGCACGGACCGGGTGGACGTCGACGCCTTGCTGATCCGGCCCGACGGCTGTGTCGCCCGGGCCTTGCCCACCGGGCAGGACCTCGACACCACCACGCTGGTGCGTGCACTGGGCACCTGGTTCGGCCAACCGACCTGAAAGCGCGTTTTGTCCCGGCGAGGTTGTTTGGTTCGAGGTTCAGGTGTCACGCCAGTTCGGAGTGGATTCGCTGGTGAGTCGTCGGCTCATGAGGTCAATCATTGCGACGTGGATTATGGCTTCGGATCGGTGGGGGTGGGTCTCGTAGTCGCGGGCGAGACGACGGTGGTGCATCAGCCAGCCGAAGGTCCGCTCGACTACCCGACGTCGAGGGATCACCTTGAACCCTTTTACGCCGGGGTCGCGTTGGACGACTTCGACATCGATGCCGAGGCGGGCGCCATGGTCAATGGCTTTGGTGTCCGGTAGCCGGTGTCGGTCCATGCTTTGGTCACTTGAGGGGTGACGGCGGAGATCTGGGAGTGCAGGTGGATGCCGCCGATGTTGTCGGAGACACTCGCTGCGGTCACCCGGACAGCCAACAGCAGGCCAAGGGTGTCGACGCTGATATGGCGCTTGCGACCTGCGATTTTCTTGCCTGCATCGATGCCCTGGCCGGCGGCCGACACATTGGCGGAAGTCTGGATGCCCCGCGCGTCCAGCACGCGGGCGCTCGGCTCGGCGTCCCGGCCTTCGGCTGCACGTACCAGGCGCCGCAACAGGCCGTTGAGCCGGTCGAAGACACCCTCCTTCTGCCAGGTGGCGAAGTAGCCGTATACCGTCGCCCACGGCGCGAACCTGTGAGCGGCCCACCTTGATCCCTTCCGCCCGCGCTGCCGCGGCCAGAGAAGCCAGAGTCCACTCGGCGGGTCCGGACTCGTCGAAGGCCCACAGTTCTCCAACGGGTTCCCACCGCAGCCGCCCCGGCGGCACGGTTTTGACCACAGGGAGATGATCCGAGATCGTTCCTCCTCGGTGATCCGCCGTTTGCGGCCCTGCCCACCCAGGTCATCCAGCCCTTGCAGCCCCAGCAGGTTGCAGCGGTGCAGCCAGCAGCGGACCGTCTTCTGGCTGCAGCCCAGCTCCGCAGCGATCGCCGGCACCCTCAGCCCCGACCAACTCAACTCGATTATCCGGGGCCGCATCACCACGTCCCGCGGAGCCTTCCGCGCCCGCGACAACCGACGAACCACCACCCGCTCGTCCTCGTCAAGCCCAGGCCGTGCCCATAACACCATCGCCCAGCACCCGCCCCGAGCACCATCAACTACCCCGCCACCAGGACATATACCCAACGAAAGCGGAACCCAGCACTAGGACGGTGCCTGTTGGGCCGCGTGGGGACCATGATCCGTGGTCCGAAAGGGATCACGGTCTCTTCGCGGTGTACGTAGGCTCTGGATGCGCGCGGTCGACCGGAGGTGCGCCGGGCCTGTGCCCGAAGGGTTGAGCGAAGGGAGCGTTCCGTTGTGACGCCAGCTCAGGAGGAAGAAGTGCTGGCCCGGATCGCCAAAGGGCTCGTCTACACCGAGTCGGAAGCGGCCTTCCAGAACCTGCGGCGCCGTACCGAGCAGATCTTCGAGTACAACCACACACCACCGAGCGAAACGGAGAAGCGTCGATCGCTGCTCGGCGCGATATTCGGCTCGGTCGGTGAACGCACGGTGCTGCTGCCGCCGTTCCACGCCGGGTTCGGCAGCAACATCCATATCGGCGACGACTTCTTCGGGAACGTGAACCTCACGTTCGTCGACGACGTGGACATTCGCATAGGCAACGGTGTCATGATCGCGCCCAGTGTGACACTGACCACGACGGGACACCCGGTGCATCCGTCACGACGCGTTGACTTCGGACGGTTCTCGGAACCGATCGTGATCGAGGACAATGTGTGGATCGGTAGCAACGCGGTGGTGCTGCCCGGCGTCCGTATCGGATACGGGTCGGTCATAGGCGCCGGCAGCGTCGTCAGCCACAGCATTCCCCCGATGACCGTCGCGCTCGGAACCCCTTGCCGGGTGGTCCGCCCCATCACGGACGAGGACCTCACCACTCGTACCGCCGGGCATTAGTGGTGGTGGCGGAGCTCCACGACCACAGCACCACGCGATGCTGCGGGCTGAGATCCTGATCAAGGGTGCGGTGGTGCATGAGCGCCTGGTGCAGGAGTACGGCTCGACGATCAACTATCAGCGGGTCAAGCTCTATCTGCAGTAGGCCGGGCCGCGGATCGCCGCTGACCTGGGGGCCGAGCCGCGGAAGTTGGCGGGTATGCATCGCCGTTTCGATGTCGTGCCCGGTGCCCAGGCCCAGGCTGACTGGGGTGACGAGGGCAAGATCCTGACCCACGTGGGTCGAGAAGGTCTACTCGTTCCACATGACGCTGTCGTACTCACGCGATCCGTTCTGCTGCTTCACCACGAGCCAGGACCAGCAAACCTTCTTCGACTGGCACCGACGGGCGTTCGCTCATTTGTCGGGTGTGCCGATGTCGATCGTCTACGACCGGATCAAGACCGTCGTGCGTCATCACGTCGCGCCGGGTGAGGCGGTGCCGCTGCATCCGGAGGCGGTCGGCTTCGCCGGCCACTACGACGTCGACAGCGACGTCCTGGCGACCCACCGCCCCACCGCCTCACCGCCCCACCGCCCCACCGGAAAGGGACGCGTTGAACGACAGGTCCTCATCGTCCGCGATCATGTCCTGTCCGGGCGGGCCTTCTCGTCCATCGAGGAGATGGACGCTGCGTTCATGAGCTGGGTGCCGCAGCGACGCGCCCGCACCCATGCCACCCACCACGAGGTCATCGGCCACTGGGCCGTCCGGGACCATGCGGCGCTCAAGCCGCTGCCCGAGATCCCGTATCCGGTGGCCGAGCGGCAGCTGCGGCACGTCGGCAAGGACTGCCTGGTCGCCCTCGACGGCAACCTCTACTCGGTCCCGGCTGCAAGGTCCGGGCCCGTCAGCTGGTCGAGGTCAGGGCCACCAAGTCACAGATCAGCCTCCACTCGACCACGCCGGACAGCATGGGCGAGTGCCCGCTGGCCGGGCATCCCCGAGCCGTTGGCCGGGGCGCCCGGGTCGTCGACGAAAGTCATTGGAACGGCCTGCCCGAGGGCAACAACCGCCGGACCGCCACCGGCCTCCCCGACCGGACCGAGGCCGTGTCCGCATAGGACGCCGGACCGCTGCGGAGCCTCCTCAACCGGGCCGCGGCCACCCAGGTCGAGTCGGCCGCAGGCCGCTGTCGGTCTATGACGAACTGACCGAGAACCCGGCTCCTACCTGCGGCCCGGTGTTCTCGTGGTCGAGGAGGTCGGCTACCGGCCCCTAAAGCGGGCCGAGGCGAACCTGGTCTTCCAGGTGATCTCTAAGCGCTACGAAAAGGGCTCGGTCATCCTGACCTCGAACAAGACCTTCAGCGAATGGGACAGGTGTTCAGCGACGAGGTCCTGGCCAGCGCGATCCTCGACCGGCTACTGCACTACTGCGATGTCGTCGCGATCAATGGTCCCAGTTACAGGCTCAAGAACCGGCTCCAAGCCCTCGCCCGCGAGACCGAAGTGGTCTGATACCTGGGGACGTTCAAACGTACCGGCCCAGCCAGACCAGACAGTACGCGGACAACATCTGCCCCAGAAACTCGGCTTCGGCGCAGGCATGACCTGCTGACGCCGCCTGGCCGAGTGGACCGAGGCTGGCGTCTGGTCCCGGCTGCACCGGGTCTTCCTGGCCGAGCTTCGCAGCGCGTACGCCCAGGACTTCTCCCGGGCGGCCGTCGACGGCTCCCACATACGGGCGTTGAAAGGGGGACCCAAGACTGGACGAAGCCCCGTTGACCGGGGCAGGACGGGCAGCAAACATCGCCTGATTACCGACGCAACCGGTATCCCGCTCGCCGCCACCTTGACCGGCGGCAACCGCAACGACGTCACCCAGCTGATTCCGCTGCTTCAGGCGGTGCCGCCGGTGCGGGGCAAGCGAGGCCGGCCCCGGTACCGCCCAGACGTGGTGCTGGGCGACCATGGCTACGACCACGACAAGTACCGCCGCCTCGTCCAGGACCTCGGCGTGAAGCCGCTGATCGCCCGACGGGGCACCGAGCACGGCTCCGGACTCGGCGCCCAACGCTGGGTCGTGGAGCGAGCATTCGCCCACCTGCACTGGTTCCGCCGCCTACGGATCCGTTGGGAGATACGCGACGACATCCATGAAGCCTTCCTCACCCTCGGATGCGCACTGATCGGCTGGCGGCGCCTGAACTCCCGGTGTGAGTTCCAGGACGGGCACGGCTTGCGTTGACGGCCCGGTGGCCGACCTCAGGTTGGCTTGCGCCACACGGAGATGTGCTTCGCGGAGTCCTGGGTGAACGGCGCCCCGTCCCAGTCCGCGACGCGACGTTCCAGCTCAAGCCCAGCGATCCGTGCCATCAGGTCGAGCTCTGCCGGCCAGGCGTACCGGTGCCGGGAGTTGCCGCGACGGTAGCGGCCGTCGTCGCCGTCGCGGGTGAAGTGGTGCGAGACGAGAATCTGCTCGACCAGGTCGAAGGTGTCGAAGCCGAGATGCTGCTCGGAGACATCGAACGGCACCGCGACCTGGCCGGGCGGCAGGAACCGCAGCGGCGGCACGCCCAGCTCGATGACGAATCGGCCGCCGGGCTCCAGATGACGTGCTGCGTTGCGGAAGCACTCGACCTGCTCGTCCTGCGTGAGCAGGTTCGTGATGGTGTTGTAGACGAGATAGACCAGGGTGAACTCCCCCGGGACGACGGTGGTAGCCATGTCCCCGATGGTTACCGGGAGCGCGCTCTCGTCGATCTTGTGCCGCAGCACCGCTGCCATGTGCTCGGACAGTTCGATGCCCACTACCGGCACGCCGCGTTCCCGGAGCGGGACGCCCACTCGTCCGGTTCCGATGGCGAACTCCAGTGCCTGGCCGTCTCCGGCGAGCTCGGCGAGGAAGGCGAGAGTCGGTCCGAGAACGGCGGCCGAGGACGTCTCGGTCTCCTCGGCGTCGTAGCGCTCGGCGGTCGCACGGGTCCACAGCTCACTGCTCGTCATGACGGCCACTTTGCCGGGTGCCAGGGAGCGCTGTCGACGTAATTACGTTCTCCTCGGCGCAGCGTGCACCGCCCACAGCTCGTCGTCGCCTTCCCACAGCTTCGGCCGAACCGCCCCGCACCCCGGATCATCAGTCCCGGAGTGATCCAACCACCACCTTGGAGTCGTTTCGTCAGGAGTTCTTTAGTGAGTCAGTTCGCGGGGCTGGTTCGCACAGGCTGAAGGCCTGGACCAGCGCAACGTTCTGTCCGGTGGTGATCAGTGGTTGATGAATGGGCCTGTTTGGGTTGGAACGCACGAGGGAAGCCCGGCGACGCGGTCGCACCGGCGTGTGTCCAGACGAGCATGCGGGTACG
>NZ_JBIUVD010000037.1:0-40822 GCF_044742785.1 Streptomyces sp. NPDC087844 | reverse complement strand
CACTGGCAATGCCCCACAGTTCATCAGCGACGGACGCCGCCTCACCCGGACCGTCCGTAACATCCGCCAACAGAATCTCCACCGCCGCCGGCAGCAGTCGTGCCCGGCGCAGCGGCTCCGTCGTCTCCGCCAGCACCCGCCGGATCGCGGCCGTCGCCTTGTCCTTACGGCCACGCGCCAGCCAGAGCAACGCGAGGCCCGGTTGAGCATCCCAGCCGTGGTTCAACGTGTCGCGGTAGGCCCGCTCGGAGTCGGCGTACTCGCCGCGCAGCCGGTGCAGCTCGGCCAGCTCGTAGAAGGCGCCGCCCGCCGCGCCCTCCCCGTAGCCTGTGGTCAACTGCGTGCAGGCCAGGCGCGCCTCGCGGACCGCGTCCGGCCAGGCGCCGCCGAGCTGCAGCAGCGTGGCCCGGTGCACTCGGCACAGTCCACGGTAGACACCGGTGAAGTCGGGCTGGGCGGCGCACCATTTGGCCAGTGCCTCGCTCCACTCCTTGGCCCGGCGCAGTTCCTGTAGTTCCTGGCAGGCGCCGATGACGACGCAGTAGATCATCCCTGTGCAGCGCGCGGACACCGTGCCCTCGGCCACGGCCACCATCGCGTCGTCGAGTTCGGCGAGGCCGGCACCGATGTCGCCGTTGTTCACCAGCGCCAGGCCGCGCGTCATTGTCGTGCTGGCCGCGAGGTCGGGATCAGAGCCGTCACGACCCTCAGGCAGCCGGTGCGCGACCTTGAGCATCTGCTCGAACTCTCCGGCCCGGAAGTGCAGTTCAGCTTCCAGCAAACCCACGTATGCGTATTCCGGGCAGCCGGGCTCCGCCAGTGCCAGCCGCTTCGCGCGGGCCAGCCAGGCCCCCGACTGCGCGAACTCCCCGCCCCAGGCCAGCAACTTGCACAGCCAGTACGCGCAACGCAGTGCCCGTCCGACCGATCCGGACTCGGCATGCGCGGTGTACGCCCGACGCAGTAGTACCACTGCGTCGTCGGACCGTCCCAGCATGTCCGCGGCCTCGGCGAGCAGCTCCAGGTCGGCGGTGTCCAATGTCCGCTCGGCCTCGGCAGTAGCGAGCGCTTCGAAGGCATCGGTCCATGCCTGAACGCGAAAGGCATCTCGCCCCCGCATGATCTGTGCTTCTCTGCCCATGGCGCCTTCCCTCACTTTGCACCGCATTCCGAGCGACTGTGCCAACCGGGTGTCGGTTCCCTCGTTGGCGCCGACTCATGGCCTGCTGACGTTGCCGCGGCGAGACGGGTGCGCCAACCAAAAGGAGGTACACAAGGCCGCGGTCGGCGCCGACGACCGTCACGTCGCCCACCTCCGTGTCGAGCCGCCAGCGGTTGCCGGCGGCCAGGATTGTCGAGACCGCGAACAGTGTGTGCAGCGAGAGCCTTCATCCAGCACCTGAGCGAAATGGCGGCGAACACCGCTCCGGCCCACAGTGACGGCAGCACCGCACGCCGGTTGGTCGGCATCGTCCGCGTCTCATGGTGCGGCGTCGAGAAGCTCCGCACCCGTTGGACGGTGGCGATGATTTCGGGCACCAGCCACAGGCCCAGGCGCGCCGCGTGCAGGCGACGCCTGACGCTCCCGGAAACCAGGGCCTCGGCCGGTAACTCGCTGTGGTCCACGGTCGCCACGCCTCGTCGGTCTCCCGCCCAGCTGTTCTTTCACCCTCCTCAACGAGACGACAGCACCTGTACCCGACGTCCGTCCTTCTCTTGCCGAGTAGCGATAGGGCTCGTTGGGGGAGCGGGCCGCTTTCGACGGCGCGAGAGGAATCATACCGAACACCTGTGGGAACCGATTGAGATCGGCGAGGCCTCACGTGACCCCGCTCCCCGTATACGCAAGGATCGAGCTACAGCATGTAATAACGGTATCCATAACTCTTGACGAGTTGACCTTGGTGGCAGGCGCTCCTTTCTTGTACGCGAGGCTCTGAGGGAAGGCGGCGTAGTCGCTCGACGCCTGGTTCGTGACGACCTACCGGCTCAGCCGGTTCAGGGAACGCGACAGGCACGGCCCCCAGGATCATGGAGTTCTGGATGTCCCGTGATCCGAATGGAAACCATGCCTGCCGACGCATCAGACGCTCGGTGCCGACCTGCCGGATATGCCTTGACGGTACGGCGTTTGAGCGTCGGGTCGAGCCCTGTCCTTGCGGTTACATCTGCTTGGCCAGGAAGGGCAGTACGACTTCGGCCATCTCGTCGGGTACTTCCTCGGCGAGGTCGTGCCCGGCGTCGAAGACGTGCCCGGTGACGTCGTGGGCGAACAGCCGCATCTGGGACTCGTTGCGGTCGCCGATGAACGCCGAGCCGCCGAGGGCCAGCACCGGGATGTCGAGCTTCTTCTGAGCCGCTTGCCGGTTCTGCTCGCCGTCGACGTGTATCGCCCGGTAGATCGACAGCATCGCGCGGATGGCCCCGGGCATGGAATAGCAGCGCACGTACTCTTCGATCGCGTCAGGGGTGGCGGTGTCCGGGTTGCTGCGCTCGGACTTGATCATGTAGGTGATCAGCTCGCGTTCGTGTCCGGTGATGAGCATCTCGGGTACGTCCGGCTGGAAGTAGAAGCCCAGGTGCCACATGTGCATGCCGCTCGAAATCATCTCGGGTGTGAGTGCGTTGTGGTCCTCGAAGCCGAACCCGGGGAACAGTGCTTCGGCGAAGACCAGCGCCTTGACGTGATCCCGGTGCCTGGCCGCGAGCTGGTAGCCGATCACGGCACCCCAGTCCTCGCCGATCACGGTGTAGGTGTCGTGCCCGAGGTGGTCCATCAGAGCGGCGATGTCGTCGCTCATCGTCGCGGAGTCGTAGCCGTCCGCGGGGCGTGCTGAGTCGCCGAGGCCCCGGAGGTCCGGTGCGACGACGGTGTAGTGCGGTGCCAGCTTCGGGAACAGGTGCCGCCAGTGGTAACTGGTCTTCGGTACGCCGTGCAGGAGCACCACTGCCGGGCCGGACCCGCCTGTGCGGTAGTGCAGGCTTGTTCCGTTGACGGTGGCACGGCCCGTGCGAACCGGCTTTCCGTGGTGGTCGAAGATCATTTCTGTCAACTTTCCGTGGTGTCGTGCGTCGCCCGCCCGTGCTCGCAGGGCGGGCTGATGAGGGAGGAGGCAATCGCATACCGGTGGGCCGGCGCTCTGGCGCTCTGGCGCTCTTGGGGGAAGTGGCGGGTGGTCACGACGCCGACTTCGGCGTGGCTCTTCCGTCACGTTTATCTGGATCAAACGATACAGATTTTGGGCATGAGGAACCGCTGTGGATTCTGAGCGTGATGAGGCGGGTCAGTCGAGTACGGTCAGCGCGACCTCCACAAGAGGTTCGAGGGCGAGGGCGTCCGGAGTGATCTTCGAGGACACGAGAAGACCGTTGAGGAACGTGACGAGGAAGGCGGCGAGGGTGGGCGGGTCGTGCCGTGTCGAGATCTCGTCGCGCTCCGCCGCCACGCACAGCAGGTCGGTGAGCGCGTCCTGGTTGGCGCCCAGCACGTCCCGCACGGTGCGACGGGTTGGCTGGTCCTCCGGGAGGCGCTCGGTGGCGGCATTGACCAACAGGCATCCCCGGCCGTCGTGTTCCACCGCTATGTGAATTCGTTCGACCAGCAGTGCACGGATCGCCGATCGGGCATCAGCCCCCTCTTCGAGGCTGCGCAGGGCTGCCGCCGCGAAGGTGGTGCGATAGCGCTCCAGCGCGGCCCGATAAAGGCCATCCTTGTCGCCGAACGCGGCGTACAGGGAGCCTTGTCCGATTCCGAGGTGCTGAACCAGGTCCCGTACGGAGGTTGCCTCGTATCCGCGCCTCCAGAACAGTTCCATCGCACGGCTCACCGCCGCGTCGATGTCGAACTCCCGCGTCCTTGCCATGGCCTCACCGTAGCCTATCTGGATCGTGCGATCAAAAATGCGGGTGAGTGTGGTGGCCGACGCCGCCGCCGAATGTATCGCCCCGATCAGCCCGCTGGCCGACCTCGACACCGAGGGTGGGTCGGCCATGATCGGGGAACCGGCCGGCGGGACAGGCACGACGTACTCCCAAGGCACGCAGCCCGGACGCACCCGGTACAGGTTCTCCGAGCGACCCCCGTCGTGGCCGGCGCTTACGGGGCGTTCGCCACGAAGAGGGCCAACGGCGACACCGCCTGCACCGACGGTACGTTCGGCGACCCGATTCCAGGGGAGTCCAAGTCCTGTTACACGGCCACCGGCGGTCCGGTCGGCTACTCCACTGCCTGCAGCGACGAGGGCGGGACGTGCGCCTTCACCGGACAGCGGACCGTCGCCTACGGCGCTCGGGGCAACTTCGTGTACGAGTCGTTCACAGGCAGTGCCAGTTGCACGGCGGCAGCGGTCGGCGGCACGGATCCGCTGCCCGGAGTACGCAAGGCCTGCTACCTCACGCCCTGACCGGCTGTCAGGGCGTGCGTGCCGACACACCGCATCCGCCTCGGTCGCCTACTGGCCGATCCGCTCAGCACGACAACGACACTTCGTGACTGCTGCTTCTACGGTGGTGGTTGCCGACGGCCGCGCGGTGATCCTGGTCATCGGCACCGGCGACGGGATCTGGTTCCGCACCGGGAGTGGAGACCGCTGGGCCGATCCCGAGCCCCTCGGTGGCAGCATTGTGAGCGCCGAGCGCCGAGCGCCGTCAACGCGGCCGACGGACGGCTCGTGATCCCCATCCGCGAGACCAGGGGCGCCCTTTGTGTGTAGGACCAGAACGGGTCCCTCAGCACCGAGTGGCAACGATGTCGTCTCGCTCGCCCCCTTGGGCGGCGAACGACATTGTGCCCTTGGGCGATGGCGACGGACGCCTCACACTCGTCTACCGCACTTCGGACGGCACCGGACGGCACCGGACGGCACCGTGCAGACGGTTGCGCAGGCACTGCTGTGAGACTGTGATCTGACACCGCACCGTGGGCGTGGCGGCGGCGGCCTTGTCCAGCAGGGCGATCCCGATCGCCTGGGCGTGCACGCTCGCCGCGGTCACTACCACGGCGGTGATCAGGCCCAGTACGTCGGTGGCGATGTCCCTCTTGCGGCACGGCGCCTTCCAACCCGGGCCCAGCCCGGCCGTCGGCGTAGGGGAAGGCGGGCCCCGACGATGCCGTCGGCGAGCGTGCGCTTCGCCCCGCCCAAACCAGAGGATGCCACCGCGCCGGACCCGTGCCCCAGCGAGGGGCCGGAAAAGGAGGCCGATGCCGTCCCAGCAGCACCAACAGCTCTGCTGACCAGGGTGTTACGGGCTACCCGGTACAGCCGGTGGCAGGGACCCTCATCGTCCTGGGCCGGTACACTTGCACGCCGCCCTTCCATGCGAGGACCCACGTCCGCTGAGACACCCGAATCCGCGACTGCATCGACAAGCGCATGTCCCAAGGCAAGACCCGCCGCGAAGGACCCCGCTGCCCCAAACGCTACGTCGCACGTGAGGTCCATCGGCTCAGTACTCTCACCGACGCCGACTCGCCCGCCCGCCTTGTTGGCAGCTTGACATCCATAAGGGCGTCAAGACCGCCACCTCCTACGAAGCATGCGGCCGGCTACGCGCGATGTGCCGCGGTGGTCCGGCCGGATGTGACCTTGTCCGGGTAGTGCTTGCGCAGATCGGACATGGTCATCCGGTCGAACAGCCGGTCGGGAAGGAGGCTGGAGGCGCGGATGAGGAAGGCGGTCATCGCACCAATGGTGTAGCGAGTGCGGGGCTTGCGGTCGGTCGCGGCCCTGGCGATCTTCTGGGCCGCGGTGTCGGAGGTCGCACCGGCCTTGGTGAACGCGGCGACGTGGGAGGGAATCGCCTGCGTCAGGGCGCCGTAGCGCTCGTTCTGGTCCGGGGTCATCCGGGAGGTGAGGTCGCTCAGGCCCGATAGTCCGACGCGGGCCATTTCGGTCTTGACGCCACCCGGCTCCACGATCACCACCTGCACACCGGACGGTGCCAGTTCGCTGCGCAAGGCATCGCTCAGCGCCTCCACCGCGTGCTTGCTACTGGCGTACACGCCGTAGCCGGCCATGGACACTTTGCCGTTCATCGAGCTGATGTTGACGACACGGCCCTTGCTGCGCACCAGCGCGGGAAGCAGGGCCTGGGTGAGCGCGACGGTCCCGAAGACATTCACTTCGAACACGCGCCGCCATTCGTCGAGCGGCACCACTTCGACCGGTCCGGCGCAGGGAAGGCCGGCGTTGTTGATCAACGCCCTCACGGCGCGGTGGTGCGGGTCGCCGTCGATGCGCGCCACCAGCGCCGCGATGTGCTCCTGGTTCGTGATGTCGAGGATCACCGGCTCGACGCCGGCGGCGAGGAGGGCCTTGCCGTCGCTGTCGCGGCGCACGCCGGCGAGGACATGGAACCCGCGGCGGGCCATCTCCCGCGCGGTGGCCGCGCCCATCCCGGTCGATGCCCCGGTCACGACGACTATTTCCTGAGTGTGCGGTGATTTCTTGGACACGCTGGGCTCCTGGAGACTAGTACGAATGGTGGCTCATGCAGGTCAGGGCGTCGGCGGGAGCTCCGCAGCCCTGACCGGTGCGCTGAGCCGGGATGTGGGGCGGCTTGCTGAGGCCGTGGTCCTCAGTGCTGTCGCGGCGCGGCGGTGGCGTAGGTCTTGATGTTCTGGAACTCGCCGATGGCCGAGGGGCCGCACAGCACGCCGATTCCGCTCTGCTTGAAGCCGCCCTGCTCGAAGTGCTCGGACATCGAGCCCCATGTGTTGACCCACATCCCGCCGAACCGGAGCTCGCGGCCGACCCGGCGGGCCCGGAAGTCGTCGTGGGTGTACAGCGCGGCGGCCAGGCCGAAGTCGGTGGCGTTCGCCCGCTGGATCGCGTCGGCCTCGTCCTCGAAGATCTCGAAGGTCTGGACCGGACCGAAGACTTCCTGCTGCACCAGGGGGACATCGAGCCGCTCCACCTCCAGCAGCGCCGGACGGAAGAACGCGCCGCCCGCCAGGGCGGGATCGGTGAGGGGCCCACCCCTGACGACGACCTTGGCATAGGAGGTGGCTTCCTCGACAATGCTGTCGACCCGTGCGACGGCGGCCCTGTCGATCAGTGGACCGAGCTGGGTGGCGGGGTCCTCGGCGGGCCCGACCCTGACCGCCTCCAGTGCCGCGGCCAGCCGCGTGCGCAGTTCATCGGCGATGCCACGCTGCACGAGCACGCGCGAGCCGGTACAGCAGAACTGCCCGTTCATCAGGACGGATGCCATCACCAGCTGCGGGACGACGGCATCCAGGTCGGCGTCCTCGAACACGATCAGCGGGGTCTTGCCGCCCAGTTCGAGGTTGAGCCGCTTGAGCGTCGGTGCGGCCGCGGCGGCGATGAGGCGGCCGACGTGGGTGCTGCCGGTGTAGCTGAGCACATCCACGTCCACCGATTCGACCAGCGACGGCGCCACCTCGTTGCCCGCCTCGGTGAGGATGTTGACCACACCAGGGGGCAGGGATCCGGTGGCGGCGACGGCCTCGGCGAGCAGGGAGTTGGTCAGGGCGGTCTGCCCGGGCAGTTTCACCACCGTCGTGCAGCCCGCGCCGATCGCCGGACCGAGGGCACGCACCGTCAGGCACAGCGGGGAGTTCCACGGCGAGATGATGCCGGCGACCCCCATCGCCTCAGGCGAAGAGTAGAAGTACTGGCCCGGCGTCGGCTCGGCGGCCCGGCCGGCCACCTGGGTGAGCGCGGACGCGGCGCTGTAGCGCAGCCAGTCGACGGAGATCGCGGCCTCCCAGGCCGTTTCGTCCAGGCGCTTGCCGTTCTCCCGGGTCAGGGTCCGGCTCAGAGCGGGGATGCGTTCGGCGATCCGGTCGGCCAGCTCGAACAGGGCCCGGGAGCGCAGCGCCGGATCACGGGACCAGCCGGTGGTGTCGAAGACGGTACGTGCCGCGGCGATCGCGGCCTCGGCCTCAGCGCGGCCCGCCGAGACATACGTGCCGACGACCTCGCCGGTGGAGGGGTTGACCGACTCCTGCACGGAGCCGGACCCGCTCCACTCCCCGCCGATCAGGTTCCGGGCGAGCGTGTTTTCAGACATTGACCTCAGCCTCTCGTAGCGGACTGCACGCAACCGCTCGCTCGTACCCAACAGGTCGAGCGGCACTGCCTGCCTGCTACGACCACTGTCGACCGGCGTGAGGGCCGCAACCAGTGCAACCGACAACGGTAGGAATGGCAGTACCACCCTCACCTCGGGCCGGGCGCTGATACTGGAACGGTGACCGAGGAACAGAACCAGCTGGGCACAGCACTGCGTCAGTGGCGCGACCGGCTCGCACCTGCCGACGTGGGCTTGCCGGCCACCGGCAGACGCCGAGCCGCGGGCCTGCGCCGCGAGGAGCTCGCCGCACTCGCCGGACTCTCCGTGGACTACCTCGTCCGCCTGGAACAGGGACGCGCCAGCCGCCCCTCCGAACAGGTCGCCGCGGCACTGGCCCGCGCACTGCACCTGGAAGCGTCCGAACGGGATCACCTCTACCGCCTCGCACACCTTCCCCTGCCGGGATCCGGGCGCATCTCCACCCACATCCCGCCCAGCGTGCAACGCCTGCTCGCCGCCCTCACCCGCGAGGCGCTGGCCGTCTTCGCCGCGGACTGGACACTCATCACGTGCACCGGGCTGTGGGCCACACTGTTCGGAGAGCCCGCGCAGCCCCCCGCGGAACAGCGCAACCTGGTACGTGAGACGTTCCTGCTTGAGCTCGATTCCGGCCGTCTGCCTCGGTCCGAACGTGGCCGGGAAGCCCTGGAAGCCGCTCTCGTCGCCGACCTGCGTACCGCACAGGGCACCTTCCCGGACGACGCCCGCCTGCGCGGACTCATCCAGGAATGCGCCACCCGCAGCCCCCGCTTCGCGCACCTCTGGTCGCAGGGCGTCGCGGGCGCACTCGGCCATGACCGAAAGACCGTCACCCACCCCTCCGTCGGGGACATCACCCTCGACTGCGACATCCTCACCGTGCCCGGATCGGACCTCAGGATCGTCGCCTACACCGCGGCCGCCGGCACGCCCTCCGCGGAACAACTCGACTTCCTCAGAGTCACCGCCACACGTGCCCCGCTGGTCTCCCGCGCCGGAGATACCTGAGCGGTTCCGGCGCGGGACAACAGCGCCCCCGCCTTGAGTACGGCGAGCAGGGAGACGACCAGTTCCACCGAGCGCGGCACCGAGACGGCCACCACCGCTCCGGGGTGTGCGCCGAGGGTCCGCAGGTGCCGGGCGAGCCGGTTGGCGCGGGTGTTGAGTTCCGCGTAGGTCAGCACGCTGTCCCCGTACAGCAGTGCCGTGGCGTCCGGGGTCCGGGCGGCACGCGACTCGATGGAGCCGATGAGCGTGGTGGGTGGCAGCGCGCGGTCCGTACGGTTGAACTCGTCCAGGACCAGCGCCTCTTCGGCCGGCGTCGCGATGCCGTGCGTGGCGAGCGGCTCTTGCGGGTCGCCGGCGGAGAGCCGGTCCAGGAGACGCAGGAAGCGTTCCTGGTGGGCCGCGAGGTCGCTGTCCTCGTACAGGGCCGGGTTGCCGTCGTGGTCGACGCGCAGACCGCGGCCGTCGGCCCGGTCGTAGATGTTGACCGTCAGATCGTCGACGGGGCCCGCGGACAGGTTACGGGCCTGGGCGGGGCGCCGGCGAAGTCCACTCCGTAGTCGAACGGCATGACGTTGACGAGCGGACCGACCAGGCCCCGGTTCTCTCCCAGGAGCCTCAGGTCGCGGCGGATGTCCTCGTAGCGGTAGCGCTGGTGGCGGCGGATCTCCCGTACGCCGAGCACCACCTGGCGCACCAGTCCGGCGAAGGTCGCGTCGGGGGAGACGGTCAGCCGCAGCGGCAACACGTTCATCACCATGCCCGGCACGCGCAGCGCGACCGATCCCATGCGGCCCATCATGGGCAGCCCGAGCACGACCTTCTGCCGGGCGGTCGCGCGGGCGGTGTACAGCGCCTGTGCGGCGATGAGGACGTCCGGCCAGGTCGCGCAGGTCCGGGCAGCCAGTTCGCGCAGTCGCTCGGTGGTGTCAGGGGCCGGATACGCCGTGCGGCGGCGGAACGTGCGCGAGGGCAGCGCGCCGCGGCCCGCGAGCCAGGGCGCTTCGGGCCGGTCGGCGAAGGCACGCCCCCAGTGGGCGCGGTCGGCCGCGAAGGCGTCCGACGACCGGTACTCGGCGTCCTGCGCGACGAGTTCGGCGAGGGCCCGAAGGTGCGCGGAGCGGGCTCCTCGCCGCGCGCGAGCGCCGAGTAGACCTCCGCGGTGCGCCGCACGAGCAGGGAGTAGCCGAAGCCGTCCATGACGAGGTGATGGACGCGCTGTTGCGTGCCGTCGCCCGGCTGCACCGCCCCGACGCCGGTACGGTCCACGCCGTCGGCGCCGACGTCTGGGGCCTGGGCAGGCCCGAGGCCGCCCACCGGATCGCCCTGCTCCCGCAGTCGCCGCGCGCCCCCGAGGCGGTGACCGTGGCCGGACTCGTCCGCTACGGCCGTCATCCGCACCAGGGCCTGCTGCGCCAGTGGTCGCGCGAGGACGAGCACGCCGTGCGCGAGGCGCTGGAGGCGACCGGCACCGCCGAACTGGCCGGCGAGCGACTCGACCGGCTCCCCGGCGGCCGGCGGCAGCGCTGCTGGCTCGCGATGGTCCTCGCCCAGCAGACGCCGGTCGTACTGCTCGACGAACCCACCAGCGCACTGGACCTCGGCCACGCCGTCGACGTACTCGAACTGGTCCGCGTGGTCGCCGCGTCCGGTCGTACCGTCGTCATGGTCCAGCACAACCTGGCCGCCGCCTCGCGGTACGCCGACCTCGTCTTCGCCATGAAGGACGGCCGTGTCGTCGCGCGCGGAACGCTCCGCGACACGATCGACGCAGCTCTCGTGAAGAGGCTGTACGACGTGGACGCCGACATTCTCAGCGCCCCCGGCGACGCGTCGCCGGTCGTCGTACCGCGCGTGCGCCGGGGAGGGGGCTACGACGAGCCGGCCGCGTGGGCAGATAACCGCTGAACGACAACCGGACTACGTTCGCCGTGCCGCGCCGATCAGCTGAGGCAGGGTCATGCGGCTGAGGGCTCGGGCGTGCGGTCGAGGCACGGCGCCGGCGTGCGGCGCGGAACGGTGCACCGGCCGTCCTGTGGCGCCGACGGCGGCCTCCGCCACCATGTTCGGCGGCGCCAGGGCCCGGCGGCCCAGGACGATGACTGACGGCAAACCGGCGACGCGGGACCGACTCCTGCGACGAAGGAGGGCGTCGGCGGAGCCTGCGACGAAGTCGGCCCCCTATGGGTGACCGAACCGACGCTGCGCCTGCTGCTGCGCCTGTTGCTGCGCATGGCTGGTCCGAAGTACGAGCTGCGCTACCCACCACGGATCCACGAGTCGTGGACGTCGTGGGCTACCGAGGGGCTGCTGGAGAAGTTCCGCATCGCGCTCAAGGACGCCCGGGACCGGGCGATCGCCGGCGGCGATGGCGACGAAGTGACGCTGGAGTACGTGAAGGCGATGTACTTGGAGTTCCTGTCCGGGCCGGGGGAGTCGAACCACAACCGGGCGCTCTACCGCACCGACTGGATGCACCTCCTCTGCTTGCAGGCGTTCGCCAACCTGTAGGAGAAGGCCCACCGCGCCTACGGCGAAGACCTCCCCGTCGTACGGGCGATGGGCACCGACGAACTGCACGTGGCCGGCAACTGGCGAGCCGTCTTCCGCGAAGCCACCAGGCCGTCGCCTGCCCAGCTGGACGCGCTCGCCGGCTACACCGCCACCCCCGTCACCGCCTGCCGTGGCCTGACGGTGCGCCTGCACTACCTGACCCGCAGCGCCCATGCCCGTACCGCTGCCCGTGCGGTTGCCTGACGGTCACCGATCGCACCCCGCGTGCCTGGCAGGCCGGCACCCGCGCTCCCTCGCGCAGGAACCTTGAGCGCATCGACCAGGCGTACCGCACCGTGCGCAGGGAGAACGTCGCCCGCTACGTCGCACGATGAACGACCGCCACCGGGACCGGATCGTCACCGCGTGGGCGGCCGGTGACAGGCGGGAGCTGGACGAGGCGTGGGTGGACCAGGCCGTCGACCTCGGCTCGCAGTGGGGCCAGTACGAGTACGTCAACAACATCGGCTTCGCCGCGTAGAACTTGCAATCCAGCTAATTTGCGGGGCGGTTGCGTCATCGGTCGACGGTGCTGGCGCCCACGCCGATGCGCACGGCCGCGGTGTGACATGGCGAGACAGCGACATTGCGACATTGCGACATGGGGACATGGCGGCTCGGGCTTGGGCTTCGGGTAGGGCTCGGCGGGCGGGCGGGCGGTCGTGCGGAGGATCGATCACCCGTACGGGCCATGGGTCATGGTCATTCCTAGGTCGTCGAGGGCCAGGGCAGCAGGGGGCCTCCGAGATGCCGGAGCTTCCCTGTGCCCACACTATGAATCTGTGCGTGCCCCGTGAATCCCCGCAGATTGTTGGCAATCTTGTCAGCGATTACTTACGTTCGCTGGTGCAAGACCGTCACATATTCAGGAGGGCCTCAACGTGAAGCACAGGGCAGTCAGGCGCAGGAGCGTCGTGGTGGGAATCGGCGCGACAGCGGGCGTCGCCGCGGTCGGCGGCATCGCCCTCACCGCACAGGCCGGCGGCAGAACGGGCGGCTCCTCCTCCGTTTCCGACGCCCTGGTCTTCGACGAGGACGGTTACACCACTCTCACGACATCCGTCACCGACGCGGCCGGTGACAAGCACGAGGTGACGTACCGCTTCTGGAAGGCGATCACCTACGTCACCAAGCCGGTCGACGAGAAGTACCAGAGCCTGAACATCAGCGTCCCGGTCAAGATCGACGGCAAGGCGGTCGACGCCACCGGCGCGCCGATCCTCTTCGCCAACTCCGTCGGCGGCTACATGCCCGCATCGGTCGCCGACGCCACCGGCGTGGGCGGCGGCGCCATGGGCGGCGGGACCGGCGGCAGCGCCGCGCCGAGCGCCTCGGCCTCCCCGTCCGCCTCCTCTTCCTCCGGCACCGAGTCCGGCAGCTCCGCCCAGCTCAGCGGCGGCAAGATGGTCAGCCTGCCACAGCTGGGCCTGGCCGCCGGCTACGTCGTCGTGGAGCCGGGAGCGCGCGGCCGCACCCTGAAGAACTCCGAGGGCGAGTACTACGGCACCGCCCCCGCCGCCATCGTCGACCTGAAGGCCGCCGTCCGGTACCTGCGCGCCAACAAGGGCCGCGTCCCCGGCAACACGGACCGGATCTTCTCCACCGGCACCAGCGCCGGCGGCGCCCTCTCCGCGCTGCTCGGCGCGTCCGGCGACAGCCCGATCTACGACGAGTACCTGAAGGAGATCGGCGCCGCCGACGCCTCGGACGCGATCTTCGCGACCGGCGCCTGGTGCCCGATCACCGACCTGGAGCACGCCGACGGCGCCTACGAGTGGTGCTGGGGCACCAACAAGCTCAGCACCGGCAAGCAGGTCGACCAGACGGTCTCCAAGGAACTGCAGTCCCAGTTCGCCGAGTACCAGGCCGGACGGAAGCTGCGCGGGCTCAACGGCCACGGCACCCTCACCGCCCGCAACTACGACGAGTACCTGCTCGCCACGTACATGCAGCCCTCGGCTACCACGTACCTCGCGGCGCTCTCCGAAGCGGACCGCAAGACCTACCTGGCGAAGAACACGTTCCTCACGTGGGACGGCAAGAAGGCGACCTTCACCTGGGCCGACTTCCTCACCCACGTGGGCGCGCGGAAGAAGGACGCCCCGGCGTTCGACCTCTTCCCGCTGCCCACCGACACCTCCGACACGATGACCGGGGACATCAACAACGAGTTCGGTCTGGGCACCGCCCCCTTCCGCCACTTCACCCTCTACAGCCTGCGCAAGGACAAGGGGACCAGCGCCCGCCTGGCGAGCGACATCCCCGAGAAGCTGCGGCTGATGAACCCGATGTACCACCTGGCGGACAAGCCCAACCCGGGCCGCACCAAGCACTGGTGGATCCGCCTCGGCACCGCGGACTCCGACACCTCCCTCACCGTCTCCGCCAACCTGGCCGCCGCCGCGAACCAGTTGGGCGACGACGTCAGCCACCTCTACTACTGGGACGCGGGCCACGGCGCCAACGAGGACGCCGGCGACTTCATCGCGTGGATCGCCAAGACGTCCGGCTACAAGGCCGCCTAGGCCCCATCGGCGGCCGGTCACGGCCGCCCCGAACACCGCGGCGCCGAGCCTCCCCGTCATGGGCCCGGCGCCGTTCCCCTTTCCGTCGTCGGCCCTCTCCCTCTTCGGTCCTGGGCCGTCGCGTCCGGTCGCGTCCCGTCGTCTCCCGCCCCCTGAGATCAGTTGGCAACCGGCCACCGGCCTCAACAGCCGGGTGCGGCAGGGCGCCGTCCCGATACAGGACGTAGACCGATCGAGGTGGTGCGCGCCGGCTGGGTCGGGGCCGTAGCCGCCATGGACCGGTTCGAGGCGACGCGGTGGTCCTCGCAGACGGCGAGCACGTCACCCCGGATGCCGTTGTCGCGGCCATCGGGTACGCCCGCGGCTGGAGGACCTCGCCCGCCACCTCGGCGTCCTTCGTAACCGCCGCCGAGGCCCTCGCCGATGTCCACCGCCGGCACGGTGATGCGGCACGTCCCGGGCCCGCTCCCACGACCGACGTCGAGCGCCAGGCCGAAGAGGAAGAAGCCCGCAGCCCCTTGTACTTCCCGGTCTCGCTGAGCCCGAACCGGCCGGGCAGCCACCGAGACGGTGCCCGCCTACGTCGCCGACCCGGCCGACCACGACGCCGTCCCCGACGCGTTCCTCACCGAGTACAGGGCTGGGAAGTGGCACACCTGGTCCGACGACACCACCCATCTCATCCATGACGAACGGACCCTGCGCGCCGAACTCATCCGCGAAGACGCCCGGGAGACCGCCGCCGACACCCCCGTCACCGCAACGAGCGTTCTGAACGGAACCGTCGAAACCGAATGCCTGGCACGCCAATGGCTCGCGCAGCCCTACCCGTTCGGGAACCTTCGCGCCCACGATGCGCGTCCTCTCCGGTGATCGATATGCCAAGGAGGGGTGGACAGGTGCGGAACGAACCCTGGTGGGCCGGGCTGGGCCCGATGGGCGGAGTGGTGTGCCTGGTGGCGGGCGTGGCCCTGCTGCTGTGGCTGTTCCTGACCGGGAACTCCGTTGACGACGACTGGGCCGGGTACTACGGGGCCGGCAAGGTCGTCGCCGTCGGGTGCGTGGTGGGCGGCACGACACTGCTGGCCCGGCGCCGGGGAGGCGACTCGGGCCAGGAGTGAGACGTGATGCGTTCCGGACGTCAGTGGTCGGTCTCCAGGTGGAGCTTGAGGAGATCCACGCCGTAGTCGTTGCCGTTGGGCGTGCGAATGATGGTGTGGATGTGCTGCTGGGTGGGGGTGCCGCCCATGCCACCCATGCCACCGCCGAGGCCGCCACTGGGCATCCCGCTCGGGTCCCGCTCGGGTCGCCGCTCGGCATCCCGCCGGGCTGACCGCTCGGCTGGCCGCTGGGGGCGCCACCGCCGCCGCCCATCTGGGCGTCCTCGCCGTAGGCCAGCGGGGACTGGGCGTCGTACTCGATGAGCACGACCGGGCTGTGCACCCGGTAGTAGAACGCGGAGGAGTCCTTGGTCTTGCCGATCCAGTAGAAGTACGTGTCGTCCAGGTGCTCCTCCACCTCCTTCAGCTTCACCGCGGCGTGACCGGCGTCCATGTAACCGACGTAGACGCCGACCAGGTCGAGCAGCTTCTGTCGCTGCGCGGCGGTGAACTCCGAGGCGGCGAGGCCCTGGTGGGCCAGTTTCAGGTTGTCCTGGCCGGCCCCGGCCACCATGTTGGTGCCGCCCCTATCGTCGGCGGAGAGCACCTTCTTCTGCTGCGCCGAGGTCAGGGACCGCAGCAGCGCCGGACCGGCCTTCGTCTCCGGCTTGAAGAGGGTGACCCTCTCGCCGTTGTAGGTGGCCGAGGTCGGTTCCGAGCCCATGAAGGCCGGCGTCATGACGACCTGGTCGCCGAGAACGAAGTAGTTGATGGCCACGTGATGGCCCTCGTACTGGAAGCCCCAGAGCTTGGTCGTGGACGGGGTGCCCATGAAGGTGAAGTAGTAGTGCCCCTCGGTCAGCGTCTCCTTGCCACCGCCGCCGTAGTCGCCCAGGAAGGCGTTAAGCTTCATGATGTTGCGGGTCTGGGCGAGCCCGTCGGCGGACAGCGCCGTGCCGAGCAGGGCGTAACCGAGTTTCCGCTGCTTCTCGTTGAGGTCGCCCATGCGGGCGCCCTCGCGCTCGTAGCCGTCGACGTTGCTCCAGGCCAGCCACTCGTCGTCGTCCACCTCGAAGAGGGACGCCTTGCGCTCCTTAATTGTCAGCCCGTCCAGGAACGCCTGCGCGGCCTGGACGATCTTGTCGGTGGAAATATCCGTGGAGTGGATGGAGAACAGGTCGTCGACGACCTTGCCGTCCGTGGTGACCTCGACGAAGTCGGCGTACTTCACCTCGGTGGCGCCCGGACCCATGCCTCCCGGGCCGCCGGAAGGCATCCCGCTGGGCGTTCCGCTGGAGGCATCACCCGTCGTCTCCGAGGAACCGCCGGAACAGCCGGTCATGGTCGCCACGGCAGCGGCACCGCCGAGCAGCAGCGACCGGTTCATGAACCAGCGGCGCGTGCGGAGCTCGTGCTGATGGCGAACGATCATGTAGCTCAGGTGTCGAAGATGACCGAACGGGAGTACTTCGCGCGCGTTGCTGATCGCCCCGGCATGTTCGTCGGCAAGTCCTCCCTCCACATGCTGACCGCCTTCCTGATCGACCATGACCAGCACGCCAACGGCGTTCTGTCACCGCAGTCACGGACTCACCGGCTGGCACGAGTCGCTTGTCACCCGCCGTGGCCGAGAATGCCAACACCTCTGGCCCGGCCAGGTCCTGCACCTCGCCCTCAAACGTCCAGGGCCCAGGAGCGGTCGGGTAGTTGACGGAGCGCAGGGCGTGTGGCGTTCCCGGCAGGGTGATGCCGCCCTGGACGGTCTCCTTCAGCACCGTGAGGTGCTTGACGGTGCCGCTGAGGCCGGACAGCTCGATGAGGTCCGACCAGGTGTGGTGCGCATCGGCGCCAGGTGCTTACGGCTTCGGCTTGGACTGCCAGCTCGACTCGTAGACACGGATCTTCTTCCGCCCACGACGCGGAGAAGCGGATGCAGTCCTTGGCGTAGGTGTCCGGGCGGCGCGGCCGGGTCGTTCAGGTGCTGCCCGTCCCGGGAGCTGTGGGAACTGTGGGGGCATCGGCGGGGCCCAGCCATTGGCAGATCAGGATGGTGGCATCGTCCTGGAGTTGACCGTCGTGGTAGTCGCGCAGTGCGTGGATGAGGCGGCGCAGTGTTTCGGGGACGGGCAGGCCGTCGGCATGGTGGCGGATCAGGAAGTCGGTGAAGCGTTCCACACCGAGTTCGGTGTCGCCGCTGCCGCGGGCTTCGGTGATGCCGTCGGTGTAGAACACGATGCGGTCACCGGGTTCCAGCTGTTCACGGCACATCGTGGCTTCCAGCCCCAGGGCAGTGCCCATCGGGTGCGCGGGTCTGCAGCTCAACTGGCTGCTCGAACGGCCCGCACGGATGAGTACCGGCGGCATGTGCCCCCGGTTGACCCAGGTCAGGACTCCGGTGTCCGTGTCGAGATCGGCCAGGATGCCGGTGACGTACCGCGTCTGGTGGTACTGCTTGAGCAGCGCGTCCTCGACCGCTTCGCCGATGTCCAGCAGGCTCCCGCCCTGTCGGCGTGTGTTGCGGCAGGTACCCATGGCCAGGGCGGCGGTCAGGCCGGCGGCGGTGTCGTGGCCCATCGCGTCGAAGATCGATACGTGCACCACCGGGCCCGCGGTGGCGTAGTCGTAGGCATCGCCACTGACGTGGTGGGCCGGCTCCATCGCGGCGGAGATCGCCACGCGGCTGTCGGAGTAGGTGGGAGGCGGCATCAGATGCCATTGCATCTCGGCGGCGATGTTCAGTGGTTCGGTGCGCATCAGCCGGGCGTAGGAATCGCTGCTCTGCCGTTTGCTGACGATGATCAGCGCGATCAGGGAGGCGAGGAGTTCCATGTTCTCTCGCGTGCGCGCGTCATCGGCTTGCGTGGTAAGGCGCAGTACCCCCAGGCGCTCGGTGCCGTTGAGCAACGGCACCCACCAGTGCCGTTCCTCGGAATCGGAGCGGCCACCGCGCAATATTTGCCCGTACTGGTATGCCCGGCCCGGCAGCGTGCCCTCGATCTTGAACCCGGTCTCGTCGCCGTCGGCTTCACCCGCGGCGTCCAGCCCGTGGCCGGTCAGCAGTTGCAGCACCTCGCGCTGCAGGTCCGCCACATAGATCAGTGCCCGGGTGAAACCCGCGGACGCCGCGTGCTCGGCCGTCTTCGCCGGTAGCCACTCAAGGGGTATCAGCTGGCTCGACGCCAGCAGACCGGCCAACATCTTCCGGCTCCCCCGGTCCTGATCATTCACAGAAGCTCTCCCGCCCCGCAGCCTAACCGAACCCCGGCACACCGTTGGGTAGAGGACAGACCTGTTCACTCTAGTCGTCCTGGCACCGCACACCACCTCTACACTTCGCGGTCCGCCAGTGCGCGGACGGGGGGTGGGCTTCTGTGCGGCGCGGCGATGACGGAGCGTGCCGTTGAGGTGGGGGGTGCAACGGGCACGTCGTCCGCCACGTCCGCCACGTCCGTCACGTTCGCGGCTGAGGGGCTGAGGGGCTGAGGGGCTGAGGGGCTGAGGGGCTGAAGGGCTGAGGGGCTGAGGGCTGAGGGGCTGAAGGGCTGAGGGGCTGAGGGCTGAGGACGCTGGCCTGTTCCAGGTCTGAGACGATGCTCTGAGCGGTGCGTTCGGTGATATGGCAGGCGGCGGCGATGCCGCGCCAGCCGGGCGGGGGGATCGCGTGCGATGGCCGGCAGCACGCGCGCATGGCTGGTGACAGAGCTCCACTCTGTGGCCTGGTTCACGATCCTTCCGATCTCTTCGTCTCCATCCGGCCGCGCAGATCTGACCGTGTGTTCCGGTGCGGCCCCGTTGGTGACGGCGGTGACAGCGACGACGGCCGGTGGGTCGGCTCCTGCCCCTGTCGCTGTTCGAGGCTGATTAATCCACCACCGGACGAACGAAAATCTATCGTGGCGAGAGTAGACATTGGCTTGTGGTGTGGGTATGGTTTTTCTCGTAGCCCAGAGAGACGAAAGGGCCTGGCAGAGATGAACTGCCGGTCAGTAGTAGGCAGCTGCAGTGCAGTTGTAGTGCGCAGGACGGTGCGGTGGTGGAGTTCCGGAGCCAGGGAAGTTGCTGGTCGGTGACGGGGCTGACGGCCGGACCGGGTGGCCCGCATTGCTGAGGGGCCGCCGCAAGCAGGATCGCCGTTGATGCGGCAGCAGTACCCGCAGGTGAAGTACGCAGGATCCAGCAGTGCAGTAGGAGAGCAGCACCTCGGTAAAGGCGTCGGCTGCGGGCGCGCGTGCCGGGAGGTTCGGCAGTGGGGTTCTAAGCCAGAGCACGTGCAGGACGGGCGACGGGGCTGGCTGCCGAAGAGTGGCGCTGACACAGGCCACCAGCAGTTCGCATCACGAGCAGTACGCAGTACCGGTTGGGCAATGTAGTTGATGTAGAGGGACGAACGGAGGAGCGAGGCGCCATCAGGATCGCCCGGGCGGAAGTCTTGAGCCCGGGTACCGCAGGACATCGATAGTGAGGTGGTCTCCGGTCAAGCAACCGCGATCCCAGCAGTTCCGACAGCATTCGGGTCGGGTCTGTGGACACAGAGGGCCGGCGCAGTACCAGGGCCGGCAGATGGTGTAGCAGTTCCTTCGGGGCCCTGGTGCCGTACGGCACCAGGGCCCCTCCACGCGTTCCGCAGCCTCCGCAGCCTCCGCAGCCTCCGCAGATGAGGTGCTGGCGACAGCAGACGATTCCTTCGGCCGTCTCGATGACGACGACTACCCCGCCTACACGATGGGCCGGGCCGCCGACATGCTCGGCACCACCCCCGGCTTCCTGCGCGCCATCGGCGAAGCCCGCCTGATCACCCCGCTGCGCTCCGAGGGCGGCCGCCGCCGGTACTCCCGCTACCAACTGCGCATCGCCGCCCGAGCCCGCGAACTCGTCGACCACGGCACCCCCGTCGAGGCGGCCTGCCGCATCGTCATCCTTGAGGACCAGCTCGAAGAAGCCCGCCGGATCAACGCCGAACATCACCGTGCGGCACGCGAACCGCACGCGGGAAAGGCGGCCTGAGACCTGGGCCGGCACCCGTTCCTTCTCCGAGCGATGTGCCGAGTGTCGTAAAGGTGCGGCTCAGCGGCACAGGGCGGCTTGTGCGTCTATGACGGTGTCGTAAACCGGGAGGACCTGATCTGCTCCGGTCCTTTGCAGGATTTCCTGCAGCTGCGGGGGGACGGCTGCCAGCGCCAGGATGGCCCCGAGGGTCTCTGCTTGGCGCCCGGATGTGAGCCGGATGTTCAGCCCGGCTGAGTCGCAGAAGGAGACCGTGACCGGATCCAGCACGATGAAACGGTTGCCCGCCACGGTGAGCTGCGAGAAGCGTTCACGCAGAACAAAGTGGGTGCTCTGGTTCATCTCGCCGCCGACCCTCGCCACCAGACAGCAGCCGGAAGGGACGACCTCGACCGAGGGCCCAGCCATGATGTTCCTCCCCATACTCCTGTCACGACAGCAGCGCACCCTTGGGTAAGAGCCTATTACTCCCTTGGGACCGCTGACGTTCGAGAACAACGCCTTGAAGAAGAACACGGGCGCAGCCCGGATTGTCCCGTCCGCAGGCGACATCGCTGACACCGCTCACCTCGACGCCACTGCTGCCCGTATCGGCACGCGGGGCTCGCTGCACCATGATGCGCAGGGGCCGCTCGGGACGGCGGGGTGGCGGATTCGGTCAGTCGGGCGGGGTGTCGCGGTCCTCTTCGAGATGTAGCCGACCGGTGGGATGTCGCGGGCGACGTTTTTGAGGAGTTGCTGGTGGCTGAAGGCGTGGGCGCGCATGCGGGCCAGGGCTTCAGCCGCGGGGGCGCCGGCGGTAGCTTCGGTCGGCTGGTGCACGATCGGCGGACAGCCGACGGAACCCGATTCCGGAGCTGCTCGGTCCCAGCCGATCAGTACGGGTGGGGTGTCCAGGACCAGAGTGCGAAGACGCGGGTGTAGGCCTTGAACTGGGCGAACTGGGCCCGGTCTCGTGCGCCGAGGGGGACCGGGACGCTGTGGTAGATGTCCATGGCACCGGCCGGGACACCGCCACCGACCAGGAGCTCGGCGGCTACCGCGCGGCGGATGCCAAGTTCACCGGCCGTCTGCCGCAGGAGGGGCCACTGCCCGCCGACGGGCAGTACGTCCGCTTCCACGATCCGACGCTGCCGGCAGGTTTCGGTGCACGGGCCCTCGCTCGCCACGAGCTGTGCGTCCTTCAGTCGGGTGGCTGCGCTCGTCGGCGGCGTGCGCCACGAGCCTGATCCGGCCGGAGGTGATCAGGCTGACCTCCGGGCCGTCCGCATCCACATCCTGGATGCACGCCCTCACGGCGGACGACAGCGCCACGGGCCGGCCGGCGGCACTTGAGGTCTCGACGACGCGTTTCCACGCTGCCGCGCCGTGTCGCACGTCCATGACACCGCTCCCATGCCTGCCTGCCTCGATCGAGCGCGCTCCGATCGTCCATACGCTCACCCGTGCAGAAAGCATGGACCTGCCGCAAGCACTGCAGCGCGGTCGCGGGGCGCCACCAACCACTGTTGGGGCCGCCCCGCGTTGCTTGCGGTCACCGCCGCACCCGCTGCGGCGGTGACCGCACATCCAGCCTCCCACCGCGAGCGTGCTCTGCCGCACCTGCAGCGGGTGCATTCCGCGACCGTGCTCGCACCACCGCACAGCCGCGCTGACGATACTCCGTGAGGGGCCGTGAATGCAGCGGCAGTGCCACGGCGGCGGCTGCATGACTTTGTGCGCGAGTGGCGACGGCGAATATGTGCGGGCGTGAGCGACATCAGCTTCTGGTTGCAGTCGACGTACAGGAGAACGAGCGGCACCTGCACGGCGCCGTCGCTCCGGTGGTCAATGATTCACAAGCAACAATTCACGATTTCATGAGTTCAGCACATAACGCACTGTCGTTGCTGTGCTGCCTCTCACTGTTGACATCGAGGTGCTGGCGCGGTTTGGCCGCGCCCTCGCCGACCCGATTCGCTGCCGGATACTTCTGGCCTTGTTCGAATCTCCCGCCCACCCCGCCCACCCCGCCGACCTCGCCGACGCCTTGGAAATCTGCCGGACCCGGCTGTCGAACCACCTGGCGTGCCTGCGCGACTGCGGTTTGGTTGTCGCGGTGCCGGTCGGTCGGCGTACCCGTTACGAGCTCGCCGACGAGCGCCTGGGGCACGCGCTGGGAGACCTGCGCACCGCCGTGGTGGCCGTCGAGGCGGACAGGACCTGCCCGGACGCGCGGACGAAGGGCTGCTGCTGAGATGACAGCGGAGATATCCATCGGCACAAGCCCGCCCCCAGACCGCCGCGACGCGCTGGCGAAGCGCATACGGCTGCTGGTCGCGGCCACCATCACCTACAACGCCATCGAGGTGATCGTCGCGATCACCGCCGGGACGATCACCTCTTCCACCGCGCTGGTCGGCTTCGGCCTCGACTCCGTCATCGAGGTGTCCTCTGCCGCCGCGGTCGCATGGCAGTTCTCCGCCCGCGATCACGCCGTGCGCGAGGCGAGGGAGAAGATCGCCCTGCGGATCATCGCCATCTCGTTCTTCGCACTCGCCACATACATCAGTGTCGACGCCGCCCGCGCCCTGCCGGTAGCGGCCAGGCCGAACGCTCCTTTCCCGGCATCGTCATCGCCGTCCTGTCGCTGGCCGTGATGCCGTTCCTGTCCGCCGCCCAACGCAGGGCCGGCCGCGAACTCGGCTCCGCCAGCGCGGTCGCCGCCTCCAAGCAGACCCTGCTGTGCACCTACCTGTCCGCCGTTCTTCTGGTCGGCCTGGTCCTCAACGCCACCCTCGGCTGGTCGTGGGCCGACCCCATCGCCGCCCTCGTCATCGCCGCCATCGCGGTCAAGGAAGGCCGCGACGCCTGGCAGGGGAGGGGCTGTTGCGCGGCCCCTGCCGCCGTTGCGACCACAGCGGTGGCTGAGACCGGCGCCTGCGGTTGCCGTCCCGGAATAGTCCGCCCCCGGCCGGGGTGCGGCCTCACCGACAGTGCTGCGCCGTGAACGAAGTACGCCGTAAGTAGAGCGTATAGGGCTGTGTTCGGTGTTGTCTGGGACGTTACGCACCAGGTTGCGTAAGGTGCTGCGCCACCCTTCCTGTCCGTCCGGCTCTTCGCTCAGGTCACAGCGTCTGTGCGGGTGTCGTCGGGCGCGAACATCCCTTCAGCGCACCCGCGAGCTGTTCGGCATTGCGCCGGACCGGGTGGTGGCCGGGCCTCTCATCAGCGTCTCCGACGGTACCTCCCAGGCCCGGCGACACCACCCGCAGGTCGTGCCTTCGACGGGGGGTGGCAGTCATGCCGGGCCCGGAGGCAAGCGGCCCTTTTGCAGGACCGCGAGAAAGACAACGGGGTCGAGCCGCGTGCTGCCTGATCACATGCCCTCGGTGAGTTTCTGGAGTGATCGAAGCAATTCCGTGCGTTGCGCCTCGTCGAGGGGTGCGAAGAGGTCTTGCAGGACGCCGATCGACAACTGTTGACCCTCCGTGAGTGCTGTACGCCCGGCCTCGGTGAGGGCGTGCTCGAAGCGTCGCCCGCGGCCTGCGGATCGGGCGATGAGCCCACGCTCCACGAGTCGGCTCGCGAGGGTGCCGAACGCCTGGTCGCTCTGGAAGGTCGCGACGGCGAGTTCATGTCCGGAGGCGCCCGGCATTCGATCGATGGCGCGCAGGGCGTCCCACTGGACGAGGGTGACTCCGATCTCGCCCAGCGCGGCATCCATCGTGCGGTGGTTCCGGTACTGCGCACGCTTGATCGCATGCCCGAGGGCTCCTAGGTCGGTCGTCATGGTGTTACTGTATCAACGTCCTTATATAAACATGTTGATTCACCGAGGAGCATCATGAGCATCTCTCTTCCCGAGGACCTTCCTGTCGTTCAGGCCGGTGCCCCGGAGTCACGCACGGCGCTCGTCCTGCACGGCGGCGGCGGGCCCCGGACCGTGGCCCCCATCGTGGGACACCTCGCGGCCACCCTGCACACGTTCGCCCCGACGCATCCCGGCTGGGAGGGCACAGCGCGCCCCGACTCCATCTCCACGGTCGCGCAGCTCGCGGCCGCCTACCTCACGCGCCTGCTCGAACACGAGGAGCACGACGTCGTGCTGGTCGGGTCCTCGATCGGCGGGTGGATCGCCCTGGAGATGGCGGTTCAGGCCGCCGCCGATGAGCGGTACGCAGGACTGATCGGGGCCGTGGTCGACATCGACGGCGTCGGTGCGGTCGTGGAGGGCGAGCCCGTCGCGGACTTCTTCGCCCTCGACGCCCGCGGGCTCGCCGAGGCCGCTTGGCACGACCCGGAGCGCGGATACGTCGACCCGGCCGGTTTCACTGATGAGCAGCGCGCGGTCCAACAGGCGAACGGACGCACGATGGCCGCTGTCGCCGGCCCGAGCATGAGCGATCCGACGTTGCTCGGTCGGCTCGGCGCGGTGAACGTCCCGACACTGGTGGTGTGGGGCGGGAGCGACCGGATCGTCACGCCGGCATACGGACGGGCTGTCGCACACGTGATACCAGGCGCGCAGTTCGTCGAGATTCCGGAAGCCGGGCACCTGCCGCACCTGGAGGCCCCGGAGGCGACCTGGGCGGCGATCGACCCGTTCCTGACAAAGTCCTAGCCAGGTACTCCAGTCGTACTTCTGCGTACGCCCTGGTCGAGGGGTTTTCGTCGAGGGGTATTCTCGGAGTGCAGTTGGTGATACTGCACCAAGTTGGTTGCGGTTCGTGACTCACTCGCTCGGGGTGCGTGCGGCGCTGGCAGCGGCAGCGGCAGACGACGGCCTGGTGGCGTCGGCGCGCGTGCGACCGGTGCCGGGCCGAGGCGGATGACCGTCTTTCGCCGCCATCCTGAACGAGGCCGACCAGGCACTGGGCCGTGCAGTTCTCATCCTCGGCCGCCACATCCGCGCCGGAAGCACGCCGCACACGTCGGCAGCGTAGGACCCCCATGTCGCCAGCGGCTGGAACGTGGACCGGCAGCGGCGCTTGGCAGTCGCCCCCCTCCCTGGGCCTGGTTCGTTGAGGCGGGCTGGGAGGAGGGGCGATCAGCGTGGAGGCTCGGGTGGAGATCCGCTGGCTTCGTCGGGCCGAGCGGATGCCGGTGCGGGGGAGCGCGAGTGAACCGGGGATCGCGAGGAGCACGGTCCGGGGGGCGATGGCGGACGATGTGCCGCTGGACGGTCACCGGGCGCCGAGCGGATCGGTCGGGATCGCGGTCTGACCATGCTTAAGAACCGAATTTGGGACGTGCGTTCGGCCCATTGGCCTGCGGAGCCGGTCTCGCGAACGTTATGAGCCGGGCGGAACCAGTCAGTGCGACGTGTGGTTCCCGCCGACCGGCCGACCGGCCGACCGGCCGACCGCGCGCTCGGCTTCGGCCAGGTCGGGTGGCCACGGGTACTGGTCCGGAACAATGAGGGAGCCGTCGGTTCCTAGCGGTCCGGCGGCCCACAACTGACTGATGACTACGCGGAGTTCGCCGGACTGCAGGGCGTCGAGTTCCTACTTTTGCACGCCCCGGGACCCGGAGGCCGAAGGCGCCCACCTGGCCCGCACCCACGAACTCCCCGTCCTCGCCGCCGTCGGCTCCTATGGCTGCCATGCGAAATCATACGAATAGGAACGGCCGGTCTGGCCCATGCGGGCATCCGCGAGACGAATGGCGGGCATGCGGTAGTACCAGTCCGTCGCCAGTGCTGCCAACAGGTCACCGCGAGTCCCATCGGGATGTTTCGCGCGCGGTAGGTAGACGGACACGGCCTCGTCGGGATCGAGACCGTAGCCGGGGCGGCGGCACTGTCCAGTGTTGCGCTACCGATGAAGTCGGTGGCACCCATGGGCTCTAGGAAAAGCCGGAACTCGTCAGTGTTGCTTCCCACCAGCCACCACGACATCGATGGTGGCCGCTTAGCCCTCTGTGATCGAGGTGAGCGGGGCGCGCGGCAACAGATCGCCGTCCACGACCGGTTCGAAGGGCATCAAGTTGTGCGCGACCTCGTTCCAGCGCCGCGGATCGAGGTCGGCCGCGATGGCGGCACGCAGGGTTTCCGCCGCCTCGGCCAGCCGTTCGAAGGAGACACCTGAGAGGCCTTGTCGGGTGGGCGGTATGCCGAGCATGGCTGTGAAGTGGTTGCCGATCCGGCGGGCTGTCGCTGTGGGGATGGCGTGATGTACTGCCCCGCTCTGCAGGACGGCACGCTGGAACAGCCCATCGGCGTCGGGGACGGCGAGGAGGGCACCAATGCTCATCGCTCCTGCGGACTCGCCGAAGACGGTCACGTTGCGAGGATCGCCGCCGCACAGGGGGATGTTCTCCTGGACCCACCGGAGCGCTGGGTGTGCCAGCCAGACCGCCAGCAACCCGCTCTGTCCCCAGGGTCCAACAGGGAGCCCGTCGGGACGACGAGTACAGACAAGCCAGGAGTTGCCCAGTATCCGCTCGGTTCAAGCGCAGCGTTATGTAGCGTGGCCCCGGCAACTACGCCGCCGCACCTGAGGTCGGCTGGTCGGCATCCAGGCGCTCTCGTACAGCATCGGCCCGCAGCTCGGCCAGGTCCGTGCCGGGGCGATGGCCGGCTGGGTTGGCGCCCGCCCGGCCGGCTGGACCGGCGGCCTGGCCTGCGTCGCCACGGTCGGTCTGCTCACCGCTGCCCTGCCGAAGCTCACGAGCTACGACGCCCGCACGGACGTCTACGCCCGCCGCCGCGCAGAGCACGTTGCGGACTCCGGCTACGTGTAGCCGCCCCGGCGGGGCATGTAGTGCTCGTCCCGCAGTTGGTCCTCCGTCGTGACGCGCAGCCCCTTGTCCGCGTGCAGCAGCTTCGACGACTCCACGCCGGAGACGGTCGCGATCTCCTCGTTGTCGAAGGCGGCGACATTGATGCCGTGCTTGTTGTGCTGGGCGTGGATCAGCTCGTGGCCGTAGAGCAGGAAGAAGGGGGAGACGGCCTCGCCCGGCTTGGCGCCCTCGCTGTCCTTGAAGTTGTGCGGCGCGGACACCGTGGTACTGGAACCGGCGCTCGGCTGGGTCGCCGAGACGGCCCGCGCGTCGGGCATCGAGTTGGAGTCCGCCTGCGCCGCGAGGTCGGTCTTCCCTATCGCGTCGACAACCTCGGGGTGGTACGGAACGACACTCACCATGGGCGAGTGGGCGTTCGACGGCGAGGTCAGGTCGCCCACCAGACCGCGGCCACGCTGCCGGGAGAGCAGCCGGGCGTGCGCGGACAGCATCTGGGTGCCGTACCCGGGCAGCGCGGCGGGATCCCGGTCGTCGCCCACCGGGCGGGGCTTGTCCGACGTTGAGATGCCCTGCCCGCGGACGACCCGGGACCAGGTCTGGGACAGCTCGTCCTGGGCCTCCGTGTCGTCGGCGTCGATGTCCATCCCGACGGGTCGCGTGCCGCTGTTGTTCCGCAGGATCTCGACATATGAGAAGTGCCGCTTCTGGACGGCGTCGAGGAGTTCCTGCAGGCCGGCGTTCTTCGCGTTCTCCTCCTTGCCCCCGGGATCATCGCGGAACTGCCGGTAGACCATGTGCTCGGCGTTGTCGAGCGTCTGGCCGATCGTGTCGAGGTGCGCCTGCCGGGCCGGGGCCGCCTTGAAGCGCCAGGTGAAGCCCTTGGCCTCGCCGATGAGTTTGTCGGCCGCGCCGAGCATCTCCGTCACGAAGTCATGGATGTGCTTCACCTCCTCGGCCGGCTTCGTCGTCGTGACCATGCGCTGCACCGGTGTGAGGGTCCGGGCGACGGCGTCGTTGCCCGCCATCCGTTGCAGGGCGAGCACTCCCTGGGGGCTCCGGTCCTGTGGCGACAGGTGGTTCGCTTTCGGTACCGGCCGCTGCCCGGGGCCAGCCTTCGTGGCCTGCTCGGACTGCTTCTGCGCACGCATGTCGCTCCTATGACGATGACGGATCTCTCTAAGAGTTCTTAACACGATCTTGTTGCGGTGTTCCGGTCGGGTGCCGGTCGGGTGCCGGTTGGGTGTGACAGGTGGGTTGATGCAGCCGCTCGTGGCCACTTCCATATCGGGTTCACCGGGCAGGACCCACCGGGCGTCCTGCCCGGTAGCGATCCCACCGCTTGAACCAGGCACGATAAGGCGGGCTTTCCGCGCAGCTTGGCGCACACTGCGGAGAGCCTGCAAGGCTGGACCCGCGCAGGCGGTCCAGGTGTGAATGACGGAGGAACAGACCACGGAAGCAGACGTGGACGCTGGTTCGCTGGACTGGGCGAAGGCATGGATGTGCGCTACTTTCACTCGCGGTCTCGGCCATGCGGAGGTGTTCGCCCGGTACGGGGGAGATCCGGAACGGGCGTGCCTGCTCGACTGGGACGCGGCCTTGGACCTGCCCTCGGGTGAGTCGGGAGACGGGATGGTCTCGCTGCTGCGGGCCGGCAGGATCGGTGAATGGGGCTTCTGCGTCGAGGAGGAAGGCGGCATCGGCTTCGGGGAGGAATCGCTCGCGGAGCTGTCCCGGGGTACTGAGACGTACAGCGTGGCGACTACTGAGGGAATCGATGTCTTCCAGTACTGGCGCGACGGTGCGTGCGTCGAGTACTTCGAGCCCGGCATGGAGCACAGCCGGTCCGAACCGCTCGGCCCCTGGTGGCATCGAGTGCAAGAGGCCCTCGCCGCACACGAGGGCGAGGGTGCCGGGATGGCGCCGGTGGTGGCCCTCGTACTCGCCCACCTTGGCATCACCCTGGACGACGCGGCCCTCGCCGGGCCCTGGCCCAGCCTGACGCTCGCCGAGGACGACGCATCAGCGGAACCGGTGGGCGGTACCTACGCGGGCGAGGGACCGGTTCCGCCCGGGACTGTCCTGGATTTCGGCCCTTCAAGTGGGCTGTCCTGAATGGTGCATGGCAGGACCGCCCTTCGCCGTCCAGGGTCACGACCGGCGCTTGGCCGACGTGACGGATGGCGACCGCAGAAGGGCAGCGACACGATGGCCGGTCTGAGGGTAAAACCCACGCGGACCAGCCCGAGGAGCTGTGACGCGATCATAAGGTCGAAGTCCTCGACTGGCTGCCGAGGGGTGCGGGATCAGTGGGCGAGGGAGTTGCGGGCGGTGACCGTTGCGACGTCGGGGTGGATGGCGAAGACGCGGTCCAAGCCGACGATGCCCAGGATGCGGGCGGCGTTGGCGGGGACCGCGGCCAGGGCTGTGTCGCCGCGTTGTTCGATGGCCATGATGCGGGCCGACAGCAAAGCGCTGATTCCGGTGCGGTCGCAGAAGTCCAGACCGGCCGGATCCAGGACCAAGCGGAATAGTTCCTCAAGGGCTGCGCGGCGCCGTCCGTATGGCCACGACACGGTGTCGGTGCCCGCCAGGCGCGGGACGCTGAAGGCGGAAACCAGCGGGGTCGCGAGGGCTGGACGGTGCTCCGGCTAGAACCCGCTGGAGATGTGGTGGTTGTGGGCGGGGGCGCCGCGCGGGTGCACCTTCGCTGTATGGGACAAGACGGCACCTCCCATCTGGAGGGGGCGTTGGGATGGGTTATGACCTCAAAGCAGTGATCGGTAATGGGGAGACGCTGAGTGTCGTGGCAAGGGACCAGCCCGCCGCCCGGCTGGCGTCGATCGGACAGGGACTGTCGCTGATGTCGATGACGGACGCCCTGTGCGACTAGCTCGTGCGACCGCTGATTCACCCGGTGCAGCGTACTCACGTGCGTATTTACGCTGCCGTGACCACCGTACGTCCGTGACCACCGTACGTCTCTGAGAACCCCTGTGAACTCCAGTTGTGCGGGCGGTGACAGCCACCAGGGAACGGCCGGCGTCCAGATCGTTGGCGTACGCCTCCCGTCGGGCCGGCGTCCAGGTGCCGGCGCCGGAGTCCCAGGCTTCGGCGAGCGGCACCATGTGGTCGGTGTCCAAGCCGCCCGGCGCGGTGAGGGTGACACCGTGTCGGGTAGCGGGGACGCATTTCGGCGTCCCCGCCCCTCGGAACCGGACTTGCGACTTCCACCGCAGCCGACTCAAGCGGGCCACTCGGACTACACATGAGTGACTTTCAGAAACACATTGCTGACCTGGAAGAACATTGAGCCTCCCTTCTGCAGCAGTTGCCCCAGTCTGTCCTCGACGCGTGCACGGTCATCGCCTTCTGACGTCGACATGGAGCAGGCATGCCCGCCAGCGTAGGGAACAGTCGGTTCTGCGTCCGCTCTCCGATCCCCTTGCCTGCGGGGCGGTGGCTGAAAGCCGATCACATAACTGGAAGAAGGCGGATGTCATGGTCATCGAGGTGGACAGGTTGCGGTCGGCTGCCGGACGACAGAGTCAGGACCCGAACACAGGAGTGCGCCATGGCCATGTTCCAGACCGGCAGGATCAGCCTCAGTTCTGACAGTGCGATCGAGACGTCGGGAGCAACACGTCGACTTTCACCCGGGTGACCTTCACGACTTCCTTTCCGGCGGGCTCCGAGGTGATAGTGCTGCCGTTGACGCAGACGTGCAACGGTCCCGACACGCCTGGCATCCGGGTTCGCGAGGTGAATGAGAAGGGCCTTTTGATCGTGGTGGCCAGCCAGCCGACCTGCTCCGTGGTGTGCTTGCCGTCGCCCATGACGCTGACCTTCGCCCTGACCTCGTTCAGCCCGTCAGGCGGGTGAGCCGGGTGAGCCGGGCGCATATGGCGGATTCCCTGTGCGCTCCCGTATGAGCTGATACGCCCCCTGAAAAACACGAAAGGGGCATCGCGGGATGCGGCTGGCTCGGGGAGGACCTCTCGTGGTGATCTTGACCTGCCCGGTGGCGGTGCGTTCCGCCGCAGGGGGATGCAGGTGACAGGCCTGCTGCTGTTGAGTGCTGGGACGAGGTGGGCGGATCCCTTGACCCGACCGATGACGAATGAGCCCCACCGTGGCATTGACGACCGCCAACGTGGCAGCCGAGCTGGAGAGTGCGAGCAAGGTAGGTGACCCGGACGCCGACACGCTGGTGTCCGACCTGATCGACAACGAGGAAGTGGACGGAGTCAACCAGCTGTTCCGCACCATCGACACCTTGGGACCTGGCCAGGATCTCTCCCAACTGCCCGAGCGTCTGGCGCAGTTCCTGCACGAGGCGCAGGCCCTCCGGCCGTGCCCTGTACGACTCGCGCCCCGGCGAGCCCCGCACCGCCGGGCCCCTCCCGGCGTCAGCTGCCGCTTCTACTACTGCGGCGACACGCCCTGACGCCCGTCGGCGCTTTTGCCTATGGCCTGCCCTCGGTCAGTCGGGGCGGCGGTGTTCTCGATCCACAGCAGCGTCCACTCGACTCCGGACCTCCAATCAGGCTCCGCACCGTCGTATCGGTCTTCGGCGCCGGCGCCGATCTTGGGGACCGGCCGCCCGCCGGTGCCGCCGCTTGCGATGCGCGGGAACCGGCGGCCGAACTGGCGGTGTTGCTACGGCGTCGGCCGGTTGTCGTAGGGACCGCTTGCGTCGGCCGTGCTGAGGTTCCCGCGTTGTCCCTTTGGTCGTTCGCGCCAGAAGAGGTGGTGGGTGTGAGGCCACTACCTGCACAGACGCACGCAAAAGCCTCGAAATCGACCGGCCACCGTGGACGCTGAGCTCACCCCTGCCTTGCCGCAACGGCCGCACGGAAGGCGTCAACACGCGCACCAAACGGATCATGAGAGAGATGCACGGCCGCACCGTCTTTGGCCTCCCCCGCACCCCGTCCCGTAGCGAGGCTGTACAGCGGGTCTGTCACACATGAGCCCGGGGGGCAGCAGCGGTGATGGTGTTACGTCGCCGGTCGCAGGCCGGTGCGGGTGGCGAGGAAGGTGAGGATGTCGGTGAGTGCTTGGAGGGCGGTGGTGTTGTCGGTGGGGCCGTGACCGCTGTCGGGCTGCCTGCGCAGACGGACGGGTTTGCCGTGGGGGTTGCTGTGCTGGAGGGCGGCGTACGTCTTGCGGGGGTGGGCATCGCCGGTGCGTTCGTCGGTGACGGCTCCGGCGAGCAGGACGGCGGGATAGGCGGTGTTGGGACGGACGTGGTGGTAGGCGGAGTAGCGCAGGAGCCAGGCGAGGTGTTCGGGGTCGGAGGCGGTGCCGAATTCTTCGGCCAGGTGTGGCCGATGCCCAAGTGTCCGTAGCGGACCATGTGTGCCCCGGCGCAGCCCGGCTGAGGCGGTCGACGCCGGTGATACCGACCAGCATCGCCGCAAGCATGACCGCGCCGAGCAGCAGGAGCATTCTCGTGCAGTCGGCGACGCCCGGACCGCCGCCTGGGATCACCGCAGTGGGTCAAGGGGTGCCCAGCAGGTCGGCGAGCCGTTGGAGCCGTTCGGCGTCGGGGCTGCCTTCGGCGGCGGTGCACACCATGAGCGCGGGGCCTGGGTTGCCCGGTATGGGGTAGGCGTCCCAGTCCAGGTTCAGTTCACCGACCTGGGGATGGTTGAGGCGCATCTGGCCGCGGGTGGGTTCCTCCACGTCGTGGAGGGCCCACAGGGCCGCGAACTCATCGCTGCGGACGGCGAGTGCACCCACCAGCTCCACCGCGCGCGGGTGGCCGGGAACGGCGGCGACCTGGGTCCGCAGCATCCCGATCAGCTCGGAAACGGTGGCCGCCCGGTTCGGGCAAGTCCGGTCGGCCTGGGGGTGCAGGAAAAGTGCCAACAGGTTCCGATCCTTCTGCGGCTGTCGGGTGAACTCGCCCAGCAGGGCACCGCCGAGCGGGTTCCAGGCCAGCACGTCCAGGAAACGGCCGACGACCAGAGCGGGCGAGGCCATCGTGTGCAGCAGCCTCAGCGTGGTGTCAGGCACCTCCTCCGGCTCGTACGAACGCGGCGTACGGGCCGGGGTACGTGCGGCGGCGGCGAGGCTGTGCAGGTGCCGGGACTCCTCGGCGGAGAAGTTCAGAGCGCGCGCGAGAGCGTCCAGGACCTGTTCGGATGGCCGGACGTCGCGTCCCTGCTCCATGCGCTGGTAGTAGTCCGAACTCACCCCTGCCAACAGGGCCAACTCCTCGCGCCGCAGTCCGGCGACGCGCCGCCTGGGGCCGGGCTCCAGTCCAACGTCCTCGGGCCGAAGCCGAGTTCGACGGGTGCGCAGGAAATCGGCGAGTTCGCGCCGGGGATCGTCGCTCATGGCGTGGGAGGAGTCGGTCACGGCGCCAGTATGCCGTCGGTGCGGCCCGCAAGGGTGGGTCTGCCAGACCCAGGAAGAAGAGAACGACCGCGATGTCGCGCGAGGGGTCCAACATCGGATCCACCACAACCGGTCACGGAAGGAACAGCGACATGAAAGCCGTTCAGATCACAGGTTTCGGCACGGCAGATGTCCTGCGGGTCAACGAGATCGACTGCCCCACCCCCGGTGCGGACGAGGTGCTGGTGTCGGTCGAGGCGACCAGCGTGAATGGGCACGATGTGATCGTCCGCTCGGGAGACTTGAAGATCGTGTCGGGACGCCGCTTCCCGATCGGCGTGGGACTGGACTTCGCGGGGACCGTCGCCGCGATCGGCCCCGGCGTCGAGGGCCACCGGGTCGGGGACCGCGTGTGGGGCATGGTTCATCCTCGGCAGCGGCACTCCCTCGCCGGCGCGGCCGAATACGTCGTGGTTCCCGCGAGCCGTCTTTCGCACGCCCCGGCCGACCTCTCGTCGGTCGAGGCGGCTTCCCTGGTGGTCGCCGGTGCTACGGCGCTCATCGCGCTGCGCGACAGCGTGCGCCTCGCGGACGGGGAACGGGTCCTGGTGCGGGGCGCGGCCGGCGGAGTCGGCACGGCCGCCGTGCAGTTGGCACACGCCATGGGCGGTCACGTCACCGCGCTGGCCCGCGACCGCCACGCCGAGCTCCTGACCGACCTCGGCGCCGACGAGGTCCTCGACTACCGCTCCACCGCCTCGGAGCAGATCGGGCCGTTCGACGTCATCGTCGACACCGTCGGCACGGAACTGCACTGCTACCGCGGGCGGTTGGCAAAGGGTGGCCGGATGGTCACCGTCGGACTGTCCCCGTCGGCACTGGCCGCTGTCGCCGCCTCCAGCGTGCATGGCACCCGCCGCATCCGCACCTTCAGCGCCAACCCCGAAACCCCCGTCCTGCGCGACGTGGCCGACCACGTCACGTCGGGTGCGCTGCGCCCGGTGATCGACAGCGTGTACCCGCTCGCGGACATCGCCGCCGCGCACCAGGCATTCGAGCGCGGCGGTGTCGTCGGCAAGCATGTGGTGACCGTGCCGCGCAGCTCCCTCTGAGGGAGCCCGGTCAGCGGGCTGAGGTGCGCAGGTCGACGCCACGGTCATGAGCGTCGGCGGTCACGAACCGGTACGCCACGCGGGACGACCGCAGCCGACCCCCGGTCGGCTGCGGGCAGCGACGATCAACGGCACCGACGATCAACGGCACCGACGGTACGGGTATCTCACTGACATCGATCAGAGTCCGGCCTGTTTCGCCCGGCCCGTGTGTGCTGTGGAAGTCCTGGCCCAACGGTCGGTGAGCAGCCCGGCGTCGTGTACGAGGACTGCGGCCTGTACGCGGTTGGCGCAGCCGGTGCGGGGGAGGATCCCGCTGATGTGAGCCTTTACCGTGCTCACCCTCGGATACAGCTGATCGGCGACCTCCGTATTGAATTGGCCCGTGCCGAGCAGTCGCAGGACATCTCGTTCGGCCGGGGGCAGTTCCTCGGCCCTGCGCAGGACCGCCTCGGTGTCCCGGCCGGACCGTCGCCCTTGAGTCGGCGATCCGCAAGATCTTCCAGCCCTGAATGCGGGCGAAAGTGTGCTCGACGCGGGCGCTGACTTGTTTGTGGGAGCGGTGGTGGTTCCTTTTCCAGTTCGGTCCGGTTCGGGGGCTCTTCGCCCTTGCGGCGGCGGTGCGAGATGACCAGGCCGGTGCTCTGGTACCCGCGCCGCCCGGCCCGACGGCGCACCTGTCCACGTCATCCTGGGCAACCTGTCCGCCCACAAAGGCTCCGACATCCGCGGCCGGGCAAGGAAGAACAAAGCCGAGTTGTGCTTCACCCCGGCCTACGCCTCGTGGGCGAACCTCAACGAGGCGCACGTCGAACCGCTGAGGCAGTTCACCATCACCCGCTCCCACCACCCCAACCACACCGTGCAGATCCGGGTCCTGAACGCCTACATGCGTTGACGAAACGCCAAGGCCCGACACCGCGATGTCCTGGCCGCCGAACGCAAGGAACGCGCCCGCGTCCGCAGCGAGAGGGACATCCGCTGGGGAGGCGCAGTACGGGTGGTCCTCCCAGGCCGTCCGGTCCCTCGCTGTCCAAGCCCAGGTGTCAGCGCAGGACCCCCCCCAGCACAGAAGCCGGTGTGTCGTCGCCCGGGAAACATGAGAAGACGGCTTTGTAACGGTCGCTCGTGGAACGCAGTGTGCACGACGGCACTGACAGCGTCCGGCACCGAGTTGGGCCCTGCCAAAAGGCGGCGGGCCGGCACCCTCTTGCCGGGATACGCTCACAGTCTTTGCGTGATCGACTGGGTGTTCCGGGGGGACCATGAGATGTTCCGCACGTTCGTCTACGGCGCGGAGAGCGGTCGGCACGGCCTTCGCCGTCGTGCTGTTCGGTACAGGAGCCGGGGCCTGCGGCTCAGGTGCAGGCAGTGGTTCCGCCACGTCCGGCACCGCCAGCGAGGAGGCGCCGACTTTGACGCCCGCCCAGGCCGTGACCAAGGCCGCGGAGGCATCCGCCCGCATCACGTCACTGCGTTACCGGATCACCGGGTCCGTGCCGGACCGGGGCCGGTTGACGGTCGAGGCGTCCATGAACACGAAGCCGTTGGATATGAGCATGGAACTGACCACGGCGGGCCAGCGCGCGCAGGGCCCGATGAAGGTCCGGTTCGTCGGCAAGGCGCTGTACCTCGGCGGCAGCGCGCTCGGCGGCAGTACGCCCGTCGGCAAGAAATGGGGCCTCAGCGAGTCGGCCCTGACACAAGTGCGCGGCAGGAGCTGGCTTCGCGCCGAGCCGGCGGCCTGGGGCCGTGGCGTGGTGGACAACAACACCTACGGTGTGCTGCCCCACCAGATCGAGGGCAGCCCGGTCGTACAGTCCACGATCCTGACCGGTTCCAGGAATCCGAAGAAGATCGGGACCAAGACCGTCGACGGCACCCCCACCACGCACTACAGAGGAACGGTCACCCCCGAGGGGATGCGCGCCAGCCGTGACGCCGTCACGGGCAAGGCGGCCCGGGAGCGTCAGATCGACAGTCTTGATCACTTCTACGGGCTGAGGCTCGACAAGAACCTCACCATGGATCTGTGGATCGACGGCGACGGACGCGCCAAGCAGTTCCGTATGCGCGGCGCGACCTACGAGATGCCCTACACCGCCGACGGAGAGCCGCTCGCGCCGGTCGTCGGTGACCCCATCGACCTGACCGTCACCTTCCTTGACATCAACGAGCCGGTCAGTGTCAGGACCCCACTCGCCGGGGACACAGCCGACCTGGCTGCGCTGGTGGACGCGCAGGCCGACTGAGCGGTACGTACCCGGTCTGCGCGTCCTTGCGCCAGACCAGGAACAAGCCGTTGCCCCTTCTTCGCCCAGAGCGGCGACACGCCGTCACTCGGCATGCCGGGCCGCCCACTGCTCCGCGAAGGACTCCGGCCTGCTGCCCTCGATGGGCTCCATCGGAGACTGCGTGGACAACGCGATGACGGAGTCCTTCTGGGCCCGGGTCCAGGTCGAACTGCTCAACCGCAGACGGTGGCGGACCCGACTGGAGCTGTCCACCGCGCTCTTCGAGCCCTGGAGATCTTCCACAACCGCCAGCGCAGACGCTCTGAGCGGGGCATGCTCACCCCGGTGGAGTACGAACTCCGCACCCCACCAGTAGCCTGAAGTCAAGCAACCCGACTCCACCCAACTCGGGACAGTCCGAGGTCTCTACCGAACCCGGGGCGGTTCAGTCCCAGATCAAGACGATCGGGGCGCCGAGCTGCAGGTGGGCACGCACGACCAGGTCTCGGTAGTCGCTCCAGGCAAAGCTCTTACGCGCTGGACAGGAATGCTTGCGGTGTCGATACGGGCGGAAGATCATCCGCGAGGTCTCGCCGGGCTTGTAGCAGCACGGGGCGGCGATCGAGAAGCGGCGCCAGGACCTGCCCCGTACGCGCGCCACCGGCGTGTGCCCACGCCGACTCCACGTGCGGGCGACGGACGGTGTCATCGAGAACCCTGCCTCGTCCTCGAACACCACATAGGCCCCCAGAGCCGCCGCAGTCATTCCACCTACGGCCACACCTCCTTCTTCCACAGCCGCACCGCGTCCTCATCAAGCTCCAGAGCCCGGCGAGCCGGCGACTGCCAGGACCATCTGTGCCGGTGCAGCAGCCGCCACACCGCCGCCGGCGAACAATCCAGCTCGAACTTTCGCCAGATCAACGCCCGGATCCTCACCAGCGTCCAGCGCTGGTCCTCCCAGCCATGCACGGCCGGACCCCGCGCCAACTCCCGCTCCAGTTCGGCGAACCGCTCATCGGACAGCTTCGGCACCTTCGCAAGCCCCGACGACGCCAGCGCCTCCGTACCACCCGCCCGCCAGACGCAGCGCCAGCGTTCGACCGACCGCTCACTGACCCGCAGATCCTTCGTGACCACCACGTTCTTCTCGGCCCGCGCGAACCGCTCACCCGCCTCGAAACGGATCCGCTCCCGAAACCGCTGCCGCTCGGCGGTCAGCCCGCCACCCTGCGCGTACCGCATACCACCGGCCTACCGCAGGGGCCACAATCCGTCACCCCCTCCGACAACACCCCGAAGGGATCAGTAGTTCACCTCTCTTTCTAGTTGTCGTTGATTCGTTGCCCTGTTGTGGTTCCTTCCAGGGTGTACGCCCTGCGGCGAAGGGCCCCGACTCGTCCCATACGGTCAGGACTGCCGACCGCCGCTGCGGTCTCGACCGCTGACAAGGGCGAGACTCTTTCCGGTGAACCCCGAAGGCATCGGCTGCGCGGGGGGAACGGATTGCCATAGACATCGGCGATGAGCTCTCATCCCACGGCTCCGGGGGCAGCGATCCGTGAACCGAGCCGCCGTTCTGGCCGTCGCGGTCCTCTGTGGGCCGGCGCCGTCGGCATCCTCGCCTTCTGGATCCAGCAGTGCCACTGACAGCGTCCGAGAGGCATCGACCCTCGGAGGCTGGTTGCGTGTGGGTCAGGGGCACATGAGCGATGCCCGCCCCGGCCGGGCAGGGGGACGGCCGGGCGCGGCGGGGGTTCGTATCGCCAGGTGGCTACTCGGGAGTGTGGTTGTGGTCGTTGGTCCGGGTGGTGCGGTGCCGGATGCTGCCGAGGGCCCGGACGGTGAGGGCGGTCAGGGCGGCGGCGGTCAGGTTGCCCAGGACGTCGTGGAGGAGGAAGTCGCAGAGGGGGGTGAGGCTCATGGGGGTGGTTCTCCCGGTGGTGAAGTGCCCCGTGTGCGGGGCGGCTTGAGGGGAACCGTGGCGGGCGGCCTGATTGTCCGTTCACCACTGGATGTATCGGTGCAGATCAGAACGTCGCGGTCGCGGGACAACGCCGGACAGCCGGCGGACAAGCGACTGAGAGATCAGAGGGAATGAACCATGGCGGTAGGGCGGCGGAGGATATTAGTCGGCGGGCCGAAGGCCAACGAGCTGGCGCAGTTCCTGCTGGAGCTGGGCTCACGCAGAGACCTGACGACAGCCCGCTCCTTCGCCCAGCAGTTCAACGGAGACAAAACCCGGTGGGCGAAGTACCTGAACGGCTCGGAGGTCATCCCCTCCCGCACCCTGGGCCGGGTGGTCAAGCACGTGTGCGGTACGGATGCCAGGAAGTACGCGCAGGACCTCGCCCACGCCAGAACGCTGTACGAGCGGGCTGCGGCGGAGGATCGGGCCGCCGGTGCCAAAGGCGACGCAGGGGGAGCGCAGGTCGCGCACCGCGAACTCATCACGGCCCAACAGCGCCTGACGGACAGTCAGGTGAAACTCGCCGAAGCTCGCGACGCCGACGAGCGGGCGCGGGCCATCATCGCGATGCTGATGCTGATGTGCGCCCGCGCGGAGAGCTCCATACACGAACTCGACGAACGGAACAACGCCGACCGCGCCCAGACCCAACAGAGCCTGAACGACGCCCGGCTGAGCCTGGTGCGCACCAAGCAGGAGCTCAAACGGGCACGTCGGCGCCTGGTAGTCGCCGAGCGGGCCCGGAAGGCACTGCGCAAGGAGGTGGAGAAAGCTCGCCGCGAAACGGAGAAGCTCCGCCGCGGGGCCTGCGGCTCCAGGCTGCTTCTCGACGACGACGCGGAGCGGCGCCCGTTCCCCGACCGGCGGGAGATCGACCTGGGCCAGGACGGGGATCCCGTCCGCTACCAGCAGGTGCTGGAGCGCATCGTCCGCGAGGGCGAAAGGCTTAAGCGTGACCTGGACATCATCCAGGTCCACACCGGGCGCCTCGGGCTTGGGTCCGTTGTTCGGAGTCCTGTGGCGATCGGGCTGGCTCTGGTCGTGCTGGCGACCCTGGTGGTGCCGGTGATCACCGGTTTCTTCGGCGAGGGCCCGGACGACCAGCCCTCGCCGACGCCTCCGGGAGAACCGGGCACGATGGGCGAGGCCCGTTGGGCTGACCCCTGCGGGCTGCTCGACTCCGCCTCGCTGAGCCGCTTCGGCAAAACCCGGCTGGTGGCGGACTACGGGGAGATCAACCGGTGCGACGTTCTGGTGGTGAGGAAGGGCGTCGAAGTCGCCGAGGCCCAGGTCTACCTGGACAAGGGGCCGGTTGAGTTCGAAGGTATCCCCGTCCGGACGGTCGGAAACGTCACGATCGCCTCGTTCCCGCGGGAAGAAGACGCCTGCGTACGTATCATCGCCACCGCCGACGACCAGCAGGTCCAGATCATCGGCAAACAGTGGGACACCCCGGCGCCCAACCTGTGCGAGCTGGCCGACGCCGCCACCGACCACGCGGTCGGTGTACTGGACGACGGCCCGGTACCAAGGCGCGCCAAAGAACCGTCCCAGAACTCACTGGCCCGGATCGACGCTTGTACCCTCCTCGACGCCGCCGCGCTCCGCCACGCTCCCGGCGTCAGCGTGCACGACAAGCGCCGGGGGTTCGGCTCCTGGAAATGCGAATGGTCCAGCGCCGACGGGGGCAGCCGCATTAAGATCGAGTACAGCCGGGACAACTTCCTCAAGGACAACGGCAAGCCCGTGAACATCGATGGGACAACAGGATTCGTCGCCGCGAGGGAGGACGGGCCCGACAACTGCGTCGTACGGCTCCCGCACCGGACATACACGAACTCCTACGGCTACGCCACCATCGAGTTTCTCCAGCTGACCGCCAACTCCCCGCAGCCGTCCGGCCAGCTCTGCGACGCTGCCAAAGCGCTCACAGCCACCGCCAAGAACATCGCGAAACACATCGCGGAGAAATGGCAGAACCGCACGGATGGCGCGCGGCGCAAGCACTTATCGGATGCACGGAAAGCCAGCGGGATGAACGAGCCGACGTGACAGGCACACGGCGGACCGCCCCAGCCGGTCTGAGGTTCCCCCGCTGCGCGAGAGATGCTGATCAGCTGGTCAGGAGGGGTTGACGGGTGTTCAGGTTCGTTGGTTCGGCCGTCGCCCGCTCGGC
>NZ_JBIUVD010000036.1:0-57492 GCF_044742785.1 Streptomyces sp. NPDC087844 | reverse complement strand
GCCACTCGATACGACAAGTCGCCCGAGAGCTACCTCGCAGGCCTCCACCTCCGCGCCTCCATGATCTGGATCAACGACCTGCTGAAGGCAACTGATTGATCACGACGTCACACAGGCCCTAGGACGGTTCGGCGGATGCGGAGCCGTGGCTGCGGCCATTGCCCGCCAGGGGCGTGCCCGACGAGCTGCCCGGCAGAGCGAGGCGTACGGCCGGCGCGCACAGCTGGCGCGGGTCGATGTCCATGACGGGCAGGCTGGCCACGTTATGGAAGGCCGGGGTGGGGATGCCACGGTAGGGGTCCTGCATGGGCGCCAGCCCGACGTGCATGCCGCGCTCGACGGGAGCCGGCTGCGGCGTGGCGGTGCGGGACGGGCCGCGGCCCGCGTGCTCCAGCAGGGAGCGCACCAGCCGGGCGATGGCCGTCTCGTCCCGGGTATGGCCGCCCTTGTCGAGGTGGGCGGCGGTGGCTTGGTCCCAGACGTGCTCGCTCCAGGCGTCGCCGATCAGCCGCTGGTAGACAAAGTCGGCCTCCGCCCACTTGTTGCTGCGGCGGTCCTCGAGCCAGACCTTCTCCGGCTGGTGGGGGTGGTAGCGCACCGGCCACCGCTGGCCCTTGCCCGGCCAGCCCGAGCGGGTGTTGCGGTAGCCGTTCAGGGCGCGGCTGTCGTAGGTGCGGTTGTTCAGGCGGATGCCCTTGTCGGTGACCTGCACCCAGGCAGTGGGCAGCAGCCGCAGCCGGTCCTCGGCGCCCAGCCGGAGGGGGACGTAGCCGCTACTGGCGACGTGGGCGGCGAACATCTGGTTGGGAGTGCGCGGCGGCATGGACGGCAGGAACGGGTTGCGCAGTTCGCTGTGCGGGCGCTGCTGCCAGCCCAGGGCGATCCACTGCTGCAGGAAGTCGTTGATCTGGTCGACGCGCCACAGCCGCTCTTTGGCGACGTGCTTGCCGCGGTGGGTGAGGTCCTTGCCGGTGTAGCCGGGCAGGAACTGGCTGAAGAGGCTTTTGACCGAGCCGAAGGTCCGCTCGATGATCGCCTTGTGGGTGGGAGAGTAAGCGCAGGCCGGGCGCACGGAAATGCCGAAAAGGCCCGCCCGGCGAACACCTTGCCGTTGTCCATGATGATCATCTCTGGGATGATCACCGGCCGGGCGGCCGCGCCCTCCATCCGCTCGTCGGCCTCCACCAGCTGGGCGTAGGGCAGATCGGAGCCCTTCACGCCCGCCTTGAGCGACCAGTGCGGGCGCATCGGCTGCGGGGTGCACATCTCGGCCAGCAGCAACAGGGCGTCCACCGCCTTGGTGGCCCGCCCGCCATGACGGCGGGAGTTGGCACCGGTCTTGGTGCCGCTGGACTTGGGCCGGATGACTGCGGCCAGGATCGTCCGGCTGGCCACGTCGATGGCCGCGGTCAACTCCAAGGAGACGACGCGTCCGGTCTCGTCCAGCGCCAGCACGTCCAGAGCGGTGGTGTCGATCTGCACCTGCTCGCCCGGCGTCGTGGCCATGGCCAGCGTGAACGGCGGCTCGGGGCGGTGACTGCCGTCGCCGCGCCGGGCGGCGGCCTGCTTTCCGTAGACGATCCCGAGCCGGTCCAGCAGCCGGTAGAACGTCGCCCTGGACGGCAGCAACTGCTGCGCCTTCTTCTTGAATTTCCGCACGCACGCCCTCCTGAGCAGCTCAAACAGTCGTGACCTGGTCCCGATGGACTTCTTCTCCTGCCGCTTGTGCACCTTGTGCAGCAGCTTGACGACCTGTTCGTCGACACGGCCGTGCCGGCTTGGGCCGCGCACCCGCTGTGGCGTAGCTGGTGTGTGCTTAATGATCTTGGTTGTGACCTGCTGTTGTTCAGCTGTACTGGGCGGTGGGTTCGCTCTGTAGGGGAGGCTGACGCGGGGCCGAGGGGCCGGCGGCGGGTGGTATGTGGGCTGAGCTGGTTGTTTGGTGCTGCGCAGTGTGCTGGGTGGGGCAGCGGTTTTTGCGCAGGGTGGTTGGCGCGCCTATAGGTACGGGAGTTGTCGGCTGGTCTTGTCAGGGCTGGGGCGGTACGGGTATGTGGGTTGGTTCAGCGGGTGGTCAGGCGTTTCCAGAGCAGGTCGTGGTCGGCGGGTGCGAGGCGGGGCAGTTGGAGGCGGCCGGCGAGTTGGTGGAGGAAGGCGGTCTGCTGTGTGCGTGTCAGGGGGTGCGGGGGCAGGCGGTGGAGGGCCGCGGCGAGGGTGAGGGTCTCGGGATAGGTGATCAGTTCGCGGCAGGTCAGGGCGCAAGAGGCCGGGCCTGGTGGCATGCGGGGGTTGGCGGCGGTGAGCCGGTGCAGGCGTGTGTGCCAGCGTTCGTGTACGTGCTGTTGGTGGTCGTACCAGCGGGTGGTGATCGTCGATGCCCAGCTCAGGGAGACCGGTGTTGCCGGGCGGCGCGCGCGAAGGTGGGCTTGGGTGAGTTCGGGGACAGCTCGGATGTCGAGGGGCGCGGGATGCCGGGGGTCGCTCGATGCCTGCTGGTGGCGGGTGCAGATCATGATCCGGGGCAGGCCCGGCGACGGGTGGATCCACGCGGAGGCTGCCGTGTGCGGGCTGCGGCCGATGGTGCAGGTGGTACACGCCGGCAGTGGCTGCAGGGCGGTCTCGAGGGCGCGCCAGTGGGCGGTGGGCGTGCCGTGCGCGCCGGTGTTGGCCGACGAGGGTGCGGGCGGGCGCAGATGGGGCAGGGCGCGGGTGAGGTGCGTGAGGGGGATGCGTGTGAAGCCGGACAGGCGGCGGGCGGCTTCGGCGCTGAGGCGGATCTCGGCGGCGGGCGGGGCGTTCTCGGTGCCGGTGACGGTGATGCAGAGACCGTCGAGGAGCTGGGCGGGGCTGAGGCGGTAGGTGGTGGCGAGGCGGGTGAGGTAGGAGGCGGTGGCTTCGCCGGGCAGTGGCCGTACGCGCAGCGGGCCGGGCACGGATGGCCACATGGTGGCGGCCCGCACCGGGGGCGATGGCCTGGTTGCGGCCGGGGAGGTCACCGGCCGCTGGGGCGGGCGGGGCGGCGGGTGGGGTTGCGGGGCCGGTAGTGCTCTTCGGCGAGGTGGTCGAGCGCGATGCCGTCCAAAAGTGTCTTGGTGATGCGTTCGCTGCTGTCGAGGATGGCTTCGATGGCGGCTTGGCGGATCAGGCGGGCCAGGCTGCCGATCCGGCCGGCGGTCCGCTCGTGCAGGTAGGGGGCCAGCTTCGGCAGGCTGCCTGCCCGGTGGGCGTGCAGGTCCAGGGCCTGCTCGAGGGCGGCGATCAGTTCCCGGAACGGCTCCCGCTTGCCGGCGCGTGCGGGTAGCGCCCCGCAGTCGATCAGGGAGGCGCGCCCGGCCAGCTGCGCGCCGCGCACCCCGGTGAACACGGCGCTGTCGGTGACGTCGATGCCCGCGTAGACGAACGTGGCCCGCACGCGTTCGGTGAGGTCTTTGAGCCAGTCGGCGGCCTCGGCGCCGCTGGAGGTGCGCGGGTTGAGCCGGTGGATCTCGTCGATCAGCACGAGCTTGACCCCGGCCGCGGTGTAGGTGTGGCAGACGGCGGTCGTGATCTGCGTGGTGGTCATGCGGGCGGTGACGGGGATGCCGAGGTAGCGGGCGAACTCCCCGGCCAGTGTCTTGGCGGTGGCGCCGGGCGGCACCAGCACGTAGGCGACGGGCACGCTCTCGTCGCCCGGGGCGGCGCGGCGGGTGTGGGCCAGGTGGCAGGTGCGGCCCACTTCGAGCAGCGCGGTCGTCTTGCCGGTCGTGGCCGGCCCGGTGACGATCAGGGACGGGCGGGCGGTCACCTGCTGGTGGCGGCCGAGGATCATCAGGGTGCGCACACTGCGCGAGAGGGTTTCGATGGCCGGGGTGCGCACGGTGACGAACTGTGAGTGGTAGGCCAGGCGTTCCTTGGGCGAGCGGGGTGCCTGGCCCGGCTGCGGCGGTGTGGGCGGTGCGGCGCGGGCGAACCGGGCGAAGGCGTCGAAGGTGGTGACTGCCCCTGCGGACGTCTCCTCGGCGGGGGGCGTGGTGTCGGGGCTGATCACCAGTGTTCGGCCTCCTCGAAGGCGTCGTACAGCGCGAATCGGGCCGGCGGCGGGGACTCTTCACCACCGGCCTGGCTGTCGTCATCGTCATGGGCGCGGGCTTCGGCTGCGTCGAGACTGCCCTCGGGGTCCCGGGCGGGATGCTGAGCCGGCGGTGTCCCCGGCGGGGAGTCCGACGGCTGGGACGGGGTGGCAGCCGCTGCCGTGCTCCCGGTCAGGGGGCGGCTGCGGCGCAGGACCTGGTCGGCGGCCTCCGCGAGGGCGGCTTCGTGTGCCTCGCGGTCGCCGCGCCGGCCCAGGGCGGCGCGGATGTGACGCCAGGCGGTCTCGCCCATCGGGGCGTGGACGTGGTCGCGGTGGATCCACGGGACCTCGTGCAGCTGTCCGTCGGGCAGCCGGATGTAGACCTGCCGCACGTCGTGCGGGTTGAGGTGAATCTCCCACTTGCCGCCGGGGCCGGTGGGGGAGGGCCGTCCGCGGTGTTCATTGAGGCAGGCGTGGTCGTAGGTGCGGTGGTTGATGCGGATGCCGCGGCCGGTTACGGGGTGGAAGCGCACGGGCAGCAGTTCCAGGTAGTCGGCGCCGGCCAGCGGCAGCGGCACGTACCCGGACGCGCCCAGCAGCGCGCCCCACATCTCGTTCGGGGTGAGGGCCTTCTTCGGCAGGACCGGATGGCGCAGGCCCTCGTGGCGGCGGTGCTGCCAGCGGGCGGTGACCCACTCGTCCAGAAGCTCCTGCAACTGGGCCACCGTGAACCGCGCTTCGTCCTCCACCGCCTCGCCGCGCTCAAGGACGTGGGAGCCGGTGTAGCCGGCGACGTGCTGTGCGAACAGGGTGTTGATACTGCCGAAGGTCCGCTCGACGGCGCCTTTGGCGGCCGGCGAGCGGGGCGGCGTCGGCTGCACGCTCACCCCCAGGGTCTCGCAGGCGGCCAGGAACGCGGCGGAGACGAAGATGGCCCCGCGGTCGATGACGATCGTCTCCGGCACCACCACCGGCCGCGCCGCCGCCTGCTCCAGCCGCGCGTCGAGGGCGAGCAGCCGGTCGTAGGGGACGGCGGCGTGGGCCAGGCGCAGATGGCCGGGCCAGCCGGGCCGTGCGGGATGGGGCACGGCCATCTCCGCCAGCAGCAGCGCCGCGTCCACGGCCTTGGTGCCCTCCTCACGCAGCACGGCCGCCACCACCGAGCGGGTCGCCACATCGAGAGCGATCGTCAGCTCCGGGCGCACCGGCTTCCCGTCCTCCCCGACGGCCATCACGTCGAGGCGGGTGGTGTCGACCTGCACCAGCTCGCCCGGCCGCAGCGCCACCGTCGGCGTGTACGGCCGTACCGGCGTGGCGGTGGAGGTGCGGGCCGGCCGTCCGGGATGCTCCAGAGGATCGGCGATCACGCGCACCAGCCGGTTGAACGTCGACGGCGCAGGCAACCCGACCGCGCCCGGCCCGTGGGTGTCGGCCAGGATCTGCCCGGTCAGCTCCCGCAGTCCCTTCAGCGTGCCCGTCGAGCGGCCGCGCTGGCGGCGCAGCGCCTCCAGCACCGCGGCCACCACCCGCTCATCGGCCCGCCCTGTCGCACACGACGGCTTGCGGCGGGGGACCAGCCCGAGCAGGCCGCTCGCGTGGTAGCGGGCGCGCATGCGGCGCACGGTGGCCCGGCTGACCTGCGGCCAGCCCAGCCGGGCGAGTTCGTCGGCCTTGGCCTGCTCCCGCTCGGCCATCGACCGCCGTGCCGGGTCGTATTCGGGCCGGGGCGTCCCGCCGCTTGCCGGGCCGCCGGGCAGCCCGGTCTCGACCTCGCGGATGTGCCGCTGCCAGGCCAGGGCCCGCTCGCGCTCCCGCTCGGGCACCGACTCCAGCAAACCCCACGGCGGCACCCCGGTGGCGGGGGAGCCCACCACCGTGAACGTCGGATCGGCGAACAGGAACGAGGACAGGACCGACGCCGTCTGCCCGTCCTCGCCGACCAGCGTCACCGACGCCCCGGCCACGGCGGCCACCTGCCATGCGCGGCCCTCGAACGTCACGTACGCACCCAGCTTCACCTGCCGGTGCCGGTGCCGGGCGCCGGCCACCGGGCGGCCGCCGTGTGCGCTCACCACAGCTCGGCCTCCGCCCGCGGGTCGTACACCCCAAACCCGCCGGTATCCCGGGCAACGCGGCCACCGGCACCGCCGCCATCAGCGTCGTGCACCGTCATGGCGCCGGCGATCCCCTCCACGGCCGCGACGTCTGCGGTGCGCCCTGCCTCACCGGAGCCGTCCCTCGTCTCGCTGCCCGGCTGTGCGCCCGCGCCGCGGCGCGCAAGGACGCCGCCGGTGCGGCGCCGGACCATCTCGTCGAACGGGCGCAGGGTGTGCTCGCCCTGCGCCCACCCGACCGCGTGGAGCAGGCCGTCGGGCAGCCGGACAAAGACCTGCCGCGGGTCGTGGGGATGGTGGTGGACCTCCCACCGCTGGCCGCGGCCGCGGTGTTCGTCCAGACACGCATCGTCGTAGCGGCGCCCGCCCAGCCGGATCCCGGAATCGGTGAGGGCACACCGGCGCGCCGGCAGCAGTTCGCCGTAGTGCTGCCCGGCCAGCGGCAGCGGCACCATCCCGGCCACGCCCAGCAGCACTCCGTGGGGGCGAGCCCCGCCCGGGGCAACAGCGGATGGCGCAGCTGCTCCTGGGGGCGCTGGTGCCACCTGACGGTGATCCATTCGTCCAGCAGGTCCTGCAGCTGCGGCATGCTCCAGTACGCCCCGACCTCCTCTCCCGCTCCGCATGCCTCTTCCGCCGTGGTGGCATGCCGCGCGAACAGGCCTGCGAGAACCTCCAGCGTGCGCACGGCGCCGCGCTTTGCGCCCGCCGTCCGCAGCGGGGCCGGCTCCAGGCTGATGCCCAGGCTCTCGCACACGGCCAGGACAGCGGAGGTGACGGCGGCTGTGGACTCGACGATGAGCGTCTCGGGCACGGCAGCCGGACGCGCCGCCGTGGCCTCGATCCGTGCGGGCAAGGACACCAGCCGCCGGGCAGGCCCGCCGGCATGGGCCTGCTCCAGCAGGGCCGGCCAGCCCGGGCGCTGAGGCCTGGGCACGGCCATCTCGGCCAGCAGCACCGACAACTGAACCGGCCCGTCCTGCTGCGGATGCAGCACGGCGGCCAGCACGCAGCCGCTCGCCGCGTCCAGTGCCGCCGTCACCGCCACCGGCACCACACCCCCGTCCTCGCCCACCGCCCGCACACCCAGGCGGGCGCCTGCGATGTGGACCCGCTCTGCGGGCCGCAGCGCAGGCGGCGGGCCGCCCGAGCGGGCCGGGCCGGTGGCGGTGCGCGCCGCACTGCCCGGCGGCTCGGCCGGATCCGCCAGCGCCTTCACCAGCCGGTACAGCGACGAGCGGCCGGGCAGCTTCACCCGGGCCGGCCCGTAGGTGTCCGCCACGATCTGCTCGGCCAGCTCGATGACCTGCAGGGTGGTGGTCTTCGACCGGCCGCGGCGCCTGCGCAAGGCCTCCAGCACGGCGGCCACCACCCGCTCGTCGGTACGCCCGGTGGGGGAGAAGGTGCGCAGGTGGCGCTTGTCGACCAGCCCTCACAGCCCCTGCCGCTGGTAGACCAGCCGCATCCGCTGCACCGTGGTCCGGCTGGCTCTAATCCAGCCCAGCGCGGCCAGTTCACGCGCCTTGACCTCTTCCCGCTCGGCGAGGGTGAAGCGCTGCGGGTCGTATTCGGGCCGGGGCACGCCGCCGCTTGCCGGGCCGCTGGGCAGCCCGGTCTCGACCTCGCGGATGTGCCGCAGCCAGGCCAGAGCCCGTTCCTGCGCGGCCAGCGGCACCGTCTCCCACAGCGCCGGGGCCGGCGGCTCGACGGCCGTGGGACCGGTCACCGAGAAGCCGGGCGCGGACACCAGATGGGCGGCCAGCACACATCCGGTGGCCCCGTCCTCGGCAGCCAGGTGCACTCGCCCGTCGACCAGGCCAGTCACCTGCCAGGTGCGGCCCTCGAACGTGACCTGAGCGCCCACCTCAACACACCGCCCACCAGGGGTGGCCACCACGTGCTTGCTCAACTTTCCTGCTGCTCCCGCCGCTTTCCATCGCCTGCGGCCGGGCCGGGCTTCACGAGGGTGTGCTCGTCCAGCGGCCGTGTCAGGTCCGCGGCCAGCCGACCGCTCCACAGCGCGTGGTAGAGCACCGGCAGCGTAGTGAGGACCTCGCCCGCCGCCGCGGCCCCGGCCATCAGCGGCCGTTCGGCGGCGAACGCCTCGAGCACCGCCTGCTCAAGGCCGCCTGCGTCACGGTGGCGGGGATGTCGGTAGCCGGCCAGCCACCGCACGTTCGCCGCCACCACCTTCTCGGGCGGCGCCAGACGCCGGTAGGTGAACCCCACCGCCTCACACGCCGCTTCAAGCACCGCGGCGGCGCGCTCGGCCCGGCCGGCGGCGGGAGCCGTCGCGGCGGGGCAGTCGGCGAGCACGGCGACCCCGTCGGCGTAGCGGGCGAACAGCTGCGGCACCCACGTCAGCACCCGCCCGCTGCCCGGATCACGCCAGATCAGCCGCACCGGCCGCGCCGACAGGCCCACCACACGCGGATCGCGGTCCAGGAACATCAACTGCGTGCACATTGCCTGCGATCCGTGCATCACATGCCGCCCGGTCGTGGCCGACCACCACCAGCCCGGCCCCCACCGCCGCCCGGGCACCACCGGGAACGCCGCCACCGGCGCCAGCTGCTCGAACTTGACTGCGATGGCGGCCTCCACCCAGCGGCGCTGCACGAGCGTGCCGTCCGCTCCGGCGAACTCAGCCTCCACCGCGCCCGTTTCCGGCACCCCGCAGGCGCCGCCCGGGAGGGCGGGCAAGCCGGTCTGCGCGCTGTCCTGGCTGCTGTCGGTGATCACGAACTCCACATAACGCCATGCCTGTCCTGCCGCGCAGGAGAACCGGACGGTAACCCCAACTGTGCTGCGTAGTGAACCCGTTGGGGTGCACGGCGGGGTCAGGATGCCACCCGGACGCGCCGGTGTCAGTGCGAACTCCTGCACTTTCCGCCTGCCGGGCCACCCCTGCTTCGGCACCACCCGCCGCACCCAGAGCGGACCGTGGCGCCAGGGCCGTTGCCCGGCCGCCGCCGGAGGCGTCAGTCTTCGCTACCGCCTGCGGCGAGCACCCGGGACAGCTCCTCGGCGGGCAGGCGCGACCACTGGGCCACCTCCTCCAGCGCCACCCCGGCCGCGACAGCCGCGGCGGCGGTATGCAGCACGGCCCGGTCGACCAGCTCGGCACTCTGGCTGAGGTGCTCCAGCAGCGTGCGGGCCACCTCGGCGGTGGTGCCGCTCTGCGCGCCGCGCAGTTGCGCCAGCTCCTCGCGGGCGTCGTCGAGCAACCGCGTGATGTGGAAGCGGTGTTCGGCGGAAACGGTGGCACGCCACCGGGTACCCGAGCCGCCCGCCTGTGCCTCCGCAGCCATCACGCGCAGCTGGCCGGCCATCGTTGCGGGCTGCTCTTCCCGCTTCAGATACCACGGATCGTCCCGCCACCCCGGCGGCCCGCCACCACGGGGGGCACGCACGATCGCATTCCTCCAGCCGCTCAGCGGGCCGCCGTAGTCGACCGCGGCCTGCGGCCCCAGCCAGTCCCGGTCCACCCGCTCGCCCAGCTGGTGGCAGAACGGGTCATCCCCGCCCCGCACCCGAGGCCGCGTCCCCCCGCTTGCCCGCCACGCCAGCTCGGCCATGGCCGGGTCCAGCAGTGCGTCGGCGACGGCCACCACCTCGGGGAAGACGACCGCGTCCCGGCCCACGATCCGCCACCGCTCCAGCTCCGTCCCGGCGTTGCCGCCCGCGACCTGGTGCAGCCGCCGCGGCCAGACCGCCTCGCGCTCCCAGTGCAGGGCCTGTTCCCACCATCGGGCCACCACCGCGTGCGCCAGTGCGAACACCCTCTCCGGCTCTGCTCCGGCCCGTACCGCCCGCCGCGCCACGCCGGTCCACCGCCGCTGCGCCGCGGCCACCTCCGGCACACCCCGCACGTCCAGATACTCAAGAAGCTGGTCGGCGTCCGCGTCCAGGAGCCACCGCCGGTGCCGGACACACACCCGCTCCCAGCGCGGCACGTACCGCACCACCCGCACGGCCGTCCCCGTACGCCGGGCCGCGCACAGGCGGCAGCCGAAGGCGACCGGCCCGGCGACCGCGCCGCCGGTCCGCCACGCCGCCGCCGGCACCGCGTTCTTTCCGGCCGACAGCTTGGCGTCCTCCTGTCCCCAGGACGGCAACGCCCGCGCCAGGATGTCTTCCTCGACGCCGCACAGGGCTGCCAGGAGCTGCCGTCCGGCTGCGTTCAGCAGTACCTCGGCGTCGGCCCGCGCGCCCCCGCCGTCGTGCCCCGGCGGGTAATTGCGCCACTGCCAGGACGACCGCAACACCCTCGCTTCCATCCCGTAACGGCTCGCGATGCGGCAGATCAGCGACGAGGTCGTCTCCCCCTGCAGGGGAGCGGTCCGCAGCAGGCCGGGGTGATGGGTCACTCCACCACGGTCTCGTGTCCGTCGTCCTGGCGGGCGCTTTCGCAACGGATGCCCAGCGGAATCCAAGCAAAGCCGGTTCCCCGGAACGGCTGTGGAGAGTTGATTCCTTTCGCAAGCTGCCTCTCTGCTCCTTCGCCGAGCCGGGGGCCACCCGAGGTCGGCCCAGCTGGTTTCAGTCGGAGCTGTCTCTCCTGGTCCCCACAGCGGACGGCGGCGCACGGACCCAGGTGCCGCGCGAACGGGACACAGGGTCAGGACTCCTGGATCGACACCTAACGCAACGCATTTCGTACGCACTTCGTACGGCAACCGTACGCTATCCGTACGGTTCGTGGGTTAGGGTGTTGCTCAGGAGGTGTTCCATGTCCGAGTTGTTCGATCGGATCGATGCGCTGGTCGCGTCCCGGTCTCCGCTGCCGCCGCCGTCGGAACGCAAGCGGCTGCGCGCCGCGCACGGCCTGACCCTGGATGAGGTCGCGGCCGCCCTGGATGTGCGGCGGGCGACCGTCAGCGGCTGGGAGTCCGGCAAGACCGAGCCGCGGCCGCCGGAACGCGAGGGGTACGCGCGACTGCTCGGCAAGCTCGCGGAGCTCTACCCCGCCGACACCAACGCCACGGCGCCCGTTGAGGACACGGCCGTTCCACAGACGTTCTCGAGCGCTCCCGCTCCGCAGGTGCAGCCTGTGCCCACAGACGTGGCGCCCGAGGCTGCGGCCATGACGACCGAACAGAACACCCAGCCCCGCCCCGCCGCCAACGCCGTGCCTCCGACTGCCGCGTCGCGTCCGGCGCGCACCACCACCACGACGACGTCGCGCCGTACGGCCGCGAGGAAGGCGGCCCCGGCGAACACCCCGGCAGGCGCCGACCCGCGGTTCGAGAACGGTCCGCTGGCGGTCGTTGATGTCGACGCCGACGGCCAGGTCCTCGCGTACTGCGTCGGCGGGCTGGTCCTGGACGTGCCCGCCAAGTCGATCCCGTCCCTGGTGGACTGGACGCTGCGTGAGGCGAAGCTGGGGCAGCCGAAGCTGTCCGGGCCGGGCAAGGACGCCGACCCGCTGCTCGTGCTCACCGAGTCGGCACTGGAGCGCTACGGCCTGCCCGTCGCCCTCACCGACGAAGAGCGGCTCGCCGGACGGATCCCGGAGGGCCACAAGGTCATCAAGCAGCTGATCCGTGCGGAGTGGAAGCTGACGAAGCGGGGGTTCGGGCCGTGGGCGCGGATCTACCGTCCCGCCACCGGTTCGGAGCGGGCCTGTGTGCAACTGTGCATCCCGTCGTGGAACGCGCTGGACACCCGGCACTGGGGCGAGGCCGGGCAGCTGCCGCCGGCGGAACTCGCCCGCGTGCTGGGCGTGTACGCGTCGCGGGTGATGACGCCGCGCGGATCGACCGCCGTGACCGGTCTGGAGCTGATGACCGCCCTGCACCCGCCGACCCGGGCCTCCGAGCCCGACGCCGACGGCAAGCGGCATTCCGAGCACAACCCCGGCAGTCTGGGCAAGGATCCGGTGGACTGTGCGCCGTGCGAGGCCCCCGACGGGCACCCGTTGCTCAAGGAGCTGCCGCGCTTCCACGTGCGCGGTCCGGCGGAGAAGTTGTTCGAGGAGGCGTACGACTGGGCGCGGCCGATGACGGATGCCGAGTGCACCCTGCGGCACCTCGTGGGCATCGACGTGAACATGGCCTTCGCGGCGGGCGCGAACGGCCTGGTCGTCGGCGTCGGTGCGCCGACGCATGTGAAGGCGCCGGTGTTCGATGCGAAGCTTCCCGGCTCGTGGCTGGTCGACCTCTCTCACGTCGACCTGTCCAGGGTGAAGGTCGCTAAGGACAAGTGGGCGGATCTGGACGCGAGTCTGCTGCCGAGCCCGTTCACGCCGAAGGGCGAGCGCCCGGAGGGCCCGGCCTGGTACGCGACGCCGACCGCGGCGTACGCGGTGGAGCTCGGCTACGAGGTACGTCCGGTCGAGGCGTACGTCCGGTACGAGAACGGCCGCTATCTGGACGGCTGGTACAACCGGCTCCGTGACGCTTTCCTTGCCACCATGGCCGACCTCGGTGTGGACGCCGACCTGTCGCCGGCCGACTTCCTCGCCGCCATGGACCGCTACCAGAGCCGTGACCCCGAGCTGGTGATTGTCGTCTCGGCGATCAAGGCGACGGTCAAGGGCGGTCTGGGCAAGCTGCGCGAGCGCCCGCGCGGTGAAGGCTGGCGGCCCGGCGAGCCGTGGCGGGCGCTGTCCCGCCCAACATGGCGGCCGGACATCCGCGCGGCGGTCATCTCCCGCACCCGCATCAACCTCCACCGCAAGATCGTCAAGCACGCGGCATTTGCCGGGCAGTATCCGGTCGCGATCCTGTCCGACTGCGTCGTCTACGCGGCCGACGGGCCCTCGCCGCTGGACTTCCTGCCCTACCGGGAGGGCAAGCCGCTGCCCGGCGGCTTCAAGCTCGGCATCAACCCCGGCCTGGTCAAGCACGAGGGTACCCAGGACGTCTTGTGGGGCGAGGAAGTCCGCGAGCGCTTCAACGCCCCGGAGCTCAACCTCGCCCGGTACATCAAGGACGGCACCGTCACCGACATCGACAACGGAGAGTAGGAGTAGGCCACGATGAGCTTGATCGGCGACGGCCTGGACGCCGCGGTGCAAAAAGCGTTCACCCGCCCGGCGCCCAAGAGCGCGGGTCCGCAGATGCGGTACCTGGTCAAGCAGCTGGGCGGCACCAAGGCGGTCGCCCAGATGCTGCGGGTCTCCCAGCGCACCGTCGAGCGGTACGTGAAGGACCAGATCAAAAAGCCCCGCCCGGGCCTCGCCGCGCGCCTGGAGCGCGAGGTGAAGGCCCGCTGGCAGCCGCAGATCCGGGCCAAGGCCCGCGAGAAGGCGGCGACCACCGGCGGCATCGTCATCGACACCCGCGCCCGGCTCGGCTACACCGCACCGATCGGGTCGACGGACCAGGACCGCATCCGGCACCTGACCGTCGCCCTGCCGCCCCGCTACGCCGCCCGTCTCTTCGACGCCCAGGAAGCCGGCTCCAGCGACGCCCAACTGCAGGAAATCGCGGCCGAAGCGCTCAAGGAGGTGTACTTCCAGGACAGCGGCCGCCGCGCCGGCAGCCTGGAAGAGGTCCGCTTCACGGACATCGAGCACCTCGAGTTCGACCTGTAGACCCCGAACAGCGACCACCGTCGACCACATTGACGCCCTCAGGACCGTGTGGTGGGGGCTATGGCCTGCCCGACTCGGGCTCCGCACGTGCGTCGGCAGTGCGATTCTGGCTGGCCACCCTTCAATGCTCGTCCCGCAGCGTGCCTTCAGGAGCGCACATTCGAATGACGATGTGCTGCCGCTCTACCCCCAGCCGTCCTACCAGGCAGGGACAGTCTCGTGACCAGGCAGATGTCACAACTCCTCGGAGAAATCGCACTGTTGAGGTGTGCGAGGTGCGTGAGGGTGGGCTGGAAGCCTGTACGGGAAAGGGAAGGGTGCGGAATGGAGCCTGTGATCACCGCAGCGGTGGTGACCGTGGCCGTCAGTGTCGTCAACGCCATTGTGAAGATCGCTCAGCGGCGGTTGAACGTGTCTGTGGAGATGGCGCGTATCAGTGAGGCGGCGCAGACCGAGCGGGTCCGCTGCCTCACTGGGCGGTCCGTCGCACTTGCCCCCTACCGTGACGGCCGTGAGGCGGATCTCGCCGACGGGAGCGGGGGTGGCGAGCGTGGACGACGCCGTCAGCGCTGACCTGCACCTTGCTGAGCCGCTGGAGACAGTTGCCACCCCCCTGCCGGGTATCCAGCTCGCCGGGGCCCTGCATGACGAGCAGTATCCCGCTCTGGTCCGTTTCCTGTTGTTGCAGGGGGCGTCCTGGGCAGAGGCCCAGGACGCCGCTCAGGATGCTTTCACTCAGATGTGCGCGCCAGGTGTCACGATCACCTACCCTCGCGCCTGGCTCCGCACGGTGGCATGGCGGTCTTGGGTAAGCCAGCAAGTGAAACTCGAAGAGACCTGCGCGGACCTGCCCGAACCGCAGCTCGGCCTGCGCTGGCAGACCCCGGCCCACGCCGCCGAACTGGGGGAGGAAGAACGCCAGGTGATCTCCCTTCTTCAACATTTGCCAGCCAAGCAACGAGCCGCAATGGCCTGGCATCTGGACGGTTTCACCACTGAGGAAAGCGCACGCGCGATGGGGACCACTCAGGCGGCCGTCCGCCAGAACCTGGCCCGCGCGAGAGCCGCACTGAAGCAAGGCCTGCGGCTGGAAGGCCGGCTCATCGACGAGAGGAGGAAGACGTGATGGGCAGCGATCCCCGCGCAGCGGAAGGAAACAGCCGACACGACGACGACCTCGACGCCCTGCTGACAACTATGCACCGTCGACTGGGCATTGCCATTGTTGACCGCCTCAACGCTCACGGTGGGCCGCCCGAACTGCGTACCCCGGACCTTGCTCTGGACCGCCTCCTGGCAGCGACCCACCGCGCCACGGGGAAGGCTGTCAGCCGCCGCCTGTCCCGGGACGACTACGCCGCTCAGCGCAATTCCGCACTCCAGGCGAGTCTCGGGCCCCGGGGTCACCTGGCCCGCCGCCCTGCGACGATCCGTGTGAAATACCGCGAAGGGGCACTGCGCTTGGTGCACACCTACTGGCCTTTCGACCTGGCCGAGGCCATGCGCACCGCTGTCCGCATCGTCCAGGACCTGTGTGACCTTCTGGGCGACAGCGCACAGCCGCTGGGCCGTGCCGACACTGTGGTGGAACAACTCCGAGACCACCTTGAGGGCATGTCCCGGCGGCCCCAACCATACCGGTCCCAGGCTGCGCTCAGCGGCCTGGACTACCTCAACGCCGTCCAGTCCGCCCTCGCCGACCCGGCCGAGCGCCTCGCCAACGAACTGCACAGCATCCGGGAACTCCTGGATGAAGAACTGGCCCCCTCCGTCACCGCACTCCAGGCACCCGGACGCGCCTACCTGTTCGGCGTCGGGGCAGTCGCCCAGGACCTCATCGACGATCTGGCCCACGGCTGTGGGCATGCCGACACGCTGGCCAGAGTTGTCGCAGAAGTCGAGCGGGCCAGCAACGACTTCATCGGAGCAGACCTCACCAGCGCCAAGCTGGACGATGTGCCCCTGGAGGGAATCCTGTGGGACGCAACAACTCTATGGCCAGCACAGTGGGAAACCCGGGTGCGCCGTGCCTCACTGCCGTCCGATGAAGAGCACGGAGTCCTCGTGGTCGCGGCCGAGGGATGCGACTCTGTGGTCCACGCCGATGCATAGGACGTCTGCTTGGCGATGCTGCGTCCAGGTCGGAGCTGTGCTGCCTATGGCAAGCGAGGGGGATGGCGATGGCCGTGCTTGCGAGAGAATTGCGTACGTGCAAGGGACACGTGAGCCGTCTTCGAGCTGACGCGTCCCGGTCGACGTGCCGTCCGGGACGCGCGCAGAGCAGTTGCCGGTCCGCGGGCAGTGCGGCACGGGGAGAACCTGATTGGCACAGCTCATAAGGCTCGAGGCAGTGGTTCACTCTCTGTCGGGCTGGACGGGGCTGGCACCGCTGCCTTCGCCCAGAGCACACCCAAGGCGCGGAGCGCATCGAGCTGTTCTGCGGTGAGTTTGTCGCGCCTCACCTTGGTGTTTGATACCCATACGCCCAGCTTCAGAAGCATCGGCTCCGTCTCGCCGTCGACCGTGGTCTCTTCGCTGTGGCCGCGCGGGACAGGCCGGTGGGCGCCTTCCCGTTCCACCCATTGCGTGAGGATGGCCAGGCCGCGCTGGAACGCCTGCTGCGCCATGCTCAGACTTTTCCTTGCGGACGTCGTCGCCGGGGTGGGAGACGGGGCCTCAGCGGCCTTGATGCCCAGCGTGGACAGCCGCTCCTGTTGCTCGCTCGATAGCTGCACCCAGGTGCCCGGGTTCTTTTGCCGCTGAAGCCACTTGCCCAGGTCGTCACCCTCGAACAGCACCCCGGGTTGAATGGCCGGCAGGCTGCCGTCGGCGTCGACCAGGTCGGCGAGCACCCGGTAGTGGCGCTGCCAGTCGAGCGGCCAGGGGCAGTTCCAGTCGGGGTCGAACGCCGCCAGCTGCTCCGCACGCTCCGCCGCCCGCTCGGGGTCCTTCCCGAGGCCGCCCTTCCGCCGGAGATTGGCCACATGCTGCCCGACCGGCACCATCGCGTCGCCCTCGCCCCAGAGAGCGTCCTGACGCGGAGCGAGGTGCCCGGTGGCCCGCTGGTACGACCGGAGCTGTTGGGCCAGTTCGGCGTAGTCGTTCACGCGATCGGCAGCGTCCCGGACGCCCGGATGTGAGTGGCTCGGTCATGAGGCTGGCACCTCGATCCAGAAAATCTTGGTGATCGGAGGCAGCACTTTGGGCTGCCCGTTCGACTCTTTGATGTGAACACTCTCGTAGAGCACGGGACCAGCTCGCTGGGGCCTGTCCTTGCGCAGTCCAGGTTGTGGGTGGCGTTATGTCTGCTCCCCGCTCTTGCGGGTGCCGCCGCGTTCCTGGCGGAATGGCAGCGCAGAGCCACCCTGATCGCCTTGGTACGCCACGCTCCTGGCGGCACGGTGGTGGTTCAGGAGCGGGGACGAGGGGGGCCTGCCATGCAGGTGCATGTCGGAGCGCCATCAGAGACGGACCAGGGGGAAACCGGTGTGACGCAACAAGGTCAGGAGAAAAGGCGACTGGTCGCCGCTTTATGGGAGCGGGAGGCCAAGGGATTGGCCCGCTACGCCATGGTGCGGACCGGCGGGGACAAAGCCGCGGCTGAGGACCTCGTGCAGCAGACGTTCATGGCCGCCGTTATTCAATGGGACGAGTCACTCGCCAGCCTGCACGCGGAGGAGCGCCGCAACTGGCTGCGCAGTGTGTGCCGACGGAGATGGATCGACGGCATTCGACGGGAGACCCTCGGGGACCGGCTGCAGGCTGATGTGGAACGGCTGTATGAACGCGTCAGCCCCGACCCCGCCCACGCGGTCATTGCCCGGGATGATCTGGACCGCTGCTGGCAGGTGTTGCGACAACTCCCGCCCAGGCGCAGGGAGGTCGCCCTGCTGTACTTCATCGAGCAACAGTCCGTGCTGCGCATCGCGGAGATCCTGGGCATCCAGGCATCGGGAGTGCGCAAACACGTGGCCAAGGCCCGGCAAGGGCTGCGCGAGGCTGTCGGCGGGCTCCTGGACGTGGAACCAGTCGAGACGAGCACCTTGCGAGAGGGAGAGGGAGAGGGGGAGCAGGAATGACGGACAACGAGCAGAGCCGCGCAGTCGACACCGACCTCCTGATCGGGAACATGCTGCACCAGACCGAAGCCGTGGTGGACATTGAGGAGGAGAGCCTGGCGCAGCGCAAGAACCAGCTGCTCGACTGGATGGCAGAGGCAACGCCGCCGGTGCCGCAACCTGGCAAGAGCCAGGAGAGGGAAGCCCGGCAGTCCCAAAGCGAGCGTGCTCGGGAGCGTCCGCTCAACGACGTGGCCTTCCTGACCGTCGCCGAAGTGGCCTCTGTCATGCGGGTCTCCAAGATGACGGTCTACCGCCTGGTCCACTCCGGTCACCTCCCCGCGATCCGTGTCGGGCGGTCGTTCCGGGTTCCTGAGCAGGCACTCCACCAGTACCTTTACGGGAGCTACATGGGCATCATCGAGTCCACCGACCGCCCGTGACCTGCGCTTCCCGGGCGAATCCTCGCCCGGGAAGCCCGTCCAAGCTCATGACGAGACGTTCCTGCCGTCCTCGCCGAACAGCGGCACCTGCTGGACATCGACGCCCCTGCGGACGCGGTGCCGCCACCGGCCAGCCGCGTCGCGGGCGACGTCGACGGCGATCTCCATCACGAGATCGGGCTGCACTAGGTGGACATCAAGGGTGCGCTGCGTTCCCCACCCGGCGTTGAACGTCCATCCTGTCCACGGGTGCGGGCCCGCCGGTGGGGTCAGCCGGCTGGCCAGGGCGCGGCCGGCGGTCTGGGACCCGACGTACCGCAGGCGGCCTGCAGGGTCGTAGCGCCCCAGCAACGCTGCCCGCGGCGCTGCGAGGGAGCCGGTGACCGCGCCGATGAAGGCCTCGGTGGTGACCCGCACCTTGTACTTGAGCCACGAACGCACCGGCCGGTAGGGCTCGGTCAGCCCCTTGAAGCACAGCCCCTCCAGCCCGGCCGCCGTCCACGCCAGCCATCCTCCCGCCACCTGGGGGTCGGTGGTCGACGGGCACAGTGTCAGCGGCGCCGCCAGGCCCAGGTCCGCGAACATCGCCTCCAGCGCCGCTCGTACGCCCAGCCGGTCACGTCCTCGCCCGCGTGGACCAGGTCGAAGACCACGTAGTGAGCCGGCCACTGGCGCGACGCCTCGACCGCACTGGCACCGCGCCGGGCGAGGCGTTGCTGAAGCCGCTCGAACGCCAGCCGGTCCCGCTCCCACACCACCAGCTCGCCATTTATGCGAACTCCCATCGGTGTCTCACGAAGCAGGTCGTCGAGCGTGAATCACCGGGTCGGGTGAGTTTGGATGGAGCTGCCCGCGAGCTCCTATTTGCCGCGGCAAGGTGAGTACGCCGCATCGGGTGAGGACGGGCAGGAGCACGCGTGACCACTTCCGTGATTGCGGATCTCTACTCCACGCGCCACGCGCGCCTGGCTCACTGCCCAGCCCTCCCGGACGTTGGAGGAGTACTTGATAGGGCTGGTGTGCGCGAGGGGCAGCCATTTGTGCTTGGCGCGAACGGTTCGTACGACGTGCACCTGAACCGCTTTCTGCGTGAGCTGCCGAGTTGGGGGGTGCGAGCAGATAACAGCGTGATGGCGTATGCCCGTGATGTGACGCTGTTCGTCCGGTTCCTGGAGACGTCTCGGCGTGGCAAGCGGATCTGGGACTGCGATGGCGAGGATCTGCGGGCATATAAGCGGGTGCGGCTGTGGACGGACGGGCCGCAGGCGGTGTCGGTGGGAACGTGGAACCGGTCGGTGGCCGCGCTGGACAAGTGGGTTGCGTGGTCGCTTGACGCCGGGCTGCTGCCGCGGGCTCCGTTCCGGTACGTCGACAAGACGGTGATGACTCCGGCGGGGCCGCGCCGGGTGCATGTGAACGCGGAGATGGAGTCGGACCCCCAGGACGAGCCGTTGCGGTTCGTGGCATTCGAGGACTACCTGCTGTGGCGGAACGTGGGGCTGCGAGGGGAACTTCCGGAAGGGCGATCGGACTCGCGGTGGCGGGGCCGGCATGGGGAGCGCAACGGGCTGTTCGCCGACGTGCTCGTACACAGCGGGATGCGTCTGGGTGAGGGGGCCAGTCTGCTGGTGCCGGAGGTGCCGCCGTTGAGCGGTCCTGGGGAGATCCGTGTGGCTGGCGCCGTGGCGAAGCGGGGCAGGGGGCGGCGGGTGTACCTGCCGCCGCGCAAGGTGCGCCAGGTCCACCACTTCCTGGCGGTCGAGCGGGACGCGATCGTGGTCCAGTGCGCGGCCGCGGGCGGATTTCCGGGCTGGTCGGACGCCCGACAGGTGGCACGGGCCGGCCGGTACGCGCTGCTGGCGCAGGGCGCTCAGCGGAGCTGGCCGTATGCGAGGATCTCGCCGACTGAGCGGCGCCGGCTGGCATGGGATGACAGCGGCGTGGTCTCGGGAGAGCCGCTGTGGTTGTGGCTTGCCGATGACGGTCGGCCGCTGCAGTCCGCTGCCTGGCAGGCGGCGTTCCGGCGGGCGAACGAGCGGTGCACGTCGTTCGGCCTGGGTATCGAGGTCCACCCGCACACGCTGCGGCACACCTACGCCGTGTACATGCTGGGACTGCTGCTGCGGCAGGCAGTCCGGGCGCTGGGCCAGCCGCTGAAGGGACCGTTGGCTCGCAGCGAACTGCGTCGGCTGCTGGTCGGCAATCCGATGCGTACCCTGCAACTGCTTCTCGGCCACGCCCGGGAGGCCACCGTGTACGTATACCTGGACGTGCTGGATGAGGCGCAGGAGATCGTTCTCGGCGCGCTGGCCCAATGGGACGCGCAGAGCGTGGTCCTGGAGCGGATGGGGACTGCGGGGTGAGCCGCCGGGTGCGTTTCCCCGAGCCGCAGGACGTGCCTTCGGAGCCGGATCCGGTGGCGGCGGTGGGGCCGGTGGCATTCACTGCCAAGTTCTCCGGCGGCGTGGAGCGGCGCTTCGACCTGTCGGGGCTGCCGTGCCTGCGGGTGGTCCGGCACCTAGCGCGGGCCCTGTCGCACCTGGCTGGGGTGGAGAACGGGCAGAGCTACGTGGGCACCACGGATGGCTACGCCCGTGCGGTGACCGAGTTCGTCACCCACCTTGCCGCCCGGGCCGGGGCCGGGGTCGAGCTGGATCTGGGTGACCTCTCTCCGGAACTCCTTGACTCCTTCGAGGCCGGCTTGGTCTCCCGTTACGGAGAGGACAGCGTCACGCCGTACGGACGGATGCAGCAGGTGGTGAAGCTGCTCCGGCTGGTACAGGAGGACCAGCCGGACAAGCTGAGCCCGGCGATGCAGGCCCGGTTGGGCTTCACCGCGGTGCAGGTGGGGCAAGGCCGAGCGCGGACTTTGAACGCCTACCCGGATGAGCTGTTCGAGACGATCCACTCTGCGGCCCTGGCCGGCGTTCGCGCTGCCCGCGACCGCATGCTGACCGGCGAGCGGCTGGCCGCAGCTGGCGCCGATCCAGTCGGCGGAGGCTGGCACGGGTGGACCCGGGAGAACGCGGCGTGGCACATCGCCCGGCGAGGCCCGCTCACCGGAGCGAACCCTTCAGAGCGGGGCGCCCAGGACAAGATCACGGAACTCGGCGGGCTCGGCCACCTCAACCGCCTCTTCTTCCTGACCGCGCACGACGTGGTCGCGTTCGTAGTGCTGCTGATCTGCCAGACCGGCCTGGAGCCCGAGGCCGCGGGCGCGCTGTCCAAAGACTGCCTGGTCAATCCGGCCCGCGGGTACGTGAGCGTGGCGTATGTGAAGAACCGGGCGCACGGCCAGTCACGCAAGACGCTGCGGGTGGCCGACGGCGGGGCCCTGCACCACCCGGGCGGGGTCGTCCGGCTGGCGCTGCGGCTGACAGCCCAGGGGCGCGAGCTCACTGGTACCGATCTGCTGTGGACGCACGCGCAGCGCACCGGCCGGGTCATCACCAGCTTCGGCCGCTATCGCGCCACCGACATGGGGCAGTACAAGCACGCGTTCGTCGAACGCCACGCCCTTGCAGCGGCGTTCACCGCTGCGGGGGAGAAACCGACGCTGAGTCTGCGGCGGCTGCGCAAGAGCTACAAGTCGCGCCGCTACCGCCAGACCGGCGGAGTGCTGGAGGACTTCGCCGAGGGCCACACCCCGCGGGTCGCAGCCAAGCACTACGCCAACATCGAAGCCCACCGCCCGCTGCACGACCAAGCCGTCGAGGACGGTTTGCGCGAGGCCCTGGACGCCGCCCTGGACCCACCGGTGGTCTTGGCCGAGGACGGGACGCGGCTGGACGCCTCTCCGGCCGGTCTGCTGCCGGGAGAAGTCGCGCAGGCATTGTCAGGGGACAGCGACGTGTGGTTGGCCTCGTGCCGCGACTTCCACGCCTCGCCCTTCGCCCGCCGTCCGGGCGCCGGCTGCCCGGTGGCGGTCTGGGGATGCCTGGAGTGCCCCAACGCGGTTTTCACCACCCGCCACCTGCCGGCGCTGATCAGCTTCACCGGGTTCCTGACCGCCCAGCGAGAGGAGATGACCATGCCGGAATGGAACGCTCGCTACGTGCTGGCGTTCGAGCGCGTGACCGCCGGCATCCTGCCGCAGTTCACCGCCGAACAGCAGGCAACTGCCCGCCTCATCGCCGAAAGCCACGACCCGTCCCTGCACCTCCCCGCCCATATCCTCGGCGGTCTGCTGTGAGCTCCCGGCCGGCAGCAGCCCGCACCACGCCCGCCCCCGCAGGCGTTCAAGAGCTGGTACCGGTGCCAGACGACGCTCCGGTACTGCCCGATCACGTCCTCTCGGCCGCGCGCCGCCCCGGCACTGGCCCGCGGTTCGCTGATGCGGTGTGGGACCTGGGGCCGTTCCTTCCCCGCAGCAGCAACGGGCGCACGATCGTGTTCGCCTCAGTCGCCGACCCCGTGACTGCCCGCGTCCTGCGTGAGTACCTCTACTCCCGGCTGCGGCGGGGCAACCCGTCCTTGCAGCGGCGCGGCCCGATGAAACTCACCGGCACGTTCGCCGCCTTCGCCAAGGCCCGGGCCGCGATCACCACCTTGCAGGAGCTCGGCGCCGCCCGCCTGAGCGAGGTGACCCCCACGCACCTGAGCGCAGCCCTGAAACGGTGGCAGGCCATCTCGCCGGGAGAGGCGGCGATGCGCGTGACGGCGTTGAAGCACGTGTTCGCCCACGGCCCGTTCCTCCACTCCGACCGACTGCTAGTCAACCCTTGGCCTGGCCGGTCGGGACACGCGGTCGCCGGTGTCGTCCGTGACCCGGAGAACAGCACCGAGCGCATCCCCGAGGAAGTGATCGGCCCCCTGCTGAAAGCCGCTGTCTTCTACGTCACCACCGCCGGCCCGGACATCCTCGCCGCCCGGGCCGAGCACACCCAACTGCAGGCCGCCGGCAAGGAGCCGAAGCGGTGCGGCGGCAACGGCTCGGCCAAGGCCCGGATCGACGCGTACGTGGAGGAACTGCGCGCCGCTGGCCGCGGCATCCCCGCCCTGCCCACGCGTCAAGCCCGCAGGTACCCGGACGTGCCTGTGGTCGACGGTGTGCTGCAGGCACCCAACACCTCCCTGGTCGCGCGCCTGACCGGCGTGGCCTGTTCCGCGGAGGTGCGGGGCTACCTGCTCACCGCCGCGGCCGAGCTCGGATACGAGAGCGGTGGTCTGCACACCGTGATGTCGCCCTGGCCCGACACCGGTCGCCCCTGGCGCATGGGCCCGGGACCGACCGAGGTGGGAGCGGAGACCACTCAGATGCGTACCGCCTGCTGGATCGTGATCGCATACCTCTCGGGGATGCGTGACCCCGAAGTACGCGAGCTGGCCCCGGACTGCGCCTTCACCGAGCCCGGCCCGGACGGCCGGCCGCGGCACAAGCTGCGCGGCAAGGTCTTCAAGGGCCGCAAACTCAGCGGTGAACAGACCGAATGGGTCGTCCTGGGCATCGTGCACCAGGCCGTCGCGCTGCTGCGTGCGGTCAACGACGACCCGACTCACCTTTTCGGCCACACCGGAATGACCAGCCACGACCTCGTCCTGTACGGGTCGGTCAACCTGCGCCTGAACGCGTTCCGCGATCACCTCAACGAACTGTTCGGCACACCGACGGCCCCCTACATCCCGCCGCTGGCGGTCAGCGCCGCGGACAAACCCGTGCGCGATGAGGACATCGCCGGTGACGGGGAGGCCGAACGGCAGGACAAAATGCCGTGGCGGCTGAACACCCGGCAGTTCCGCCGCACCCTGGCCTGGCACATCGCGCACCAGCCATTCGGAATCGTCGCCGGTGCCCGCCAGTACCAACACGCCGAACTGGCCATCTTCGACGGCTACGCGGGTACCTCCGCCTCCGGGTTCGCTGCCGAAGTCGCCACCGAACGCGCCATCGCCCAGCTCGACTACGTCGAAGACCTCTACCGCGACTGGAACGCCGGCCGCCGCTCCGGCGGCGGAGCGGCCGCCCGCGTCAGCGCCGAATTCGACCGCGTCCGCCGCGAGCTGGGCGACCCGCCCGGCATCGTCGCCAGCCCCGCGCGGCTGCGCACCATGCTCCAGCACCTGACCAAGACCCTCCACCCCGGCATCCTCAACGACTGCTTCTACCAGCCCGCCACCGCGGTCTGCGCCCACCGCACCAAGCGCGCCGGCCGCCCTCTGCCCCTGCTCACCATGTGCCTGACCTGCCCCAACGCGCGACGCTCCAGCATCCACCTACCCCGCCTGGCCACGGCCCGCGCCCAAGCGCAGCAGCCGCTCGACGCACCTGCCGGCCTCTCCGGCCTCCAGACCGCCGCACTGGCCGCTCACATCGCCGACCTCGACCACGCCCTCACCGACCTACCTGCGTCGCCCGGCTCCGCCCGTGAGTGACCCAGCGGCGCTCCGCCTGCGCCACGCCCTCGAACACGCAGCCCTCGTCGTGCAACCCGGCACCGACCAGGCCATCGTTCACGCCTTCGAGAGGATCCTTGCCGGCCAGCCCGAAAACACCGGCGGCACTCTCACCGTCACGACACTGTGCACCGAGGCCGGCATCTCCCGCGCCACCTACTACCGCTCACCTCTGGCAAAGATCATCACAGTGCTCCTCCGGGAGCCCGACGCGCCCCGTCCGCAGACAGACACCCTGACCGGCGAGATCACCCGCCTCAAAGGAGCCGAGCGGGCCCTGCGCTCACGCCATGCAGCCGAGCGGGAAGAACTACGAGCCACCATCGACGCCTACGCCCAGCACATCCAGGCCCTCACCCTGCGCCTGACGGAGCTCGAAGACGCCAACGGCGTTCTGCGCCGCCAGATCCAGCAGCCAGACTCGACCGTCACGCGCCTTCCGCAGCCGACGTGACCACCGTCTGGCCGTGTTCGCGAGTAGCGGCTCTGGTGCACATTCTGGGACGAGGCCACTCTGCGTGACGCGACTGAACCTCTTCTTCAGCTCAGCCCGCAGCAGGATCGTTACCCGCACCGAAAAACGGCACGTCGGCTGGTGCCATGTCAGTTCGCAGAGCTGGTACCGGGTACGTATTCCAAAGCTGCGGTATTCGTATGCCATCGCGCGGAGCCCCATGTGACTACAGGGGCGTGCTATCGCTGACGGATCACAGACCAGCCCGTGATCTCGGCGTCATTCTGGCTGCTTCCGCCGACCATTCTTGATCACGCTCCGGGAAGTGGATCGTTCGGAGAAGAGGCGCGAAAGTTGTCCGTGGAGGCGCGTCTTTTTGCGGATGGCGGGGGCGACCTCGGTGGCGAGGAGTTCGAAGGAGGTGTTGACCATGGCCGGGGGCATGCTGCCGAAGTCGATCAGTCCCACGAAGCGGTCGATGCTGAGGAGTTCTCGTTCGGTGAGGATCTTGTCGATCACTTCCCGTGGGCTGCCAGTCGCCGAAAGGGCTGGCGGTGGCCTGGAAATGCTCCTGGCCGATGAGCCAGCCGCGGCCGCCCGGGGTCTTGGGCCGCAGGTATTCGCGGTAGTGCGGGTAGACGTTGCAGCGTGCGTCCTGGGAGGTCTCGCCGACGTAGAAGTGGCTGGTGACACCGAGGCGCAGAGCTGTGGCCGGGTGGCTGGCGGCGGCTCCCACGGCGCGGTAGTGCTCGGTCAGGACACGGGCGCTTGGCTCGCGGCCGGAAGACTGTTGCCTCTCCAGGAGGGCGCGACGCTTGCCGTCGTCGGAACGTCACCCACCCCGGTGCGCGGGTCCTGAGCCACCGTCTTCAGCCTCCACGGCTTCCCGCACCCGCTGCTCCTCGCGCACGGAGCCGACGTCGCGCTCCAGGGGGGTGCGGCTTACGGCTGTCGCAAGGTCCTCCAGGGCGCGCTTCTGCAGGTCCGCCTCGCGCCGTAGCGCTGGGCTCCGGGCACCGGCGCCCTCCCACGCCTGGAGAGCTTTCTCCACGCGTCCCCAGTCCGGATCCCTGTGCTCGCGCATGTCGGCTGCCGCCTGCGCCGTGTCCGTTTCCAGGGCCTTGGCGAGCCCCTCCGCCTCGAGGGCGGAAGGGTTGTCGTCCTGCGGGGCGTGGTTCTGCATGAGCGTTGCCGCCCTGTCGAACCCGTCGAGCGCCTCCTGTGCGTCCTCCGCCTCACGCGAAGTCAGGCCCCTGGGGCGGACCGGTTCCTGTTTTGCCCGGTCGTATGCCTCCTGCCAGACGGCACGCGCTTTTCTGCTCGCCAGTTGTGCACTGCGCGTGTCGGCACGGCGTTCCCTGGTCGGTTCGGCGTAGTTGCGGAGCACTGCGGCCGCGTAGCGGCCGTTGGCGGCGAGCCAGTCCGCGAGCCGTTCCGGCAGCCGGGGCGTCTCCCAGGCAGGGAACACCGCGTAGGCCAGCATTGCCAGGGCTCCGCCCAGCAGGGTGAGTACCATCCGCTCCGGGACTGTCTGTTCCCATGCCTGGCCGCCAATGCCGAGTAGGAAGACGACGTACGCGGCAGTGAAGCACTGGGAGTAGGCGTAGCCGGTACGGATCAGGGTGTACGACAGGCCCGCCGAGACCACCGCCAGCGCACCGAAAACATGGGCGTCCGGGCCCAGGGCCCGCACCACTCCGGTGGCGAGCGCGACCCCCACCAGGGTCCCGGCGAGACGGGCGACCGCACGCGCGTACGTCCGGTGGAAGTCCGGACGCATCACCATCACCGAAGCGATGGGCGCCCAGTAGCCGTGACCCAGGGGTAGCCGGGCGGCGATGAGATAGCCGAGCGTGGCTACCGCCGCCAGCCGAACGGCATGCCGGAAGACGGGCGAGTCGCGGCGGAGCTCACGACGGACCGCCCGCACGATGACCGGGATCAGCCGGAACATGGTCGGCCGCACCAGGAACTGAGCGCCCGCGGGGCCATGTTGCGTGGGCGTCCTTCTGCGCACGTTGCCGCACTCAGCGATCTCCACCGCCTCACCGAGCAGTCCCGCGAGCCTCTCGGCGGCCTGCCGCGCGGGACCCTCGAGCACCTCGTGCTCCTCGTCTCCACGCAGGAGGTCCACAGTCTTGGGCGGTACCTCGACGGGGGTGCCGCGCCGGATCGATCGGGCGGCCGCATCCAACACGTCGGCGGCCGCGTCGAGCAGCTCCCGCGCGCGGTCCCTCCCAGGTCCCTCAGCCGGGGCGCCGACGTCCGGGTCGGCGAGCGCGGCGATGGCCGGCAGAATGCGCTCGGCAAGTCCTCGAGGGCCGTGGAGGACGGCGGGGCGGGTGCGAGCCTGTGACGGCGTGACGGCGGCCGCGTCCCGGGCTGTCATCAAGGGCTCCGGGTCGAACCGGGCGGTCGGGTCGTGCCGGAGCTGGCGGGCGTAGTCCGCCACGGCGGCCAGGGCGTCGGCGAGCGCGTCACGATGCGCCCCCCATCGGCGGATCGGGAACAGCAGGATCAGCACGGCCTGCACCACTCCGCCGAGCGCGATGATCCCGGCATGTTCCAGGGCTCGTCCGACGCTCGTGGGCAGGGTGATGGTCACAAGCATGCTGCCTACCGTCGTCGCTGCGACGATCCCAGCGGTCGATCCGACGGCCCACGCCAGCCCCGCGACAAAGGTCCACAGGGCCAGCAGCGGAAGGAACGTCACGAGTCGCCCCGCCGCCAGGTAGCCCACCAGGGTACTGAGCGCCAGCCCCACGCCGGCGCCGAGCGCGATCACCTTGCGTGGACGCCAGGTGCGCTGGAAGGTGGCCCCACCCGCGGAGAAGGCGCCGAGGGCGGCAGATGCGGCGTACGCAGGGGAGCCGAGCCATAGCGCCGCCCCGATGACGAGTGCCACACCGACGGCCGTGCGCAGCGCGAGCAGGGGCTCCAGCCGCGTCTCCTCGATTTTGAGCCCGGACCAAAGGACTTCCCTGAAGGCCCGCGGCCACGTCACGGGCGTGAGCCCAGGCGGGAGGCCATGCCGGCTCGCGTCGGCCTGGTTCTGGTCCGTCCGTCGTGCGGGAGGGCCTCCCACACGGTCCAGCAGCAGGGTGACGGCCGCGGTTCCTGGGACAGGGGGTTGCCGCTGCGGACGCCCCTGGCCGAAGCTCCGGCAAGTGCCGAGGAGCCGATGGGCTGCTGAACAGTCGATCTGCGCTCCGTCAGCGCGGTCACCGACCGCACCATCACGTCATCGTCACCGCCGCCAAGGAGACGGGCGTGACACACCGTCCGCCATCGCCCTCGGCTCCTGTGCGTCTTCGTACAGCTAGCCATCGTGCTCGTCCTGGAGCATGTGGCGACGTTCCTGTTCGCGCTTGGAGTAGGCGGCTGCTCGGATCGCCTCGTCGCTCTCCAGGCCTGATCCCAGCGCGCCGCCCACCGTGGCAGTCGAAGCCACGAACCACGACAACGTCCAGTAGTCCGTTGCGTTCAACGGGTCTCGTGTCATGGAAGCGAACACTTGGTCGTTGAGGATGAAAAGCGCCCACACAAAGTTGATGACCACTAGGCCCACGTAGCAGACGAGCACCCCGATACCCACGGTCAGGACGGTCGAGACGTTGTAGAGCCGCGCCCTCTGCCTCGCCTCCGGCGAGCCCTGTGCCGAGTGATGCCATAGCTGCGCGTCCACGATCAGCCAGCCGATCATGAGCGCCACGGACCCGACCGTGGCGATGATGAGGCGCGGCACGCTCAGAGAATCGGCCAGGGTCCAGACGGTGGAGTTCACAGTGGCGACGGCTCCCGTAGCGAGCGCGGCAGCCAGGGCTTTCGAAAGGCCTGGCACCAACCGCCACGGCTGGTTGGCGCGGACCATACCGAAGAGAACCCGTAGATAACCGCGCGGCCCGCTGATGGCGTACCGGAGATCAGGGCTCTCCTCCTCGCCGACCGGGCTCGGATGAACGGGTGTGAGACGGCCGTCGACGGACTCCGGAAGCATCTGCCTTCGTGGAGGCCTCTCAGGGGCGGTGGGCTGCGGGCCCGCCAAGCCGAGCACGGCTTCTTCCACGGCAAGGCGCGCCCTCGTCTGCAGCCGGAAGCCCCCCAACGAAGGTAGCGACAACAGGGCCAAGCCGTGTTCGTGGCTCATATCCGCGACGAGCCTGCGGCCGTGCAAGTGCAGCGGGAGGTCGGTGAGGGCGACGACGATGTCCCAATTCTCCGCACTGCCACGGTCTATGATCCGGCGCATCAAGGTGGGTGGGTCCTCGGTCCCTGAAGTGAAGGGCTCACTGATCACTTCGATGTCGAACCGTCGCCCCTGGCCAGACTTGTCGGCGAGCCGGGCAGGAAGGGTCCGGCTCATGCGCTTCGCAATCTCGGTCGGTGCGTCCGGATCCGCCAGGAGGGCCACGACCGTGACGCCCTGCGACGAGGCTTGCATGACTGGATCCTTCTCGTTGTCTGTCCCCGCGACCGCAAGTGCCCACAGAATGCCCTCGGGGTGGCGTCGGCGCTGCGATGACACGCTGGCTCACGCCGGCCGGTGCAGGCGGCGCGGCCAGATCTCCTCGTTCTCCCAGTACGGGGCCTGCTCCCTGTGACCGGTGCTCAGCTCCCTCACGCCGTCGTCAGGAGCCCGCGAGCCGGGCCGCGAGATAGGGCGCGGTGGCGCTGCGGCGGGCCCTCGCCACCTTGGCCGGCGGGCCCGCCGCGACCACACGCCCGCCCGCGTCGCCACCGCCCGGCCCGAGGTCGATGACCCAGTCGGCGGTAACGATCGTGTCCAGGTCGTGCTCGACGAGGACGACCGTGTTGCCCGCGTCGACGAGCCGGTGCAGCTGTCGCAGCAGCAGCGCGACGTCCGAGGGGTGCAGCCCAGCCGTCGGCTCGTCGAGCAGGTAGAGCGCGTGGCCGCGGCGTGCTCGCTGCAGTTCGGTGGCCAGTTTGATGCGTTGCGCCTCACCACCGCTGAGCTCCGTCGCGGGCTGCCCCAGCCGCAGGTACCCCAGTCCCACCTCGCGCAACGTCTCCAGACTGCGGGAGGCGGCCGGGACGGCGGACAGGAACTTGGCGGCGGCGTCGACGGACAGCGCCAGTACTTCCGCGATGTTCTTGCCGCGGTAGGTGACCTCCAGCGTTTCGGCGTTGTACCGGGCGCCCTGGCAGGTCGGGCACGGCGCGTAGGTGCCGGGCAGGAACAGCAGTTCCACCGCGACGAATCCTTCGCCCTGGCAGGTCTCGCACCGCCCTTCAGGCACGTTGAAGGAGAACCGCCCGGCCGAGTAGCCGCGCGCCCTGGCCTCGTCCGTCGCCGCGTACAGCTTGCGCACCGCGTCGAACATCCCCGTGTACGTGGCCAGGTTGGACCGGGGAGTTCGGCCGATGGGCCGTTGATCGACCCGGACCAGCCGGTCGAACGACTCGACCCCCGACGCGTCCTGGACGTCGACCTCCAACTGCGCCTCGTCGGGATCCTCGGGTACAAGTCCGAGGTGGCCGCGGACAACCTCCGCCAGCACCTGCGTCACCAGCGTCGACTTTCCGGAACCGGACACGCCCGTAACCGCCGTCAGCACGCAGAGCGGTACGTCGACGGACACGTCGTGCAGATTGTGGCGGGAGACGCCGCTCAGGTGCAGCCAGCCGCGCGGTGTGCGCGGGCGGTGATCGAGCGGCTCGGCGCGCCCGAAGAGGTACTGGCTCGTGGCCGACTCCCTCACCCGCTCCAGGCCGGCGACCGGGCCGCTGTACAGCACGCGCCCGCCGCCCTCGCCCGCGCCGGGGCCGATGTCGACCACCCAGTCCGCCCGCCGTACGACGTCCATGTCGTGCTCCACGACGAACAGCGAGTTGCCCGCCGCCTTGAGGCGGTCCAGAACGTCCAGCAGCGGTTCCGCGTCAGCCGGGTGCAGGCCCGCGGAGGGTTCGTCGAGGACGTAGACGACGCCGAACAGCCCCGAGCGCAGCTGAGTGGCGATCCGCAGGCGCTGCGCCTCGCCGGGCGACAGGGTCGTCGAGCGGCGCCCGAGGCTGAGATATCCGAGGCCCAGGTCGAGCAGTACGTCGACCCGTGCGACCAGATCGCTGCAGATCCGGACCGCGACCTCGGTCGTCTCCCCGGATCGGGCGGTCGACGTGGTGGCGTCGGCCTTGGACCGCCTTGCGACGGGCCGCAGCAGGGCCGCGACATCGGTGAGCGGCATCGCGTTGATTTCGGCGATGGAACGTCCGGCGAAGGTCACGGCGAGTGCCTCAGGCCGCAGTCCGCTGCCGTGACACTCCGGGCAGGGCACACTCCTGACGAACCGGAGTGCCCGTTCGCGCATCTTCTCGCTCTTGGAGTCGGCGAGGACGTGCATGACGTGCTTGCGGGCGCTCCAGAACTTGCCTTGGTAGCCGTAGTCGACGCGGTCCTCCTCCGGCTCGATGTACACGGAGGGCTGCTCCTCCGTGTACAGCAGCCAGTCCCGGTCCTTCTTCCTGAGCCTGCGCCAGGGGCGGTCGATGTCGATCCCCAGGCCGCTCACGACGCTGCGCAGGTTGGCGCCCTGCCAGGCGCCCGGCCAGGCGGCGATCGCCCCCTCGCGGATGCTCAGCGAGGGGTCCGGGACGAGCAGCTCCTCGGCGACGTCGTGCACGACGCCCAGTCCGTGGCACTCCGGGCAGGCGCCGGCCGCGGTGTTGGGTGAGAACGACTCGGCCTCCAGCCGCGCGGCCCGGGGCGGATAGGTGCCGGCGCGGGAGTACAGCACGCGCAGCAGATTTGACAGCGTGGTGATGGTGCCGACCGTCGATCGCGAGCTGGGCGACCCGCGTCGCTGCTGCAGGGCCACGGCGGGTGGCAATCCGGTGATTTCCTGCACGTGCGGTGCGCCGACCTGTTGCAACAGCCTTCGGGCGTACGGTGCTACGGACTCGAAGTAGCGCCGTTGGGCCTCCGCGTAGAGCGTGCCGAACGCGAGCGAGGACTTGCCCGAACCGGAGACGCCGGTGAAGGCGACCATCGCGTCCCGCGGAACGTCGACATCGATGTTCCGCAGGTTGTTCTCACTGGCGCCGCGCACATGCACAAAGGGGTCGGTCGCGTCCTTGTTCACCATTCCTGAGTACCTGATTGCGCCGGGAACCGCACGACAGGCGCCGTCCCCGGGCCTCGCTCCCACGGGCGTCCGGGGTGTCCCGGATCCATTTTCGATACACGACCCAGCTAGGTGTTCGTGCCGTGGCGCCGACGAGCGGCCGCGACGGGTGCCCCGGAGAAGTGAGAACTTCGACACGCGCCGGTCCGGGTGGACCAAGGTGGCACTGCACCCCGGGTCCGTGCCCGCGTAGACCGGGGGCCCCGCTCCCGACGGTGGCGGCAGCGTGTCCTGCGGATGATCCCCAGCAGCCCGTTGGCCCTCGTCATCATCGAACTCAGGTACGGGTACTCGTTCGCCACCCGCACACCGTGGGCGCCCGCCGCCCGCCCCCCAAGACCCCGGACGGCGCGTCACAGCACAAGCGGGCAGAAACTCACTGCTGCGGCACTGGCCTGGGCGGTGTCCAGCCACCTGAGGGTCTGTTCAGTGAGAAATCGGTGCCACAACACGGACTGGCCGGTCACGGCCGAGGCCCTTCAGGGCCTGCGGTGCGGACCAGGTTGCCGGCATTTTCCCGGTGCTCGTGCACGAGGCGGATCGCCATGGCACCTTCACCGGTGGCCGAGGCAACTCGTTTGACCGAGCCGCTTCTGACGTCGCCGGCTGCGAAGACCCCTGGAAGGCTGGTCTCCAGCAGCAATGGACCACGGCCGAGCGAGTCCCACCGGGTCGCGTCGGCAGCAGCCTGGGCGTCCGCCCCGGTCAGGACGAAGCCCTTCTCGTCCAGGGCGAGCACGCCCCTCAGCCACTCCGTGCGCGGGCGAGCCCCGATGAACACGAACAGCGCGGCGGCCCGCAGCGTGCCGCGCTCACCATTTGCGTTGTCCTCAACGCTCAGCGACTCCAGTTTCTCCTTCCCGGAGACGCCCCGGACTTCGGTATGGAGCAGCACCTCGATCTTCGGGTGCCGTTCCACCTGGTCCACCAGGTAACGCGACATGTCCGCGTTGAGGTCGCTGCCCCGGACGAGGAGGTGGACTCCGGACGCGTGGTGGGCCAGGAACAGCGCCGCCTGTCCGGCGGAGTTGCCTCCGCCGACAACGGCGACCGGGTCCGCCTCGCAGAGACTGGCCTCGTGCACGGTCGCCGCGTAGTAGACGCTGATGCCCTCCAGGCGGTCGATGCCGGGCACCTCGAGTCTGCGGTACCGGACACCTGAGGCGAGCACCACGGCGTCCGCCCGGACTTGGGACCCGTCTGTGAAGGTGACTACGTACTCGTCGTCCTGCGGGATGAGCCTGTTGACCTGGGCCGGGACCATGAGGCGGGCACCGAACTTGTGGGCCTGGAGCACCGCGCGTTCGATGAGCTCGCCTCCGGAGATGCCCGACGGGAAGCCGAGGTAGTTCTCGATGCGGGACGAGGTGCCTGCCTGGCCTCCGGTGGCCACGGCGTCGACGGAAATCGTGGTGAGGCCGTCGGAGGCGCCGTACACGGCTGCGGCGAGTCCTGCGGGGCCCGCGCCGACGACCATCACGTCGCACTGGGCGGCCTCCGCCGTGGGGGCGGGCAGCCCGATGAGCCTGGCGAGTTCGGCGTTGCTCGGATTGCGCAGCACCTGCTCGCCCTTCCAGAGGACCACCGGAGTTTCCTCGGGGCGGATGGAGAACCGACGCAGCAACGCCTCAGCCTCCTTGTCCCTCTCCAGATCCAGCCAGCGGTGGGGCAGCCGGTTGCGGGCAGCGAATTCACGTAGCCGCAGCGTGTCCCGCGAGTAGCACGATCCCAGGATGCGGAAGCCTGCGCCGAGGCCGATGAGAAGATGCCGTCGGCCCAGATACGCGCGGAGGATCAGGTCGCCGAGTACGGGGTCGCGGCCGACCAAGGTGCGTTGGCGCTCCACCGGTACTGCCAGGATCTCACCTGCCTCACGCACCACGGCGGTGTCGAACGCCGCCTGCCCCTCCAGCATCCCCAGTTCGCCCAAGAACCTGCCGGGTCCGTGTGCCGCCACCGTGCGCTCTTCCGGCCCGCCGTGGTCCTGGAGGATCTCGACGGTCCCGCTGAGGATGGCGAGGAACTCCCGGAAGGGCTCGCCCTCCCGGTACAGCACCTCACCTTCCGTGGTCCTGCGGCGCTCACCGTGCGCGGTCAGGTCCTGAAGCTGTTCCGGTGTCAGGCGCGGGAACGCCCCGTATCGGTCCGGCGTCTCGCGGGCGGCACCATTCTTGTGCTGGGCAGTACTCATCAGACCAAGGCCTCATGGACGTAGCACCAGCGCCAGTCCTCTCCCGGTTGGAAGGACTGCACGATGGGGTGCTCGGCGCTGCCCGCGTGTCGTCGGGCGTGTTTGAGGGGTGAGGAGTCGCAGCAGCCGACGTGCCCACAGGTGAGGCAGAGCCGCAGGTGCACCCATGGGGAATGCTCCCTGAGGCACTCCTCGCAGCCCTGCGGGGTACGCGGCGTCACTGGCCGCACCATGGCCAGGTGCGGGTCCGGAATCGTTGCCATGACGTTCTCCTCTCGTGGGGCTACGGCAGTACGGCGGCCAGCGAGTTGGGCAGGCCGGACTTGAGGTGATCCCACTCCCCTTCGCTGACGTAGCGCTTCAGAGCCTCCAGCACGGTCCGCACGACCGTTTCGATGCCGCCGTCCACCGCGTAGGGAAAGTCGTCCCTGACGCGCTGGAAAAAGTCCTCGCCACTGAGTTTCACCGGTGTCCCCGACGGCTTCCATCCGTCGTAGTAGACGCCGCGGATCAGAGTCGGAAGCTGCGCCCCCAGGTGCACCGCACCGTCGACGGAGAGGCGATCCCGTAGCCGGTGCAGGACGGCGCGCAAAGCGGCGTACGACTGTTTCCGGCGTTCCTTGGGCCAGCCGTTGGCTTCCTCGATGTCCCTGAGGAGCCGATTGGCTTTGTCCACCATGGTATCGAAGGAGGAGAATGTCGTTTCACTCATTTCATGGCTCCTTTCGTTACCGGAGAGCCCTTGTGGTGGCCGGGCCATGCCGACTCACCGACCCGCGGTGGTCTGCCGTCCTTCCAGGGCCTGTTCGACCCACTGACGCAGGACGTGCGCCGGTGCGGCACCGGCCTGTCGGGCCACCGTCTCGCCTCGGTCTTGGACGAGCAGCGTGGGCACTGCTTGGACCTCGAACCGCCGACTGACTCCTGGGTTCTTGTCAATGTCGACTTTGACGAGCTTGATCCGTCCGGCAAGGTCGCGGGCGACCTGTTCAAGGGCGGGGCTGACCATGCGGCAGGGGCCGCACCAGGTGGCCCAGAGGTCGACGACGACAGGTTGGACGGCGTTGTCGGCGACTTCGGTGAAGTCGTCGTCGCCGGCGTCGACGACCCAGGGCAGTGGCTGCTTGCAGTGGCCGCATTTGGGGCGTCCCTCAGCGGCAACAGGAATGCGGTTGCCGCGCCCGCAGTGTGGGCAGGTCACCGTCGTTGTACGGGTGGTGTTCACGCTGCCCTCGCTTCCCGGGCCTCTTCCTGCTGGTCGTAGGTGACCACCAGCTCGCCGTGTTCGGCGTCGACGCGGACCGTCGCGCCGTCCTGGACGTCGCCGCGCAGAAGGGCGCGCCCGACCAGCGTCTCGACCTCGTGGGAGATGTATCGCCGTAGCGGCCGGGCCCCGTACACCGGATCGTAGCCCTGGTGGGAGATCAGCTCTCGGGCCGCATCGGTGAGTTCTACGTTGATGCGACGTTCCGCGAGCCGCTGCCGCAGTTCGTCGAACTGCAGCTCCACGATTCGTTCGATCTGCCGCTCACCGAGCGGCTTGAACAGCACGATGTCATCGACGCGGTTGAGGAACTCCGGACGGAAGTGCCCGCGCAGTTCGCCCATCACCAGGGCGCGGGCGTCAGGCTTGATCTCACCCTCGGCGGTCGCGCCGTCGAGGAGGTGCTCGGAGCCGATGTTGGACGTCATGATGATCACGGTGTTGCGGAAGTTGACGGTGCGGCCCTGAGCGTCGGTGATGCGGCCGTCATCGAGGATCTGCAACAGGGTGTTGAAGACGTCGCTGTGTGCCTTCTCGATCTCGTCGAACAGCACCACCGAGTACGGCTTGCGGCGTACGGCCTCGGTGAGCTGGCCGCCTTCCTCGTAGCCGACGTATCCGGGTGGTGCGCCCATGAGCCTGCTGACGGTGTGCCGCTCCTGGTACTCACTCATGTCGAGGCGGACCATGTTCTCCTCGGAGTCGAACAGCGCCCGGGCGAGAGTCTTGGTCAGCTCGGTCTTTCCTACGCCGGTGGGGCCGAGGAAGATGAAGGAACCGATGGGGCGGCGAGGGTCGCGGATGCCGGAGCGGGCGCGGATGATCGCGTCGGCGACGAGCTGGACGGCCTCGTCCTGGCCGACGACACGCTCGCGAAGGATCTCGTCGAGGCGCAGCAGCTTGTCGCGTTCACCCTCCTGCAGGCGGGCGACCGGGATGCCGGTCCAGGCGGCGACGATCTCGGCGATCTCTTCTTCGGTGACCACCTCGCGCAGCAACCGGTTTTGTCCCTGCCTGGTGGCCAGCTGCTCCTCCTCCGCTGCGAGTCGGCGCTCCAGGTCCTGGAGGCGGCCGTATCGGAGTTCGGCGGCGCGGTTGAGGTCGTAGGCGCGTTCGGCTTCCTCCGCCTCGTGGCGAACCTGCTCCAGTTCCTGGCGCAGTTCCTGCACACGCCGGATCGCCTGCCGTTCGGCCTCCCACTGGGCGTGTTTGGCGTCGGCCTCTCCGCGGAGGTCGGCCAGTTCCTTGCGCAGTTCCTCCAGGCGGGTTTTGCTGGCGGGGTCAGTCTCTTTGGAGAGGGCGGCTTCCTCGATCTCCAGGCGGGTGACGCGGCGGGTGATCTCGTCGAGTTCGGCAGGCATGGAGTCGATCTCGGTACGCAGCCGGGCGCATGCCTCGTCGACGAGGTCGATGGCCTTGTCGGGCAGGAATCGATCGGTGATGTAGCGGTGGCTGAGGGTGGCGGCGGAGACCAGCGCGGTGTCCTGGATCTTGACGCCGTGAAAGACCTCCAGGCGCTCACGCAGTCCGCGCAGGATGGAGATAGCGTCCTCCAGGCTGGGCTCGTCGACCAGGACCTGTTGGAACCGTCGTTCGAGGGCTGCGTCCTTTTCGATGTGTTTGCGGTACTCGTCGAGGGTGGTGGCGCCGATCATGTGCAGTTCGCCGCGGGCGAGCATCGGCTTGAGCATGTTCCCCGCGTCCATGGCTCCTTCGGCGGCGCCCGCACCGACGACGGTGTGCAGTTCGTCGACGAAGAGCAAGATGCCGCCTTGTGCAGCCTTGACCTCGCTGAGCACGGCCTTGAGGCGTTCCTCGAACTCGCCTCGGTACTTGGCGCCGGCGACCAGGGAGCCCAAGTCGAGGGCGAACACGATCTTGTCGCGAAGGCCCTCAGGGACGTCGCCGCGGACAATGCGCTGGGCGAGGCCCTCGACGATGGCGGTCTTGCCGACACCGGGGTCTCCGATGAGAACCGGATTGTTCTTGGACTTGCGGCTCAGGATCTGGGTGACGCGGCGAATCTCGGCGTCCCGGCCGATGACCGGGTCGAGCCTGCCTTCCTTGGCCTCGGCGACGAGATCGCGGCCGTACTTCTCCAGAGCCTCGTAGGCCACCTCGGGATTGGCGGAGGTGACGCGCTGGTTGCCGCGGACCTGGGTCAGCGCGCCCAGGAACGAGTCCCTCGTGATCCCGGCCTGGTTGAGCAGACGTCCGGCGGCTGTTGATGCCCCCTCTTCAGCCAGGGCGAGCAGGAGGTGCTCCACGGACACGTACTCGTCCTTGAGGCGTTTGGCCTCCCGTTCAGCGGCGTCGAGCAGGCCGGCGAGGCGCTGTGTGACGAAGACCTGGCCGGGTGCCGCACCGGGGCCGGTGACCTTCGGGCGGCGGGAGACTTCCTCGCGCACGGCCGCGCGCAGTTTCTCCGGCTCGGTTCCGGCCTGTTGCAGCAGCCGTGGGATCAGACCGTCCTCCTGATCGAGGAGTGCGAGCAGCAGGTGTTCTCCGTCCACTTCGGTCTGCCCCATGCGGCCGGCCTCGGTCTGGGCCTCCTGGAGGGCTTCCTGGGATTTCTGTGTGAGACGGTTCATGTCCATGGGGGTGTATCACTCCTCGTGCCGCGGGCGCGCAGGGCGGTTTCGAGCAGGCTGATGCGGTCGAGCAGGTCGAGCACCAGGCCGATGGATGCGTAATTGAGGCAGAGTCCGGAGCGCAGCCGCTGGATGCGGGCAAGTGCCGCTGGGGCGTCGCGGTCGAAAACCAGGTGGCCGGCGGCGTCGCGTTCGGCGTCGACCAGCCCGAGGGCGACGAACCGGCGGACCAGATCAGGATGGAGACCCGATCGACGGGCCACGGCCTCCAAGGAAAGTCTCGGGGTGGGAACGAGCGCATACCGGACAGCCGTCGAAGCGGTGGCGACATAGGTGACCGGCTGTACCGGACGGTCGCCTGCACCGGACCGGCCGATGCCTGCCGTTCCCGTGGGTCGGTCGTTCATCGCGTCCTCCTGGGGTCGAACGAGGAGGTCGCGGCGAGCTCCTCGAACAGTTCACGCTCCCGGTCGCCAAGCGTGGGTGGCACCATGACGCGGAGTTCGGCGTACAGGTCGCCGTTCGCACCGCGCGGGTTCGGCATGCCCTCGCCGCGCAGCCGCAGCCGACGGCCGGTGGACGAGCCGGCAGGCACCGTGACCTTGGCTGTGCCACCGCCGGGGGTGGGCACCGGCACGGTCGCGCCCAGGGCCGCCTCCCAGGGGGTGACCGGGACCTGCACGTGGACATCGCGGCCGTCCAGCCGGAACCGAGGATGGGACTGAATCCTCACCCGCAGGTGCAGGTCGCCCGCAGGTGCGGCACCACTGCCCCGCCCTCCCTCTCCCGCCAGCCGGATGCGCTGCCCGTCGGTGACGCCCGGCGGGACGTCGACCTCGTAGCGCCGCGGCTGCCCGGTGGGTCCTGCGAGTGTGACGGTACGGCGGCCGCCCTTGTACGCCTCCTCGAGGGTGAGCGGCAGTTCGGCCTCCTGGTCGGCTCCCGGTACTCCTGCGGAGCCGGCGCCTGCGCCGAAGAGCGAGCCGAGCAGATCCTCGATGTCGACATCCTCGGCTGAGAATCCATCGCCGAAGCCGGTGGCGTACCGGACGCCGGGGCCGCCCGCGCCTGCGGTCCGCCGGGTACGGAATCCGCCACCCGCTCCGGCCGCGACCCGGTCGTCGAAGTCTTCGGGGATCTTGCGGAAGTCTTCGCCGAAGCGGTCGTAGCGTGCCCGGGTCTTCGGGTCGGACAGCACGCTGTATGCCTCGTTGAGGTCCTTGAAGCGTTCCTCCGCCGCCGGGTCCTTGTTGACGTCGGGATGGTGTTTGCGGGCGAGCTTGCGATATGCCTGCTGGATCTCGTCCTGGCTCGCGGTCCGCGACACTCCCAGCACTTCGTAGGGGTCCCGTGCCATGACAGATCACTCCCGCTTCGCGACAGTCACGGTGGCGGGCCTGAGCTGCCGATCGCCGTCGCCGTAGCCCGGGCGCAGCACCTGCACGACGGTGCCCGGCTCGACGTCGGGGTCATCGACCACGCTGACCGCCTGGTGCCGGGCCGGGTCGAAGGCGACGCCGGTCTCCGCGTGCCGCGGGTAGCCGAGCAGTTCGAGGACGTTCACCGCCTGGTCGCGGACTGTCCGGATGCCTTCCACGACCGCGTCCGAATCGGCGTCGGCGTGGGACAGGGCGAGTTCGAGGTTGTCCAGGACGGGCAGGAAGGCGGCAGCCGTACGGGAACGCTCCACCGTCCGCTCCCGCTCCAGTTCCTTGGCGTGACGCTTGCGCAGGTTGTCGAGGTCGGCGAGCGCGCGCCGCCAGCGGTCCTCCAGTTCCTTCATCGCGGCTGTGTACTCGTCCTCCGCGGGTGCGGGGCCGACCACGTCGGGTCCCGTTTCGTCGTTTGTCGTTTGCGGCCGGAGAGGCGGGGCGGGTTCATGCGAGTCCTCGCGGGGAGGGCCTGCGGCGCCTTCCGGGGCCGTTTCGGGTTCGTGGGGGTGTCGGGGCATGGCGGCCTCAACCCTTGTCGAACTCGGCGTCGATGACATCGTCGTCATCGTTGCCACCACTCGGGGGAGCGCCGGTGGCGGCGTCCTGGCCCGGGCCTCCCGTGGCGGTGGCACCCTGCTGGGCAGCCAGTCCGGCGAGGACCTGCTGGAGTTCGGAGGCCAGTGGCCGCACACGCTCCACGCCTGCCTCTTCCTTGACCGCCGCCCGGGCATCGGAGACGAGCATCTCGGCGCGCGCCTTCTCGTGCGCGGGGGCTGCGTCGCCCAGTTCGGCGAGGCGCTTCTCGACCTGGTACGCGACGGCGTCGAGCTCGTTGCGTGCGTCTACAGCCTCGCGGAGCTCTCGGTCCTGGCCCTGGTTGCTCTCGGCCTCCTGGACCATGCGCTCGACCTCACTGCGGTCCAGGTTGGAGCTTTCGCTGATGGTGATGCCCTGTTCCTTGCCGGTGTCCCCGTCGCGCGCCTTGACATTGAGGATGCCGTTGGCGTCGATGTCGAAGGTGACCTCGATCTGGGGTTCGCCTCGCGGCGCCGGCCGGATGTCGGTGAGCTGGAACCGGCCGAGCACGCGGTTGTCGGCAGCACGCTCGCGCTCACCCTGGAGGACCACCACATCGACCGCCGGCTGGTTGTCCTCGGCGGTGGAGAACGTCTCGGTACGCCGCACCGGGATGGTGGTGTTCCGCTCGATGATCTTGGTCATGACCCCGCCGCGCGTCTCGACGCCCAGCGACAGGGGTGTGACATCGAGCAGCAGGACGTCCTTGACCTCGCCCTTGAGTACCCCGGCCTGGATCGCGGCGCCCAGGGCCACGACTTCGTCGGGGTTGACGCTCATGTTGGGGTCCTTGCCGCCGGTCAGCCGGCGGACCAGGGCCTGGACCGCTGGTATGCGTGTGGAGCCGCCTACGAGGATGACCTCGTCTAGGTCGCTCTCACCGACCTTGGCGTCGGCCATTGCCTGCTGGACCGGCTCCAGGCACCGTTCCACGAGGTCGCCGGTGATCTGCTCGAATGTGGACCGCATGACGGAGTCGGTGAGGTGTTTGGGGCCCGCGGCGTCGGCGGTGATGAACGGCAGGCTGACCTGCGTCTGCGTCACAGAACTGAGCTCGGTCTTGGCCTTCTCCGCCGCCTCGAACAGTCGTTGCAGCGCCTGCGGGTCATTCCGCAGGTCGATGCCGTTCTCCTTCTGGAAGCCGTCTGCGAGATGGTCGACCAGGCGCCGGTCGAAGTCGTCGCCGCCCAGGTGGCTGTCCCCGGCGGTGGAGCGCACCTCCACCACGCCGTCGCCGACATCGAGGATGCTCACGTCGAAGGTGCCGCCGCCCAGGTCGAAGACGAGGACGGTCTCGTGCTCCTTCTTGTCTATGCCGTACGCGAGAGCGGCAGCCGTCGGCTCGTTGATGATCCGCAGCACCTCCAGACCTGCGATCCGACCGGCATCCTTGGTGGCGGTGCGCTGGGCGTCGTTGAAGTAGGCGGGCACCGTGATGACCGCCTCCGTGACGCGCTCCCCCATCTGCTTGGAGGCGTCGTCGGCGAGTTTGCGCAGCACCTGTGCGCTGATCTCCTCAGGCGCGTACAGCTTGTCCCGCACCTTGAAGCGGGCCGCTCCGCCGTCGCCTTCGACGACGTCGTACGCTACCGCTTTCGCCTCGTCCGAAATCTCATCGAAGTGCCGGCCGATGAATCGCTTGGCCGAGTAGATGGTGCCCTTGGGGTTGAGGATCGCCTGGCGCCGGGCCATCTGGCCCACCAGGCGCTCCCCGGTGTCGGTGAAGGCCACCACGGACGGTGTCGTTCGGTTGCCCTCGGTGTTGGGCACAACGGACGGCTCGCCACCCTCCCACACGGCGATCACCGAGTTGGTGGTACCCAGGTCGATACCCACTGCCCTGGCCATGAGGAACTCCTCCCGGTGGTGCGGCCTGCGCCGATTCCCGGTTCACTTTCGTTCAGGTACGGATAGGACCTCCGCGAATGGCCCGCGGCGCCAGGTACTGCGTCGCCGCGACCACCTCGCACCGGCTCGGGTTCGTCGAGCGGAGCGAAGTACAACTCCGGCAACCGCACCAGCACGGCGCGCAACAGCAAGAGAATGCCGAACAGCCGCAAGCGCGAGGAACAAGGCCGACGCGGCGGGGCTCAGCCGGTTCACTGGCCCGAACAGGCAGACCGTGCGCCTCGTACAGGGCAGCCGACGTGTAATTCAGCTCCGGCGTCGCCCTGCCCCTGGTGCCGGTTTGCACGCGGAGGACTTCGAACGCATCCCAGCATGGCGAACCGCGTGGTTCCACGCCTGCGCCTGGCCGGCCAGAAGTTCACGAGCCCGGTCACCCTAGGAGCACTAGAGTGGAAATACGGATATATCGCACGGGGTGGTTCGCGAGCGGGTGGCCGAAACACCGCTCGTCTCGCCCTCTGAGGGCTCGGGAGTGATCCCATGGCCAGGAGCCGGTCGCACAACCTGTACCGCTCCGACCGAGAGGGCAGTATGTCGCGGGACAGCTCCCGGCGGGCCCCCGCGGCCGCGCGCGGAGAGCCCCACCGCCCTGCTCAGCCCCCCACCGACCACGCCCTCCACGAACTCACGCTGCTGTCCTGCACCCTGTTCGACACCCCGGATGAGAGCGAGATCCTGCGCCTGGCCATGGACCACATAGCCGCCATCGGGCCGTACAGCGCCGAGGCCGGCTACCTCGAAGCGGACGGTGACCTCGTCCCCAGCCCGAGGAACCGGAAGAATCATGCCTTGGCCGTGGGCCGGAGGGTGCGGGAGCTGGCCGGACAGGACGGTCCTGTCACCGTGCCCGGCAGGCCCCGGGGCCGGGCCCTGGGACTGCGCGGACTTGAGGGACTCCACGGTTACCTTGTAGTGACGTCCCGCTCCCGGCCCACCGAAGCCCAGCGGTTCCTGCTCGCCACACTCGTCAGGCACACCGCTGCTGCGCTGTCAGTCGCGGTCGCACACCGCCGCCGTCGCGAGGCGGTCCTGGAGCTGGACCGGCTCAGGGAGGAACGCGCAACCCTCCAGCGGCAGCTGATCGCCGTCGTAGCTGAGCTGGCGTACCGGCGAACCGTTCACGCACGCATGGCCAAAGTCGCTGCCTCGGGCGATGCAGAGGAGGCCGTCACCCACGCCCTGCACGGGCTGACTGGACTCCCCGCTCTGGTCGAGGACCGCTTCGGCCGGCTGAGGTCCTGGGCCGGCCCCAGCCGACCCGACCCCTATCCGGAACCGGACCCCGTGCGCCAGGACGAACTGTTGAACGCCGTTGGCCGGGAGGCCGGGCCGGCGCGGATCAAGGACCGACTGATCACTCTGGTCCGCCCGCACGGCGAGATCCTGGGCACGCTGGCTCTGGTCGACCCCCACGGCGAGGCAGACGAGCACACCGTGCTCGCGCTGGAACAGGCCGCCACGTCGCTCGCCCCGGAGCTGGCGCACCTGCGCAACCTGGCCGAAGTGGAACTGAGGCTGCACCGCGAACTGGCCGACGACCTACTGGCAGGAACGGACGAGACCAGCGCCTACGCCCGGTCCGAGGCCGTCGGACACGACCTGCACCGCAACCACTACATCGTCGTGGTGCAGTGGTCGGACCGGACGGACGATTCCTTCGCGCAGACCGTGGGCCGAGCGGCCTCTGCCGTGGGCATGCGCTCACTGCTGACCCGACGTGGCGAGAACGTGGTCCTGCTCGCTGATGAGAGGCCGCACGCCCGAGCGCTGTACGACGCGCTCACCCTGGAGACGGGAACACCGTCCGGAACCATCGGCGTGAGCGCCCGGTGCGATTCCCCCGATGACATCCCCCAGCGCTATCAGGAGGCGCAGCGCGCCCTGGAAGTGCGCCGCCACTCCCGCAAGCGATACGGCACGACGTTCTTCGACGAACTCGGCCTCTACCGCATCCTGGGGCCTGGCAACGATTACCGGGAACTGGAGGCGTTCGTCCGCGAGTGGCTCGGGCGACTCATCGACTACGACGCCCGACACAACTCCGCCATGACGGAGACCCTGGCCCGGTACTTCGACTGCGGCGGCAACTACGACGAGACCGCCGCATCCCTCGCCATCCACCGCAGCACGCTGCGCTACAGACTTCAGCGCATCCGCGACATCAGCGGCAACGACCTCGCGAACGTCGAGGACCGGCTCAACCTCCAGGTGGCGACCCGAGTGTGGAAGATCGTGCTGGGCGGATCCGGCTGAGGGCTTGTGTAAGAGCTGGGCAAGCGCAGCACCCGCCCTGGAGAACGGAGGTCCAGCTCCCTCGACCGCGATGCGTGCGACCGGGCGTCGGATGCAGGCGGGCCGCGCGCTTCCGCCCCCGCCGGTCTCGTGACTGCGCAGCAGCGTGTTCGCCCGCTGCCCACGACGCCTGCGCTGTCTGCTGGTTGCGAGAGCGGCAGCAGCGCACGACCCCAGACTGAGCAATGTTCATAGAACACGTGCAAAAGAGCTGGCACATCGTGGCCGCCGTTTGACCGGCACTCTCGTCATGCCTGATCCCTCGGCTTCTTCGAAGCATCGGATATCCCCGCAAGCGTCCGGCCCTGTGTGAACTCCGGACGCCGACGTGGCGGTGGCGTCGGCCCGCCTCAGCGGTGAGCCAAGAGAGCCCGGGTCTCAATGTTGATCTGCTGAGCCTCTCCGGTGGGGACGACCACGACGGGAACTCGCGCGCCGGGCTCGCTGATGATTTCGGGACGTTCGGCGACGAGTGGTCGCAGGCCGCCCGTGAGGCCGAACACAGACAGTCCGGCGCACACCTCTTCACGCACCTCAGGCTGGTCCTCGCCGATCTCGCCGGTGAAAACGAGAGCGTCCAGGCGGCTCAAGGATGCGGCCATGCCGGCGATGCCGCGGCGGCACTGGTGGGTGAAGACGTCAAGGGCGAGTGCGGCGCGCTCGTCGCCGGCCGCCCGGCTGCGGACCAGGTCGCGCGTATCGTCCGAAGTGCCGGAGAGGGCGAGCAGACCGGACCTGTGGTTCAGAGCGTCCTCGATCTCGTTCGCAGACACATTCTTCCGTGTGATCAGCCAGGTCAGGGCGCCAGGGTCGACGCTGCCGCTGCGGCGACTCATCACCAGACCCTCCAAGGGCGTAAAGCCCATAGTCGTGTCGACGCTGCGCCCATCACGCACCGCGCAGGCGGAGCAGCCACCGCCAAGGTGCACGATCACCAGGTGCAGCTGCTCGGGACGGCGGCCGAGGAGTTCAGCGGTGCGGGCCAGCGCCCAGGCGTAGGACAGACCGTGGAAGCCGTAGCGGCGCAGACCGTACTCATCGCGCCAACTGGAAGGTACCGCGTACTCCCTTGCCGCAACTGGCAAGCCGGCGTGGAAGACGGTATCGAAGCAGGCGACGTGGGGAACTCCCGGCAGTAGGTCCCGAGCCGCATCCAGAACGGTCAATGCTTGCGGGACGTGCAACGGCGCGAGGTCTGCCACCCGGTCCAGGCGGGCACGCACATCGTCGTCAAGCAGTGTGTGGCTGCGCAGCTCCGATCCGCCGTGGACGATGCGGTGACCCACAGCTGCAGGAGCCGGCCCTTCCTTCAGTAACTGCCGCAGCGATCCGGTTGCCCCCTCGTCAGGCGGAGAGTCACTGTGGTGTTCGTTAAGGACTTGACCACCGTCCCCGAAGACCGTCAGACGCAGGCTCGATGACCCCGCGTCAGTCACCAGTACCGGGCTGGTTCGTGTGCGCACACACCGATCCTCTCCCTCGTTCCGCAAACATCCCTCGAAAGAGTTTCATGACTTTCGTAGCGGGCTTCCACGACCCGGCACTGAGTACCCGATCCGATCGCACTGGAAACAGGACGGTGCGCCAAGCGAGCCCGGCAGACCAGCAATCGGCGTACCGATCAGCAGGGCGCTCGGACCCACTGGCGACTTCCAATCGCCGCTACGGCCGATGTAGGGCAACGGAACAGGAGGGCAGCCCCCCCCTGGCCACACCTTCGTCCATGAAGGCCCACGCCGCGGTGTGCACGGCCACTGATCCATGTAGCCGAAGGACCCAACTGATCGCCCAGGCCACCACCTGCATGATCCTTTAGATCGCCCGGCCGGAGACCGGGCGGCGGAACTGCTGGCGTCGCTGACGCCGCCGGTTTCTCACCGGACCAGACGGGCAGGGCGTCACCGGTGAGTGGCTGGATCGACGGGCGGTTGTAGCTGGGTTGGCAGGGTCCGCCGCGAGTACGAAAACCGCGTCAGCGCCCTCGGAGAGTGACCTGCCCGCGCCCTACGCCCGCCTTCAGTAGCGCGACCGCAACCCGTGTAGTTACTCAGCGTTACTCGCCACTTGGATGCAGCTATACGAGAACTGGGCCTACATCCGCGTCATCCCGGGGCCCCGGAAGGTGAGACACCAACCCGCTGAGACATACGCGCAGGTCACATAACACCGTCGAGCCCGGTGTCCGCCGGCAGCTGCGCGAGCGCCGCGGCCCGGATTTCGGGGAACGAGGCCGTCATGTCCGTTCCCTGCCTCGAGCGCAGCAGCACCCGCCCGCCCGCGTGCACGGCGAGCTGGGCGCGGAAGCCGTCCCACTTCGGCTCACCCGCCCAGCCCGGCCGCAGATCAGGCCGGGGTACGGGAGTGCTCAGCATCGGCTCCGGCAGCATCCACGTCATACCGGATCCCTTCCAAGAAGAGCTCTGATGCTGTCCTGCTGGTTATGAACTGCCCTCGGTCAGCTGGCTGGCGGTGTTTTCGATCCACAGCAGCGTCCACTCGACTCCGGCCTGCCACCCGGGCTCCGCGCCGTCGTACCGGCCTTCGGCGTCGGCCCGGATGTTGGCCGCGAGGGTGTGCAGGTCCTTCTGCAGGCCCTCGCGGCCGCGCCGTGTCCATGGCCTGGCGCATCTCGTCAGCGATCTCAATGGGGTACTTGTCGCTCACCGGCCCCACCTTGGACGAGCACCTCCGCTGATGGCCATACCGCTAGGTCACCCAGTTGGAAGCCGTACAACGAAGCTTTGGTCAGCCAGTGATCGCCCGTGGCAGGCTCTGCTCTCCAGCCGAGGGAGTATCTCCAGGAAGTCTTCCCGGGCGTGCACGAACGCCTCCGACAGGCAGCCGCGATGCCGCCCCTTGCTGACCGAGGCCGGCCGGGTGGCGAAGCCGCAGAAGATTTGCCTCCGGCGCGGCCAGTTTCCCCATCCAGCCACCTTTCGTTCTCGATACATGGTCGACTGTGGGTATGAGTGCACTGCGGCTGACGAAGCCGACCATTGGGGTCCTGGAGGTCTTGCTCGCCTCCACGACTGATGCCCCCGCCTGGGGGCTGAGCATCTGTCGCGCGGCGGATCTGGGACCCGGAACGGTGTATCCGATCTTGGAACGCCTGGAGGAGCGGAAGTGGGTGGAGAGCCGGACTGAAAACAGTCCGCATCCTGGCCGTCCGGCGCGCCGCTACTACGACTTGACCGGGCTCGGCCGCAGCCAGGCGACTGCCGCGCTGGAAGCCCGCCAGGCCCGCCGGTTCAAGCTGCACCTCGCGGGGGGTTCTGCGTGAGTACGTCATCGCGGACAGCGCAGGTACGGGTGAGCCGACGCGCGCGACAGGTCATGAAGCACCACCTTCCACTGTCCGCGCAACGTCGCAGCCTGCTCCAGGAAGTGGACATGGCGGTGAGCAAGCGAGCGACCGGACGACTGCTGCAGGACTGTCGCGCTGTCGTCTTACGTTCCTCGGCCGGCTTGTACCTGGTTGTCGCGCTGGACGCTCATGGTGCTCGTATTCTCGTCGAAGTGTCCGAAGAGCCTCCGCCGGCAAGTCTCGTCGACCGAATGACAACGGACATCACGGTCTCTGGGGGCCAGATCGTCAACACCACCTTGTTGGCCTCGGCCGGCATCGGGGCCGCTGCGCTTCTCGCGGGACTCCCGCTCCCCTCGTTCTCATTTCCAGTGGCCTACGGATGGGTCGTGGGAACGGGAGTGGTCGTCTCGGCCACGTACTTCGTCTCCGCACACCGCCGCGCGCAGAAGGCGGCCCGCCCACGCGACACCGGTTCATCCGCTGCCTGGACCATGAGGGCCTGGGCTACCCGTATCGCCGGCACGAAACGGGACACCAGCCAGTGGGAAGACCATTTGACGGGCTCGCCTGAAGAAGGGCTCACACTGACCTGGCCGGAGCAGAGAAGGCACGCTGCAGGATTCCTCATCGCCGCCGTGCGCATGCGCGCTCACGACCTCCTGTCCGGACTGTGGAAGCCGGTGGACTGGATGCTCTCCCGTAAATGCATGCGTGACACCGCTGTCGCCATACCACCAGCTCTACTGGTGATCTACATCGTGCAGCGCGACGGCCTTCACGTGCTGCTGACAGAGGGATGGAGCTGGGTCACAGGCTGCGGAATCGCCATGTTCGGACTGATCCGCTGGCTGCAGAGCCTGCGGGGTATCGAGACGGCCAACTCGTCATCAGGCAACGGCCAATAGCACCCACGCCAACCTCGAGGCTCAGCGCACCACTACGTCCACCCACTTGCAGGATCCAGAAGAGCCTGGTCTTTTGTCGGGCAGCTGCACCACGGTGGACGGCCCGCCACCCGCGTCCACGTTTACCAATCGCCGTACCTTCGCTGCAGTTCGGGTAACGCCGTCCTTCACGGCGCCGCACCTGTCTGCCACGGCAGCAGCTGGCCCCGACCGGTCTGGCGACCACGGAGGACCGACCACGGTCACGATGCGAGAACACCACCACCGACCGTGCCCACAACCCCGCCGACAACTGTCCGCACCCCTTCAGGCGCCTGACGGTGTAGCCGCAGGTCACCAGGCCGGTAGAGCCCGACCAGAGGGGCCGACATCCCCCTCTGCACACCCCCACACCCCACCAGGCCGAGAAATGAGGAGACGGGAAGGGGGCGGGGAGCCTCAGGGGATCGGGGCGCTGGTCTGGTTGGTTGCGCGTCGGCAAGGGCCTCCGCGCTGCTCGCTCGGACAGGGCGGAAGTGGGGGTAGCCGGCGGCGTGACGGAGCGAGGGAGCCGATCGGCGGCGATTAGGGCAGACGTACATGCTCGGTTCGCCAACGACGCCTTCGGCGGGGACGATGCGCAGAGCTTTAGATGGTGGAGCCATTCCTATTGATCGGGAGAGTTGATCGGCGTTAACGTCGTCCTTTACTTTGCGTTACGAGAAGAGCACCGCCTGCATCTGGTGGGTTTGGTGCCTGCGGGGGGTGGCGTGCCGGAACGCATTGCGATGGCGGCTGGTCTGCCGCCGATCAGTTTTGTGGCCCATCAGCTCCGTACGGGTGGATCGGGCGGGGCCCGGGACGACTTCGAGAAGATGATCATTGAGCTGGCGAACGCCACAATGCCCGGGGCGCGCACCATCGCGGCCAACCCGGGTGACTGGGGCATCGATGCCTTCGCCGGCGACTTGGGCGGCTCCATCACGGTCTGGCAGTCCAAGTACTTTCACCCTGTCACGGCGGGCACCTCGCACCAGAGAACGATCCGAGAGTCGTTCCAGTCGGTGATCAAACAGGCGGCTGAGCACGGGCACACGGTGAAGATGTGGATCCTGTGTATTCCTTCCAGCATGGACGGGCCGACCGCGAAGTGGTGGGACACGTGGAAGAGAACCCAGGAACGTGCCCACAACCTGGTCATCGACTTGTGGGACGAGACGCAGCTGACGGTCAGACTGCGGGCTCCGGAAGCTGATCATGTGCGCCGCGCCTACTACGAACCGTTCACGGCAGTGCCTCCCGCCGCCGAGGAAAGTCGCTCCGTTCTGGAGGTGGACGAGGACAAGGCGGTTGCCTTCGACTCTGCGCTCTTCGTCAGGCAGATGAGGGAGGCCGGCCACCTTGAACTCGATGGTGCCAAGCGTCAGTTCTTCAATGCGGACCTGGTCGCGCGCGAGATTGCCCATAAGGGCGTGCCGTCGGAGGTCAACGCTTTGGTGTCCACCGATGCGACTCTCCACGGCGTGTGGGAGACCCGCTTCAACGAGTGCTGCGCTGACGACAGTCTGCGCAAGCTGCACAGTCTGGTCTGGGCTGATGTACGGACGGAGCACCCTCAGTTGCCCAAGCAGCTGAGGTTGGAGGTAGCGCACGCGTGGGGCCTGGTTCACCGGCTCGTGGACAACCGAAAGGCAGGCTGGGTCAAGCACTGGCGCACCGTTGCCGCCGCGCACCCCGAAACCGATCCGCCCATCCAGCAGCCCCAGCACGAGCCCCCGACCGATGAAGAGGAGTCGCCGTGGACGCCGACCGTCCGGTAGTCATGCCGGAGGACGAAGTCCAGTTCCGGCTGGCACAGCTCCTTCTTCTCATGAACGCCATGGCCAACCAGAAGCCGCCCGGCGCGAACCTGGAGCGCATCGCCTACTACGACTTCCTCTCCGCGAACCCCTTCCTGGTGGTGGAGCCGGACAGCCGGGAGGCGTCCCTGCTGCGTCTGGCAGGCTTCGACCCGCGGGTGCTGTCCTACGCGTCCTCGGGACAGCGCTTCACCAGCCGCCGTGAGCGAATTCAGCATGACCTGAGCCTGCTGGTGGCCTACGGATGCTGCAGTGCCGCGAATGAGCAGGGGGGACTCGTCTACCGCATCACCTCTGCCGGACGCGATCTGAGCGCTCACCTCACCACGACCTACGCCAGATCCTTCACCACCGCAGCCGAGATGGTCGTCGGAAAGCTACGGCGGCTCAGTGACACCCGCCTGCGCAAGGAGACCGCAGGCTGGCTGCGGGTCGACGGCAGCAACCGGCCCGCCTCGGCTCTCGCCAGTGTCCTTGCAACCGTGGACCGCGGCCGGGCGGTACTTCAGCCACTTGAGCAGCCCTTCGCGGAGGATGACCGATGACCGAAACACATGGCATCCGCGTACGACGTCTGCGCCTGGTGGGCATCGGTCGCAACTACGACATCGACTTCACCTCGGAAGGGCGCATCCAAGATCTCTCTGTGATCTCGGGAGCCTTCAGCTCGGGTAAGACAGCCGTTCTGGAGTTCGTCGCCTACGGTCTCGGCGCCAAGAACCACCCCAGACACCCCGAAGTGCTGCGCAAGGTCCGCTCGGCCCTGCTGGAAGTCGAGCTCTCCGGCGATACCCACGTCATCGAACGGGCTGTGGGCGAGCCCTCCACTGTGGCCTTCGTCCGCCGCGGACGACTGGATCAGCCATCCCCGGCTGTCGCAGAACGGAAGGTACTCGCCCCCGCAGGCGACCCCCAAAGCCTCTCCACTCTCCTACTGAGCCACTGCAATCTGGAAGGCGTAGAGCTACGGGAGGCGCCAACCGATGCGGAATCACGTACCGACCCGCTCAGCATCCGCGACCTGATGTGGCTGACCTTCCTCCCCAACGAACGGGTCGCCGACAAGAACTTCCTCTTCGAAAACAGCCCTCCGCGCAAGCACAAGCTGCGCCAGGTCGTCGACGTCGTCTTCGGTGTCCACGACGACCGCGCCGTGGAACTCGGCTCACGCATCAAACAGCTCGAGGGACGTCTCAACCGCGCTCGTGCCGAGCTAGCCGCAGCCACCGCCTTTGTCGCCGAACAAGACAGCGAACCAGCCACCGATCCCCAGACCCGCCTGGGTGCTGAGCGCCAGTTGGCGTCGATCACCGCGCAGCTTGAAGAACTGGACCAGCGAGCCCATGCCGCCACCAGCTTCGCCGAAGAGCTCCGCCAGACTCACCGGCGCGCTGCACAAGAGGCCCGCACGGCCTCTGCAGTTCTGCGTGACCGAGAAACACAGCTTGCACGCATGCTTCCCCTGCGCGCCCAATACGCCGACGACCTCCTCAAACTCGGCATGCTCGCTCAAGCGCGGCAGCTGTTCGACCCGCTCCGCGTTCGCACGTGTCCCGCCTGCCTAAACCCGTTGTCGGTCTCGCCCCAAGTCATCGATGGGCACTGCAGCATGTGTGACCACGACTTGCCGCAAGCGCCGAATTTGACCCTCGGTGCAGCTGCGAACAGCGACATCAGCGCGGAATCTGAGCAGCTGGACGTCGCGGCTGAGATCCGTTCGACAAAGGCCCGGCTCAAAGAGATCACTACATACATCGAGGAACTGGATTCCTCGCTGTCCTCTGCCAGGCAGCGGGCTCAGATTGTCGATTTGGAAGAACAGCGTGCGGCGAAAGCCCTCGACGAAGCCACCTCACCAACCGTCTCCACCTTCCTGGTGGCTCGAGACGAGTTGCATCGTCGCAAAGAAGTAGCCACGCGTCAGATCGACCAGTTGAATACTGCGTCCAAACTGCAAGAAGGCCTGGCCAAGCGGGCTGGACTCGTGAGCCGGCAAGAGGCGAACCTGGGTCATCTGCGTGAAGAACTTGCGCAACTGGGTGACGCCACTCAGGACCGAAATGAGGTGCTCCGGCAGATCAGCACCCGGTTTGGCCGCCTCCTCGCTGAGTGGCATTACCCCAAACTGAGTCAAGCCCTCGTGGCGAACGACCTGACTCCCTGTGTGCGCGGTGAGCCTTACCAGGTGGCATCTTCAGGAGCCAGGACGCTCATCACCCTCGCCTGGCAACTGGCCGTCTTCGAAACTGCCTTCGAGAGCGGGGCAGCGCATCCTGGCTTCCTCATGATCGACAGCCCGCAGAAGAATCTCGGACACGGCACCGGCCGCGACACCCTCATCGCAGACGCTGTCAGCACCGACGACTTCTATCGGCACCTCACACAATGGCTGGCACGTCATGGCAACGGGGCACAGGTCATCGTCGCCGACAACAGCCCACCTGAGCTGATCGAGGACCGTGTGATCGTTCGTTTCAGCCGAGACGAGGCAGAGCCGCCCTACGGCCTTATTGATGACGAGACGGGCTGAAAACAAGACCGTTTGAATCAGGTCCTGCCCGGAAACCGGACAGGACCTGAAGTCCGGGCTCACGCCCACCGGGCTCATTCCTGCCCGGAGTGTCAGAGGCGAGAGGAGTATTGGCGCATGACGCAAATGAACCGGGAATGGGCGATCGCAAAGCTCAAGAGATTCCTTGCCATCGCAGCCGTCAAGCATGTCGGCCCCCCGCCAGGAGTGATCTCCGCTGGTAGCTATCAATTCGTTAACCCGAAGGATGACGTACAGGCCGCAGCCCAGATCGCCGAACAGATCCTGGACAGGGTGCTTCCCTCGTGGCGGACTGCCGACTGGGAAGAGGCCAGAAGGCCGATGTGGCGCCACCGCGAGGCAGCCAACCGCGCGATCGGCTTGCTAGAAGCCGAACAGGAACTACAGGAGAACTTGGGAAGCGGCGCTCCCCAACTGGACGCGGCCACGCTGCACCCGTGGGTGTGGGGCAGCGTCGCTGGCCTATGGAGCAGCGGCCACTTCCGTGAGGCAATCGGTGCCGCAGCCCGGGCGGTCAACGCTCAATCGCAGGCCAAGCTTGGCCGCCGGGACGCATCAGAGGCCAGGCTGCTTGGTGACGCCTTCTCCACCAACGCTCCCGCTCCCGGCCACCCGCGCCTCCGGCTGAGCACTGACGACGGAGGCGACACTTTCAAGAACCGGCACGACGGGGCTGGCAACTTCGCCCGAGGGGTCTACTCCGCCATCAGGAATCCAATCGCCCACGAAGAAGGCGAAGAACTCGAAGAGAACGAGGCACTGGAGCACCTGGCCGCCTTCAGCATCCTCGCCAGATGGGTGGACGCTGCAACGGTGGAAACGGTGTAACAAGACCAAGCCGACGGGGGTGGTAGCCAGATCCTCGGCCGTTAGTCCGTGTTTTTTCTCCTACGCCCAGTCCATGCCCAGCGCGGCGAGTGAAGCGAGCTGGTCGGCACTGAGCTTGTCGCGCCTTGCCCGGGTGTTCGATGTCCATACGCCCAGTTTGACGATCACCGGTTCGGCCTCGCCGTCGACTGTGATCTGCTCACTGTGCCCCCTCGGCACGGGCCGCTCCGTGCCTTCCCGCTCCACCCACTGTGCGAGGGCCGCCAGGCCGCGCTGGAATGCCTGTTGGGCCTTGCTCGGGCCCTTCGCCGTACGCGCGGCCGCCGGGCTGGGAGACGGGGCCTCAGCAGGCTGCACGCCCAACGCGGTCAGCCGTTCCTTTTGTTCGGTGGACAGCTGCGCCCAGGTGCTTGCCTGGCGTTGCCGCACGAGCCATCGTCCGAGGTCGTCGCCGTCGAACAGGACGCCCGGCGCGATGTCGGGGAGGTGGCCGTCGGCGTCGACGAGGTCGGCGAGGACGCGGTAGTGGCGCTGCCAGTCCAGCGGCCACGGGCAGTTCCAGTCCGGGGCGACCGTAGCCAGCTGCTTCGCGCGCTTCTCCGCCCGCTCCGGGTCCTTCCCCAGCCCGCCCTTCCGCCGGAGGTTAGCCAGGTGTTGGCCGACCGGCACCATTGCCTCGCCCTCGCCCCACACCGTGTCCTGGCGTGGGGCGAGGTGCCCGGTGGCACGGCGGTAGGACCGGAGCGCGGCGAGTTTGTTCTCCCAGGCTTCTTCGCCCGGTTCCCAGACCATCCCGGCCTCGGGGGCGTCCAGCAGGGTCTGGCGCCGCTCCTCCAGCTCACTTGCCCGCAGGGCTTTCCGCTGCTGGTGGACCCAGCGCCCAAGCGGAAACGCCTTGGTCGCCCCGACTTCGACCTCAACGTCGTAGGGGACGGCGTAGAGGCCGGTGATCTTGTTCTCCTTCCGCCAGCGGAGGAGGGCTTGGTAGCCCTCGAGCCACACCAGGGATTCAGGCCGGTAGACCCGGGTGCGCAGGAACGCGGCGATGGTCGACGCGTCGCGCGGGCTGGAGAAGTGGAGCAGGGCCGATTCGGCAGCGGCGTCAGTGTCGTCCTGCTCCTGGTCCTCGCCGCCGACGGCCCCGACGATCCGTCCGTCCTCATCGCGCTGGACGTGCACCTTGCGCTTCCCGCTGCTGAGGGCGCGGGAGGCGAGCTGCTCGACGAGTCGTTCATCGTGACTGCGGAGTCCTTGGAGGACCGCTACAAGAGGGCGGAACGAGGCGCTGGCGACCATGTCGGTCGGGTCTTCGCCCGGCTCCAGGAACACCGGCACGATGATCCGTGCGACTTTCGTGGAGCCGTCGCGGTTGAGGCGGAGCGCGCGGCCGATGTTCTGGACGATCTCGACCTGGGAGCCGCGGGTGTCGGCGAAGCAGATGGCTTCGACTCCCCGCTCGCCGGTGATGTCGACGCCTTCTCCGAGTACGCGAACGCTGGCGAGGAACGCGCGGTGGACCCGGCGGTCGGCCGCGTCGATGCCGTTGGCGAACTGCCGCAGAACCTCGCGCCGCTCACTGACGAGGTGGTCGCCGCACAGCCACGCCGACCACACCCGGTCCGGGGGTACGTGGCGGCCGGCCTCCAGCTCGTAGAACTCCGCGTCGATCGAGGACGCGGGGAGCCGGTCCGCGGCCGCCAGGTCCTCGTCGGAGGCGTCATTCAGGTACAGCTCGGCTGCGGTCTCGGGCAGCTTCTCCGCGAACGCGGCGGCTTCCTCGACCTTCTGGTGGAACGTCATGACGGTGCGTAGGTTCCACCTTGCGGCGTGCTCCAGGAGTGCGGTCTGCAGCAGAGCGAGGCGCCGGCCTCGCTGTGTCTCTTCCGATTCCCCGAGGAGGGGGGAGGGGGCGCGGATCTCCAGGACGTCGATCTCGAATCCGGCGAGGATCTCGCGCTCGATCGCCTCCGAGAGCCCGAGCTCCGCCAGCCACGGCCCGTAGGTTTCCGAGTCCTGGCCCATTGACGCGATCTCGAGTTCCTCGCTGGCCGCGACTTTCTGCGGCCGGGGCGCGGCGAGGATGCGCGGGGTCGCGGTCAGGTAGAGCCGGAAGTCGGCGGGGATGCGGGCGTTGTCGTGGATCGCCGCCCATGGCCTGCCAAGATCGCCCGCGGTTGAGTGGGCTTCGTCGATGATGGCGAGCGAAAAACCGTCCATCTGCTGCCCGTACAGGCGCTCTCCGCCCGCCAGGGCGGCCTCCAATGGCCCGCGAACGCGTCCCTGGCCCATCGGGTCGTCGAAGTCGTCGCGGTCCACGAGGGAGGCGTACGTGGCGAACACGACGACCGGCCCCTCCCCGGCCCACAGGGCGAGCTGGATCGGGTTGGTGGTGGTGCGCACCCCCAGCGAGTTGAGCACCGCGTCGTTCTCCAGCGAGCACACGGCGACCATCGGGGCCTGGTGACCCACCAAGCGCCACGCCTGGGCGGTTTGCACGAGCAGGTCCAGGGTCGGGACCGTGACGAGGATTCGCCCGCCTGGAAAGCACTCCAGAGCACACGCGGCGGCCGTGATCGTCTTGCCTGAGCCGGTCGCGGAGACGATCGTGCCCCGGGCACCCTGCGGTGGCACAGATGACCTTGCAGGGAATCCTACCCACTTTCGGAAACTTGTCTTCTGATCTACCTGATGTTCTCGGAGCGCGATCCTCTGCATCGTCAGGATCCTTTCACCAGTCGGTACGGCGCACGTCAAAGTTTTCCGGGTGGAGATCCTGCGGCAGGTTCAGCCGGAACGTTTCCTGGAAGAACCCGAGCCTTTCCTTCTCCTCAGGCAAGGCCGTCAGCAACTCGAAGGCATACGCGGCGGCATCAACCATGCGCCCGGAGCCGATCTCCTCGTACAACGACCACTTGCACCCCCGAGCAGCCTCACGACACGCCTGCGCGGCAGCGTCCTGCTCCCCGGAACACAGCGCACTCAGCACCTGGATCAGGCTGCGCCGCCACATGAGCGGTATCAGGGGGTCAGTCAGAGCGGCAGCCACCATGGAAGCGGCGGCCACGGCCGGCATCATCAGGTTGGACTGGACGTACACGTGGTTGTCCGCCCAACCTTCGCCTACTCGCTCAGGGGGAGTCCCGCTCAACGCGGTAAGGAAATCGCCCGGGACATGCTTGGCACTCATTCCACAGCCGCACGCCATCTCGCCCCAGCTATGACGAGAGATTTCCGCGCGAAGAGCTTGCCCAACCAAGTGTTCCTCCAGAAGCCAAATAGGGGTGTCCCGTGTTTCCGCCAAAGGTACATGCTGCATTAACTTGATGCACGCGATACACTAGAACCACACGAACGAGCACCCCCCTTCCTGGTAGCCAGCCAGGCCCGCGCCAGCGGGCCCCAACGGTTCTGGAGGCGCAGCCGGAAGGACCGTCAGGCGGGGGAGCGCAGCGGACCCGCCGGGAGCGCCCCGCGCTCCCCCAACTCCCGGACTAGAGGCCCCACCGCCTCCTGGAGCGCAGCGGAAGGAGGCACCCATGCGCAGCATGGGTCAGCGGGAGCGCAGCGACCGCGTTCCCTTGCACATCGCGCAGCGATGTGGTACCCGCTCCGCGGG